>NZ_MKQD01000028.1 GCF_001913705.1 Thalassotalea sp. PP2-459 | reverse complement strand
TTATTCAGGAGAACGTGCTCCTGCGTTCTCTAATAAGCTACATCCTTGTAGCGTCCTTGTTAAAATCAACAACACAGGCTATGAAGCGTTTAAAATCGCCCTTTGGGAGCGTGTTAGAGGCGCGATAATTGCGCAAAACGTGTTTGATGTAGAACAACTATACCTGCACGCGTTTCGCTTATTCTCCCACCTCTGACATCGCTCTGAACTGGCTTAATCTTTATGCGAATTGGTGTTAATTTTAGCCCAATTACTGCTATGCTTTAATTGGTTAAAGTTGCTGGTTAGCAAATATAGAGGTAAGACCAGTTGATTTATGTCGTAGAGTTATCTAGTATTGAGATAATTATAACAGGTCATACCAGAATGGAGAGCTTTTATGCTGACATATAAAGCACCAATTACAGACATAAAATTTTTATTTGAAGACGTTTTAAGCTTTTATCCTCATTATGAAAAATTTCCAGAGTTTGAAGAAGCGACTCCGGATCTTGTTGATGCGATTTTTGAAGAGTGCGCGAAATTTTGTGAACAAGAGCTATTACCGATAAATCAATCTGGCGATAAAGAAGGTTGTCGATTTGATAACGGAGCAGTAAAAACGCCGAAAGGATTTAAAGAAGCATACGATCAATATGTTGCAGGTGGTTGGCAGTCGTTATCTCATGGCACTGAGTACGGCGGGCAAGGTTTGCCTCCTTCAATGGGTATGATTAAATCAGAAATGATGGGCACTGCGAATTGGTCGTGGGCTATGTATCCCGGTCTTAGTCATGGCGCTATGAATACGATTGATATTCATGGTAGTGATAAACAAAAAGAAACGTACCTTACACGGCTAACAGAAGGAGTTTGGACCGGCACTATGTGCTTAACCGAGCCGCAATGTGGTACTGACTTAGGTCAAGTGAAAACGAAAGCTATCCCTAATGACGATGGCACTTATGCAATCACAGGAACAAAGATTTTCATTTCTGCAGGTGAACATGATCTGACTGAAAACATCGTGCATATTGTTTTAGCGCGTTTACCTGATGCTCCTGCTGGTACCAAAGGTATTTCATTATTCATCGTGCCTAAAATGAACATCAGTGACTCAGGTGAAATCACCGATAGAAATGCTGTTGAATGTGGCTCTATAGAAGACAAAATGGGTATTAAAGGTAGCGCGACGGCTGTACTTAATTTTGATGGTGCTAAAGGAGAGCTGATCGGTCCTGCTAATAAAGGTTTGGAATGTATGTTTACCTTTATGAATACTGCACGAATAGGTACCGCATTACAGGGCGTGTGTGCCACAGAGCTTTCATATCAAAATGCCTTAATGTATGCAAAAGAGCGTTTATCAATGCGCTCGCTTTCTGGTAAAAAAGCGCCAGACAAAGTAGCAGACCCCATTATTGTACATCCTGATGTACGGAAAATGCTGATGACCCAAAAAGCGTTTGCTGAAGGTGGTCGTGCGATGATCTATTATGCAGCGAAACTTGCTGATGAAATAGAGCATGCTAAAGACGAGAAAGCACGCAAACGTGCAGACTACAGACTTGGTTTTATCACACCAATTTTGAAAGCGTTCTTAACAGAAGTTGGTGTAGAAAGTGCGAATTTAGGCGTACAAGTATTTGGTGGTCACGGCTATATAAAAGAGTGGGGTATGGAGCAAATTGTTCGAGATGTTAGAATAGCCACTCTATATGAAGGGACCACAGGAATACAAGCGCTTGACTTACTCGGACGTAAAATTTTATTGAGCCGAGGTAAATCATTGAAAAGTTTTTCAATGGAAGTGTTGGGTTGGTGTAAAGATAAAAGTATGCTTTCAAGTAATCCTCATAAACGTCAAATGAATAAATTTATCTGGCCGTTAACTAAAGCGGTAGCTAATTGGCAACAATATACGCTTAGGCTTTCGTTGAAAGCAAAGAAAGATCGTGATTTTGTTGGTTCAGCATCAGTAGATTATTTAATGTATTCTGGGTACATCGTCATGGCATACTTCTGGGCACAAATGGCACAGTCTGCTTATGAAAAACTTGCAGGAGAGGTAGATAACAGAGACTTTTACCGTGCAAAAATCAAAACAGCAGAGTTCTACTTTGAGCGTATTTTACCAAGAACTAAGTCACTTGCGGCAACGATGATGTCAGATCCAAAATCGTTAATGCAGTTAGATCAAGAGTTATTGTAAAGATGGTGAGTTGATATATTACCATTAAAATAAAAGCGCCTTAGGCGCTTTTTTACTGTCTGGTTATGGTTAACTATTCCGATTAAATAATGAAGCGGTAGAATGAAAGTCTACAAGTGCCTAATAAGCTTTAACAGCTTAAACTTTAAAGCAGTAAATGGCGCGAAACGAACAGGTAAATCTTTTAAGAACGGACGTTTTAATACCGACTTTAAGTGGCTGAAGTTATCAAACCCCGCCTTACCACTGTATTGTCCCATTCCGCTAGGACCTACACCACCAAATGGCAGATCTGGCACGGCGTTAAACATTATCACATCATTTACGCATAAACTGCCGCTACTGATCTCGTTTAACCATTGTTGTTCCTGAGTTTTATCGCGGGTAAATAAATACGCGGCTAATGGTTTGTCTCTTGTCACTACCGTTGCTTTTGCTGCCTCGAAATTTTGCACAGTAATAATAGGTAATATCGCACCAAAGATTTCTTCCGTCATTAAAGGGCTATCTAAGTCGGGATCAACGACAATCGTTGGTGAAATGTATCGTTCATCAATGTCAATATCGCCACCATGAACAATGTCACCACTGGTGAGATAACTCGCAATTCTTTCACAGTGTCGTTGATTAACAATGCGTCCGTAAGACTTACTCACTTTAGGATTTGTGCCAAACATAGTTTGAAGTTGTTTTTTTAGCGCTGTAATGAATGCTGGCAATAAAGAATGCTCAACCATGACATAATCTGGAGCAATACAAGTTTGTCCTGCATTCAGCCACTTACCCCATGCAATACGCTGTGCACTGATGTTGATATCAGCACTTCGATCAACGAAAACAGGGCTTTTACCACCTAATTCTAAGGTAACGGGTGTCAGGTTTTTGGCTGCGGCAGTCATGATTATTCGAGCAACTTGTCCATTACCTGTGTACATAATATGATCAAATGGAAGTGCGAGTAATGCGGTAGTTTCGTCAACAGCGCCTTCAACAACTGAAATAGCATTACTGTCTAAATATTGTGGAACAAGTGAAGCGAGTAATGCAGAGGTTGCCGGTGCAAGCTCTGAAGGTTTGATTATCGCACAATTACCCGCAGAAATTGCTGCAACAAGTGGAGCTAGTACAAGCTGTACAGGGTAGTTCCATGCACCAATAATTAAAACGCTACCTAAAGGCTCTGGCTGAATGTATGAACGGCCTGGTTGTGCAACAATCGGCGTTGATACTCTTCGCTTCTTTGACCATTTGTTCAACCGTTTAATGACATGATCAACGTCACCAGCAACGTAAGAAACTTCTGTCATCCAGCTTTCTAAGGACGGCTTACCAAGATCTTCAGATAAGACATCTAAAAAACGTTGCTCATTTTCTTGAACCATTTTATTGATTTGACGTAATTGAGTTTTACGCCATTGAATATCACGAGTGACAAGCGTATTAAAATATGTCTTTTGATCTGCTACAAGTTGTTTAAAAGTCACGAAATCCTCTGTCGAAAACTAAAAATAGTAGAAGAACACTTTACTTCTTTTTTGAACGATTGTACAAAGATAATCGTGTTGATTTATTTTCTTTTAACACGTAGAACTGCCATAATTAATCGCTCTACAACACTATAGATATACGCAGTGTTTACCGCTGAAGGATCAACAAGGTTACGATATTCTAGTTGTGTGAAAACCGTGAGCATTATATCGGCATCAATTGTTGATGTTTCTGGCGAGAAGTAAGTACATAACTTCTCAAAAGGGGCCATTAGTGCAGTTCTATGCGTGGCGGCTAACTGTTGTAATTCAGGCGACACCTGAACCTCGGTAAACATAAACTGCTCAACCGCTAAATCTATCGGGTTTTCTTTAATTTTATTAACGAGATAATTGCAGGCTATGGTTGACAGTGTTGTGGCAAGTTCGCGTCGAACAGACATGTTTTTCAATCGTGTTTTCGTGTAGCTATCTAATAGCTCAAAGACTGTTTGCCAAGCATTTGTTGCTATCTCAATAGTGCGGTTTGAGCTAAGTAAAAAGGCTTCATGCACTAATTGCTGTATGTCTTTAAAATAATACGTTGTCAGGGAAAGTTGAAGTTGTGCTTGGTTTGCAATCGCGCGATGAGTCGTTCCCTTTATACCGTTTTCTGCCAATACTTCAATAGCTGAATTAAGTATTTTTAGACGTGTTAATTCACCCTTTGAGCGGCGTTTAACAACGATGTGTTCCTGTGTTTGCGACATTAGACCATCCAGTGTAATTCATGTAACAATAAATTAACGTTTTTTGTGTCTTAGTTCAATGAAACCGTAGCCTTGGAAGCGCTTACCTTGTCAAATATTTGTTAATTTTTATGTCGCTTAGATGCCAAAGTTGTGTTAGCCATCGATGAAAGTTACGTTTGTAGTTTACATCGTTATTATAGTCGCCTTGTAATAATTCGTTGCGATTAATTTGTTCAATATCGATAATCACCTCTTTTAACTTTCCTTGAAGTGTATCTTTCATAATATGTCCTGGATTTTGAGGGTAAATCAATGAGACCAATAATACTTTATCAAATTGCTCACCCATGGCTTGAACAGTAAATGCAATGCCGCTGGGTTTAGGGGTAAGTAAATGCTTAAAGTTGTTTTTTTGTCTTAGATGTTTTTCTTTGGTAAAGCGTGTACCTTCAACAAAGTTTATAATTGTCGTAGGTTGGTGTTTGAACTTTTCACAAGATTGTTTAGTTGTCGCTATGTCTTTACCGATAAGATGTGGATGTTTTTTAATATAGCTTTTGCTATACCTTTTCATAAATGGCATATCAAGTGCCCAGCAGGCCATGCCAACGAATGGCACTTTCTTTAATGAATTTTTTAGAAAATATTTTGGGGCCGGAATCCGTGTTCGGGCAAAGTGTGAAAGAATAAAGATGTCTAACCAACTTTGATGATTGGCAATTAGCAAATACCAAGCCTTTTTATTCAGTGCTGCGTCGCCCTTTATTGTCCAAGAAACGCGATTAAAGATAATGATGAGCAGGTAATTGTTAAGTGCCCATAAACGATAGAAAAAATTCATTGGGTGCACTAAAGCACGGTGAAAAGCGGAAAAAGGCAGTAATAATTTACAGACCCCACCAAGAAAAACAAATGAGCCACATAACGCCAAATTTAAACAAAAAAGTGAAAAACTTATCGGCATTAAGAAAAAAGAAGGTAGAAATGACAACATCTTACAAAATTTATAGTAACCACTACTTCGCTTTATTCTACTGGCTTTTTATCGACTTGGGTATTGATTTTTAGGATCACACAGAGATTACAGAGACAAAAAAAGCCTAAAATAGCGCATTGCTAAATTAGGCTTTTTACCATTGTTGCTCTAATGCTATACAACAATCTTATTTAAGTGTTGAGTGATTTCATGATTCACTTTTAGCAAAGGTACCTGAAACGAGTTCATTATGATCAAAATCGTCGACGTTGATCACTTGTAGCCTTCTTTTTTCAGCATTGACCAACATGTCTGCTTCTTCTTGAGAAATCGCTTTTTCTGCTAAGCCTTTTTCTGCCACCTTATCTAAGTAATAGAAAGGTAGTTTTTCATTGAGTGCTTTACAAACTTTGTCATAAATAGGTTCACACGCAATTAATAAGCTTAGGGCACTTTCTAGTGCACCGAAGTTATTGGCGCCATCATCGGTAAGGTATTGGCCAGCACCTAATCGATCTCTTGCTTCACTTGGCGTCTGTAAAAGTCTAGCAACCTGATGATCAGTAAGATCAGAAGGTTTAGTTAACCACGTACCAAACGGGAAAATCATTAAGCGTAAAGCAACGGCAACCACTTTGTTTGGAAAGTTACTGATTAGTTCATCAATTGCTTGCTGTGCACGATATAAGCTATCTTCTACTGCCCAATTAACTAAAGGAATATCACCCTGTTGACGGCCTTGATCATTGAAGCGTTTTAAGCTTGCACTAGCAAGATAAAGATAACTTAAAATGTCGCCTAATCGTGCAGAGATGCGTTCTTTACGTTTTAAGTCACCGCCAAGCGTTAACATTGCAATATCAGATAACATGGCTAAATTGGCGCTGAAGCGTTGCATTAATTGATAGTAGCGACGAGTATGATCATTAAAAGGTGCGTTGGTAAAACGTGCGCCAGTAAATGCTAACCATTTAGTGCGAACAATGTTGCTCATAGCAAAACCAATATGACCAAATAAAGCGTGATCGAATTGCTCAAGTGCTTCTTTTGGATCAGGGTTATTCGCAGCGCCTAATTCAGCAAGTACATAAGGGTGACAACGAATTGCACCTTGGCCATAAATAATCATGCTGCGCGTTAAAATATTGGCGCCTTCTACAGTAATAGCAACAGGAGCACCTTGATAGCCACGTGCTAAATAGTTATTTGGCCCCATGCAAATGCCTTTCCCGCCATGAATGTCCATGGCGTCAGTCACACAACTGCGCATTTTTTCTGTTAAATGATATTTAGCTATTGCCGAAATAACGGATGGTTTTTCACCAAGATCAATAGCACCTGTACTCATGGTTGTTACGGCATCCATTAAATAAGCATTACCGCCAATTCTTGCTAGCGCTTCTTCTACACCTTCCATTTTGCCGATTGGCAATTTAAATTGTCGACGAATACGACTATACGCTCCTGTGGCAAGTGCGATAGATTTGATGCCACCAGCACTGTTCGACGGCAATGTTATTGCACGACCAACAGATAAACACTCCACTAACATTCTCCAACCTTGGCCAGCCATTTTGGGACCACCAATGATAAAATCAAGTGGTACAAAAACATCTTTACCTTTAGTTGGACCGTTTTGGAAAGGAACATTTAGTGGGAAATGGCGTCTGCCAACATCCACACCATCTATATCTGTAGGGATTAATGCACAGGTAATGCCTAAATCTTTTGTCTCTCCAAGAAGCCCATCAGGATCTTGAAGTTTGAATGCCAGGCCTAGCACGGTGGCAACAGGCGCTAACGTAATATAACGTTTATTCCATGTTAGTTTCATACCTAACACTTCTTCACCGTTAAATTCACCCTTACAAACGATACCATAATCAGGGATTGCACCAGCATCTGAACCAGCTTCTGGGCTGGTTAAAGCAAAACACGGAATTTCATCGCCTTTAACCAATCTTGGTAAGTAATGATCTTGTTGTTCTTTTGTTCCATAGTGCTGTAGTAATTCGCCGGGACCTAAAGAATTTGGTACACCTACTGTGCTGGCAAGTACAGTACTTGCCCCAGAAAGTTTTTGTAACACGCGAGATTGCGCAAAAGCACTGAAAGCCAGGCCGCCATATTCTTTTTTAATGATCATGGCAAAAAACTTATTGTCTTTTAAATATTGCCAAACTTCAGGAGACATATCAGCGCGGTCGTGAGTTGTCTCCCAGTCGTCAACCATTTTACATACCTCTTCAACAGGGCCGTCTAAAAACGCTTGTTCTTCGGCTGTTAAGCGAGGGGCAGGGTAATTGTGCAACTTTTGCCAATCTGGATTTCCGCGAAATAAATCCGCTTCAAACCACGTTGTACCTGCATCTATCGCTTCTTTTTCTGTTCGCGACATTTCAGGCATGATTTTCTGAAACATTGTTAGCAGTGGTTGACTGATATATGTTTTCCGAAAATCACGAATATTGAAAGGTAGTGCGATGATGACAAATAAAAGCCAACCGAAAAATGACACTACTTGAAAAACTGTCCCTAATGCCATCAAAATTGCAAACGACAGTGTATAGGTTGAGAGTGAGGCACGATTGTACGCCATGAAGCCTGTTAGGGCGATTGCGCAAATAAACCAAGTTAATAATTCCACATTACACCTTTATATAATTTAGAGGTCTGACCACTAAGTAAGCATAGATCGCTTCTTAACTATTTTCAATGCTTTCTTTTATAATATAGCGGTAAATTTTTGCTTTGCAGTGTTATAATCTTTATTAAGTTATCTTATTGATTTATTAATATTATGTGTGAGTTACTAGCGATGAGTGCGAATGTCCCAACCGATATTTGCTTTAGCTTTAGTGGTTTAATGCAACGAGGAGGTAATACAGGTCCTCATAAGGATGGTTGGGGTATTACCTTTTATGAAGGTAAAGGCTGCCGAAGCTTTAAAGATCCGTTACCAAGTGCTCAATCTCCAATTGCTACGTTGGTGACAGAATACCCGATTAAAAGTGAAGCGGTTATTTGTCATATAAGGCAAGCAAATTCTGGCGCTGTATGTTTAGAAAATACCCACCCATTTACGCGGCACATGTGGGGAAAACATTGGACATATGCGCATAACGGGCAATTGAAAGACTTTCAAGAAACATTACCTGTAAAATATCACCTGCCGGTGGGTACTACAGACAGTGAACATGCCTTTTGTTGGATACTGGATCAAATTCATTTGCACTTTGGTATTGAAGAGCCAGATGATGAAGCGCTATTTGCTTATATTGCAACACTGAGTGAGAAAATAAACCGATTGGGCGTATTCAATTTATTGTTATCTAACGGTGATTGCTTATTTTCATACTGTTCCAATAACTTACATTGGATTACTCGTCGAGCACCCTTTGGCGAAGCAAATTTGATTGATGCAGAAATGACGGTTGACTTTCAACAGGTTACCACAGCAAATGATGTTGTCACTGTGATCGCAACACAACCATTAACGGGTGATGAACGTTGGCATAAAATGCAAGCAGGTGAATGGTTGTTATTTAAATTAGGGGAGCCTATTTTAAAGGGACAGACTCCAACCTTGATAAAAAATACTGACTAAGGAATGGTCTTACTGTTTAGTGAAGTTTGTCAGCTGAGCTTCAAATTGCTCAGCTCCTGATTTTGATTGGTATAATTTCACTAATGCGTAATCAAGTTCAGGCGCGAACCAAGCATAAGTAATGCGCTTTTTCTCAACGACCTCACGCTTTAACCTTATTGTTTGTAAATTGCCATAAGGAAGCATTAACTCTTCAGTACCATCGTATTGATAAACATAATTTTTAATACTTCCAGAAGTGGAAATAACGGGGTATACAAATACTTTCTGATCGGGACTTTCTTTTAGCTGTAAACGCGTCTGTAAATGATAACTCAGCTTATCTTGAATATTTTCAGGGAACGTAATGTTATGTAGTTGATTATTTTTTTCATCGGTTGCTTTATTCTCGGCAATATCGAACGTCCAGAAATATGACTTATCTCTGCCAGTACCTGAACGCTCATAATGATATTCAAGCGGAGTAACATGATGTTTATTTACTGTTAATATCGAGCGTTCTTCACGTTCATCAGAAAAGATTAACCATTCAATCTTTGTTTGATAACTATATTCAAATAAACCATTGTCGAGCGCTTTTAATGAACGACTGCCTTTTCCCACTGGAGATGATTTGTGAAGAATACTGTATTCTGCAGTAAAGGGGGATATAGCTATACTTTCATTGTTTTTAGTCTCGTTAACAACTTGCTCACCGAATGTTGATAAAGAAAATAACATGGTTGTTGCTAAGCATAGCGTTTTAATCATACTTACCTCTATATTTTAATTATTATTCGCTAGCGTATCCACTAGCAGGTAATACTTCACCGTCTAATATTACTGCATCTCCTTGCATTTTTAACCTTCCTGAGCAGAACCACTTTATTACTAAAGGGTATATACGATGCTCTTGCTCGTGCACTCTGCTTGCTAACACTTGCACAGTATCTGTTTCAAATACAGGCACTTTTGCCTGTAAAATTACGGGGCCACCGTCTAATTCTTCTGTGACAAAATGTACACTAACGCCGTGCGTTGTGTCACCAGCCTCTATTGCTTTTTGGTGCGTATTTAATCCTTGATACTTAGGCAATAAAGAAGGGTGGATGTTCAATAATTTTCCTGCGAAAGTATTAACAAATGTTTCTGTAAGAATTCGCATAAAACCAGCTAATACAATCACATCTGCTTGGTAACTGTCAATAAGCTTAATTAATGCACTGTCATATTCTTCTCGCGAAGAAAAATCACGGTGAGATAATATACTATGATCGATATTTTCATTGGCGGCTCTGGTAATGCCGTACGCATCGGCAACATTAGAGATAACACCAACAACTTGTCCTGGATATTCTGGTGACTTGCAGGCATCAATAATTGCCTGCAAGTTAGAACCACTACCCGAAATGAGTACAAGAATTCGAGAGGTCATTGATGCATTAGTCCTGATTGATCACAACTTGCTCATCACCTTGGCTTAGTGTCGCTATTTCACCAATATGCCAAGCATTTTCGCCTTGTTCTTGTAATATCGCTAAACTGTTATCAACTTGATCTGCTGGCACTACGATGATCATGCCTACACCACAGTTAAACGTGCGATACATTTCATGTTGTGTGATATTACCGTTTTCTTGTAACCAGTTAAAGATGACTGGCCATTCCCAGCTATTACCATTAATTATTGCTTGTGCGTTATCTGGTAATACCCGAGGGATATTCTCCCAAAAGCCACCGCCAGTAATGTGTGATAAGGCATGTACGTCAACTGTTTTTAGAAGTTCTAGTACTGATTTCACATAAATTTTGGTTGGTGCTAATAAACGTTCAGCGATTGATTTACCATCTAATAGTTCATTGGTATCGGTGTTATTCACTTCTAATACTTTACGAATGAGTGAGTAACCATTGGAGTGCGCGCCAGTGGAGCCTAAAGCAATGAGTTGATCACCAGCAGCAACTTTACTGCCATCAAGTAAGCGTGATTTTTCAGCAACACCAACACAGAAACCGGCAATGTCGTAATCGCCCTTATGGTACATTCCTGGCATCTCGGCTGTTTCACCGCCAACTAGTGCACAGTTGGATTGAACACATCCTTCTGCAATACCACTAACCACAGATGATGCAACGTCAACATCTAGTTTGGCTGTTGCATAGTAATCTAAGAAGAATAATGGCTCCGCGCCTTGTACGATTAAATCGTTTACACACATTGCCACTAAATCAATACCCACGGTGTCATGCTTGTTTAGGTCTATCGCTAAACGAAGTTTAGTGCCTACGCCGTCTGTACCTGCTACAAGCACAGGCTCTTTGTAACCGCTAGGAAGTTGGCAAACAGAGCCAAAGCCACCTAAGCCACCCATCACTTCTGGACGAGTGGTACGTTTTACCGCACCTTTAATATTTTCAACTAGCGCATTACCTGCATCGATATCCACACCAGCATCTTTATAACTTAGTGACTGTTTTTCTTCACTCACGGGAGAAACCTCATTTATAACCGTTTGATATTGCCTGCTGCATCGAGCAGAGATAAAGAGCGCATATTCTACCAGTGCAAAAGCGCCCTGAGAATCTTTTCAATGAATTATTTTTTTCTTTGCGATATTTATCGATTTTTAGCGACAATTTCTTGTGGTAACATAATGGTTATGAAACAAATTTTTGTTGGCTTTACTATGCGCTGTGTACCGTTTTTTTTAGTGATGTTGTTCAATGCAATAATCGTTAAGCACGTTAATGCTGTAGAAGTAAAAGATCTGTATTTAGCCCGTGTTGAAGTATCGAATCAAAGCGTACAAGCAAGGAATGCTGCATTTAAAAAGGCATTAGATATCGTATTGGTTAAAATTAGTGGTCAAACGGATATCTTACAAAACCCAACAATTAAACAGCAACGAGCTCGTTATCAATCTTTTGTGAATAATTTTCGTTATGAGCGTAAAAACGATAAAAGTTTGTTGGTTGTTACCTTCGATGAAAGTAAAATTAATCAATTATTTGTTGGGGCTAACTTGCCTATATGGGGGAGTTTACGACCGCAAATTGTGTTATGGGTAATTGAAGAACAACAGTTAACCCGAAATATCATTAGTGCCGACATTGATAACCCGATTAATGATGTTGTAAAGGCGGTTGAAGATAATAGAGGTTTGCCTTTTACCTTGCCCATAATGGACTTACTTGATAGTAACCAAATTACAACATATGAACTTTGGGGGCGATTTACTCGACCAATTGTGCGCGCTTCAATGCGTTATCAACCCGAGGCAATTGTGGTGGTTCGTTTATCTGATAACAGTTTGTTGTCAGAAGAACAACTATCACTTGGCAACAATTGTAGCGATGATTGTCAACCAACTGTGGCGCTAGATTGGAGCTTTTTATCAATGTTGAATACTGATCAACTTCCGCATTTTGGTGAGCGTGTTTATGGTCAAAACAAACAAACACTTTTAGCTGAAACGTTAAGTCAGATTAGTGATATGGTGGCAAAACGTTACGCCGTCACTACAGATATGAATTTAGATTATGTGATAGATGTCGCTAATGTTGATAGCTTGGCTAAGTATGTTGAGGTTACTCAGTTTTTATCGCAACTTTCTGCTGTTAAAGCGGTGAAGCTAGTTAAAGCACAGGGTAATGAGCGACGCTTCAGTTTATCATTATTAGGGTCAGAGCAAGCCTTTTTGGCCGCACTTAAGTTAAATAAGTCGCTGAAACGATATGCTGATCCGTTAGATCCTACTTCATTGCAAGGTACCCCTTTGTTTTATTGGGAGTCGCTTTGAGCCCAACGCCACAACTTTCGTTATCGGTACAATTACCTGACGACGAAACGTTTGAGAGTTATCGATCATCGATTAATGAGCCTGCAACGAGATTACTTTCAAGCTTTATTGCACAAGAACAGTTAATTGATTCAAGTATCCATAGTACTTATTTGTTTGGCCTTAATGATGTTGGAAAATCGCATTTATTGCATGCTTGCTGTGCTTTTGCGCAAAGTGTGAACTTATCGTCGGTTTGTCTTTCTTTTACTGAGAAAGAACAGTTATCACCTGAAATGCTACAGGGTTTAGAAAACATTGATGTGATTTGCTTGGATGATATTCAATGCATTAATCAAGATATACAATGGCAGCAAGCGGTTTTTGATTTGTATAACCGGGTTATAGAATACGATAAACGTATTATAATTTCAGGTGATAAAGGGGTAAATGAATTAGGCTTGACTTTACCTGATTTAATTTCTCGGTTGAGTTGGGGCCATGTGTTACAAATAAAACCTTTGAATGACGATGAAAAGCTTGAAGCCTTACAATGTCGAGGGCAGCAACGTGGTTTATATATTAGTGAAGAAGTAGGGCGATTCTTATTGGCAAGAATAAACCGTGATATGACCAGCTTATTGGCCGCATTAGATACCCTTGATAAAGCGTCAATAAGGGAACAGCGACGTATCACTATTCCCTTTATTAAAGAAGTGTTACTTAACCGTTAAGCTTAGTAAACGAATTTACGGCCTTTACCGTGGCGCTTTTCTCCATCTTTTGGGATCAACCTAGTATCAATTTGTTTAGCTTTAGTGGCTAATTGCCCCGCTAAAGAGTGTGCGTTAATGGTAGCACCTTCTGAAATATTGATATTTTCTGACCAGCTTTTAGATGGATCTAACGGTGTTGCTGCTGGCATATTTGCAAGAAAATCTGCTGCTTCTGTTGCAAATTCAGGAATAATACGCTCAGTAACAAATTGCACGCGCGGCTTTATTTGTGTTTCGCCTTCACGGCCACGTTGGCCCCATACAATATCATCATAGTCTTGGTCGCTTACAGCAACATCACGATCTACACCGTAGCGTACTTTCATCATAAAACCATCGAATAAAATGGCATAATCTTCACGTGTTGAACTATAGCTGTAAAATTGCGGTGCACCTTCTGTTTTAAACAGGTTGGCAACATCTTCCATGGTGTAGGCTTTTTGTTGCTCAGTAATTAATGTTGGATCTTGGAAGCGGACTTGACCAAGTTTCGTCATTTCATTTTGCCCACCTGTCGCCCAACCCTGGTCTAACGGTAATGCTCGTTGTAAATCGTCAGATTGAATTTCTTGATCAGTAAAAAGTCGGTTTACTAACGTTAAGAAAGTAGTATTGCTTTCGTTTAATTCATCCCAACTCGTAGATGGGAAGTAATCATTGGCATGAGCAAGTTCATGGTAGAGCAATGAAGCAAAATCGTACTCAGCATTTTTCATTGAGCGAGTACTTCTAAAGCGAAGAGGGTAGTAATAACTAGCATATTCGTTATCTTTTACATAGCGCCATGGAATTTCAAACTGCAATTCGCTACCAAAGCCCGCGCGAAAATCAGGGGCTTGGTTTATCGTGTCACGTTGTGTGGGTGTTTCCCATAAATCACTTGGGTCAAGATAAATGGCGCCAGTATATGGATGGTAAAATGACGGGCGAATATCATAAGAAAGCACAACTGCGGTGGTGGCTCTTAACAAGTTTTTAAAGTCATCGTGTTCATCATACTGTTCAAGGAACTTTTTAAATTGATCGCCCATCCATTGGTGTGAAACCACCACACGATCCATAATTTCGTCAACAGTTGGTGTTTCAGAAATATGCGCTATTAATGGCGTTTGGTTAAAGTTACATGAGTTGCTGTAAGTCGCTTTGTTTGAATACACACAATCAATGAGCTTTTGACCCGCAGGTGAATTTTCGTTGTATAAGAATACATCAGCGATACGTTCATCAAATGGAACGTAATTTCTTTCCCCAAGGACAGTAGTACTGCTTTCAACTAATATTGATATATCATCAGAAACTGATTCACCGTTAAGCGTACCCGATACGGTGAAAGTTAACAGGGTGTCTTCGCTTACGTTAGGAGCATCAAAAAAAACGGCAACTTTGCCATCAGTGCTTTCAGCAGTAAATTCTACATCTGGACCCTGAGTTTTGGTCCACGATAAACTTGCTTGCTCTTGCTCAGTTAAATCAATTAATTGAGGTGCGTATGAGATTAATGAAACGCTATTACCTTCAACTACCGCATGACCAAGTCGAGCAGTTAATGCAGCTACATCACTTGTTACGGTAAACTCTTTAGTTAATGACTGTTGTTGACCATTTTCGTTAAAGGTGATTTCAAAGCTATAATCACCCGCAACCGTTGGTGTAAAGCCAATAACCTTACTGGTGGTAGCATAAACTTCAAGGGTATCACCTGCCGTTTGCTGCCATTGAATATCACTGATCGTGCTACCAGGTGCTAACAGTACTAATTCAGTGGATTGACCTAGTGCTACTGTTTGTTCTGCTTGTACAACCTCTGCCGATGTACTATTTACCGGTGGTGTGATAGGTGTTGTTGGTGCTTTTGTTGATGAGGAACCACCGCCGCCACATGCGGAAAGGGCGAGCCCTAACGATATTGTAATAAGAGTTTTTTTCATCGTTTAATACTTCATATGTTTGTTAAATTTAGCCGGAAAATACTAACACACTTGTTAATATACTGTTAATTGCTAATGTTTCATTTAATCAGCCTGATCTGTATCTTTTTTCTTACGAATACTAAGACCGAGTTCTTGCCCGCGATATTTCGCAAAGTAGGTGCCAGAGATAAACATCATAGTGGCAAAGGTTAGTTCAATAATAGCCCACCAAAAGTCGCTGGTTGATACCCAAAGAGTCGTCAGGCCATGTAGAAAGTACCACATGACAATAAAGTTTGACCAAGCAAAGGTGTAGGGGTTTCCTTTCAGTAATCCTCGAAGCGGAAACAATAATGGGAGCCAAAAAAATAATAAGCTAAGTGTTGGTGAAAGTTCATCTGAAGGATTTAACCATAATAACCAGAGTGGTATATAAATTAATAACGAAAAATAGCCTGTTAGGGCTATTTTTTTATGTTGTTGGGTTGAAAAGTACTGCTTCATCTATGGTGACTTATAAAATGGCTAAAACATTTTCAGGAGGACGACCAATCACTGCTTTGTTTTGATTAACGACAATAGGGCGTTCTATTAATTTAGGGGTATTTGCCATGGCAGCTATTAATGTTTGTTCATCGGCATCTTTCAAATGTTGTTCTTTAAATTCAGTTTCTTTTGTTCGCATCATTCCAATGGCTGAAACACCTAATTTTGTCATTAAACCTTGAATCTCTGACTCATTAAGTGGTGTTTTTAAATACTCAATAACGTTGATTTCAGCATTGTTTTCTTCCAATAATTGCAATGTTTGACGGCTTTTTGAGCATCTTGGGTTGTGATAAATGGTTAACATATTTGTCCTATTTGCTTAAGCGTTTAAGTTTTTCTTCTTGAGATTGAAATTGTAAAATTCTGGCTTTAATGCGCTTTCTAATCAATGGTGACTCATCAGCGAAATTATAGCCTGTTTGCAGTTCATCAACTGCACGTGAAAAGCCGCCTAATAAAGCAATGATTTCAGCTTTTGCTGCATGCATCATTGCCATTTTCTTTTGTTTTCGGTAAACCGTGACTAACAAATCGTAGGCAATGTAACTGTCAGGTTGTAAAATTAAATAGTCTTCTAAAAGTGTTTCAGCTTCTGCGTATTTTTCAGCTTCAATAAGCGCATTACTATAATTAAGTGCAACAACTTGGTTATTTGGCATGAGCTTGTTTAATTTGCTTAACATTTCAAGTGCAGCGTCAAAATTTTTGGTGTTGATATAAATATCCGTTAATACATCAATATAAAACAAATTATGTTCATCAGCAGCGAGTAAATCTAACAATATTTGTTGTGATTGCTCATACTCTTTATTTTCAAAATAAGCGACAGCGAGAGCATATTCAGCTGCGGCTTTGAAGGCATATTGTTTTTTATTTATTCGTTTTTTGAATGTCAAAATATTATTCTTCGCTTCACCTTGATAGCGCGCTTCTATTCGTGCTTTTGCTAGGTGGAAAGCTAAACTAGGTCTGACGTTACGGGTATTATAGTTTTGTGCTCTCACGCGTGCATCAGAAATACGAGATTCAGGTAAAGGATGAGTGAGTAACATTGCAGGCGGCTTGCTCGTATAACGATATGTTTCAGCCATTTTACCAAAAAAATTAGGTGCACCCATTGGATCAAAGCCACTATCTACTAGCAATCTAATACCTACGCGATCCGCTTCTTTTTCGTTACCTCGAGTATAGTTAATTGCTGCTTGTTGTGAAGCCGCCATACTGGTACTTAATGCAGCCATACCTACGGTTGGATTAATGAGCGTTAATAACACTCCTGAAATTAATCCTGCTGTTGATAATGTTCGGTTTTGTTGCTGTGTTTCAATTCTACGTGCTAAATGGCGCTGGGTTACGTGAGATATTTCATGCGCCACAACAGATGCAAGTTCACTTTCTGTATCTGCGGCGGCTAATAAACCGGTATGAATACCGATATGACCACCAAAAAAGGCGAAGGCGTTTAATTCATGATTGTTTAGAAAAAAGAACTTGAAGCTATAATTTACGTCGTTGGCATTTCGCACCATACGATTACCAAGGTCGTTGATGTATTCATTCAGAATAGGATCATGAACAATAGGTTGCGTAGCTCGCAACTGACGCATCATTGCATCGCCAACCTGCCGTTCTTTTTCGATAGATAGAACACTGATCCCTGCTGCGCCTATATCTGGTAACGCATTTCGATTATTTTCTTGTGCGTGTAAATGCGCGCTAAAAAGTGCATAAGAAATTAAGGCAGAATGTAAAATCGGTTTTATACAGAAACGATGAATACTGCGAGATGATTTCATTGAAGAGATGATTTTATTCAAATTAGCGCTCATTTTTCTACTTGGCTTCGGTGCCCAATTTCTTGGCAAAATTGAGCAATGTTATAACCTATGACGTCAACGACCTCAAATGATTCCGTTAAAATATCAATTAACTCCATTGTTTTGTTATGAGCAAAACGAATTAACGCTAAGTCAGCTTCATCACCTTTTTTATATGAAAAAATGATAAAAGACACAATAGCATTAATACGAAATAGCATTTGCATAGTTTCAGGTACCCAATGAATAAAAGGGCACCTAGGATGTTTATGCAAACTAACCGCTAATTTTTCACCATTCATCACTGGAAAACAATGCAATTCGTAATCGTGTTTTGTGTAAACATGTTGCAATGCAATTTTAGGCTTATGTTTGACAACAATGTCGCCTTTTTCATTTTGAGAAGCTTTTAATAATGACAAATTCCAGCTGTTTCTATCCAATATTTGACGGTAAGCACTTTCAAACCCGTGTGTTAGTATACTTTCTAATTCGCTTAAGGCATTACTGGTTAGCTGATAAATTGGCGGCACATCTCCCCAAGCAAGTTGCTTTTTCTTCGCATTGATTGTTTTCAAGTCGAAGGGAAAGGGCGCATTATTCATTCATCAAAACCATATCGTTAATTAAATATATATTATATATGTTATTGTAATCAATTGTCGCAAATAAGATAATCAAACGAAAGTGTGATTTGGTGTTTAAACGTTGACGATTTATCAATACGATGGCACAAATGACAAGTGTCCATTGCCTTTAGTGAAGATGCGTGTTTTGTTAAAAAAATTAACAAAACACGATGTTTGTGTTATTCAAATATCTGATCCTAGTTCTTTATCGGATATTCCAAAGTTTCTTCAACAAAAAGGTTATCATTTTCAGCAGTCACAGCTTAACATTAAGGTGACGGAGCTTCGTATAACAACAGGTAAGTGAGTATATGTTTTCTTTCTTCTCTCAATGGTACAAAAAAAAATTCTCTGATCCTCAAGCAGTCACACTTGTGGTTATTTTATTGATTGCGTTTATCGCTGTTTACTTTCTATCAGGTTTATTAATGCCGATTTTAGTTGCAATAGCGATTGCCTTTCTCTTGGACTTACCGGTTAATCGCTTATCGCATTTAGGACTTTCGCGCAAATGGTCTTCCGTGATTGTTGTTTGCTTGTTTGTCGGGATAACGCTTGTCACCATGCTGGGCTTAATGCCGATTATTTGGCGACAAAGTAGTAATTTATTACAAGAAGTACCAGCGATGTTGGCGCATGGTCAAGAATATTTATTAACTTTACCTGAAAGGTATCCTGAGTTTATTAAAGCGGATCAAATTGAATCAGTATTAACGCTTACGAAAGAAAAGTTTATAGATTGGGGACAGTTGATTTTACAAGCATCATTGAACTCTATTTCAGATGTTGTTGCCTTAATGATTTACCTAATACTTGTACCCATTATGGTGTTTTTCTTTCTTAAAGATAAACAAGAATTATTTGCTAGTTTTATGTCGTTTTTCCCCAAGGAACGTCGTATGGCATCTCAGGTGGGTGATGAAATGAACCTACAAATTATGAATTATATTCGCGGTAAAGTGATTGAAATAATCATTATTGGCGCAGTATCAACGATCACATTCACCATTTTAGGGTTAAATTATTCATTATTGTTGGGTGTGTTAGTGGGGCTGTCAGTATTAGTGCCATACGTTGGCGCAACGTTAGTGACTTTTCCGGTGATGGTCGTTGCACTTTTTCAATGGGGTGTTACGACGGACTTTGGCTATGTCATGATTGCTTATGCCATCATACAGGCATTAGATGGTAATTTATTAGTACCGTTATTGTTTTCAGAAGCGGTAAATTTGCACCCTGTTACCATTATTATTGCCGTGATCATTTTTGGTGGTATGTGGGGATTTTGGGGAGTGTTTTTCGCTATTCCGTTAGCAACATTGGTAAAAGCAGTGCTAAATGCATGGCCAAGTGCTGAGTTTGCTACGCCTCAATAAGGTGTGAAGCACATTAAAAAGGGCAGTAGATATCTGCCCTCATTTGAAAGACTTTAGTAAGCTGTCAAGTTAGCTTGCAAGAACGTCTAAAACGACTTCATGGTGGTTTTTGGTTTTGAATTTATCAAAAACATGTTTAATTTTGCCATCTAGTCCGATAAGAAAACTAATACGATGAATACCATCATATTCACGGCCCATGAATTTTTTTAATCCCCATACACCAAATTCTTCAGCAACTTGATGATCTTCATCTGAAAGTAAGGTGAAATTTAATTCATCACGTTGGCAGAACTTGTTTAGTTTTTTAGGGGCATCAGGGCTAATACCAAAAACAACCGTGTTGTGTTCTTCAAGAGCTGCTTTACTGTCTCTTAAGTTTTGTGCTTGTACAGTACAACCAGGTGTCATGGCTTTAGGATAAAAATATACTAACACCTGCTTTTTACCAATATAATCGGCTAAGTTGATGCTTTCTTCATTTTCATTCAATAAAGAAAACAGCGGAGCAGTTTCACCAACGGTTAATGTTTTCATAATTATGTTCCTATTTATAAAGAGTGTTGTGTGACTTTTCTAATACGGCCTTGAACGTCAATTTGTTCACATAATGCAAAAAAGTCTTTCTCTAATTCTTCAATCGGCATTTTTTCATTAAGCGCGATGTGCACCATGGCACTCATATGATTTGTTTCAGGGTCGATCTCTGATTTTAATGAAGAAATATCGATACTTCGGGTCGCAAAAAAGGCGGTAACAGCTTTTAAAAGACCTGGCTGATCAATACCAGCATAGTCAACTTGATAATGTTCTGTATAGTCTTGCCGTTTATAGTCAGAGGTGCGTTTCATCATGGTGATCAAATCACGCTTGATGGCAACAGCAGGCAACTTGCTTTCAAGTTGGTTAATGGCTTTTGCACTACCTTTTAGTAACATGATCATGGTAAATTCAAGGCCAAAAATTGCCATTTTACTGTCAACAATATTACAGCTACATTCACTCGCAAGTTTTGTTAAATTACTAACACTACCTGTTCGATCAGGCCCCATAACAGTTAGTACCAAATACTGTGATGACATTTTTTACCTATATCAGTTGAAAAGGGGGCAGTATTGTACCGAAAATTGAACAATAGTGCACCCGTCAATATTTCTGATTTCTGCGATGACTTATAATTGCGTGGATGCCGCTACTAGGTCTACAAGTCAACGCGTTTAATAACCTGTTTTGCAATGAGTTAAAGTTGAACAGTTCCAAGTTATTTAGTGTTATGCTCAAGAATAATTCTTGAGTTTGCATAGCTCTACAAGTACCATGTAGCCTTAATTAATCCATATAATAAATGAACTTTGTCTTAAACAAAGCGTCTATCTTGTCACTTACATTAATAAGATTGATAAACATGTATAGTGAATACGTTGGGAGTATGAATGAATCGTAAGCTTTTTGGTTTCTCGCTAGTAGCATTAGCTGTAGCAGGATGTAGTAACGTTAGTAAAAAACAAGCCAGCGGCGATTTTGAATACGCCGAAATAAAGGAAGCAAGAACATTATCAATTCCCAAAGATTTATCTGCACCGAAAAAAAAGCAAGATTTTGAGGTGCCAGATAACATTAATCATCAGGGTTCTATTGGTCGTGAAGTTGACGTAAGAGCGCCTTCTTTGGTATTGCCTGTTGCCACTTCTTCTCGTGTTGAATCAACCACGCATAATGCGAAAATTTGGTTTGATCAAGTGCTTGAAGAGCGTGATTTGCTCGATTTTATCTATCAGGCGTTAAAAACTCAGCTTGAAGATGATGGTGTTGGCCTAGATGTTATCGATGCAGAAAACCTGATTTACGAATCTCAGTGGTATAACCGTGAGAAAGAATCAGGAGTTTGGTTATTTGAGGAAGTCGAGTTAACAGAGAGTTTTAGGTTTCGCTATCAATTTGAAACGAAGCCTCATGGTAGAAGTGTCGCTTTATCTGTTAAGTTAGTTGATTATATGCGTACCGATCAATCAGGTACCTCGAAAAAAATGGCATTACTGGATCAAGAACGTGCTGAAATGGCAATGTTAAATGAGATTGTTGCGCAAGTTGATTTTCAATATCGTAAACAACAACAAGAAAATCGTTTGATGCGCGCTAATCAAAAGTTGGTCTCTACGGGTGAGAATTCACAGGGACAGCCAGCATATATTGTTGAGATGGCATTAGACTCGTTATGGCCGAATATGCCTATTTTCTTTGAAGATTATGGCTTTACCGTTACTGATCTTAATGAGTCTAAAAAAATATATTATGTTGACTTTGTTAAGCCAGATGTTGGTTTATGGGACAAACTATGGGGTGATGACGTGCCTGTGCTTGAGTTGTCTGACCAACAATATCAGTTTGTACTTGAATCGATAGAAGATGATAGTAAAACAACAGTGACGATTATAGATGATCAAGGCAACGTGTTAGACCAAGAAACCTTAACGCGTATTTTCCCCGTGATGGAAGCGGCATTATCATTTCGTGACATTTATTAATTGAACGATAACTTAACGTTAAAAGGCCAGTAAAACTGGCCTTTTTTATGTCAAAACTTTATTAAAGAAATAACTGTTTTTTGTAAGCTACGCTGTTACTTCTTTGTCACTCGCCAAAATGCAAAGCTTGCTACAAATAGTAAAATCATTGGGTAGTAGGCATGTGACACCACTGCTAATGGTGATAATTGCAATGTTGTTCCAAGCAGTAATGCTTGAGCGCCATATGGTAATAAGCCTTGGTTAATGCAAGCAAATATATCTAAAATACTAGCAGAATGTGCAGGTGACAACGCGCCATCTTCTGCGAGCTCTTTAGCGGTCTCGCCTGTAACAATTATAGATACGGTATTGTTTGCGGTAAAAAAGTTACAAATGAAAGCTAAACAAGCAATGCCAAAGCCAGCTGCCCGTTTGTTATTATTACGATAAATACGTCTTGTAATACGTTCTACAAGGTCTGTTAATGCCGCTAAGCCACCTTGTCTCTTGATTAATTCACTTAAACCACCAATGAATAGCGCTAATATGAATAAATCTTGCATATTGGCGAACCCTTGATTGATGTCACTGATCCAGGTTGATAAAGCGTAACCTGTTTGCCACATACCAACACCGGCAGCTAAAACAATACCTATGACTAAAACGATAAATACATTGACGCCAAGTAGCGCCAGTATAAGGATGGCGATATAAGGAAGAAGACCAATGATATTTGTTTCACTTGCGGCAATAGTAGGCATAGTAACGCCCATACTGGCAAATAAAATAATACATAATATGGCAGCGGGTACAGCAAAGGTGAAGTTCACTTTAAACTTGTCTTTCATTTTCGCCCCCTGAGATCGGGTCGATGCAATTGTTGTATCAGAGATAATAGACAAGTTATCACCAAAGATAGCGCCCGATATAATCACCCCTGCAATGACACTACTATCGACATCAGAAGCTTCAACCAAGCCTAGTGCTATAGGGGCAATTGCAGCGATAGTGCCCATTGATGTACCCATAGCAGTAGAGATAAAAGCGGCAACTAAAAATAAACCCGGTAAAAGTAAAAAATCTGGGAATAAGGAAAGGCCAAGTTGAACACTCGCGTCAACACTTCCAGTCGCTTTGGCAACAACGGCGAATGCCCCTGCTAACAAATAAATGAAACACATGGTAATAATGTTCGGGTGGCCAGCACCATTAATAAACTGTCCTATCTGTTCACTGATAGGTTGCCTACCCATAAAAATTGCAATAATGATGGCTGGAATAATAGCGATGCTCGCAGGAAGTTGATAAAACGCAAATTCAACTCCTTGCATGGTTAACACGATACCAGTACCTAAAAATATACTGAGAAAAACAGCAAATGGAAACAGGCTAAATAAGTTCTTAGTAGGCGCAGTTGTTGCGGATTGATCTGTCATTGGAATATTTCAAAAGAATAATTTTTATTATTGCCAACAATAAAGTTTTTTTTCTAAATGTCTATGACTTTTCTGTGCAAATATTTTAGGCCGAGCAAATAATTAATCGAATATGGCGTCAATCCAGCTATAAAGCGTGGTGCTTGGTTTAATTATAATAAATAACAAAATGAGCCCGATTGTGACTACAGACATACAATGGTTTGTGCTATCCTAGCGCGAATTTTCTATCCATATCTACTGTAAAAGGTAGGTAGCTAAAAAAGTGAATATTATGTCTGATAAATTATTTGAAACTATTGAACAACGCGTAAGCTACGGTGTAGGCCGTCAACTGGGTGATCAACTTCGCAACAACCCTTTTAAAGATTTTGATGTTACTGCCGTTCAAGCGGGTTTAGCTGACGCAATGGCAGCTGCAGATAGCCAAGTATCTGAAGCTGATTTAAATGAAGCCTTTTCCGTTGTTTCAAAAAAACTACAAGAACAAGAACAAGAAGAAGCAAAAGTAAAAGCTGCTGAAGGCGAAGCTTATTTAGTAGAAAACGCTAAGCGTGATGACGTTGTTGTTTTAGAGTCTGGTCTTCAATATGAAGTGATCACTGAAGGTGAAGGGGAAAAACCAACAGCTCAAAGTACAGTACGTACGCATTACCACGGTACATTCATTAACGGTGATGTTTTTGATAGCTCTTATGATAGAGGTCAACCTGCGGAGTTTCCTGTTGGTGGCGTCATTCAAGGTTGGACTGAAGCACTACAATTAATGCCAGTAGGTTCTAAATGGCGTTTACATGTACCTTATAACCTAGCTTATGGCGAAAGAGGCTCTCAAGGAGCAATACCTCCATACGCTGCTTTAGTGTTTGATGTTGAGTTATTAGACATCATCAGCTAATTAAACAAAACGATAAGCCGGGTGTTCCCGGCTTTTTTATGGGATCAATATAATGTTAGTTGCAGCAGACATAAACGCATTGTTTAAACGTTATCTTGCCGGCTTTATTCAGCAAAACCTTGCTGAGGTAGCAAGTTGCTATCAAACGCCTTGCACGTTAACTACACCCGAAGAAATGCAATATATCGTTGATGATGCACAATTAGAATGTACTCTGCTTGAAATATTTTCTCAGTTATCTGTTGCTAATGTGGCAGAAATAAAGGTGCCGTATGGCAGTTTTGATACCATAAACACTGAACTTGCATTAGTTTGTTTGCATTGGCAATTTATTGACCAGAACCAACAAACGTTTGCAGAATTTTGTGCTTTTTATCATATAGAATTGACTGCTCAGGGGAAGGCAAAAATTCGTCATGTGATATCACATGATCTTAGTGAGTTAAAGCATCTTAGCACAACTATTAATTTTGATAATATTTAGACTTTGGAAATGAACAATACTATGAACGTTAACGTAGCTGTTTTGGGAAGCAGCGGTCGAATGGGTAGAAACTTAATACAGGCTGCAGTAGAACATCAACAAACCTTGTTGGTTGGTGGCACGGTTAGAGCAAGCTCTTCTTTTTCTCAAGTTGATTTAGGCGAATTAGCTGGCATAGGTAAGATAGACGTAAAGGCAACGACTGAACTTTCATCATTACTTGCTGCTGATGTGTTTATCGACTTTACTTCTATTGAGTCAACCTTTGAGCATTTAGCTTGGTGCCAACAACATAATAAAGCGATAGTCATTGGTACTACAGGATTTAGTGATGAGCAAGTAGAGAAAGTAAAAGAATATGCCCGAGATATTCCGGTAATTTTAGCGCCAAATACCAGTGTAGGGGTGAATGTTCTATTCAAACTATTAGAAATGGCGGCCAAAGCGGTTGGTGATTTTACCGATATTGAGATTTTTGAGGCACACCACCGGTTTAAAAAAGATGCTCCGTCAGGAACGGCAATGAAAATGGGCCAAGTCATTGCAGATACCTTGGGGCGTGATCTTAATAAAGTTGCTGTTTATGGCCGAGAAGGTATAAGCGACGAACGGAAACAAGATACTATTGGCTTTGCTACCGTCAGAGCGGGTGACATTGTTGGTGAGCATACTGCTTTTTTTGCTGATTTGGGTGAACGATTAGAAATTACGCATAAAGCAACCACACGCATGACTTTTGCTTTAGGTGCAATGCGTGCAGCTACATGGCTTAACACAGCAAAACCCGGTTTTTATGACATGCAGGATGTACTAGGGTTAAAAGACGTTTAGGCCTAGTTTATTGTTAAGTATTAACTAAGTAAAATGTACTTTTTAACCCTTTAGATACAATTTCGCGGCTAAAGGCTACTTTTTACATTTTTAACTGGACGTTATTATTAAATCAGCGTAGAATGCGCGGAATTTGTCAAAAATTTGTTTTTTGTGAATTGATTGGCAGATTAATAAAGCAACTTTCGCGCTTAATATCACCATGTTTTGATGGTGTAAAATATTAAGATTTATTTCTTCTTTTCGGAGGTTAAATTGACTAAATCTGCAATTTTAGTGCTAGAAGATGGCACAACATTTAAGGGCACCGCTATTGGTGCAGAAGGGGCCGCCGTTGGTGAAGTAGTATTTAATACTTCAATGACTGGTTACCAAGAAATATTAACTGATCCCTCGTACGCAGAACAAATTATTACCCTCACTTATCCCCATATTGGCAACACAGGCACAAATAAAGAAGACGAAGAGTCTGAGACTATTTGGGCTAAAGGCCTTGTTATTCGGGATTTACCATTACTTGCTAGTAACTTCAGAAACGAAGAAACGCTTACTGAATACCTTATTCGTAATAATATCGTTGGTATTGCCGATATCGATACACGTAAATTAACACGTATATTACGAGAAAAAGGTGCTCAAAATGGTTGCATCGTTGCTGGTGAAAACATTGATGAAGCAACTGCTTTAGCAAAAGCAAAAGCATTTCCTGGCTTAAAAGGAATGGATTTAGCGAAAGTGGTTTCTGTTAAAGAATTTTACCAATGGACAGAAGGAAGTTGGCAATTAGGCACAGGTCATGTAACACCTGAAAAGTTTGACTTTCACGTAGTTGCCTATGATTTTGGTGCGAAACGTAACATTTTACGTATGTTAGTGGACAGAGGTTGTAAACTTACAGTAGTGCCTGCGCAAACAACTGCCGAAGAAGTACTAGCCCTTAAACCTGATGGAATATTTCTATCAAATGGCCCTGGCGACCCTGAACCCTGTGATTATGCGATTAAGGCTATTAACGCTTTTCTTACAACCGATATTCCAATTTTTGGTATTTGTTTAGGTCATCAGCTACTTGGTTTAGCTAGTGGTGCAAAAACAACCAAAATGAAATTTGGTCATCATGGTGCAAACCATCCAGTAAAAGATTTTGATCGTAATGTTGTGATGATCACTTCGCAAAATCATGGTTTCGCTGTCGACGAAGAGAATTTACCTGAAAATTTAAAAATAACGCACAAGTCATTATTTGATGGTTCTCTACAAGGTATACACCGTACTGACAAGCCTGCATTTAGTTTTCAAGGGCACCCTGAAGCAAGCCCAGGCCCCCACGATGCAGCACCGTTATTTGATCACTTTATTGAACTTATCAACGCTCGTAACTCATAAGATTGTGGAGATTTAAACACTATGCCAAAACGTAATGACATAAAAAGTATCCTAATCTTAGGTGCTGGTCCTATTGTAATCGGTCAAGCCTGTGAGTTTGACTATTCAGGCGCTCAAGCATGTAAAGCTTTGCGTGAAGAAGGTTTTCGAGTTATTTTAGTGAACTCTAACCCTGCAACGATCATGACAGATCCTGACATGGCCGATGCAACGTATATTGAGCCTATTCATTGGGAAGTTGTACGTAATATCATTGAAAAAGAACGCCCTGATGCTGTGCTACCAACAATGGGGGGCCAAACGGCATTAAACTGCGCGCTAGAATTAGAAGCGAATGGTGTTTTAAAAGAATTTGATGTTGAAATGATTGGTGCAACAGCTGATGCGATAGACAAAGCCGAAGATCGCAGTCGTTTCGATAAAGCAATGAAAAGCATTGGGCTTGAAACGCCACGTGCTGAAATTGTTCACTCAATGGAAGAAGCTAAAGCAACCGCTAAACGCATCGGTTTTCCTTGTATCATTCGTCCTTCGTTCACTATGGGTGGTACAGGCGGTGGTATTGCTTATAACCAAGAAGAATTTGAAACCATTTGTACACGAGGCTTAGATCTTTCACCTACCAACGAATTATTAATTGATGAATCATTAATTGGTTGGAAAGAATATGAAATGGAAGTGGTTAGGGACAAAAATGATAACTGTATTATCATCTGTTCTATTGAAAACTTTGACCCGATGGGTATTCATACGGGTGACTCAATCACGGTTGCACCTGCTCAAACGCTAACGGATAAAGAATACCAAATAATGCGTAACGCTTCTTTGGCGGTATTGCGTGAAATTGGTGTTGAAACGGGTGGTTCAAACGTACAGTTTGGCGTTTGCCCAGATACTGGCC
The DNA here is from genome assembly GCF_001913705.1 of Thalassotalea sp. PP2-459. Lineage (GTDB taxonomy): Bacteria > Pseudomonadota > Gammaproteobacteria > Enterobacterales > Alteromonadaceae > Thalassotalea_C > Thalassotalea_C hakodatensis. Next base: position 17,676 of record NZ_MKQD01000028.1, on the reverse strand, counting down.
GAATGGTTATTATTGAAATGAACCCGCGTGTTTCACGTTCGTCGGCACTAGCATCTAAAGCGACAGGTTTCCCAATTGCTAAAATTGCTGCCAAACTGGCTGTTGGTTATACCCTTGATGAACTTTCAAATGATATTACCGGTGGTGCAACGCCAGCATCATTCGAACCTACCATTGATTACGTTGTGACTAAAATCCCACGTTTTAACTTTGAAAAATTTGCTGGTTCTGAAGATCGCTTGACCACGCAAATGAAGTCTGTGGGTGAAGTCATGGCAATTGGCCGTAACCAACAAGAATCGATGCAAAAAGCATTGCGTGGTTTAGAAGTTGGTGCTTCTGGTTTTGACCCACAAGTTGATGTCACTCAACCGGGTGCAAAAACAAAGATTATGCATGAGCTTCAAGAAGCCGGTGCTGATCGAATTTGGTACGTTGCTGATGCATTCCGTTTAGGTCTTTCGGTTGATGATGTCTTCCGGTTGACCAAAATTGATCGCTGGTTCCTTGTGCAAATTGAAGATATTGTACTTGAAGAACAAAATGTTGCAGAAAATGGTATGGCGGGGCTAACACCTGAGTACTTACGTCAATTGAAACGTAAAGGTTTTGCGGACTTACGCTTAGCATCATTAATTGGTGTTAGTGAAACTGAGATACGTAAAAAACGTCATAGTGCTGAAATATTCCCTGTTTACAAGCGTGTTGATACCTGTGCAGCAGAGTTTAAATCAGACACTGCCTATATGTATTCAAGCTATGATGAAGAGTGTGAATCTGCGCCTACTGATAATAAGAAAATTATTATTTTAGGTGGTGGTCCTAACCGCATTGGTCAAGGTATAGAGTTTGACTACTGTTGTGTACATGCTGCATTAGCATTGCGTGAAGACGGTTATGAAACAATAATGGTTAACTGTAACCCTGAAACAGTGTCTACCGATTATGATACGTCAGATCGTTTGTACTTTGAACCGATTACTTTTGAAGACGTATTAGAAATTGTACGTGTTGAAAAGCCTGTCGGCGTTATTGTGCAATATGGCGGTCAAACACCGTTGAAATTAGCACGAGCGTTAGAAGCAGCAGGTGTTCCGATTATTGGTACTTCCCCTGATGCTATTGACCGTGCAGAGGATAGAGAACGTTTTCAACAAGCGGTTGAGCGTTTAGAGTTATTACAACCTGAGAATGCAACGGTTACTTCTGTAGAAGAAGCGCTTGTAAAAGCAGAAGCGATCGGGTTTCCTTTAGTGGTTCGTCCATCATATGTTTTAGGTGGCCGTGCAATGGAAATTGTATACGACCTAGAAGACTTACGCCGTTATATGAACGAAGCGGTAAGTGTGTCCAATGAAGCGCCAGTATTGCTTGATCACTTTTTAGATGATGCGATTGAAGTTGATATTGATGTGTTATGTGATGGCGAAAGTGTTGTTGTTGGCGGTATTATGCAACACATCGAACAAGCAGGTGTTCACTCTGGTGATTCCGCATGTTCATTACCTGCGTATAGCTTGAACCAAGAAGTACAAGATGTTATGCGTAAGCAAGTATCAGATCTTGCCTTTGAATTAGGTGTTGTTGGCTTAATGAATACTCAGATGGCAGTGAAGGATGGTCAGGTTTACCTCATTGAAGTTAACCCGCGTGCAGCACGTACTGTGCCGTTTGTTTCTAAAGCAACGTCAGTTCCTTTAGCAAAAATTGGTGCACGAGTAATGGCAGGTAAAAAACTGGCTGAGCTTGGTATTACCGAAGAAGTCATTCCACCTTATTTCTCTGTAAAAGAAGTGGTTATCCCGTTTAATAAGTTCCATGGTAGTGACCCTCTTGTAGGTCCTGAAATGCGTTCTACAGGTGAAGTAATGGGCGTAGGTAAAACGTTTGAAGATGCATACGCTAAAGCTAACCTTGGTGCTGGTGTATCGGTGCCTAAATCAGGTAGAGCGCTTATTTCTGTCAGAAACAGCGACAAAGAACGTGTTGTTGAACTGGGTAGAAAAATGGTGGAACTTGGCTATGAAATAGATGCTACGCACGGCACTGCTGTTGTGTTAGGTGAAGCCAATGTACCGTGTCGTCTTGTCAATAAAGTACATGAAGGTCGCCCACATATTCTTGATAGAATTAAAAATAGCGAATATAACTACATCATTAATACGACAGAAGGGCGTAAAGCCATTGAAGACTCTAAAGTATTGCGAGGTGGGGCATTACGTTATAAAGTACCTTATACTACGACATTGAATGCCGCTTATGCATCATGCCAAGCACATGCAGCAGATGCACTTAAAACGGTTAACTCTATTCAGGAATTACATGCGTTATGCGCTAAAGGCTAACGTAGAGTATTCTTTGTCGAATGATGACAGTTCTGTTAAGCTAGTCATTATTGGTAATAAAGTTTGATATAAAGGTGGTTTTGACCACCTTTATCTTTTAGGAAAAGGAAATAATGAATCAATACCCTATGACGCTTAAAGGTGCTGAAGCCTTGCGTGATGAATTGAACTATTTGAAATCAGAAAAGCGCCCTGAAATCATTGAGGCAATTGCTGAAGCTCGTGAACATGGTGATTTAAAGGAAAATGCAGAATATCATGCAGCCCGTGAACAGCAGGGCTTTTGTGAAGGGCGCATTCAAGATATCGAAGGTAAACTTGGTAACGCACAAGTTATTGACGTAACTAAAATTCCTAATAATGGTAAAGTGATTTTTGGTGTTACAGTAACGCTTTTAAACATAGATACAGAAGAAGAAATGACTTACCAAATTGTAGGTGATGATGAAGCCGATATTAAAAATAATCGCATTTCAGTAAATTCACCGATTGCTCGCGGGCTAATTGGTAAAACGGTTGATTCTGAGGTTGAAATTACCACGCCATCTGGTTTGGTTGAATATGAAATTATCGCGGTAGAACATAAGTAATATTTGCTAGGTTCAGCTGTTAAAAAACCGATAAACCTTGTTTATCGGTTTTTTTTGCAATATTGACGGTGTTATTTCGTTATTGTAGCGGCAAATAGATATTTAATGTTGCTTGATGTGGCGCGACATCAGGGTACATGGTTAATCGTTCAATGATACAGGGAAAGTCAGCAAGAGTTTCATCATTATGGTTTAACCAATCACTGTAGAGAAAGTTAAGTGCGGTTGCTAGCCCTTGGTCGGGCCCTTGATAAGGTAATTTTGCACATTTCATTTTAGGAATTATTTGACTGAAAATTTGATATTGTTCATTTGAAAGTTCATGTTTAGTTTCTGCGCAAATGTCAAAAATGAATGCACTTGGTTCAGCTTGTTCTGGATCACTGTAAAGTAAATTAAAGGTTTTAGACTGATCAGGAGGTGTGTGATGTGCTCTTCGCCATTGAATAAAATGTTGCACACTGGCCATTATGTTTGCGGGATCGCCTTGATGTCGGTAGGTGGCAACACAGGTACGTGGAAAATCAATAATTGATACGTCATTATTATTATAATGGATCATGTTAGCTTCCTCTTTAGCTAATGCTGGCGTAATAAGCCATGGTTTATTGTTTGGTGTTAATCGAAAATCACGAGGAGATTGTTTAAACTTCTTTTTAAATGCTCTACTAAACGCCTCTAAAGATTGATAGCCGGCATCAAAAGCAATGTCGGTAATATCTTGATCGCGTAAATACACTTGATGAGCAGCACGAATCAATCGTCTTGTTTGCACGTACTGACGAAGTGGTTTTTTTACTTGGGCGCTAAATAATCGATGAAGATGAAAACTTGAAATAGCCGATTGCTTACTTAACTCTGAAAGGGTAAGAGACTCCGCGAGGTTTTCTTCAATATAGTTAATCAGCGTTTGTATCTTTATAGAATATTGCGACATTGACAATCCTGAATGATTTTTAGCTACTTTAAACCGATGAACTCAAGTGTGCTTGATAAAACTTGCGTAAAAAAGCCAGCAATTGAATTTGCTGGCTTTTATTCGTGAAGAACTTCGCGTTTGTGTTTAATGCGATTAGTTTAACAGTAATTCATTAACCCTAGTTATTTTCAATCAAGGTAAACACACCCTTCGCAATATCAGTGTTATCTATTAATCCTTCAAAAATAGCACTTTGGGCACCAATGGCGTAAACAGGTACATCTACCGCTGTATGACCGGAGGTTGTCCAGCCTGTATTCGTTTTGCGATCAATAATGCTATTTAATGCGCGATACAGCGCATACTTAACACTTGGTTTACGTTGCTTCTTTTGTTGCTCAGGGGTTAACTGTAAATATGCTTGTAGCTTAGATAACGCTTTTTCTTTCGCTTCAATAACGTTTGTAACATCTTCGTCTTCTAGTGTTATATTTGCTAGTGCAGCACTTAGGCTTGTTTTTGAAATTTCACTATCAGCCAGAACTTGAGCGGCAGCAGACGTTGATGTTTTCATCTCTCGTAGCATTTCAGGTGACCATCGGTATTCACCTTTAGCCGCTAATGTTAAGCCACCAGTGCTATGATCTGCAGTTAAAATTACTTGTGTATTTGGATTAGAATCAACATAACTTTCTAAATACGCTAATGTTTGTGCTAAATCGTGCATTTCAGCCATTGCACTATTTATATCGTTGCTGTGCCCAGCCCAATCAACTTGGCTTGCTTCAACTAGCATAAAAAAGCCATTAGGGTTTTCTAAATGAGACAACGCGGTTTTCGTCATTTCTAATAATTTACCTCCGCCATTATCTAAGGCTGGAGGTAAACCAACATCTGCGAATAAACCAAGTAGTTTATTGTTTGTATTTGTTTGCGAAAGTAGTTCGAAGTTGTCGATATAATCAAAACCTGCTTGTTTGAACTCATTCACTAAATTTCTATCATCTCGAATGAAATACTGCCAACCACCACCGAATAACACATCGACATTTATCCCATTATCAATATAGCTATCAGCAATGGCATTATAGTTTTTTCGACTTTCATTGTGAGTGATGTATGCCGCTGGTGTAGCATGATTAACTTGTGAAGTTACGACCACACCCGTTTTTTTACCTAGTGCTTTGGCGCGTTGTAATACCGTTTCAACGGGCTGTTTGTTGACATCAACACTAATGGCTGAATTATATGTTTTAACACCCGCTGCTAGGGCAGTTGCACCAGCAGCAGAGTCAGTAACTCGGCCAGATTCCTGGGCTGGATAGGTGCTGCTCATGCCAACAAGATGTTTGTCAAAAACAGTTTGCTCTATATTGGGTGTTGATGGGTTGTCGGCATAATAACGGTATGCTGTAGGGAAAGCTGGGCCCATGCCATCCGCAACAATCATAATCACATTAGTAATGGGGGTTTTTGTTACAGGTTGTTTGGTGACTTCACTTGTCGCATTACAACCTAAAGTGATTGAAGCAACAGCAAGAGAGATTAACAGTTTTTTCATTTGCTTTTCCATAAAATTAATAATCGGTTAATAAAATATCAACCCAGACTAAACGATGATCTGAAGACGCCTTTCTAGACTCTATTAACCGGTAATTATCATCATTTATTTCTGGCCAAAAAACACCTGAATCAACCACTTTAAAGCCATGCTTAGAAGGTAATAAATAGTCTGCTCTCATACGCCAATAGGCCGTATGATTAGCGGCATGTTTGTTGTCTGGTGAGTGTTGTGACGCTGCATTACTACTTGGTTTAGGATCTTGAACATTAGGATGATCAATGAGTGCACTTATACTGCTATTGATAGCATCGCCTTCAACTGGGGATGCATTTAAATCTCCAGCAATCACGAACAAATCGCCTTTATTTAAGCCACCAGATTTTTTGTTGTCATCATAGATATAATCACTTTTACCTGGTGTTATATAATCATGCCAAAATCGTATTTCATCGTGATTACGTTTACCATTTCTATCTTCTGGTCCATCAAATACTGGTGGAGTAGGGTGACTGGCGAGTACGTGTAATGTGGTATCGTATATTCGAATAGGTATATCCCAATGGGTTTTAGAAGATAACCTTAATGCTTGCCATACTTCTTTAGAGTAGTAATCTTCTCCAGTTTTAGGGTCTACTGGCTTTAATGCGCCAGGCATATCACTCCATTTAAATTTCTGAAAGGTTCTAATATATTGAGCATCAATGGGGTAGCGCGACATTATCGCCATTGAATATTGTCCTGGAAAATATCCAAAACCGTGAGTGTCGCTAGGGTGTGTTATTTTTCCATCACCATTAGCATCTGCTGGTAATAAAACACCTGTGTTTACTGGCGATTGGTACGAAAAAGAATAATGGATCGGCTGTTGTCCATTTTGACCAACCGATAAAAAGTTATCCATGAATGTTAGCATGGCTTCTCGGCCAACATTTCTATGGTTATCAATCTCATTGATTAATAATATATCAGGGTTCACACGTTGAATAATTTCGGCAATATTTTTGATTTGTTGATGCTCATTTTTCATTGCATCAAGAAGTTCTGTACCTGTGACCTTGCTGTTATCGTTTTGTTGAATATAATTTAACGCTTCCATACTGACATTAAAGGTTGCAACGCGTATCGGTTTTTTCGCTTGAACGTGAGTAGACATTAGCAGTAAAAAGCCTGTAATTGTAATAAGTAGTTTCATGTTTATTTTATTCCTAGTCCTTTTAAAATAAAGCCTGTTAGAAACTGCGTAACATGCTCTATATCCTCTTCCTCATAATCTGCACGGTTCATTATCGTCAGAATTTGTGTTTCAAAATCAGCATAGTGTTGCGTTGTTGACCAAATTAAGAAAATTAAGTTGACAGGATCTACTTCTGTCATCCTTCCTTCGTTAATCCACTGTTGAAACACTTTTGATTTTTCTCTAACCCACTTTCTTAGATATGTTCGAGCAAATTCTTTTAAATGTTGTGCGCCTTGAATAATCTCCATGGCATATATTTTAGACGCTTTAGGTGCTTTAAATGACATGTTAACTTTAGCAGCAACAAACTTTTCGATGGCGACTTTCGGGCCATCTTCATAAATAATATCACCAATTCCTTCATCCCACATGTCTAATGTTTGTTCTAATACCGCATGGTAAATATTTTCTTTATTTTTAAAATAGTACAATACATTTGCTTTTGGCAATCCGGCTTGGTCTGCTATTGATTGAACGGTAGCACCTTTATAGCCATGGGTTATGAATTCATCTTGCGCAGCAATTAATATTTTTTGCTCGCTTTTGATGCGGATCTTTCCTTGCTTTTTGTTTGAAGTATCAGTCATATGTTTACTTATTATTATGGTTGTCTAATCGGTCGACTATTTTAATGCTGCTTACACTAGCAGAGATTGTATTCTGCATGCAATCACAATGCGGTAGTTCGCCTTTATCGCAATAAATAGCGTTAATAAAGTGATGATTATAACGCTTATAAAGACACTTTTACAAAAGCTAAGTTATTCGATATGAAATGAATAATTAGTATTGTGAATGAAATATTATATGATTATTTGGTTATTTAAGTTTTAATATGTAACTCATTGTTTTTATTTGTTTATATGGATACTTATTAATATCTTGACTAAATGGTTATATTATAAGGTGTCGATTCTTTAGAAAAAAATCATATTAAAATAGAGAAAAAATCAAAATAAATGCCATTAGAGTAATTAATGTTTAACCATTTGTTTTATATCTATTTTTATTTTTTTGGTCGGTTTTTTAACGCTGATGTTTAATTGTTTTTTAACTTGTATTTATCATGTTTGTGAAATAGTGTAATAAAAGTGTAAAAAAAGTCTGCTCTAATTTATAATAAATAAAGACTTTGAACCGTACATCTTTGTTGTGCTTTTTGAACAACTGGTCAACAAAATGTATGACTAATAAAATAAAACATACACCAAGGGAAATTAACAACATGAAAACCCAACGCCTCTCACTCATTTCGGGTGCAGTGATCCTCGCACTTGGATTATCTACACCTGTTTTTGCTGATGATACGTCTTCTTCTATGCGTGGTAATATTTTAACTTCGCAAGGTGCGGCGGTTAAAGACGCAACTATTACTATAGTCCATGAACCATCAGGTACAAAAAAAGTATTAACAGTAAACGACTCTGGAGCATTCTCTGCTCGAGGTTTGCGTGTAGGTGGTCCTTACACGGTTACTATTGATTCAGATACGCATAAAGATAAAAAACTTGAAGGTATTTATATTACGTTAGGTGATGTTTTCCGAATCAGTGAAACATTATCTAGTGAAGACATCGAACGAATTGCTGTAACAGGGGCTGGTGAGTTTTTTGACCCTTCTAAAGGTTCTTCAAGTATTTTTAGTGGTGATGATTTAACAAAGTCACCTGCGTTTAATCGTGATCTAAAAGATATTGTACGTCAAAACCCTATGGCTGTAGTAGGAAATGACGGCGTGTCATTATCTCTTGCCGGTTCTAACCCTAGATATAATAGCTTAGCAGTTGACGGTGTTAACCTTAATGATGATTTTGGTTTAGCAGGCAATGGGTATCCAACTGAACGTTCACCTATCTCTTTTGATTCAATCGACCAAATTAGTGTGGCAGTAGCGCCTTTTACTGCTAAAGAAGGTGGTTTCTCTGGTGGTAAAATTAGTGTTGTAACTAAGTCAGGTACGAATGAATTTCATGGTTCAATGTTCATTGAGCAAGCAAAAGATTCATGGGCTGGAACACCTGAGCATCCTGAAACGGGTGAGGATATCGATTTAAGTTTTGACGAAGAAACTTGGGGCGCTACATTAGGTGGTCCAATCATCAAGGATACATTGTTCTTTTTCGCATCATATGAAACGTTTGAATCGCCAAGTGCCGTTGATAAAGGCCCATCTGATGCAAGTGTGGCGAATAAGGTTAGCCAAATTTCTCAAGCAGAGGTTGATCGTGTTGTAAACATTGCTCAATCTAAATATGGTTATGATGCAGGTAGCTGGAATGATTCAATTCCATTAGAAGATGAAAAATATTCTTTAAAATTAGACTGGAACATCAATGATGATCATCGTGCTTCATTAACTTATTCACACGGCTTCAGTAACAGTGCTGGTAACCAAGGTTCTGGTTACTCAGATCAGCTGTATTTATCTTCACACTGGTATAATCGCTCAAATGAGTTTGATACGTATGTTGGGCAGGTGTTCTCTAACTGGAATGAAAACTTTTCTACCGAAGTAAAAATTTCTCATAAAGAATCAGTCAATGGCCAAATTCCATTAGGCGGATTAGCATTTGGTGAAGCGAAAATTGATACGGTAAATGGCGGTCAAATTATGATCGGTCCTGATGATAGCCGTCATGCTAATGAATTAACCAATGAAACTTTCCAGTTTAGAATTAGCGGTGAATACCTTCATGAAGATCACGCTATTTCATTTGGCTGGGAATATGAAAAAGTAGATGTGTATAACATCTTTATGCAGCATTATCTCGGTTCTTGGTATTTTGACAGCATTGATGACTTTGAAAACGGTAATGCAAACTGGTTCGAATATCAAAATAACCCAAGCTTAAATCGTGATGATGCAGCAGCGGCATTTAGTTTAGGCAATCATGCATTATATATTGAAGATAGCTGGGATGTAACAGATACATTAAACGTTACTTATGGCTTACGATATGAGCTAACTATTAATGATGATAAGCCAAATGCAAACCAAGGGTTTATTGATCGTTACGGTTATAGCAACAATGAAAACCTTGATGGTTTAGATGTGTTTATGCCACGTGTAGGTTTTACATGGGATGCAACGGATGAATTAACAATTCGTGGTGGTGTTGGTCGTTTTAGTGGTGGTCGTCCAAATGTATTTATTTCAAATGCATTCACGAATGACGGTTCACGAATCGCGTCATATAAAAGTTTTAATGATGTAATTGCAGAAAATACCTTTTTGCAAAATGCTGATTTAAATAGTGTTCCTCAGCATGCGCAAGATCAAGTTGCTAATACTGTGCTTGGTGGTCCTAATACAAATATTGATGCCATAGACCCGAATTTTGAAATACCAACAACTTGGCAATATAGCTTAGCGGCAGATTACATTGCGGATCTTTCAGATTATGGTCTTGGTGATGATTGGCGTATCAGTGCGGAAATACTTTATAAAGACAATGAAAAAGACATGACGTGGTCTGATTTATCACGCACCTTAGATACGTCTAAAGGTAATAATGGTTATACTGTAGAAGGTCGTCCAATATATACATTAGCTGATCCTAATCGTGATAACCGTGATGTATTGCTAACAAACACTTCTGGTGGTCATTCATTAATTGAAACATTAAGCTTAGCGAAAAGCTGGGATACTGGCTTTAAAGCTAACTTCTCTTATACGCATTCATCAATTCGTAATAAAATTGATGCAACAGGTACTTCTACCAATACTGCGTATAATTATAACCCAGTGATTGATCCAGAAAACCCTGAAGTGGGAACTTCTGCATACGAAGTTAAACACAGATTAACGTTAAACCTTTCGTATAATACTGAAATTTTTGATGGTTACAACACTGCGTTTCATATGTTCTGGGAACGTAAATCAGGTAGGCCATACAGTTACTTATTGGGTTGGAACAACAGAAACGGTATTTCAGGTGAACTTGACTTAACCAGCTCAAACTTGCCTTATATTCCTACAGGGGCAGATGATGCCGCAGTAGATTTTGTTAATGGCTTAAGCTATGACGAAATTATGGCAGAGTTAAACACAGTAGGTATTTCTTCAACGGGTGGTTACTTGCCTAAGAATGAATATCGTGCTCCGTGGACAACATCGATGGACTTACGTTTAGAGCAAGAAATTCCAGGGTTTATGGAAGGTCATAAAGGATTAATCTACTTTGATATTAAAAATGCGCTAGCAATTTTCGATGAGGATGCTGGTAGAATTTATCAATTGCCTTTTGGTCAGTCAGCAACAGAAATACTTGATTACAGCATTAATGATGCCGGTCAATATGTATACGAAAGTGCTAACGTAAGCCAAGGTGAGTCACCAGTTGAATGGAAAGACCGTGAGTCTACTTGGTCAATGAAGATTGGTATTAAGTACGTTTTCTAAGTTGAGTTAACCTCTCTAAAAAGCCAACAGATAATCTGTTGGCTTTTTTTATGGAATTCGTTAAGATAAAACCTGACCAAATGGTTAATTTATTTTTAAGGTTGCACATGCAAGAGAACAACAAAATTGAAAACATTGATGCGTTAGTGAGTGCGGCAAAAGTTGCCTACAAGAATGCATACGCGCCCTATAGTCAATTTCAGGTAGGAGCAAGCTTAATGACCAAAGATCAGCAAATATTCAATGGCTGTAATGTTGAGAACGCTTCATATGGTTTAGGTGTGTGTGCTGAACGCAATTGCATCGCGAATGCGGTAGTAATGGGTAATCAAACGTTTGAGCATCTTGTTGTTTATACCGAGCAAGAGAAGCTCACGCCTCCTTGTGGTGCGTGTAGACAAGTGATAGCAGAGTTCATGCCTGAGGATGGAAAAGTTACCTCAGTGAACCACTTGAATCAACAAAAACACTGGTCGGTGGCGGATCTGTTACCCGATGCCTTTTTATCGAAAGACTTAATCTAAGGACTTTAAACATGCTACCACAGGAAATAATACGTCTTAAACGCGATGGAAAATCGCTTAATAATGCTCAAATAAACGCTTTTGCGACAGGTTTAGTCGACAATACTTTTAATGATGCCCAGGTTGGTGCGATGGCGATGGCGATCTTTCAACAAGGTATGGTCACAGAAGAGGTGATTGCATTAACAGATAATATGATGCGTTCAGGTGATGTTTTGTCATGGCCAGAACTAGATGGTCCAATAGTTGATAAACACTCAACAGGTGGCGTCGGAGATAAAGTGAGCTTTATGTTGGCAGCCATTGTAGCTTCATGTGGTGTTTATGTACCTATGATTGCAGGGAGAGGCTTGGGCCATACCGGCGGTACTTCTGATAAGCTTGAAAGTATTTCAGGTGTTGATGTACAGCCTAGTGTTGAACATTTTAAGCAGTTCGTAAAACAGAATAATATGGCGATTATTACTCAAACAGATCGTTTAGCGCCAGCTGATAAAAGACTCTATGCTATTCGTGATGTTACCTCTACTGTCGAGTCCATTCCATTGATCACTGCTTCTATTTTATCCAAAAAATTGGCTGCCGGTTTAGATTCATTAGTGATGGATATTAAAGTGGGTAATGGTGCCATGATGACAGATTTAGCTGGAGCACAAGCGCTCGCCAAGTCTATTGTTAGTGTTGCCAATGGTGCAGGTGTGCGCACACAAGCTATTATCACTGACATGAACCAAGTGTTAGGTTTTTCGGCAGGTAATGCGTTAGAGATGATTGAGACTGTGGATTATTTAACCGGTAAAAGTCGTTGTCCCAGATTACATGGCGTAACTGTCGAACTTGCGTGTTCAATGTTGATAAGCGCTGGTGTTACACAGGATAAAGGTACAGCTGAAGTCTTAGTCAATAAAGCGCTGTCTTCAGGACAAGCTGCAGAACGATTTGATCGTATGATTTCACAGTTGGGTGGTCCCACTGACTTTATCGAAAACCCATGGAAAACAATGCAAAAGGCCGAACAGGTCGGTGATATTGTGGCAGATAAAAGTGGCTACATTAGTGAAATGAATACCCGTGAAATAGGTATGCAAGTGGTAGGAATGAAAGGTGGGCGCACTGCAAATGGTCAGAAAATTGATCATAGTGTAGGTTTTAATGCTATTAAACCTTTAGGTGCTAAAGTTTGCGCAGGCGATGTGATTGCTCGTTGTCATGCTAATAACAAACAAGAGCTTGCGATAGCTAGTCAAGGTTACCTTGATGCTGTATCTATTTCAGAAAGCACACCAGAACAAACGCTAATCTATCAGCATATCGTTTAGTGCTGCTTTTAATGCAAGCATGTGTTTTTTAGCGCATGCTTTTTTATTATTAAATATCTGAAATATCGCTAAAGTAACTCATCTTTTTGCCGATAGTAAGTTGTCAGCATTATTGTAGTGAACTTACTTTGGCTATCACTGAAACCACAACTAAACCGTTATTAGAAGAAGCACAATTAGGTCAACGACTGAATGAATCAGTACGCAAACCTATGCACAGTGACTTCTCATTAATGTTGGCGATGCTGGTTGATGATGTTCGAATGCATAGTCAATTTCATCTACCTCATGATGAAATTACCGAGCCAGAAGTAAGTGATGATAGCTTAAGGCGTTATTTTTCATTGCCCGATAAAGCACCTCTTGCGCTATCGCAGATTACGCAAATTGGCCAATATGGCCAAGCAGAATTAGCTGAGAAAGGCTTATTTTCTAGTATACATTTGACTAATATGTTGAAGGAAAAACCAATCGCTTTTAGAAATGATAAATGTCATATTCCTAGTAATGTATTAGAAAACACAAGCTTATATTGTCAGCTAAAGCATCAAAAATCAGACGTATTACCGACAAAACGTAAAGAATTTGACGCTAAATCATGGCTACAGACTTTGCAAAATACTGTCGTTAATTCACCTTTGCAGCCTCAAGTCATTTAAATTAGCCAAACTTTCAAGTACAACTGTATTAATCATTAGCCGTCTTTTGCCAGCTTATCAACCGTAGCAGAACATGCGGGTAAAAAGGTTGCCAAGAAATACTCAACCTCGGGCAAGTCTTTTTTCAAATCATCTAGCTTACGACCAAGACGTTCTTCTACATGATCAAATTCATGGTTGTTATGATTAAGCTCATCAACCGCTTTAATGTAAGCGACAAGTATGTCAGCAGCTTTTACAAGTGCCTTGTAAGCAGGTTCAACATGATCTTGAACAATAATGTCGTAAAATACCGATTGAAATTCTTCGGGCAATGATTGCAAACATTCTCGTTCAGCATGCGATTCAATCTTTTTAAACTCTCGGGCAATTTCAGGGTTTGCATACTTAGTAGGGGACACTATATCCCCATAACGGGTTTCACTTGCCTCGTGATAAAGCGCAATCGTTGCGGCTCTGTCAGGATTGATATTACCACCGAATTTTTTATTTTTTATCACCGCTAGCAAGTGTGCCACTATGGCTACTTGGTGTGAATGTTCAGCAACGTTTTCAGGTTTCACACAAAACATTAATGCCCATCGTTTGATCAACGGCATGCGGAACATCCATGCTAAAAACGTACTTTGTTTTTTCGGTTTTAGCGTCGCCATATTGACTCCAATTTATGCTTGTTTATAGGTAGAAAAAAAGTCTTTTATTCGCTCTAAAGCCGGAATTAATTCATCTTTATGCGGTAAGAAAACTAAACGAAAATAATTTTTTTGCGGGATATTGAAAGCACTGCCATGGACCACCAATATTTTTTCTTGTTTTAGTAGATCAAGTACCATTTTCTCATCATTGGTAATGTTGAACTTTTCAGCATCAACTTTAACAAACAAGTACAGTGCGCCCATGGCGCTATTGCATGAAAGTCCATCAATATCGTTTATCATCTTATGGGCAATATTACGCTGCTTAATTAAGCGGCCATTATCGCTGATTAATTCATTGATGCTTTGATAACCACCTAATGCCGTTTGAATAGCGTGCTGACAAGGAACATTTGCACATAGTCGCATAGAGGCAAGTATGTTCAACCCTTCTAAAAAGTCTTCTGCATGTAATTTAGGACCAGTTATCACCATCCATCCAGCTCTAAACCCTGCGATTCGATAGTTTTTTGATAAGCCACCCATAGTAATAATTAATACGTCATTGGCTAAACTGGCTGTTGGAATATGCTTAGCACCGTTATATAAAATTTTATCGTAGATTTCATCACTAAAAACAATTAATTGATGTTTCCTTGCGAGCGCTAAAAGGCCTTGTAAAACTTCTTCTGAATACACTGAACCTGTAGGGTTATTTGGGTTAATTAACACCAAAGCTTTTGTGTTTTCAGTTATCTTACTTTCAATGTCATCCAAGTTTGGAAACCAGTTGTTTTCTTCGTCACATTGGTAATGTACAGGTGTGCCGCCTGATAATGATACTGCCGCTGTCCATAATGGATAGTCAGGTGCAGGAATTAAGACTTCATCACCATCATTCAGTAAACCTTGCATTGACATGACGATTAATTCGCTAACGCCGTTGCCAATAAAGATATCATCGACATTAAGGCCTAATATGCCATTTTGTTGAAAATACTGCATGACAGCCACACGCGCAGAGTATATGCCTTTTGAGTCGCAGTAGCCTTGTGCGGTAGGTAAGTTATGTATAACGTCTTTTAAAATATCATCAGGCGCTTCAAAACCAAACGGTGCAGGGTTACCAATATTGAGTTTTAAAATTTTATGGCCTTCATCTTCCAAACGACGAGCTTCAGCCGCTATTTGCCCTCTAATTTCATAACAGACATTATTAAGTTTGGAAGATTTTTTGACGCTCTGCATTATTTACTACTTTTATTAAATGATTTAGTGTGAATTTACACTCTATTGTGCCAACTATTTCCAGCAATGAAACAGTTACTTGCATTTTTTTTATAGCCTTTTCATTAAAAGGTCGTCATCTTGTTATTAAACACTGCGTATTTTGGAGGGAGTATGCCATTACCCTTAGTTTGGTTAGGTGCGGCAGCAATTTCTGCGTTAACATTAAATGAGCTGTCAACTGATCGAAAAAAGCAACAACAGCGCCGGCTAAGATATTTATTGCCACAACGTATTAGGGATTTAAATCGGCATGAATCGCCTGTGGCTATATATCCATCTGAGTTGATGGCAACAGAGCAGCGAGTGAAACCCGTTGTTGGTGCGCTAATATGTTGTGGAATTGGTGGGGTACTTGATCATACCGGTATTTGGGTAGACGACGATACCATTATTGAACTTGGCGGAGAAGGGCTGATAAAGCCTGTTTCATTGGCTCGATTTACTAAAGAGCGTTCGGGAAAAAATGTATTTATAGCATGCGACTCTACTGCTAAACCTATAGCAAGTGAACAAGCCGCGCTAAGAGCAATTGAGCAAATCTATCAGTATCGAAATTATCATTTGATTGAAAATAATTGTCATCAATTTATTTGGCAATGTTTCGCACCAAACGCAGGTAAAGTTTCAACGTTTAAATCATTAAACCGGCAACTTGCCTTTAAATTTGATCGCGTTATTTATTGGGATTTACTGGATGTTTAACCTTTAATGTTGCTGTGTTTTTAGTACACTAGCACTTAACTTTTAACAAGCTGTTATCGTATTTTGAAAACTCTCTTTCGTTGTTTTGTTATTTTTACGTTTATTTTTATTTTTGCCTTTTGTGCACTTGTATTGTTGTCTTTGCAAACCCAGCCTAAAACTGTTCAGCTTCATCAAATTTCCGCGCAAAAAGCTAAGCAAAGTCAACAATTAGTTAAAAAATTAATTACTAGCGCTAAACAGCAGGGCCAACAACAAGTTCGAATAACTAAAGATGAACTAGACGGTTTAGCAGCACTGTTACATCGTGCTGTGCCACAATCTGCAGCCAATGTAACGCTAACCCCCAAAGCATTAAATGCTTCATTGTCAGTGACCTTGCCATTACCTGAATTAATTAAATACCTTAATGTATCTATAAAGGTGTTGCCTTCTGAACGTGGGCTAATGATTGAACAAGTTAATATAGGTCATCTTTCATTAGCCGGGCATCATTTTATTACCTTGGTGCGTTTGATGTCTGATTTTTTCATTCAGCCGAATCTAGTTGATGATATGTTGGCGATTATTAAACGTGTGTCTATCAGTGAATCATTTGTTGAGTTTGATATGTACTTTGATACGCGTTTACTGGCACGAAATAATGATAAATCATTGTTAATGCGCTTAAGAGATGACTTATCGCTATTTGGTAACGCCAAGGAAATTGCTATTTATTATCAATCGATTGCTCAATATGCAGCAAAACAACAATCAAATGCTTCATTGGCTGGGTATGTTAGAGAAGTCTTTTCGCTTGCCAGTCAGCGATCTAACTCAATAGCTAATACCAATACTACTGTACAAAACCAGTCTGCAGCGATGGCACTTATTATTTATTTTGGTGCTGATCGTTTTGAATTACTCGTGGGAGATATTATCGATGATGATTTTGATCAGCTTGTTGTTCGTAATAAATTGAGAAGTAACGCAACATTGCGGGGACGAAATGATTTACAAAAACATTTCGTCTATTCTATGGCTATTCAAATGTTCAGTACTTTGGGGGCTAGTGATGCTATTGGTGAATACAAAGAATTTTTAGACAGTAATCGAGGTGGTTCAGGCTTTAGTTTTGCCGATTTAATGGCGGATAGGGCAGGTACTCGTTTTGCCCAGATAGTAGTTGCAAGTGAGAATAAAGCTAAGCGCGCGCAATCATTACTATTAACGATAACTGATGAAGCGTTATTGCCAAGTATTCAAGGCCTTAATGAAGGAATTTCGCAAACTGAATTTGAACAAACGTATCGTGATATCAATAATCAAGATTACCAACAAATGTTAAAAGAAATAGATGCACGATTAGAAACGTTACCTTTGTATCAGTTAGGTTGGTAACAGGTTTTAAAGTAGCACAGTCCACCGCTCTAGCGGTAGTTGATAACCTTAAACTCTAAAAATAGACATAAAAAAAGCCGCAATAAATTGCAGCTTTTCTTTGTGTGGCT
>NZ_MKQD01000027.1 GCF_001913705.1 Thalassotalea sp. PP2-459 | reverse complement strand
TCATGCTGTAATGAAGTGAATCTCCATCCGGATCGCTGGCACTGACTGTATAGTCATAAAATGTTCCTTCTTTTCCACTTGGAAATGACACTGATAGTGTGGGAGGCTGGTTGGCTTCAGCAAATGTAGCCCACGACAAAAAAAACATGGTCGTTATGACCAAATTAAATATTAATTTTTTACTCATAATTAGTCCTTTAAATTAAGGGGATATTTCGTTTAAACAATAACTTAAACTAGAATATGCAAACTATACTAAAGTATTTTTAGATTGATATCTTTATTATTCAGATATTGAAACGAGCTATATTTTCAATTTTATTTAGCTGCTCCTTTAGTAGCCAGCTTCTTAGCTCCGGACGAAGCCGCCTTTCCTGCTTTGTTAGCTCCAGAAGAACCAGCACTTGCATTCCCTTTGTTTAACCCTCCAACATTACCAACAGAGCCACCTACACTTAAACCGGCATACGAAAGGAAAGTAGAAAACATCAATGGAAATAGGATAAATAAAGCATCCGTGATACGTTGACTACTCAATGCAATGTTTGGGTTGCTCAGTATGTCAATGATTGGAACATTTGAGCTAGCAGCGACTGTCTCAAGATAAGATTTTTGCACCACAATTGTCAGCTCCCAAAAGAATGGCCAAAATTGCACTGACAGATAAAGTGTAGGCATCATGATGGCCATCTTAAATCCGAACTGACTAACTAGAATCACTACCGGATAAACGACAAGCAAAACCATCATAAAACTACCTTTTATTAGCGGTGCAGCATTCTGCACAATACTTGCTCCAACATGTTCTACAACTGAAGAAGCAGCATTCCCTACAGTACCTATCAAGCGATTAAGAACACCGATCACTGTTTTGACCGCTCCACCACCTTCCAAGCCGTAATCTTTCGGCTCAGCCCCCATAATTTTACTAATAGATACACGACTAAAATATGCTTTTTCCACTACCTTGTCCTGGAACCAAGTATCGGAACGACTAGCATTACCAAATGACTGCTCTAATACTGGCCATATAACATCTTTATCATCTTCAGGTAGGTTATCCCACAAGCGCTTTCTAAGGCTTATATCGTTACTACTAACATGAACACCAGGCCAGCCAGCCCCAACGCCATGCCACCATTCCTGGCAAGAAGGAAAGCCGCCTACTTGGTGGATGCAATCACCCGTTTTACACCCTCCTCTACGTTCTTCCTGTAGACTTTCCATCCATTTATGAATGTATCTGTTTGTTTTGGCTCCCTGCCAGCCAGGTAATAAAACGTCAGAATAGAATCCTCGACCGATACCTCCATAATATTCATCATTCATAAATGCTTCATGGCCCGGCCATGGTTGCGATTCGGTATGAGGATCTTCAATCCAAGGCAGCATATTCTTAGGGTCTCTAAGCGCCTTATTTAGCGCTGGTTGATAACATCGTCTAATAAAATGCTTGGTTTCAATAAGTAGCCTTTGATCGTGGATAGTATTATCTAGTAAGGCACTTTTTACGCCTTGTAGATTAATCCCGCAAGGCAAACGGTCTACTGACTCTATTGAAAATCCTGTTCCATAAGCATGAGCCAAGGCTAACAACATAGGCATTTTTAATTCACCACCAGACAACATCACCTGGAGGTCATTTATCTTTTCATCCTTGGCAAAAAAACCTTTATTAATCTCAGGTTCCTTGTAACCTTCGCATTGCTTCGCGTACAGCGCAAAACCATCCACTTTTACTGGAACGAAGGGGTAGAAAGCAATAATGATCACAAATATTTGCGTATATACACCAACCTCCATCTTTTTAAGTGCAAGAACCTTATCTTCATCATCGCCCTGAGCTGCTTTCGACAATTCGTTGCCAATAAACAATAAGATAGGCAATAAAATCAGTTTAGTTTCAAGCAAAATGCTTGTGATGACATTAAGCCCGTAAATGCCTGCTGCAAAAAAGTACAGATCGTTAAGGCTAGTAAATATCATGCTATCACCGTTAATATCAGAGCTGACAGCAACGCTAATAGGACGCGAACTTTCTTAACCTGTAGATAATCAGCAAATGCTTGCGATATATACTTAGACTTCACCAACCAGGCTAAACCTTTTTCAAAACGAAAAATTAGCAATAAAGCAAAAATAATTGCCAAAACGTCTGTTGTGAGTCCAATAACTGAAGGGGGTTGGTTGATAGCTGTTAGACTTGAAAGAAAGCTACCAGCTCCATTTGCTATGGCACTGGGATTGCTGATTATAATACTTAACACTAATACCAAAGAGATAAGCACTGACACTGAAATTATGAGTGCATTTTTTAAAAAAATTTTCATACAAAGCTCCGTAAATCACAAATTAAAAACATCGAGCCGCAGCCTATCTACGCCCCAAACAACTTATATTTTTGATGATTCA
Organism: Thalassotalea sp. PP2-459; assembly: GCF_001913705.1. Taxonomy (GTDB): domain Bacteria; phylum Pseudomonadota; class Gammaproteobacteria; order Enterobacterales; family Alteromonadaceae; genus Thalassotalea_C; species Thalassotalea_C hakodatensis. The sequence continues at coordinate 19,426 of NZ_MKQD01000027.1, read as the reverse complement.
CGATGGCCAATGCCTCGTATTTACTGATGGAATTTGACCAGATCCAAAAACTGTATTTTTACTGATAAATTAAGTCTTATTAATTAAGTGTCCTACCTCCTGTTGTAAAAAATAATCATCATGCTCATATTTGTGTAAAAGTGTTTCCTGAATACTATCCCAAAGTGTTTCAATCCTTAGTCCAAGTTTCTTATGCAATGTCATGTAAACATCTAGGATATCCCTCTTTTCCTGCATCAACTGTTCAAATGCACTAAAAATTATCGTTGAATTTATTTCTTCTGGTTGCCAGGTATTCTGGTAGCACCTCCTACATTGATAAAAGTATTTTCTATCAACGTATTTTTCTTGGGCATATTTTTCAATAAAGCTTAAACTTGCCCCCGCTTTCACCAAGGATAGGATTCTTTTTCTACCTTCAACTCTTGGCCTGAAGTTAGCAATAATTCTGTTAATCTCTTCTCTATTTGTTACTAACCGGATTGTATTTCTTTGTATAAGCAATCGTAGAAAGAGTGAAATCCTAGTACTTGGTAAGTCTTGTAATATAATAAATAACTTGGAAGGTATCTGTGCTGTAGAAACTTGTTCGGGATTAATTTCAGCAACATACATTTCGTTAGTTATATAAACAAAAAACTTATCCACCAGAGATTTGCGGAAATTAAACTCACCAATAGGCATTGAATTTATCCAACCTGCTGTCGACTGTTTAAGCTTTTCGTATTGTCCAAATGTAAAATTAGCAGTCAATTCGGCTAATTGAATGACCTCGTCATAGTTAATATCGATGCAAACAGAGTCTCTATTATCGACTTCTCGACAAAAAGCTTCTATCTCAGTAAAGGGCAAGTTATTGATAAACAATCCCGCTTTTCGGCTAATCCCTAGAAATTGGATCGTATGATCAATACCAAGGTCCAGCGCTAACTCTGATAGCCCCTGCACAAATACAAAAGATGCCTTACAATGTTCTTCAATCATTCGGCCCCGCCTCAGGTTGTTTTAATTTTCCACCTTCAAGGGCTAAAATCTGCTTGTCCTTGCGTGCAATGATTTTAGAAAGCTTTTTAAGCTTATATTTTTGTTCACCTTGAGCTTTTTTCAAACTTTTTTTAAGTACTTCGATATGCAATTCAAGCGCTTTATTTCTCTGCTTTAATAATTCAAATTCCCGACTATGAGCATCCCACTCATTTTCTGAAATAAACAAACCTGAAATACTGTTAAATTCTATTTTTTCAAACAAGTTAACCTCCTATCGCCCTAGGTATTGAACGGTAATTTGCTCTCGGCTATGACCAAGTTCATTCGATATTGTTAGACGTACTGCGCGATCTTTATCTTTTTGTTCTGGACTCAACTCTTTACTCGATGGACCACCAGCAACAGGAGCTTTCCAGCCAGTTAACTCATAGTAGCGATCTTGAGCATACATATGTCTTAGACCATGATTTTTGTTTAAACCAGCCAAACTCGTCTGTCGTTCATAACTCTTCAACTGTTGTACATAGTTACGATCTCGGCGAATAAGACTTCCTTGGGCAGCTACTCGATGTACTTCTCGTAGCAACTCACGTTGCCTCTCGGTGCGAATAGGAATTTCTCTACTTCTGCCGCCTTTACACCAGGAAGCCTTCATTACGAGCTTCTCACCACGATCTGCAAATGAAGGGCTAAACTTAATCGCTTCTTCTCTTCGCATGCCAAATGCCGCTTGTAGTTGTAATGACAACTTAACTAATGGATCACTGACTTTGTCTAACTTTTCCATATCTAACAATTTGGCTTTACTTTCTGTTGGCACATAACAACGCTTTTCAATATCCAGGCTGATAGCTTGGTTTGCTCCATTGTTGCTTTTAGGTAGCATCGAGGCCTTTCCTACTTTCTCTGTCCACCACCTTATGTGAGCCATTCGGTTTTTGATCGTACTAACTGACAACCCCTCAGTTTTCCAACGTTCAATTAAATGAGACACATGCTTTGGCTTTACAGATTTTGGATCTGACCAGCGATAACCACCTTCTTTTAATTGACCGGCAATCAAAAACAAAACCTTTTTTCTTTCCGCTTTAACACCAAAACTTCCTTCTTGATTTCTATCCATCAATACCTTGAGTTGATATTTCAAATTACTCACAACGCAACCTACTAAATAATCTTCTTTATAATTTTCAAATGCCAACCAACTATTCGAGCTTTTAATCCAGTCGGTAAGTTTTAAACGTCAATCATGTGTTGGATGCACATGACTTCTAGCCGAAACCAGATAGAGACGTATAGCTCAAAGTGGCCAAATAGCCGCACCATAAATGTTTCTTGAAAAAGCGTACATAATATGGCGATTCATTAATGTGCGTAGCACAGAGTTGGTCAGTTCTTGTCTCCTATTTGGGTATGTTGTATTCACTCATTTCTCTGAAAAAATAAAAATTGAAGCAACAGCAAAGCATGCAAAAGCACACGACTATGCAATCAGTTATTCAACAAGTTACAGGTTAATTGTTGTTCTATTTGTCGGCAGTTTTACCAACTTAAAATTCGGTCTGAAGAAGACCTTGGATTCACGATGACTAATGTCTCGTTATTACAGATTTGTCGCTAATAAAGTTAGCATCCCGCAGAAATCACGTCAATACTTAATCTCCCCCTCTTGATTCTATTGAAGCTGCGCTTCAATACGCTATCGCGTCACTCCCCCTTAGATTCGTCTCGCCTTTCGGCTCAACTCACCTCGGAGTGACGCGATAATCCAAGTCAGCATCCTATTTTCATAGTGAATTCAATACTAATCCGGATGATATTAGAGGGGAGATTAAGCAGCATGATCATCGAGAAAATTAATTGCAGCAAAAGGGGCGATTTGTAGCATTTCGGACACAAATAAAAAAGGCGCTTGTGATAAGCGCCATTTTATCTGCACCGGATATTTTGACAGCTAGTGTGCGCGCCTTTCGTCAGACTCAAGGCCAACACCTGCCGCCAAAATAAAATTGAATTGGTAATCCTGGTATGCTTCATCGGCATCATCAGAAACACCTTTGATTACCTTTTGCATATAAGCACACTCTTGGCCATATCGTTCAAAGTCATCTCTATGGACACAGAAAAATAAAGGGGAAGTAGCTTTTTCATATTTGAATAAAATTAAGTTATCTAACAATTGCATTTATTTAACCTATCTAGTTCATTAAAATACTCAATAGCGACTCTCTTCTTTATGAATCAACTCTAGTATTAATTTAGTATCAATGAATGGTGTACCTGCGGTAAAGCTAGATTTCACATTCGAATTGGAATGCCTTAAATCTGGATGAATATGATCAGGGCCAAAATCTACTGCGTGGTGGTCTGCCGAATCAACACGAGCAAACTGCTCCCCATTTTTGCTAAATAGCATATAAGCGTAATTATTAAATGAGTCTAATCTTAAGATAATTTTCACTCCAGATGCCCTGTATAAAGTAATAGTGTTATTTTTAAGACTATCAACAGTGCAACCTAACTTACCTGGAAGCCAATCAAAGATCATTTCGACATGTTGCTTGGGTGAAATTAACGACATGTCAAAAGGTGACTCAATATCCCCTAGTTTTGCTATGAAATTGATTAATCCCCCACTAGAGTTAGCTAAATCAAAATGTTGGCTACACAGATTGCAACCAAGCATAAGCCCAGTTTCAGTAATTAAGGTAGATGTCATTAATAAGTAATTTGGGTCTTTACAAACTAGGCACCCACTTGAGTTTAAAAATATTAGATCCTGAGTAGTTGTATTTAAACGTCGTCCTTCAAATAGTTTTGTAATATGTCTAGTTTCATATCTTTTCCTTTTTAGATATTTCTTTACGCGTTTTTCAAAGCCTACTGTTCGAATTTTATTACCGTATTTAGTGGGTGGGATAATGGGTAGCTTAATACCATTATTATTGAAATATTTGAGTAATTTACCTATTTGGAGTATGTCTTTTTCTCTTATGAAATAGTTTCTTCCCAAAGGGTAGTCTTCAGAGTGGAAATAATATGCTGAAAAATAAAATGTTTCTTCTTCTCCATAAATATGTGGAAAATCAGAATCCTGCATCATCAAAAATAGATCTTGGACACTTCTTAACTCTACCACTTGAAATGGAATATGCTCTTCTATTCTGCTACTCAAAAGCGCCTTAGCACATAGATCGGCATCAGTCCCTTTTTTACTAAGCCTCAATACTTCTTCAACTAATTCAACAACATCAGACAAACTTTCAACACTCCAAATATCAAAAATAAAAAAACACTTTCATACTGTTATATCAAATACTATAAACTGGATAGATTTTGTAGTTCCTTAGCTAGAGCTTTTAAATTATTCACTCTAGAGTCGGAGCCTCCCTTACGAGTAAAACTCTGCTGAGGGCTTGGTTTCAAGTGCTTATTTACACAATGTGATATTGCTTTAAAGGTATGTCCTGTCGGTCTCAAGCCTGGCATACCAAAGCATGTACCGTTGTTCACTACAACTTGACCATAACAAATTTCAGACATCGTTAATCCACAAGTTATGTCCCCAGATGCAACATAGCTAAAATTAAACTCCCCTAACTCGTAATTAAAAAATAGCTCTACAGGAGCCATAAACAGCATAATGTCAGACGCAACATTCCAAAGTTTCCGTGTTTCTCTTGTTGGTGAAATAGACATATCACTTTGAACTTTACTGACCACTTTATTCGAGTAATCGTTAGGTGTGCATTTGACGTGAAAAAAAACACAACCAAGTAAAAAAGCAAAAGCTAAAACCGGAACATTCCGTTCATGAATTAATTGTGCAAATTGCTTTATTTTTTCCTCTAATGGCAAATTGAGATGATAAAAGTGTTTAATAATTATCAAATAATCACAAAAAAGCTCTGTATTTTTCTTTATATTGGGAGTATGTTCTCGAATAACTTTTAAAAAATTATCTGCTTCCTCACTAGGTAAGTCATAAAAATAATCTTCTTTAAGTATTTCAATATAATTCTTAAAAGCTTTATCTGGGTTTCCATGTGTTCTTTGCTGTTCAGAAAGTCCAACAATTGGCGTGACTTCCAACCCCATTTTTGCAGCCCAAATTAACAGCCCCTTAATATTGACTTTATTTTTTCTTTGTCGAATAAAATTAATTATATTTAAATCGAGAATTAGTAGATTATTTGCCTTAATTTTTCTCTCGCCATCGATATCAAGTGACGGTATTCCGAAAAACGGTGAACCGAAAAAAATTGGATCTTCATCAGGAGCAAGATCGATACTTCCCATTTGAATTTTTTCTGGCTCTACTAACGTATGAATCTGTTGCATGCTGAATAATACCTCTTGATTAATATTTAACTTCTTTTCTGCACTTACTACAGAAAATAAAACAAGCTCTATCGTAAAATCTGCTGGTATTTCCGCAGTTATCACATTTTAAGCTTTCATACTGCCTTGATTTAGTTAATGCCTTAAAATTAGCATCCGATAGCCCTTTATTTTCAGTTCTTTCAGGCTCGCAATAAGTCGGTTGCCAAGCACTATTTCCGTACAAAATCTGCCGGTTAGCCTTTGCTTCGCGAGCTTTTCTTGCTCGCTCTTCAGCAGCTCTTCGCTCTTTTTCGATACGAATTTCCGTTCTTCGTGTTTCAGCTTGTCTTTCAACATTTCGCTTGCGGTTATTAGAATCAAAAAAGAAGAGCTTTCCCGTCACATCATCAAATGACAATTGACTAACAGGAACTAGCTCTTCTTCATCTTTTTCTGCCACTTCCACAAGCTCACCAGACTCTTGCACGAAGTAATCTTTGTAATGACACTTGAGTACTAGCTCTCCAGACTTTGAACTAGCTAACTTTGCTTCTTCATCCAAAATAAAAGCGTTCAATTTGTTCGCATAAAATATGTCTAGTTCAGTAAATCGCTTTTCTTCAAAGTTCAAAAACACCCATATTATGAAAGCACCGTTTTCACGATAAAATCGCTCCCTTTCAACTATAACGTCTATGAAAGTAGTAGAGACTTGCAATTCAAAAGCTATTTTTTTACCTGTTTCAACGTGACTAGCCGATACGTCTGGTCTACGCCATTGTTTCGCAATGCCAGTAGGATTTTCTTCCCTGAATGTTTTTCGATATGCACATCTTTAAACTCCTCATCCCTTTTTAGTATTGATGCTATGAATTGCTTATTCTCTTTATGACGCCTTCCTTCCTTTTGTCCGTTGTATTTCATAGCCTCAATTTCTTCTTTGGTAAGATGAGACGTAGTTTTAATCGGACAGTCTTCTGAGTCCTTTACATGGCGAAAATAAAATGTTTGATCCGTTCTCCCTGCTAAAAGTAAAGGCTGGTAGCAAGTGGGACATAATAAAGACAACTCATTAATTGTAGGTCTTAACTGACGACGAACTTCGAACAGCTTTTCCACTGGCTGATCTAGATAGTTACTGGTCATTACAACCTTATCTTCTTCTGGTATGAATACAAAATCCATTGAGTATTTTGTCATATGAAATATTCCGTTTACCTACAAAATAAGACTCTCAGCAACTGATTTATTTGTCACTGAGAGCCCTATGCCTTATGCTGCTCTTCGCACTACTTGAGCCGACGGCCCATAACGTTTTACCGCATCAATTCCTTTTTCACGCGCTTGTGAGCTTGAATACGCCTCACTAACACCGATAACCTTTCCATTTGATGCGATAAGGGTGAAATAAGGTGCATTTCTAGCGTTTGTTAACCGACGATAATATTTGTCGTATGGGCTATGTGTTTTGCATGATGCAATGCCATTTTCGGCCCCCTGTAATGAAACATATCCCTCACTCTGAAGGATAATTTCATTATTAGGTGCGACAAGTCGAAAGTAGTACTGTTTATTTGTTCCTAAGAACAACTCATAACGTTCAGCCATATTGGGCTCCTTTTACAAAATTGACTTTTACAGAACAAACAATCACAATCTTGGTTCCTACCCCAAAGGTGTGATTATTCATCCATCTTTTTATACCTACTCGTTATTGAAATTCAGTTTCGAGTTAGTATAAATAAAATACTATCATGATCATTTTGATCACTGCAAGCTTTTTGATCGACTTGATTAATTAGATCTCCAATATTAATATTAAACCGAGCCAACAAATACAAAGGTGCCGTATGAATGCAAAACTAGAAGAAGCATCACCACAAGTTAGAGAGCGATTAGCTTTTATCGATTTCTTCGCTTACTTCTTAGGTAAAGTAGGAAGGAAAGAACTTAGTGAACGTTTTGGGATCAGTGCACCTGTTGCTACAAGAGATTTTCGTTTATACAACGAAATTGCTCCTGACAACTTGGTATATAGACCAAGTGAACGCGCCTACTTTAAGAGTGATAACTTTTCACTTATGACAAAGCTATCTGTAGATAAGTGTTTGAGTACTTTAACTGATGGATTTGGTGACTTTGAGTGCATTGAACAACAACTAAAAATTAGCGAATCATCTCGATTAGGTAAGCCAGATTTAAATACTGTAGCAGCTATCACACGAGCAATTCATACGAAATCAGCAATTGAAGTAACGTATTTCTCAACAACATCAGGTGAAAGTAGACGAATAATAGTCCCACACACGTTAGTTGATACAGGAATGCGTTGGCATGCTCGTTCATATTGCAGAAAAGACAATGCATTTAAAGATTTTGTCGTTAATCGAATTATCTCTGTAGATAATTATCATGCTGGTTTAACTAAAGAAAAAGAACAAAAAATAAATGATGATGATTGGTTAAAGACAATAGATCTGGATTTAAGGCCACACCCAAACTTAAAGAACAAAACTAAAGCTGTTGAACTTGATTACGGAATGAAAGATGGAAAGTTAATCGTCAATAGTAGGCTTGCCACAGCATCCTATTTGCTATCAGGATGGAATGTAGATTGTACTGAAGATAAAGCAGAAAAAGGTAAACAATTTCATTTATATTTACATAATAGCAATGAGATTTTCGATCAATATAAAAGCAAATTATTTATCAAAAATTAAAGATTTATTACCATTATTTATAATAAATTTATCAACCGGTAGTAGAAGTTAATGTGCTATGTATCATTTCAATTGATAATAAATAGATAACGTCAGGGAAAGATTAAATGAATCGTACAAAGCTCCTTTTAAAACTTGGTTATTTACCAATTCAATTGCCACCGGCATTCAACTCGAGATCTTTTGCGGATAAGTACCAGCTATTTGAAGGAGCTTGGAATGCTCAAAGAGCTCCAAAATCACGAGCGGAAAAATACTCTGTTGCAAGATCTTCCTTTTACAGACGCACCACCAGCATATTAAATCCGATTGGTTATTACAAAATCGCCAAAGAAATCGACACTCATTGGCTTAAAATAGAAAGACATTATAGAAAAAGTTCAATTTCTCTAAGCAAGCCTAGGATAGCTGAAGGTTTGAGAGCGATAGAAATAAGCAAGTTTCATGAACTTTATGAGGCTAAAGTTGAGAAATCTTCTGGTTATAAGTTCGCATTAATCACTGATTTAGTTAGCTACTTTCCAAGTATCTATACTCATTCAATCCCCTGGGCTATCCATACAAAAGCCTTAGCGAAGATACATACCGAACATTCTGAAGAGTATTATGGGAACTTGCTAGATGCAAAGTCGATGAGCTTGCAAGATGGCCAAACAATGGGAATCCCTATTGGTCCCGACACATCACATATTATATCTGAATTGATTGGAACATCGATTGATAGAGAACTATATGAATCATTAGGTTATTGGCCTGCTGGATTTAGATATGTAGATGATTATTATTTGTTTTTTAACTCCAGAGAAGAATCTGAACGAGCCCTTGCTACTCTAACTAAAATTGCAGGTAATTTTGAACTTCAAGTTAGTCCTGCAAAAACAAAAATTATTGAAGTTAAAGAATTAGTAGAAGAATCATGGAAATACAGCATCAAACAACTAAGAGTGTCTTCTTCTAGAAAAGCTCAAAGAGATGATATTCATAACTACTTTCAAAAAGTGTTTAGCTTAGAGAAGCAATTCAAAGACGAAAGTATTATAAAGTATTCTCTAAGACAAATATCTTCTTCAATAATAAAAAAAACCAATTGGTCTATATTTGAATCTTATTTATTTAAATGCGGTTATGGTTTTCCTAACACACTGCAAACAATAGTGACAATATTTAGTACTTACAAAAAATTTAACTACCCTCTTAATCAAAAAGCATTGCATCGTTTTTGCGAAAACTTAATTACCGAACATTCTATATCTGATCATCACGGTGAAGTCTCTTGGCTTTTATGGTTAGTTAAAGAACTCAACATCCCATTGAAAAGAGAAATTATTCGCGAAGTAGAATCAATGTCTAGCAATGTCTGTAAATTAATGATCATCGACCTATATGAATCAGGTATTACTAGACATAATCTAAAAGCAGCAACTTTGAGGCAATATGCTAGAACAAACAATTTATTAACTGAAGACTGGCTAATAGCATATGAAGCGGGAAAAAGACTTTGGTTAAAAAATGATGATGATTCATTTATTAGGGACAATCATTTTTTTAAAAAATTACTTATGCACTCCGTTTCGTTCTACGATGAAACAGCTCGTTGTGCCTCAATTTTTAATGTCAGAGAGTCTCTTACTTTAGATGATGATTGGTTCGATAACGATGAAGATGTTCATGAACACTTTGAATTTGATGAACAAGATGAAGAGTATTTTGACAGCTTAGATGACGATGACGACGACTTAGGTGACTGGTAGTTATAGTCCCCCATTTTTACTTATCTAGAGCCTGTCTTTCCGCTGCGCTCCAAGACAGGCTCGCCCTCCTTATGTTGAATCACATTTCAACTAGGATGGTTCGCCTTGCTCTCCACTATTGGTAAGAATCTGCTAGATTCTCTGCCCCCTTTACGCGCTGGAGAGACACACCTTGAGCTGCTGAATTTGCTTTAGCCCCCATCTGTTGATTGAGCCGCCTCGCCAGTTTTAAGTGTTGGCCGTTGTTGGTTCCCCGTTTCCACTAATTGCAAATTCCCTTGTATTGCGAATACAAAGAGCAATTGATGCGCGTCGCACGCTGGATCGTATGTAAAGTTTCCCCGTTCGATCCCACACTAGGAACTACTCACCAACATACTCTCAAATCCAATGTGAATAGTTACGGCGACAAACACCGCTCTGCCTAGTGCATTTGAGGACTAGTTGGAAGGCCAACTTCTGAATTTGAAGACTTCTCGACTTTTACTTGACAAAGGGGATCCCCTCAGCAAAAATAAAGCTGATTAAATAATCTGACCGCGCCACACGAACAGATTTGTAAGTCTCTTAAATATTTAGGTAGGCTTTCCACGAGACCGAGCTTTGCTCGGTTTTCTCGTTTCTAGCCCTTTAGAAATTCAAACATTAGTGAAATGTCTCCGTTTTTGTGTAAAAACGGATTTTTTATAGGATATGCTTAAGTAAACTATTTATTTAGAAACAAATAGTTAAGTGGTCATTATAGGTAAGACTTGTAATCAGTAGGTCGCCAGTTCGACTCCGGCAGTCGGCACCATTCATCAGATAAGCCCAGCATTAGCTGGGCTTTTTTGTATGTATAGATTGGTTAAATTCTTAATCAATTTTCACTTACATCAATATTTTATCTACCCTGCACTATTAGTGGTGTATACGTCAGATTAGTTATCTATTTCGTAGTATCAATAGGCACAATATCCCCTATTTTGAATAAACACCAGTAGGGCAAATTCATCAAGATATATTTGTTATTCAGGTAATTTTTACGGGTCAAAAAGGATTTAATCCGTTACTTGGAATTAATTGGGCATTCCCTACCCCGCAATTTTAGTGGTATTGAATAATTAGGGCAAATTATCTGCTGGTGTAAAATTCCGAACTGGGTATTGGCACCAATAAAATCAGTTGGTAAGCACTTGCTTTATATAGAATTTAGTCTAAATTCAAGTAAACAACAGTCAGGGAAGAAGAATAATGAAAGAATTCCTATATCTAATTTTATGCTTGTTTGTCGTTACAAACTGCTATGCAAATTCACAACGTGATGAATTACAACTAGGTGAAATTGTAACTAAAGCTAAAACATTACGTTCAAAAACTCTCCCCAATCATTTCTTAAGCTGCTTAGCGAATACCACTAGTACAGAAGCTAGCTACATAGAAGATATTGTAACCGAATTAACTTCCTTAGCTAGTGTGGGGGAAAAACAGAATGTAATATTATATTTCCACGGAGGGTTATCACCGCAAGAATACATGGTAAATGATTTGGGGCCAGTTATTTACCAGTATATTCATAAAAACAAACTAGACCTATACCCAATATTTGTCCAATATCATGCAGGTGTATTCGACTTTGTATTAGCCTCTGATGCCATAAAAAAACTCGTGGCAAGTCAAACTTTTTCATATTTAGTTGATTACTTAACTGACAAAATTTCAGACAATACAAAAAGCCCTTCTCTTTTCAAAATTAATGGTTCCATACCTCAAACGAAAGCTGCTCATGCTTATCTTTACCAACTGCTCGGTCAGCCATTGAATCAAAATACTTTTTCCTATACAGATAACAATAGTGAGATGTCTGAAAATGAATTAAAACTGCTTATGACTATTTTAAATGCCAGCTCTATTGATGAAATAGCAATAAGTAATAAAGGTTTAGCGATAAAGACTGATAGTAGACTATTAAATGAAGCTGCATACTTAATTCACAACACCACATATGAATTTCAAGGTTTCACTCCATCAAATCCACAAGCAGTATTGTTTGACAGCAATAACGAAGAACTTAGCACCTATTCCTCAACTTTAGCCTCATTTCCCACATATAAGCTCCGTATTTTAAGATTTTTAGCTAGGATGTCTTTAGGTAGCCACCACGGATTAGATACCACTATTGCCGAAGAGGTGATAGATACAATTCCATTTATAGTTAAACCAGCTCAAACTCATTGGGAAAAGGTTAAATTACACGCCAAAGAATGTTACAGACAGGGAAATAATGGAGCAAATTTAATAACAAAACTGTCAGAGTTGAAAAAAAACAATAAAATTTCCAGTGTAAATTTAATGTCCCATTCAGCTGGTTCAATACCTATATCAGAGCTGGTCAAATATGCTAATAAAAATAAATTACAACAAATTGACCACATAGCGATGGTGGTTCCTGCTATTAATCAAAAACTGTTCAAAACAAACATAATCAAAAATTCATCAATTTTTGACAGATTAGATATTTACCCTTTGACCAAGAGATACGAAATTAAAGACGACATTTTTTTACCTGGCTCTCTCCTATATTGGGTGTCTTCAATAGGAGATAAAGCTATGACGTTAGACCGAACATTACTTTTAAATCAGCATCTGGCTAAGAAATTCCCTTATTCCAATTGGTTATACAGAAATCTCGCTGATGAAAAGCAAATCCCTGATATATTAAAGTTTATAACTAAAGACAATATCAGGGTGCAGTATTATCCTTTTTGCACAAATAAAGATGAATGTAGCAATGAAGGCGCAACTCATTCTGGAACCAAGATTCCTAAAGAATCTCCGAAACTAGCCAAGTGTGTATTTAACCGCTTCCTCCAACCAGCTATGCAATGCATAAAGTCGTAGATATTGGGTTAATTGCTAAGTTTAATCATTAAACCGATCAATCACTGCTTTCATTTTTTCAGCGACTTTGTTTTGCTCAAGATGTGCATAGCGCATTGTTGTAGCGATATTGGAATACCCTAAGATGTGAGCAGTTTCTTGAACCGTCATACCATTTTGCACTAATCGACTAGCACACGTTTGGCGAAAATCATGCCCCCTGAAACCCTCAATACCAGCATTTTCAATCGCACGGCGAATAGCTATGGTTGAGGGTTTACGTGAATTATTTCCTAGTTTAATTACTTATAATGATATCGATAGAAATCAAACCTAACAATTTAAAAAGAATAGTGGTCTAATTAACTATAATACTTAAAAACTAATGCATGATTATGAGAGCTATTAACTCAATTCTAATGAGACTCGCTAAACGAGCAGAGAAGTTACAACCTGAACATTTGGTGAAGTCATTTGTTGATGTAGGCCCAACATACACTCTGCTATCAAGTACAGATAATCAAATAATGTTTGGGCGAAGAGGAACAGGAAAAACTCATTTTTTAGCCGTACTTCATAATGATGTTTTTAATAAAGGCATTATCAGCGTACCTATCGATATGCGATTAATAGGCTCTACCGGTGGCATTTTTTCAGATCAAGATATTCCTCTAAGTGAAAGGGCTACAAGACTTTTATCTGATACATTATGTATGGTTCATGAAGTAATTCTTGAATATATTTTTGAACACAACTTAGAAAATGCAACGGAAACAGCTCAACTATTAAATGACTTTATCGAGCAAGCAACAACCTTAAATATTGAAGGTATATCAGAAAAAGAAACAGGTTCATCTAATCAATTTGCTAATAGCACTTCGGCGAAAGCTGGTTTTTCGAATATAGGAATGTCTGCAGGGTTAACTGCCTCAGAGAAAACTACATCAGGTGATACCACAAAAAACAAAGTAACAGGCAAAAAAGTATTAAGAATTCATTTCGGTGCAATAACTAAATTACTTAATAAAATTGTTTCAAAGTTACCTAACAAAGAGCTTTGGGTATTAATTGATGAATGGTCAGAGACACCTTTAGATCTTCAACCATATCTTGCTGAGCTTTTACGCAGAATTTTATTTCCGATCCCTGGTATTACTGTAAAGATTGCTGCTATAGCTCATAGATGTAACTTTATGGAACATGATTTTGAAACTAACGCTAGTATTGGTATAGAGTTGGGTTCTGATGCTTCATCTGTAATTAATTTAGATGAATACATGGTCTTTGACAATGATAGTGAAGCTGCTAAAAAATTCTTTAAAAGCTTACTTCACCGACATGCCATTGCTTTAGATAAAAACTCTATTTGCGATCAAGAAGTTAGCTTGTTCATCAATGATGTTTTTAGCCAGTCGTCATCTTTTGATGAATTTGTTCGTGCTGTTGAAGGTGTTCCACGTGATGCTATAAACATAATATCATTAGCTGCACAAACTGCTCTTGTAAGTAAAATATCAATTGCACATATTCGAAAATCCGCTCAAAAGTGGTTTCAAGTAAATAAGCACGCAGCACTTAACAGTAGGCCAGCAGCCGTTTCATTATTAGATCGAATTATTAATGAAGTTATCGGCCTTAGAAAATCCCGTGGCTTTTTAATTAGTAATGATAAAAGTTATGAATTAATAGATTATCTTTATGATATGAGAATTATTCATGTACTAAAGCAAGGTGTATCGGCACAGAATGCTGTAGGTAAAAAGTACACGTTATATGCTTTGGACTACGGTTGTTACGTTGAGTTAATGTCATCTAGAAATGCCCCTCTTGGTTTGATTATTGAATCTGATGAAAATGATGAAGTTCAATATATCGAGGTCCCTAAGTCAGACTATAGATCTGTCAAAAACTCAATATTAGATTTAGAAATTGATCATGGTCAATCAAGACTTGAATTAGTAACTTCTACAGAACATTTACAATTACCAAACAAGCAAAAGAGAAATACAATTGCAGTTGAGAAGCCCCTTGATAAAAAGCTGCTAAATGCTATTCCCAAGAACATTGGCACTTTAAAAATCACTGGCACTATCTATATTCCGATTATCCTAGTTGCATTAGTCCTAAGAAAAGCCAAAGGCTTTGATACCAGCTGTGCTTCTGATTTAACTAAAGTAATCAATGAGCATATAGTTATTAATATAAACAGACCTAAAATAGCTACAAACAATATGTCTCGAGAACTAAGAAAGGATAATACGTTAGATTTAGATTGGTTGGTTTTTCAAAAGAATGGCAGAAACCCTTTATTTTCATTAAATGACAAATGGAAAAAGTACTGGAAACTATATTTTGGAAAGACAGCCCCAAGGCTTTGAGTAAATGCTACCACTTTAATTATCTTTTTAGGTTTAAGCACTGTTGTTGTTTTTCACTTTTATTGCTGATGTATTCATTATGATACTTTTTTATCATTAACTAAGGTTTTTATGAATAATCACTCAGAACTAACGATATAAATAGGATCTTGGTGCCAAAATCAGTGTTACCTAGCTTAAACCGCCAGTATTTATGCCAGTAACTAACGGATTGAGGATCAGTTATTCTGTATATATATAAGGTAAGTTTAGGTCCTTAAAGTTGATATAAATTCCCTGCCACGCAATCAAGTTACTACTTTTGTACAGCTCTAGAAAAACAATTAAATAGCAAAATATTTCGACAAAACCACTATCTATTTGACAAATAAGTATAAAACATAATAATTGGCTAAAATATCAGAGGAAGATGAAACTATGTCAGAGCTTGGAACTTGGGAAGAAAAATTAAAAACTAGAATTATTAGTGCATACCATTCTAGCGGGACTCTATCACCTAGTGCACTTGCAGAGTACTGTGAAGGAGCAAGCCCAAAAGACATTTCTAAAATACTTGAGAAAATATCAGAAAAAGAATTGGAATCAGGTGTTAGAAAAATCGATTTCAAAGCTCAATCCAATTTCTTTTTCAGGCTTCCCGCAGCCAACCCCGAGTTCTTTCAATGGTGGTACACCCTAGAATCACAAGAAAAACTAGCAAGCATCATTTCTGAACATTTAGATATAAGGGCTATGAAAGGCTTATGTATAGGTACGCCAACAATAGCAGCCTATTTGCACTCTATGAATGTAGACACAACATTATTGGATATTGATAGTGATATTATTACTTGTTACAAACAAGTAATGTCGAAAATTAACAATGTTCAAACCGTTTTAGCCTATGAATACGATGTTTACCGTGAAATTGAAAATCAGTTTGAACATGCGTTTGACTATGTTGTAATCGATCCGCCTTGGTATCAACCTTATTTTATAAAGTTCATCAATCGAGCTATCACTTCACTAAAAAATAATGGAATTATTTTCTGTTCGATACCAAAAGTTTTAACGAGAGAGAATGTACAAAAGCAAAGAGAAGAGTTAATTAATTCTCTATCAAGAGCAGGCCATGAACTTTTATTTATTCAAAAAGGCACTATAAAATATATTGTACCAAAATTTGAAGAAGAAGCTTTAAGTAGCATCGATGACGACTTTGAAATAAAACCTTGGAGAAGCTCTGATTTAATAGCTATTAAGGTAAACAATGGAAACCAACTTGAATTAGAGTCTACATACACCGATATATCGGAATCACATGTTAAGCTATTTTCTAGGAAAAAGTCTCAAGCATTATTCAGAGCATTTTTAGATACTTCTAACGATGATATTTCATCCGTTAATGCCATAAAAGAAATCACTAAGTATTCAGAGACCGTAAGTAAAAGAGATGTTGTTGAAAGCTTTAACCTATGGACATCAAATAAAAAAGCATATTGCATCAGAGATATAGACGTAGGTGAAAAGATACTAGCCTGTTGGGCATCCGGTAAAACAAAAGCAAAAACTATTGAGAAGTTAGCTTCATTAGAAACTGTTAATTCACAAGCAGAAGCGCGAGAACTTTTTGATGAGTACGAATCAAAATTAGAACTTTGGAATCAAAACTCAGAGGGTGATATTAGGCGCACAGATGAAGAAATTAAAGAATTAACATTGTCAATTAATGACGATAACTTAGCTTCCCCACCATCTGAACGTGAGCATCTAAATTCTAGTGACGGCTACCGAATAGAATTTCAAAGGGATAGAGATAGAATAATCTGGTCATCAGGCTTTCGTAAGCTATCCGATAAAACACAACTATTCCCGTTAGATGAAGATGAGCACCTTAGACAAAGACTAGCCCATAGTATTGAAGTTTCTCAGTTAGCTTCAACTATTGCTGCAAGCTTTGGACTAGATAAAGATTTGGTTGAAGCGGGCGCACTAGCACACGATATAGGTCATACCCCCTTTGGGCATGCAGGAGAGCATGCTTTAGATATTTTACTTAAAAATCATCTAAGTATTGACTGTGGTTTTAATCATTACGAGCACGGTGTGGATGTCGTTCGATACCTTGAAGGCCCTTATCAAAACAGAGGGTTTGATTCTCACGCAGGGCTTGATTTAACACCAGAAGTCTGTGATTGCATTTTAAAACACACATATTGTCATCATGGTAGTGAAGACAAAGACAGCATATACGCCAATTCTAAACATCAAGACATCATTAAGGATGGTTACTCTCACTTAGAAGGTCAAGCAGTCCGAGCAGCGGACAAAATATCTTATCTATTATCAGATATAGAAGATGGAATTAAACTGAACGCGATAACATATACAGATTTGATTTCCTGTAGGCTATTTCATCGAAGTCCTGTCGATTTTCGCCTTCGAGAAGGAGAATCTCTATATTCAAAATTCATTGAGCAGCGTGGTTCCATTATAAAACTATTAATGGAAGACGTTATTCTTGAGTCTTCTAAGAGGCTATCCAAAATTAAAGATAGAAAGGACGTTTTTACATTAGGGGATTACGCCATATTCCATAGTCCAACTATCGATGCAGATATGGATGAAGTATGGACGAAAATTCAAGTAGCAAAATTACATAAAGATCCACGAGTTTTATCAGCCAATTTAAATGCTTCCAGAATGGTTTCAGAACTCACTATTTTGTATATCGCATTTCCCAGCTTAATCGATGATGAATTCAGAAAAGAGCACATACGATTAAGTACTCAAAGCTCAGCATATATGAAGTTCTACAACTCATATGGAAGTGGTAAAAATAAACAAATTAAAGTTAATACTGATATTTTTAAATTTATGCCAATGGATCGTGTAATTGGAGAAGAAAAAACTATCAACTTTGCGAATTCTGTTCAGGATATCAACGTTTATGACATTGTTCTTGCCAAAGACTACGTAGCCAGTTTAACAGACAAAAAAATTAAGAAACTCTATGCTAATTTAGTACGGACTTAATATATTTCACAAAAAACGTTTTTAAAACAATATTTCATACCGTTGCTATTAAGGATATATTTTGCCGAAAAGAACTAATAAATACCAGAAACTAGTACTCGCTATCAATCAACACCTAGCATCTTCTGAAGCCAAGGTTACAGAATCAAAAATGCTTTATGATCCTATTTCGGAGCAAGATAGGGAGGTTGATATCCTAATAGAAGACAACTCTGGTCCATATACATTTAGAATAGGCATCGAATGTACAGCTAAATCTCGCCCTATCGGAGTGCAAGCACTAGAGCAACTAATCAGCAAGCACAAAAATATTGGAATACATAAGACTGTCATTGTATCGAGGTCAGGATTTGCTGTATCCGCACAAAAATTTGCAAAGAAAAATCAAATTGATGCGATATCTTTTGGTCAAGCATTAAGTCAATCATGGCCCTCCTTTTTAAATAAAGTTAAAGATGTTCAATTAGTACTCCACTCAACAACAATTGATGATATAGGTTTCAATGTAACCTTTTTAGAAAGCGCTGATAAAGTAGAGTATTCACTGGAAAGTACTGTCTTGACTGAAACAAACGATAACGTATTAATTTCAAATTTTGTTTATGATTTAATTTCATCTGGTTCAACTACAAAAATCAAAGAAAGTAAATTAATTGATGGTGAAGAAACTAAAAATAGTTCAAAGCATTATCAAGAGTGGCTCTTCGAAAGAGAAATCATAATAACTGATAAAAACGGAATAAAAGCCAAATGCTCGAAATTATCAGCCAACTATACGATTGTTCGTTCAGCTTCCCCACAGCAACTCAATTACGAAGAGTTTAACGAAAAGCCTGTTATATATGGCACAAGCAACAATCTTGGCGAAAATAAAGATACGAGCATTACTGTCACAGCAACAGGTAATGATGATGGTATATCGATGGCTTTTAACATTAACTCACGATCAGGCTTAAATTTAAGGTAACTTTTCAACTAATCATGGATGAGAGCAAGTTTTTAATATTAGTATTCCAATCAGGCATTTGGTTAGATAAAACAAAAGAAGTTTCTTCAATTGTTGAAAATGGAAATATATACGAAGTTTATTTCGGCAGAAGCAAAAAAATGTACGCTTATGGTAAAGCTAAAGTACAGTATTTTGATCAACCTAACACAATAGAACTTGATAATAACCTCATACGTATTAAGAATAAAGAAACCTCTAAGTGGAGTGTTGCGCTTTCTTTTGAAAATTATGTATGTCTATTTAATGATAAAGAGAAAAGAATAGAACTTACTGAAAATATTGAGTTAGTTCTGTCCACTTCCCTTAAACTGAGACAGACATAATTAGAGTTTTCTGTAATGATTAATGCAGGAGACGACTATGAAAAAATCACGCTATACAGAA
>NZ_MKQD01000026.1 GCF_001913705.1 Thalassotalea sp. PP2-459 | reverse complement strand
TTCTCCTGAATAACCATTCTCTGCAATCAACGCCGTGCCTCTAAAGCGTTTAATTCTCGCTGAATGACCGAATATTTATGCGAATTGGTATAACTAGTTAACTGTATGGTCAAATTATGCACTTATTACTTGTTTGTTTTGTTATATTCTGTATAATGCGCGCCTCGTTGTTAGGGCTCGGATGCTTTAGCAAGAATCTTGAAGTGGGGCGATCCCAATAGACTTGATCTGTACTGCACTGACGTGCTACCTCTATTTGTAAAGTCTTCCTGGTGGTTTCCTCTTTATATCGCGTAAAGCTTGTTAGTTTACAAGATGCTTTACCATGGGAAGACAAAATATATGTTAAATACCGACAATGCCGTTACCGGCTTTGCTAGCCTAGGCTTGCCTGAAAATATCCTTTCTGCTGTTACTTCACTTGGTTTTGACCAAGCAACACCGATACAAGCGAAAACAATTCCGTCATTATTGGAAGGGTTTGATGTACTAGGTGAAGCACAAACAGGTACAGGTAAAACAGCTGCATTCAGTTTACCAGCGTTAACTAAAATTGATACGTCAATACGTAAGCCTCAAATGCTTGTATTGGCACCAACGCGTGAACTTGCTATTCAAGTTGCAGAAGCGATTGAAACCTTCGCAAAAAATATCAAAGGTTTAAAAGTAGCTACTTTATACGGTGGTCAATCATATGGACCACAGTTTCAACAACTGGAGCGTGGTGCTCAAGTTGTGGTAGGTACACCTGGACGTTTAATGGATCATTTACGTCGTAAAAGTTTAAAACTTGCTGATCTTAAAGTATGTGTACTTGATGAAGCCGATGAAATGCTAAACATGGGCTTTTTAGAAGACATTGAGTGGATCCTTGAACATTTACCTGAAAAAACGCAAATGGCATTATTTTCTGCCACTATGCCTGCACAAATTCGTAAGGTCGCGAATCGCTTCTTAACCGATCCTGTGCATGTAAAAATAGCAGCAGAAAAAAAGGCAAAAGCGAATATTGAACAACTTGCATGGAAAGTAAGTGGTATCAATAAGATGACTGCTTTAGAACGCATTGCTGAAACCATTGATTATGATGCGATGATTATTTTCGTACGTACGCGAAGTGATACGGTTGAAGTTGCTGAAAAATTAGAAAGAGCTGGTTACCCAGCACTTGCCTTAAATGGTGACATGAACCAAGCACAACGTGAACGCGCTGTAGATCAAATTAAATCATCTAAAGCGTCAATTTTAATTGCAACAGACGTAGTTGCCCGCGGTTTAGATATCCCGCGTATTTCTACGGTAATTAACTATGATTTACCGGGTGATACCGAATCGTACGTTCACCGTATTGGTCGAACAGGCCGTGCAGGTAGAACAGGTACTGCAATTTCATTCGTAAGACCACGTGAAATGTATTTATTACGTCAATACGAACGTTTAACCTCAGGTACAATTAGTGCGTTTGAATTGCCAAGTATTCATGAAATTGGTAAAGCACGTATTGCACGTACGCAAACGGAATTGAAAAATTTGCTTGAGCAAAAAGATATTGCTGACATGCGTGAAATTATTGAAGGGATGGCAAATGACACTGAACTCTCAATGACAGATATCGCAGCCGCTTTATTGTTCTTGAAACAAGTTAAACAACCACTTCGCCCTAAAGAAGATCCTAAGCCTCGCCGTGAAGCTCGTGATAGAGATAACAATCGTTCTCGTGATGGAAGAGGTCGTGATAGCAGAGATAATCGTGGTGAAAGAGAACGCCCTCGTCGCTCAAAAGTGGCACGAAATGATGTGGATTGGCAAACTTACCGTTTAGAAGTTGGCAAAGAGCATGGTGCCAAGCCTGGTGATATTGTTGGCGCTATTGCCAATGAAATAGCACTAGACAGTGGTTATATTGGTCAGATCAACTTACATGATCGTCATACGTTTGTTCAATTACCAAAAGGGATGCCAGAGAAAGCCTTTAATCAATTGAAACGCGTACGTGTACGTCGTCAAGCATTAGAGATTTCTGTGTCACAAGCACCTGTTGTAACAGATAAGCCTAAAAGACGAAATGATAGACCACGGAAACCAGCTCGGGTTTCATAATTATTGAAGAAAGCGCCAAATAGGCGCTTTTTTTTCGTCTAAATTAACGCCATTTTTATTCGGTATTCATCAAGGTAAAACTGGCAAATCTAACACCTGTATTAAATTGTTTACAGTTCGTTTGTACGGCCTGTCTGGGCTAGCTTTCAGTTGCTTTAAACTTTAGTAATCTTGTCGTACAAATTCATTTACGTTACATGCAAAAGTCTTGATCTCTGCCCACTTTTACTGAAGATTTTTACTCGTAATAATAGCGTCAAGAAATCAATGAGAGATAACTTATGACTGACGCAGCAAACCCTTTAAAACTTTGTGGTATAGAGTTTACCGAATATGCAACGCCCGATTCTGATTTTATGGAAAAAGCTTTTTATGGCTTTGGTTTTTCGAAAACGAAAAAATTTAAAGGTCGCGACATTGAATACTTCAACCAAAATGATATTCATTTTTTATTAAACAACGAGCAAAAAGGCTTTTCGCGTGAGTTTGCTAAAGCACATGGCCCTGCTATTTGTTCAATGGGGTGGCGAGTAGAAGATGCTGAATTTGCCTTTGAACAAGCGATTGCGCGTGGTGCTAAGTCGGCTCAAGAAGAAGCAAATAAACTGGCGTATCCTGCCATTTATGGTATCGGTGATAGCTTAATTTACTTTATTGATAAATTTGGCGATAAAGGTTCAATTTACCAAGATGACTTCGAACCATTAGACAACCCTGTTGAAGTAGAAGACAAAGGTTTTAAAGCAGTTGATCACCTCACTAACAATGTCTACCAAGGTACAATGGAACATTGGGCAAACTTTTATAAAGACGTATTTGGCTTTACAGAAGTACGTTATTTTGACATTAAGGGTGAAAAATCTGCGCTTGTTTCATATGCATTACAATCACCTTGCGGTAACTTTTCTATTCCGATTAATGAAGGTAAGGGTACAAGCAATAACCAAATTGATGAATACTTAGATGAATATGATGGACCAGGTGTACAGCATCTAGCATTTATTACTGACGATTTAGTTGGCTCGCTAGATAAGATTGATAAATCTATTATCGACACATTAAACATTGTGCCAGAATATTATGATGATGTTTTTGACCGTATTCCTTGGGTGAAAGAAGATAAAGATCGTATTCGTGAACACCAAATTTTAGTGGATAGCCAACAAGAAAATTCATATTTGTTGCAAATTTTTACTAAGAATATATTTGGACCTATATTCATTGAAATGATCCAACGAGTTGATGACAAAGGATTTGGTGAAGGTAACTTTACTGCGCTGTTTAAGTCTATTGAATTAAATCAAATGGAACGTGGTGTATTGTAGGTATTAACACAATTTACTAGCAATATTACGTAGTGATATATGATGAAAAATCCAGTAGTTGAACTACTGGATTTTTTTGTTTTACTATCCGTAATCACAAAATGCTGGTATCAATAAATAACTGTTCTAGTAATGTTGCTACTTGTTGATCACCTTCATTAAATTGAATACCAACATTGACTCGACCCTTTTCATTGCGACTATTGCACACTCTTGCTGGTATGCGCATTTCTCCAGTCGCGTAGTGGGTAACGCATACAAAAATATCACGTTGCTTAACATTGACAATGTCACTACTTGCTTTAAAGGTGAACCCGCATCCTTTCAGTGATAAATCTACAATGATGCCATTTAACTCGATATTACTTTGATCGGGGGCATTTAATGATATTGCCGCAGGTAAATGTGTAGTTATTCGTTGATGAGCTCTTAGTTGACGATTTTCAATCTTTTTGGGGTAGTTAAGAAAAATCAGCTTTTCTGGAGACTGTGTGATGTTGCGAATCGTTGCTTTAAAAGCAAAGCAGCATCCTTTGTCGCCTTCTAGTAAATAGCGAATAATGGCAACATTGCCTCCAATTAATACATCATTAAAGTTATCAGAAGTTGATGGATACTTTAGCATGATATATTTACCCGTTTCGTACCCGATTAGCGGAAGCCTTAATCTAACTTGCACAGGGTGGTTTACTTGAAAATCGAGGACTTTACCAGGTAATAATTCGAAAAAGTTATTTGATTCTTCTTCCTCAACAGGTAGGGGGCTTACTGCTAAATCTGCCATTAATCATCCTTAATTTCATGTACATTAAACGACTTGTACATGTTGTTATTTTTTTAACCAATATAAACAAGGTTAAAAATAATGACAATCCTTAATAATAAAAAGTTAGGTATAACTAGGCGACAATAGGACAAAATTAAAAGATAAAAAAACCGGCGAGTTGCCGGTTTAGTCAAATATACGTTTTACTTTGGTAGCTTTTCTGCACCAGAAGATACGTGTAAATCTTTTAAAATACCGTCAGCTAAATTGTAAACAAAACCATGTATAGTCAGTTGTTGCCCTGACTCCCAAGCATTGCGTACGATCGTGGTATTACACACATTTGCCACTTGTTCAATGACATTAAGTTCGCATAAGGTATTAAACTTCTCGGTGTGATCAGTAATTGCATCCAACTTTTCTTGATGAAAGCGGTGTACGTCTTCAATGTGGCGTAACCAATTATCAATCAGACCGTAGCTGTCTTTATCCATTGATGCTAACACACCGCCACAACCATAGTGACCACAGACAATTATGTGTTTTACTTTTAAGTAATCAACGGCAAACTGAATGACAGATAAACAATTAAGATCAGTATGGATCACCTGATTTGCGATATTTCGATGAACGAATACTTCTCCGGGTAACATGCCAAGTAACTCATTAGCAGGCACACGAGAATCTGAACAACCAATCCAAAGGTATTCCGGTTTTTGCTGTTTTGCTAAGGTGTCGAAAAACGTAGGATCTTCTTGATTAATTTTATCTGCCCAAGCGCGGTTTTTTTTAAAAAGGTGGTCTATGTTTGACATATGGCTCTACTTATCGCTCTACACAAATGAATAATAGACATTTTATGTCACTTTCGACTTTATTGTAAGTCCGACCAATATCTTATTTGGGTATAATTCATTCTTATAGGGCTGATTGGTTAGATTTATTATTAGGATCATATTGCGTGATTTTTAGCTATTAAGCAGTCCACGCTAGGGTTTTGTGATGAATATTTTGCATGTGAACAAAAATTATATCGCAAAGTTAAGCACAGATTAGGGTAAATCGATTACAATAAACGTCATTGATCTTGGTAGAAAAGGTAAGTTATGGCAACGGCATGTGCTCGTCATATATTGGTAAAAAATGAAAAACAAGCGAATGATCTAAAGAGTAAAATTGACAAAGGCGCTGACTTTGGTCAACTGGCGAAGAAGTTCTCCACTTGTCCTTCTGGTAAAAAAGGGGGGGATTTAGGCGAGTTTAAGAAAGGTCAGATGGTTAAAGCGTTTGATGATGTCGTGTTTAAAAAAGAAGTGCTTAAAATTCATGGACCCATTAAAACACGATTTGGCTATCATTTAATTCAAACCATTTATCGTAGTTGATTTCTTCATTAGAATTACAAGATAAAAAGCCGCTCAGTTGTTACTCAGCGGCTTTATCATTTACATTAACTTTTCATCAATTATTTTTTAAAAACGTGCTTCAAAGTTAAGTGTCGCAAATCGAGGTGTTTGCCAGTCAAGCGGTGCACCATAAAATTGGTTACGACCACCCGCTGTCCAGCCAATACCTTCATAGTTATCAACAATACTGACAGGTTGGCTATTGTCTAAGACATTGAAAATATCTAATGAAGCTCTCATGTCAATGCCTTTGACATTGAACGTATAACTTGCTGAAAGATCTAATCTAAATGTCCATGGGGTTGTGCCATTGCTACCACGAGGGTGATAGGTGATAGAGCCATCGTCTTGTGTGACGTAGTAAGTATCGCCATAGCTTCCGTATAGATCTTGATCTGTACTCCAGTAGCTACCACCTTGTATACCACGAGGGCGACCACTAGCTAACGTTGAATTCCAACCAAGAACAAATTGTTCAGTAACATTATAACTACCGAAGAACTTAAGTACATGGCGACGATCATTCGGTAAGTTACCGTAAGAACCATCCATTAATGCAGGGAAGTCAAAGTCAGTGGTTACACCAGCATCTGTTTGACCATTATCTGATTTAACCGCACCTTCGAAGTTACCATAACTGTGTGACCACGTATAACTTGCTGTCCATGAGAAGTCTTCTACTTTATATTTTAAGGTTGTTTCTAGTGCGTAATACTTGTTTTCACCTTTTGGTAACTGAACCGTTGTCGCATTATCATATTTAACTGGTGTGTCAGTATCAGCTAAGCCATCATCGTCAGCATCAGTGTAGAATATTGCATCTTTTCCTGGGTTGATCATTAAACAGTGCGCGTTTGAGTATTGACCACAGTAATCATCTAATGCTGAATCAACATAGCGGTAAGTACCTTTAACTAGCATTGAGTATTCATCAGACAACATTGTTTCATAGCCTAAGATATATTCGATTTTCGAAAATGGTTCGGCATTATTTGATACAAATGTTTTTTCTTCTGGGAACGTTGCTGTTGAGTTAACGACTTCTGAATTAGATTTAGTGCCATTAACCGGTGTTATACCAATAGGCTCGCCCGTTGTTGGATCAACGCCTGTAAAAGTATAGTGAGTCGTTCTATCATCAACCCCAGAAGCAGCGCGATAAATAGTATTGTTAGCTATTGGCAAATAATATTGGCCAAACGTACCAAACAGCTTACTTTCACCGTCACCTGTCGGATCCCATGAAAAACCTAAACGAGGTGCCACATCAGTCGTGAATGAACTAATAACACGACCCGTTACGCCGGTATTTTCGAAGTCATCAATACGTAAACCTAAGGTTAGCGTGAGATCATCACTTAGGGTCCAAACATCTTCAATGAAATAAGCTTTTATGTCACTGGTAAAGCCACCACCTTTTTCTTCATTAGAAAAGACACGGTCACGCACATAGTCTTGCGGCTGATCGCTGGTATTGGTAAATAGAACACCATCATTGCCTTGAATTGAAGCGCCTGGTTGTACTGTATAATACGTCCAAGAGTGACCGCCATCAGGACCTGTTGGAATATTAAAGCGTGTGGTATCGCGTTCTTGGCTTTCAATGCCTGCTGTTATCGTGTGATCGCCGATGGTATATTCAAGATCTAACGCATATTGCGTGTTAGTATCGTTGTTTTCACCGTATGCACCACCAGGGCCACAGCTTACCGCAGGTGTTGTAACGTTATCGCGAGCCTCATTAACCGTTGAACAGGCGATATTAGAAGCACTTGTTTCATACTCTGTTTCAATACGACCAGCCATTGCTGTGACAATTAAATCATCAGTAATATAACCGGTGTAACTAATGCTGTGTGTTTCGCCTCCGCGTTTTCTGATTTGGGTACCTGTTTCGTTACCTACGACACCTTCACCATTATTGTTATAGGCAAAAATAGTTTCTTGAGTGTCAGATCTGTTTGAATAACCAAAATAGCTTAATCGGTGATTATCACTAATGTCCCAATCAATGGTTGCACCCCAAAATAAATTGTCGCCACCTGAAGATTCGCGTTTTCTGTATTGATTATTCGCTAAATAATGATCCCAAAATGATGGCTGAAAAGTTAAACTTTGTTTAGTACTTTTAGGATTAATAATGGCGTACATAAATAGCTTATCTTTGATGATAGGCCCACCAACAGAGAAGGTCATTTCTTTTTGGGTTAATTCATCAAGGCTTTCATCGCGGTAAATGGTGCCTGAACCGCCATTCGAACGCGCTATTTGTCGATCATCACTTCGCCATGATTCTGGCGAGTATGTACCAGTGACTGCAAATTCCCACTCATTGGTACCTTTTTTCGCTGTAGCATTGATGGCACCACCAGTGGCACGGCCGTAGCGAGCGGAGTAGCCGCCGGTTTTCACTTGGAATTCTTTATAAAATTCAAAAGGTAGTTCACCACAACCTAATCCATTACGTGTGTTGGTTACTTCCATGCCATTGATATAACATATATTTTCGGCAACAGAAGATCCACCAAATGAAGCAGTATTTGCACCAAAAGATTGATCACCTTGAACAACACCCGGAGCTAATAAAGCAACAGATGTTAAGTTACGATTGACTGGCATGCGATCAATTTCTGCCTCTCCGATAATGAGGCCTGAATCAGACGACGCTAAATCGAGTGTAGCAACGGAAGATGCGACCACTTGAATAACTTCAGTGTCATTGCTAGGCGCAGCAACCTCAAAGTTGGTGATGGTATTTTTACCAAGTGACACACGTACTTGTTCAAGTGCTAAAACGCGATTACCTTTAGAAACGGTCACCTCATAAATACCTGTAGGTAATTTTGCTAATCGATAACTACCATCATCGTCTAATTCAATACTACGAGTTGTTCCTGTATCTACGTTAACAGCTTTTACGATAATATCTGTTGCAACACCCTGTGTAACTGAAATTACACCTCTAATATCTTCTGCACTAGCCGTAGACATTCCGATTACTGAAGAAATGGCAATAGCGGTAAGTGAGCGGGTAAAAATCTTAGTATATCGAGATTTTTTCATTTTAAACTCCCTGGGACTTTCATCTAATTTTTGGTTGTTATGTCGCGCTAGTCATGTTTTGTTGCCATGAATGAAAACTTTCAATATGGCCTCATTACTAGCGTTGTGTTGATAGTAAGCTGTGCTTCTTTGATACTGCAATACAGAGGGGGGTAACGTTGGAAGTAGTTGAAATGATTTGAAATAATTCAAAATCATCAAAGTACTTTATTTTAAAGGCTTTTAATGAGTTAAACGAAAAAGTATGTATTTATTGACATAAATTCTACTGAAAAATCTGTAATCTACTTGAGGTGCGAATAAAGTTAATGAAAAACAAGTGGTTAAAATGTGTCGTTTTATAACACTCTGCTTTCAAGCTTCCTTTTTTTAATCTTTATTATTTTAGATTTTATTGTAATTAATTGAATTATATTAATAAAAGCTAGTTGTAAAGATATATTAACTGTTGTGGACTGTACAAAATCACAATAATTATATGCAAAACTGTAACTGAATTTTTATTGTGGTGATTTTGCGCAAAATATTTACAAACGATGTTTTGCCGTTGCTGAATACTACTCTTCTTGTTTGTCTTTTTTTCGCTGCTCTGCTTCACGTATTTTGATGTTTTTACGTTGCTCATCGGTTAACTTGAACTTCCGTGCTGATTGAAAGATAACCATCACTGCGCCAACGATGAATGCTAAACACAAAAAAATGAGTAGATAACTGTATATATTCATATGAATTTCCTTTGTTACATTTATTTAAACCTGTTAAACAACGTTAATTTACTAGTAATTCTAACTGCTGTTGCATGCTAAACACTGAGATTTCATCATAAGTTTTACCGTAAAATAACACGTTTATGGTGAAAGATATGTTGTTTTTTTATCGTATTTTTGTTGTTAAAAAAGTCGCCAAATGTCAAATTTACCTGTAACGTTATGTCATTAGTATAACGACTATTATTGAGTCACATTCGCTCTCGTGTATTGTTGTTATACGTAAAATAAAAATAATTACATGATGGATAGATTATGGTGAATAAATTGCAATTTAAACTGCTTATTCCTATCGTTGGTGCAGGTATTTTAGCAATAATGACAGTAGCATTATTTGTAGGGCAGCTTTCTAAACTTGGTGCTATCACATTAATATTTATATTATGTTTATTGCAAGTAGCCATTAGTTATTGGTTTTTTAATCAACAAGTCGGAAGTCGTTTAGAAAAATTAAAACGTTATTTAGCTTTGGTAATTAGTGTTAATGAAGCACCATCTGGCCCACTAGTTGATTCGGGTAATGACGATTTAGCGTTAATGACACAAGATCTTGGTGGCTTTATTGATAACTTAAGTGATGTACTTGCTGAGATTAGGCGAGAATCAGTAAGATTAAGAGAGGGGGCAGGGTTATTAACCAGTCAAATAAGTGATGCCGTTATTGCTGTTGACCAATCTAGTGACCAAATTACGCAAATGGCTAATTCGATTGATAACGTCGCGTCTACATCATCGATGTTATCACAAAATGCAGCGCAAGTGAGTGATACTACAAGCGAAGTACTTGCCACCCTACAACATGGAACGGACTCTTCTTCAATAAGCCAAAAGACCATTGCAAATTTTGCCCAAGAAGTAACAGAAATGGCGCATGACCTAGCATTGTTGCAAGAAGAATGTGCACGAATAGGTTCAGTGTTAGATGTGATCCGTGGCATTGCTGACCAAACCAATTTACTTGCGTTAAATGCAGCGATTGAGGCAGCTAGAGCTGGTGAACAAGGTAGAGGCTTTGCTGTTGTCGCTGACGAAGTTAGAGCGCTTGCACACCGTACACAAGAATCAACCGTTGAAATTCAATCAATGGTAGAAGGTCTACAAGAAAAATCTAATAATGCGGTGCAATCTATTGCCAAAGGGCAAGCGCTTACTCAAGATAGCCTAACGCAATCGGAAGAAGTGGTTGCAGCTTTAAATAAAGTGGGTGAAGTATTTAAAGAAGTGAATAACTTAACCTCACAGATAGCGGCAGACACTGATGAACAACAACAAGCAACTGCATCTATTAATGATAATATGGCAACAGTTGTAACCTTAAGCCAAGAGTTACATGGTGCACTAAATAATATTGCAGAGCATGCTGAACGTCAAAAAGCCACATCGGAAGATGTAGATACCACGTTAAATAGGGTTTGCGTGTAATACAAACGTTGCATGTTAACTAAAGCTAACGGACGTTATTCGGCTTCTTTTTGTCTTCTTTTTGCCGCAAGTGCTTGTAAGTCTTTACTTTGTTTATGTAAACTTGCTCGCACTAATGCATCCCTATCTTCATCACGAATGAAATGGTAAACCACTTGGTATTCTTGTTGCGTAGAAGTCGTTTCATTATCAGGTTGAGCGGTATGATTAATAATTTCTCCGTAACAATAAATGGCGCAATTGTCAGTTGGGATGAATAGCTTAACCTCGATGAATGTACCAATGGTAAATGGTTGATCACAAACAAAGGTAAACCCGCCACCACCAAAACTAACTCCTTGATATCGCTTATTACTTTCATCTTGTTGCTGAACAATATAATCCATCAATAAATCAATTTTTCGTGCCTGATGGTTTAAGTAATCTATTAGTTGACCCGCAACACCACTGAGTGCTTGCAAAGGCTTTAAGGCTGCTTGATCTAAACTTGATATCTCAGAAGCCATAAGAAAAGGGGTAGGTATTGCATCTAAAAAACTCTGATAACTCGTCACTTGTGTGTCATTTAATGGGGTAACATTAACGGTGAAATTATGAGCAATAGAAAAAAACTCATTAAATTGGTCATGTTTATCTTGATTTGTTGTTGTCATCGCACACACACTATTAGGAGCTTTTATTCAATTATGAAATAAATCAGCAAAGGACACAATCAATAGCAACTAATGATGTTGTTTTATCATTAAGTCAATTGCGCACTCGCACATTTGTTCGATACTTGATGGTTCAGTATATATGCCATCTATTGTTAATTTAGCAATACCATGTAACGTTCCCCAAACAACTTGTGACATTCTTAACGATGAATGTTCATTTGGTAGCAATTGTTGCTCTTGCCAATGATTAACCATCTCAACCTGTTGACTAAAAGTGGGATAAGCAGCTTTTTTAAGTTGCTCACTGACGTTGTTAGATTGCCAAATAGTATGCCCAAACATCAGGTTATATAAATGAGGATTACTCGTGGCAAAATCTAAGTAGCGATAGACAAAATTACGATATTGGGTTTCAATCTTGGAATTTTTATTATTTGCGATATCGTCTGCAATAGAACGCCACTGTGTAAAGCCCTTTGCGGCAATAGCACAAAGCAAGTCATGTTTGTCAGCAAAATGATGGTATGCAGCCGTTCTTGAAACGCCTGATTTCTCTGCGAGTTTACGTAAAGAAAGCGCTTCAATTCCCTTTTTAGACAGCATGTTCGTGGCGTTATCAAGTAAGGTTTGATAAAGATCACCGTGATGATACGCCATTTTTTCTACGGTTTTTGTCATGTTATATCTTCTACAAAGATTTTCGTGGAGGGATCACCACATTGGCAAAAATTAACCCTGCAACTAGTGACATAAAAATGAGAAAAGCTTGCGAATTAATATCTGACGTATTCGCTAAAATCATTTGACCTGATACCGCAATGTTTAAGCCCATATACACTTTACTGCCTGGCACAAGTACAACTAAGCCGAGAATTTTTACTAGGCTGGAAGGTAAATTCATAATACGTGAGAACAGGTTACTATAAATGCCCAATGCGAAGGCTCCGACAAATGCGCCCAATGCAACACCTAAATAACTAGCCCCCCAAAGGCTAGCACTAAAAGCGATATAGCCTGAGAGTATGCCCCATGGCGCATCTTTCTTACGTGCTTTAAATAAAATAACAAGGCTAATTGATAACACAGTAACTGAAGCCCAAGAGGTCCAATCGGGAAGTGTTAAGGGTTCAATATAGTCAGCAACACCCCATAACTTATTGCCAAGGGCCATCCCTAGTACAGCGCCGAAATACAATTTGAACATAACCATAATGGCATCCATAACTCGTGCTGTGCCTGAGATTAAATTACGTGCAGCAAGTTCAGATAAGCCTAACGTTAGTGCTAAACCGGGGATTAGCGCGATAACCGCAGAAAGAATGACTAAAGGGGCGTTAATACTTGGATCGTAATTGGTAATCAATGAAGCGAATAATGCGCAAAGTAACGCAGATATTGGCTCTAGCATATCAGTAACACGCTTAGATTTTTCCGCCCAAAAGACAATTAAGCAAACGAATAGGCCGAGAATTGTCGACCAAAAAACATCATTCCAACTAGTATGCATTAGCATGGCGAATGCCCCGCTAGATGCGCCGAACGCGAAAAAAGTCAGCACTTTTCCATAAGGGTTGGGTTTATTAACAATTTCGTCTAACCGTTCGATTGCATCAGTTAATGTTCGCTGACCAGAACTTAATTCATCCACTAACTCATCGGTACGCGCCAAGGCGCCTAAATCTAAATCGCCAGGATTTACTCGCACTAAGTGATTATATTCTTGATTTTCTTCGTCATCAGAAAGAATAAAAGTTAACGATGTTGGAGTAACAATAAAGCTGGCATATAACCCTAAAAATTGTGAGACGCTTTGTAAGTGAGCTTCTAAGCGGTAAGCGGGGGTACCAAATTTATGTAATGCTTTACCCAAGCGAATAATAAATCGTCTTTTTTGGTGAAACTCATCAAGGTTGCTCATAAATTTGATCCGCAGCGAAGTTATTGCCGTTAACTATTTGATATTTTATGTTATGTTTTACTTTTCTAAAACAAGTAATTTTCATTATGACATTATTAATTATTTTAGCTTGCGTATTTGGTGGTGTTGCCTTAATGGTGATATTTGGCGAAAAATACGGTAAACCCATGGATGACCAGCAGCAGGCAAGTTACAGTAAGTGGCTTCGCATTCTGGTTTTTGTTCTGATTATTGCTGCCATCATTAAAATGATGGTCTAAGTTATGAGTATTTAAGCTGATAGTTTGCTTTAACTCAATAAAACCTTTCTCTACAATTACCCTAAAAACGACGGGCAGTTTCTGTGAAACTATTTTGCTATCGTCTCGCTTTAAGGACACCAAATGTTTGATGTGCCACAACTTGATTTAAAAAATAAAGTATCGCCGCAAGAGTGGCAAACCCGTATAGATTTGGCGGCTTGTTATCGACTTGTTGCGTTACATGGCTGGGATGATCTTATTTATACCCACATTTCGGCTCGAATTCCTGGTTCTGAACACTTGCTGATTAACGCGTTTGGATTAGCGTTTGAAGAAATTACCGCGTCTAACCTGGTAAAAATTGATATTAACGGCAATATTGTAGACCAAAATTGTCCGTTCGAAATTAATCCTGCGGGTTTCACAATTCATAGTGCTGTACATCAAGCACGGCATGAAGAACAATGCGTTTTTCATCTTCATACCAATGAAACAATTGCGGTAGCAAGTTTACAAGAAGGTTTATTACCGCTGAGTCAGTATGCAATGTTTGCGCTTGCCTCTATCAGTTATCATGATTATGAAGGACTTGCGGTAAACGCCGATGAAAAGAAACGTTTACAAGATAATTTAGGTAGCGCTAATTTTATGCTGTTAAGGAACCATGGCGCTTTAACGCTTGGTCGCACAATTGGCGATGCTTTTATGCATATGTACGATTTAACAAGAGCATGCCAAGTACAATTACAAATAATGAGTACCGGCATGAAGCCTATTTTAGTGGATAAAAGCATAGTGGATGGGATCAAAGCACAAGCTAATATCGTGCATACAGGCCTAACCGGCGGTCAAAAATCGTGGCCAGCCATGTTAAGGCGTATCTATCGCTTAGATCCAACTTTCGCAAGTTAATAAGAGAATAAAATGAAAATAACACATGTAGAAATTTTTGATATTGAATGCCCTGAAAGACCACCTTGGAACCCTGTTTTTGTGAGAGTTCATACTGACGAAGGTATTACTGGTGTGGGTGAAGCAGGGTTAGCATATGATTGGGGCCATAGCGCAGCGGCAGCTATGATTAAAGAAATATCCGAAGCGGTATTAATCGGCTTCGACCCTTTTAGTACTGAACTGCTGTGGACAAAAATGTTAAGAGAAAGTTTTTGGGGGCTTGGCGGTGGTCCTGTGCTTTATTCTGCGATGAGTGCTATTGATACTGCGTTATGGGATATCAAAGGTAAGGCGTTAAAATTGCCAGTTTATCAATTACTCGGCGGAAAGGTGAATGATGAATTACGCACGTATGCAAGTCAGTTACAGTTTGATTGGGACAAAGAATGTAAGAAGTTAATCGAGCCTGCTGAGTATGCCGAAGCCGCTTTAAAAGCAGTGGCAGAAGGTTATGATGCGGTGAAAGTTGACCCCATTGTTTATAACCAAGATGGTAGCTCTTCTTTTGATCGAACCAAGTTATTTACGGCTCCTCAAATGCGGTTATTTGGTGATCGTTTACGTGCGATCAGAAATGCAGTGGGTGATGATGTTGATATTATTTTTGAATCTCATTCACTTATGGGAGCTGCATCAGCTATTCAAATGGGGAAGATTGTTGAAGAAGTGGGCTGTATGATGTATGAAGAACCCGTGAATTATCTTAATACTAAAGTACATAAAAAGGTTTCTGATCGAGTCAACGTACCAATAGCAGGCGGGGAGCGATTATATCATCGTTGGGATGTACGCCCATACTTTGAAGATCAAAGCATTGATGTATTACAACCTGATGTAGGTTTATGTGGTGGTTTTACCGAAGCAAAGAAAGTGTGTGATTATGCTGACACTTACGATATTCGTATACAAGCACATGTTTGTGGTGGGCCAGTAGCTACGGCGGCATCTTTGCACTTGGAAACGGCGATCCCTAATTTTTTAATTCATGAGCATCATACCTACGCGATTAAGCATTGGAATCGTGAATTATGCATACAAGATCCACAGCCTAAAAACGGTATCTTTAAGGTATCAGAAGCGCCAGGTATTGGTATTGAGCTTAATGATCAAATAGTAAAACGTTCACCTAACGTGACTGTGAATGCGTTAAAAGCTTAATACCTCATTATTAATCACAAAAAAACCGATATTCGCTTACTCATAGCGAATATCGGTTTTTTAATATTAGTTGGTATTAATTAACGATAGGGGTATAAAAACTTTCAGGTAATTCAAAATCACCGCTTGCCGTTTTTAATTTATTTTCTTCAAATGTGACGATGAATTTTCTATCTTTATTTAAAGACTCACTTCTACCTGACTTAAAGCGATATACATAATGCCAAACATTATTATCGAACGAATCTGTTACTACAGGTGTACCTAGTACAAATTTTACTTGCTCTTTAGTCATACCTAATTGCAATTTATCAATATCTTTTTGTTCAAGAAAATTACCTTGAGGCATATCTATGCGATAAATCCAACCTGTACAAGCGGACAACCCTAATAAAGCAATTAACGTTAAAATTCGAAACAACATGATGTAATAAGTAACCCTTTTATTTGTGAATGGGGATAATAACGAAGCCAGCCTTTAGATACAAAACTTTTTTAGCTATTTATATCAATTGGTATTATTCATTAATGAGTGCGATTCATCAATATTAAGCAAGCAAACAGCATGTTCTCTAATAAGCATTGCAGTCTCGCCAGATGCTTAGCTTAACTTGCTAATAATTCTTGTGCATTTGCCAAACTTGAGTCTGTTATTTGGTCACCAGCGAGTAATCGCGCAATTTCTTGGACGCGTGCTTGTTGGCTAAGTTCCGTAACATTTGTTTCAGTATGTTCACCATCGGTTAATTTACTGACGAAGAGCTGCTGGTGGCCTTTACTCGCGACTTGTGGCAAGTGGGTGACACAAATAACTTGTGTATTTGCAGCAAGTTGCTGCAACTTTGTACCGACCATTGCCGCTGTAGGGCCACTTATACCAACATCTACTTCATCAAATATTAAGCTTGGTGCGGTAATTTGATGAGATAAAATAACTTGCAGAGCTAGGCTTATTCTTGACAATTCACCACCAGAGGCAACTTTGCTCATGATATCTAATGCTTGCCCTGGGTTTAAACTTACTAAGAAGTTAATGTCGTCACTACCTGTTGCAGACATCTTATCAGCAGGGTTACTATTGACTGCTACATTAAATTGACCATGTTCCATATTAAGCTCACGCATACTGTCGGTAATTAATGCACTTAATTTTTCAGCAGAGGTTTGGCGTGATTGAGTTAATGCCTGTGCAGTATCCAAGTATTGACTTTTAGCCTCATCAATATCTTGATGTAAATGTATTAAGCGTGTTTCATCAGAGCTAATCATGGTTAATTGTTGCTTAAGATCATGATGCAATTGGTATAAAACTTCTGGCTGTATTTGATGTTTCTTCGCTAGTTGAATGGCTGTTGAATACCTATCTTCTATATGTTGAAAGTGTTCTGGGTCAAGCTCTAAGCGTTCATGGTAGCTTTGTAGTTCTTGGCTTGCGTCCTCTAATTGAAGTAATGCTTCATTCATTTGTTCGATAACTGGAGAAATGTGTTGATCTACGTTGGCAATATCAGCAACTTTTTCGATACAAGATCGTAAGGCATCGTTAATGTTAAATTGTTCATTATCGCTGAGTAAATGAAGCGCTTGTAGAGAGTTATCGAGTAGGTGTTGGCAGTTACTAAATTTCTTATAGTCTTGCTCTAATTGGGTAAACTCGTCTGCTAATATCGAAAAATCATCAAGCTCATTTACTTGATATTGCAATAATTGTTGTTGTGCCTCTCGGCTTTGTTGAGTTTCTTGTAAACTTGCTAACTCTTGAGTTAAACCTTGCCATTTTTGGTAATAAAACTTTACTGAATCTACTAACTCATGATGGTTAGCAAAGGCGTCAAGCATGTGCTTTTGAGTATGACTTTTGGTGATTAATTGATGATCATGCTGGCCATGAATATTAATCAATAGCTGACTAATATCTTTAAGTTGAGCAAGTGGAACAGGAGTTCCATTAATGTATGACTTCGAACGCCCTTCACTAGATATAACACGTCTTAAAATACATTCATCATCAATAGAAAAATCATTGTTAGTTAACCAGCTTATTGCTTTTGGATTTTTTGATATATCGAATGTCGCGACCAACGTAGCTTGTTTGCAATGTGGACGAACAACGTTAGTAACGGCTCTATCTCCTAAACATAAGCCTAATGCATCAATAGCGATAGATTTACCCGCACCGGTTTCACCGGTGATGGTGGTCATTCCTGAACGCCATTCAACTTCTAACGATTTTACAATGGCAAAATTTTGAATCGATAAATGTATAAGCATAATGTCAACTACTGTATTAATATATAGGTGTTAATTTATACAGTAATTATGAGTGATGCAAGTAAAATTTACTTCATTTTAATAAAGCTTATTACCCCAGCTTAGTTTTTGTCTGAGCACATTGAAATAATCATGATCTAATGGATGAATGAGTCTAAGTGTATTGGCACTTTTTCTAATGATCACTTCATCTCCAGGTAAAACGGCTAAAATAACGTGTCCGTCACAACTTACCTGTAAACTTTCGTAGTTCTCGTTTGCCAATACTAATTTAATTTCGCTTTCACCATCAACGACTATTGGCCTGCTTGTGAGGGTGTGCGGAAACATTGGCACTAAAGACAATGCATTGAGATTGGGGGTTAATATTGGCCCTCCTGCCGACATCGAATAAGCCGTAGAGCCTGTGGGTGTTGATACAATTAAGCCGTCAGAGCGCTGGCTAAACATAAAGCTGCCATCAATATACACTTCAAATTCTATCATGCTAGCAACTTTACCGGCATGTAGTACCGCTTCATTGACTGCACTATTTGAGCTTTTTAATTTTCCATGGCGATACACTTCAGCCTCGATAATAAATCGCTGTTCAGATCGAGACTTGCCATTCAATATTTGTTTTAGTGGTTCTATTAAGTCGGTGGGAGGCAAATCGGTAAGAAAACCTAGGTTACCTCGGTTAACACCTATCACGCCGATGTTGTAACAAGAGAGTACACGAGCAGCCCCTAACATGTAACCATCGCCGCCGACTACAATAGCTAAGTCTGCTTGCTCGCCAATCTCAACAAGTGTTCGATGATTAATGTTTTCTATTGCCAAACCATTTGCTACGGATGTTTCAATCAGTATTTGATAGCCTTGTTCAGATAAAAATTTATATAACGTTTCTATGGTGTTTTTAGCACCATCATGTTTTGGTTTGCCAATAAGGCCTATTGTGCTGTAAACAGTAGTCATCATCAGAGAACAAAAAGTGAATCAATAGTAAAAGTTTCGCTGTATTTTAACCGCTTGTAAAGTTTAGTTTTTTAGAAAACTTTTAGAAATAAGCTTGAATCGTAAAGCGAAGCCCCCATAATTACCAAAATCGACTATATTATCCTGTTAGATTAAGAATTGTGGAGTTGTTTCATGTCTAATGAATCATCAGAAAATAAAAGTGCAGAGGAATTAGCTGCAGAGAAAATTATTGCAGAAGCTGAACAGCAAGTGGAAGAGCAACATGAGCACGCGCATGAAGCAATCAGTGCTGAACAAGAAAGAATAAATGAGTTAGAGCTAGCATTAGCTGCAGCTCAAACAACAGTTGCTGATCAAAAAGATTCAGTGATCCGTGCGAAAGCTGAGGTGGATAATGTTCGCCGACGCAGTGCACAAGATGTTGAAAAAGCACGTAAGTTTGCTTTAGAAAAATTTGTAGGCGAATTATTACCTGTAGTTGATAACCTTGAGCGTGCAATAGCTTCTTTTGATGCAGAAAATGAAGAAACAAAGCCAATGCTTGAAGGTGTTGAATTAACCTTACAAAGTTTTCTTAGTTCGTTAGAAAAATTTGATGTAAAAAGTATTGAACCACAAGATCAACCTTTTAACCCTGAATTGCATCAAGCTATGTCAATGCAAGAAGTAGAAGGCGTGGAACCTAATACTGTCATCGCCGTAATGCAAAAAGGTTACGAACTAAATGGCCGTTTAGTTAGACCTGCAATGGTGATGGTATCAAAAGCAAAACCTGCCGTTGATACAGAAGCGTAGTCACGCTGTTTCTTAAAAAAAGCCAGGAATTATCCTGGCTTTTTTAACGCATGTTGAACAGAAAATATAAATTAATTTTAAATATGTCGTTTTCAGGTAAATAAAGTGACATTTTTTTTATTTTTTTAGGGGGAAGCAGTTGAAAACAATTTTTTCTGCCCCCACTAAATGGTCAACAACGAAATTAATTGTAAATGAAAGTATTTGGAGATCCTTAAGATGGGCAAAATAATTGGTATTGACCTAGGGACAACTAACTCATGTGTAGCTGTTCTTGATGGCGACAAAGTACGCGTTATAGAAAATGCGGAAGGCGATCGCACAACTCCTTCTATCATCGCATATACAGACGATGGTGAAACGTTAGTTGGCCAACCGGCAAAGCGCCAAGCGGTAACTAACCCTAACAACACATTATTCGCCATTAAGCGTTTAATTGGTCGTCGTTTTGAAGACAAAGAAGTACAACGCGATATTGACATTATGCCATTTGGTATTGTTAAAGCTGATAATGGCGATGCGTGGGTAGAAG
Organism: Thalassotalea sp. PP2-459; assembly: GCF_001913705.1. Taxonomy (GTDB): domain Bacteria; phylum Pseudomonadota; class Gammaproteobacteria; order Enterobacterales; family Alteromonadaceae; genus Thalassotalea_C; species Thalassotalea_C hakodatensis. The sequence continues at coordinate 15,791 of NZ_MKQD01000026.1, read as the reverse complement.
CGAAAGGCGAGAAAATGGCGCCTCCACAAGTTTCTGCAGAAGTATTGAAAAAAATGAAAAAAACAGCTGAAGACTACTTAGGTGAGTCTGTAACAGAAGCTGTTATCACAGTACCTGCATACTTCAATGACTCTCAACGTCAAGCAACTAAAGATGCTGGCCGTATTGCTGGTTTAGATGTTAAGCGTATTATTAATGAGCCAACAGCTGCAGCACTTGCTTACGGTATGGATAAGCAAAAAGGTGAAAAAGTTGTTGCTGTATATGACTTAGGTGGTGGTACTTTTGATATTTCAATCATTGAAATTGATGAAGCAGATGGCGAACACACATTTGAAGTACTTGCGACAAATGGTGATACCCACTTAGGTGGTGAAGATTTTGATAATCGCATGATCAACTATTTAGTTGAAGAGTTTAAGAAAGATCAAGGCATGGATTTAACGAAAGATCCATTAGCAATGCAGCGTCTTAAAGAAGCAGCAGAAAAAGCAAAATGTGAGCTTTCTTCTGCACAACAAACAGATGTTAACTTGCCATACATTACTGCGGACGCTTCAGGTCCTAAGCACATGAACATAAAAGTGACACGTGCGAAACTTGAATCGTTAGTAGAAGACATGGTGAAAGCAACGCTTGAACCATTAAAAACAGCTTTGGCTGACTCTGATTTATCAACAACTGATATCACTGATGTAATTCTTGTTGGTGGTCAAACACGTATGCCATTAGTACAAAAAGTGGTAACAGAATTCTTTGGTAAAGAGCCTCGTAAAGATGTTAACCCTGATGAAGCAGTAGCTTCTGGTGCAGCAGTACAAGCAGGTGTATTAGCAGGTGATGTAACAGATGTATTATTACTTGATGTAACACCATTATCGCTAGGTATTGAAACGATGGGCGGTGTGATGACGAAAGTTATCGATAAAAACACGACTATCCCTACGAAACAGTCGCAAACGTTCTCTACAGCCGAAGATAACCAAGCTGCGGTAACTGTACATGTCTTGCAAGGTGAGCGTAAGCAAGCACAAGCTAATAAGTCATTAGGTCAGTTTAACCTTGAAGGTATTGATGCCGCACCACGTGGTATGCCTCAAATTGAAGTAACATTCGATATTGATGCTGATGGTATTTTACATGTGTCTGCGAAAGACAAAAACACAGGTAAAGAGCAGAAAATCACCATCAAAGCGTCTTCTGGTTTGTCTGATGATGAAGTAGAACAAATGGTACGTGACGCTGAAGCTAATGCAGATTCAGATGCTAAATTTGAAGAATTAGTGACAGCGCGTAACCAAGCTGATGGCATGGTTCACGCAACACGCACTCAAATTACTGAAGCAGGTGATGATTTGCCAGCTGAAGATAAAGAAAAAATTGAAGCAGCGCTTACTGAGCTAGAAGCCGCGATAAAAAGCGACAACAAAGAAGAGATTGACGCTAAATCACAAGCTGTTGTAGAAGCTTCGCATAAGTTAATGGAAATTGCTCAAGCGAAAGCGCAAGCACAACAAGGTGGTTCAGCACCTGGTGCTGATGCAGCTCAAAGCTCAGGTGAAAAGCCAGCTGATGATGTTGTTGACGCTGAGTTTGAAGAGGTTAAAGACGACAAATAAGTCGGACTTGAATCTTGTCGTTAGTTGGCTTGTTTACTTTGTTGGAAATACTCACATACACTTGTATGCTCCGTGTTTCCGCTTTGTACTAAAGCCAACTAACTTAAAGCTTCTAAGCCCTTAATTTTTAAAAAGGGTGTTAATAAAGCGTCGTTGTCGGCGCTTTATTGTGTTTAACAACAAAATACCAGAGTTGATTTTTTTATTGGTTTAAGCGAATACAAAAATTAATTTTCGAAACCTGCAGTAAATATAAAGAATTAAAGCTATGTCAAAACGCGATTACTATGAACTATTAGAAGTTGCCAAAGATGCGTCTGATCGTGAAATTAAAAAGGCCTATAAGCGTCTTGCTATGAAGTTTCACCCTGATCGTACCAAAGGTGATAAAGAGAAAGAAGAGACATTTAAGCAAATAAAAGAAGCTTATGAAGTGCTCATGGATGGTCAAAAGCGCGCTGCTTATGATCAGTACGGTCATGCAGCCTTTGAACAAGGTGGCATGGGCGGTGGTGGCTTTGGCGGCGGTGGTGCTGATTTCGGTGATATTTTTGGTGATGTATTTGGTGATATTTTTGGTGGAGGTCGTCGTGGCGGCGGCGGAGGCCAACGAGCACGTCGCGGCAGTGATTTAAGATATAACTTAGAATTGTCTTTGGAAGAAGCGGTTCGTGGTAAGTCTGTTGAAATTAAAGTACCCACTTATGTTCAATGTGATCCATGTAATGGTTCTGGCGCTAAAAAAGGTACACAACCTAAAACCTGTAGTACTTGTCATGGCCATGGCCAAGTACAAATGCGCCAAGGTATGTTTGCGGTACAACAAACGTGTCCGAGTTGTAATGGTAAAGGAAGCGTTATTTCTGACCCTTGTAATTCGTGTCATGGTCAAGGACGCGTGCAAAAAACGAAAACCTTAAATGCTAAAATTCCATCTGGCGTGGATACTGGCGATAGAATTCGTTTGTCAGGTGAAGGTGAAGCAGGTGAACAAGGTGCACCAGCAGGTGATTTATATGTTCAAGTACATGTAAAAGATCATCCTATTTTTGTTCGCGATGAAAATAACTTGTTTTGCGAAATGCCAATTAGCTTTTCAACAGCAGCACTTGGCGGCGAAATAGAAGTGCCTACTTTGGAAGGAAAAGTGAAGTTAAAAGTTCCGAAGGAAACGCAAACGGGTAAAATGTTTAGACTACGCGGTAAAGGGGTTAAGTCGGTAAGAAGCCACAGTGTTGGCGACTTAATGTGTAAAGTTGTGGTAGAGACACCAATCAACTTAACGGGTGATCAAGTTGATTTATTGCGTCAATTAGAGTCGAAAATGAGTACGAGCTCAAAGAAGCATAGCCCAAAAGAAACCGGTTTCTTTGATAGCGTTAAAAAGTTTTTTGACGACCTTAAATCATAAAGTACTCGGAATCTAGTCTTGTGATTATGCAATGTTAATGTTGTATTAATAATAGAAAAAGTCTCACAATTGTGGGACTTTTTTTATGGTCACTTATAAAGTTTGGCTATTTTAAGAGGTATTAACCTTTACACGATAGCCACATCTTCTTTGAGAAACAAAACGATTAAGTAAATAAGCGCTAGCGGTGGTAAAAAAGACAAAACAAAACCTAGCATAGCCGCTTTTGTTGCATTCTCTGTTTTATATGTGCCTAGTCGGTAACTTACCCCTATTACGAATACTAAATACATTAGGTATATTGCAGTTATTAGTATAATCCACATCATTAATATCCTTGTAAAAAATTTAATAAACTCATAAGTTAGAATATACTAATTTTATTGTTAGTCAATTAATTTTTATCGTTTATCGATAAGTTTTTATTGTAAAACAATGTGTATATTGGTAACGTAACTGTATTGATTACTCTTTTAATGAATTGTCATGACATCAAAAATTAAAGTAAATCTTGATTATCTATTACTTGTCAGGGGTATGAGCCTAACAGAGCTTTCTGAGGCTGTTGACATATCTATCGCCAATTTATCTATTTTAAAACGAGGTAAAGCAAAAGCGATTAGGTTTTCAACGTTGATAAAGCTGTGTGATGCATTGGCTTGTCAGCCAGGTGATCTGCTTGAAATAAGGGAATAGGTTTTAAAAAGTTGTAGAGCGGCTATAATTAATGGCCCCTTAATCTTTTGAGAATATTATGCGTGATTTTTTTATTGTATTCATTTTTATGACTTTATATTGTCAAGCAGCTTTCGCAGAAGAGGAACCTCTCCCTCCTTTAAACCCTAAATATGTTGGCGTTCATGGCATGGTGTTGGTGTCACAAGGCTCACGTGTTTTTGCGTCTCATTTGCCGTTGTATCAAAAACCACATGATATGCAGATCCTCTATAAAATTGAAACGAAACAGGTTTCGTTTTTAAACCTGGTTCGCGATGCTGAATTAGTGACTATTAAGCCAGAACCATTTAACTTACAAAGGTTAGAAAGGGGAGAGGAACTAACAGTACTTGCTGATGTGTATTTGGGCCATTTTGAACGAGGTGGTAGTTTAGTTTATGAAAATCACCCTATTGTGTTTGCAAAAAAGTTATACGCAAGAAAACTAGAAAATCTAGCTGAATCAGGGTTATGGAAAGAGTATGATTCGGTGACTCTGCGTAAAAATGAAAGAATTTATATTCATAAAATACAACAGCCTCCAAGTTTTGACCATTTGATTTTTGTTGACTTATCAGGCGCATGTGCGCAAAAATTTAAAACGTCAACGCAGATACCTACATCAGGCGAATTAACTTATAAGTTTATTAACTGCGGTACAATGAAGCCTTTGTACTATGAAACAAAAGATTTTGAAAATTAAAACAATTAATCGTCTTCAAAGCTCGGCAAAACACCACTACGACTGTGTTCAAACACTAACGAAGTTTCGACTGTTTGCACTTCTTCACGGGAGGTTACGGCATTAAAAACAAACTTTCGTAAGTGCTCACTATCTTTAACTGACATATGAATAAAGTAGTCGTAACTTCCTCCCATATGATAAAGGCTAACAATTTCTGGTAGTTTTAATAAGTCATCGCGCAATTTGTTTACAATCTGCTCTGAATAGGGCTGTAAACGAATTGCTGCAATTGCTTCGATATTACCACCGATATTTTTGAAATTGATATCAACATAAGCACCTTTTATGATGTTATGATTTTTCATCCGTTTTACACGTTCTAAGCAGGTAGAAGGAGCAATCCCTATTTGAGCGGCAAGTTCTTTATTAGTGATGTCGGCATCTTTGTACAGGAGGGTTAAAATGTTAAGATCAATATCGTCTAACTTCTTCATAATATTTCTTTTTGTGTCTCATTGCTAAGCCATATTACACTTATTTTTATCAGAAAAACTAGTGAAACTTCGTGAAAAATAAAATTAATGTCGAATATTTTATATTTTTCCGAATTAATAACATGTGTTTTATGACTCTATTTTTTATATATCTGTGGCTGATCATATTGTCACACAGTTCATTTTGACATAATATGTCTGCGCAATTTTTTTAACCGTAGGATTGTATGCCAATAAAAAATATACAAGATTTTCTTAAATTAGAAGCTGCTAGCGGGTTAATACTCATGGCAGCAGCAATTTTAGCGATGATGATCGCCAATTCACCTTTCTCGCCCTATTATGACTTATTACTCAATTTACCTGTAAAAGTAGCGGTAGGCAGTTTTGAAATTGCTAAGCCGTTATTACTTTGGATAAACGATGGCCTAATGGCGTTATTCTTTTTTCTCGTTGGTCTAGAGCTTAAACGGGAGTTTATAGAAGGTGATTTATCTAAACCAGGGCAAATTACACTGCCCGCGATTGGTGCCGTGGGTGGTATGCTGGTACCCGCACTTTGCTACGCCATAATCAATATTGATAACCCCAAAGCGTTAAGTGGTTGGGCTATTCCAACGGCAACTGACATTGCTTTTGCATTAGGAATTTTAGCCATTATTGGTAGTAAAGTTCCTTTACAGTTAAAAGTATTTTTAACCTCGCTTGCTATTTTTGATGATTTAGGCGCTATTATTGTTATTGCATTGTTTTACACCGATCAATTGTCAATGACTTCGTTGGTGGTATCAGCAATCGTGTTAACTATTTTGTTTATCATTAATCGACGAGGTATTACAGATACATCACCCTACATCTTCTTTGGTATTGTGCTTTGGGTTGCTGTTTTAAAATCAGGTGTTCATGCCACACTCGCCGGTGTTATTTTAGCGCTGTTTATCCCGATCAAAGGAAAAGAAGATGAGCCGTCACCATTAAAATCGTTAGAACACAATTTACATGCCATGGTGGCATTTATCATTTTACCTATTTTTGCCTTTGCTAATGCAGGGATTAGTTTTTCAGGTATAGGTTTTTCTGACATTACATCGCCAGTGCCTTTAGGTATTATTGCTGGCCTTGTTATTGGTAAGCAGCTCGGTGTGTTTGGCTTTTGTTTTGTTGCCATAAAATTAGGGTTTGCCAAGCTCCCTGAAAACGTAAACTGGGGGCTGTTATACGGGGTAGCAATGCTTTGTGGCGTTGGCTTTACCATGAGCTTATTTATTGGCTCCTTAGCGTTTGAACAAACAGCCGGGAGTACGATATTCGAAGACCGTCTAGGAATTGTTGTTGGCTCATTAATTTCAGGAATATTGGGTTATTTATTGATCCGATATAAAGTTAACAAACCAGATTCGCAGCCCTAGTTAAAACTGAAAATGGCGATATTAATTATCGCCATTTTTCGATAGAATATCGCAAATTGTTCAGTTAGTCGGACAAATGCAGCACAATTATCAAGATCTTATTAATTTATTCGAACAAACATTTTTTAACGACTACAACACTCGACTGGTAAAGGGTGATCATGAGCCGTTATACGCACCTGCCACTAATGTTGTGAATTTTCATCGCATCATTTTTGCTCATGGTTATTTTACTAGCGCGTTACATGAAATAGCGCATTGGTGTATTGCAGGAGCGCATAGAAGAACGTTAGAAGATTATGGGTATTGGTATCATCCTGATGGGCGATCACCAGCGCAACAAAAGCATTTTGAACAAGTAGAAGTTAAACCTCAGGCGATTGAGTGGGCGTTTTGTGTCGTCGCTGGTATTCCGTTTCATGTCTCTGCAGACAATTTACAGGGTGAAGACGTTGATAGCATCGCTTTTCGTTATGCAGTTTATCAACAAGTTAGACATTATATTTCGGTTGGGTTCCCACAGAGAGCCCAGCAGTTTATAACTGCACTTGCCGTCTTTTATCAAAGCCGATTGCCGTTAACTGACGAGCAGTTTTTGTTAGATCAAGAGTTATATGCCGATGTTTAAGTTAGGTTTTATTATTAATCCAATTGCGGGTATTGGTGGTAGTGTGGCCCTTAAAGGTAGTGACGGTGAAGGTATTGCTGAACAAGCCATTGCTTTAGGGGCTAAACCCATGGCCAATGCTCGTGCAAAACAAGCACTAACCGTTTTATTACCCTATAAAAACGCGTTAACACTTTATACGGTTAATGGCGACATGGGAGAAACTTTAGCGAAAGAGCTTGGTTTTAATTACCAGGTTGTTTACCGTTCCCCTACAACAAAAACATGCTTTAAAGATACTGAAAACGCTGTTGATAGCTTAATTTCTGCTGGTATCGATCTGTTGTTATTTGCTGGTGGTGATGGAACCGCCCGCAATATATCACATAGAGTTGGCGATAATTTTCCCGTACTTGGTATTCCAGCGGGTTGTAAAATTCATTCTGGTGTTTATGCGGTCACTCCTACTGCTGCAGGTAGAATTGTTGAGTTAATGGTAACGCACCAACTTGTTACCTTAACAGAAGCTGATGTAATGGATATTGACGAATCTTTATTCCGTGAAGGTGTAGTAAAAGCTAAACGTTACGGAGAAATGCAAGTACCTGCTGAATTGCGTTATGTGCAAGCAACTAAGTCTGGTGGTAAAGAATTAGATGAGTTGGTTTTACAAGATATTGCTGCTGATATCATCGATAAAATGGATGATGCGCTTGTTGTTATTGGCTCTGGTTCAACGACGGCTTTTTTAATGGAAGAATTAGGGCTCAATAATACGTTACTTGGTGTCGATGTGGTTCATGAGCAAAGGCTATTAGCAAATGATGTGACAGAGCCACAATTATGGCAATTGTTACACCAACACAAAGGAAGTATCAAACTTGTTATTACTTTGATTGGTGGGCAAGGTCACATTTTTGGTCGAGGAAACCAACAGTTAAGCCCCCGTATTATCAGAGAAATAGGTAAAGAAAATATATTGATTATTGCTACAAAAGCTAAATTAACTGCGTTAGCTTCTCGGCCATTAATTGCTGATACCGGCGATAATACATTAGATGATGAGTTATCAGGTTTTATGCCGGTGATCACAGGGTATAATGATCAAGTTTATTATCCCGTTTCTAGTCCACAATAAAAGAGAGTTTCAGTGAGTATCGTTCATTTATCAGATTTATATCATCATTTTGATCAACTAGCGGCACAAGATGTGATTAGCGATGAGCTATTTGCATCAAGCTATATTCGAGGGTTTATTGCACTATCAGCAGGTGAGTTTGGTGATGAGAATCAAGTAATATCAACGCCGTTAATTGAACACGTTAGTGAAAGTATGACAGCTGCAAGAACTGAACTTTCACCGAGTGATCGTGAGGTTGTTAAATGTTACTGGCACCAATTAATTGAACAGTTAGCAGTTAAGGGGTAATGCTAACTGTCTTTTACAGCGCTACTTTCCGTTTGATAATGTCACGAATGATAAATCGGTTGGTTGATACACTAAATACCATTTCATTATTGACAGGGTAAGGAGTACCGCAGATATCCGCGGTTAAAATTTCCGCCAAAAGCGGCGCTGAACAAATTCCTCTTGCACCTAACCCTGTTAATACGTAAAGGTTCTGCATGTATGGCGCTGGTGTTTGGTAACGCCAATTTTTATCTTTTGACAGATGAGAATAGATCTCAGTGTGCTGTGAAACTTTTGCCATCGGCCCTGAAATTGGTAAGTGATCAGGAGTCATACAACGGACTCTGGCTTTACTATCAATAATATCTGAAGATTGCCACCCTAGTTGATTACCCATTGACTCCTTCAGCATTCTAAGGTTGTACTGATCGGCTTGATCTTCCGTAGTAGTATCAAATTTATCTTTTTCAAAGGTCGCGCCAATGCAATGTATGCCGTTACTTTCAGGGGTTAAATAGCCTTTATGGCAAATAACCGTAGATAAACTTTTGCTTTGCTTATTGGTGGTTAATGCCGTAATTTGACCTTTAACAGGTTGTAGAGGCAGCTGTGATATCGGCGCTATTTTAATGGTTTCTGCGCCAGCTGCCATCACTAAATTGCTAGCCATTAATTGCCCCTTGTTGGTCTGCAACTGCCACTTTTTATTAATAAGCTGTTTTATCGCTTCAACAGTAACGTTATATTTTACTTTTAATAAACCTGTAGGTTGCAATAAGTCTATAATCGCTGTTGTTAATTCATGAGGAGCTACCCAGCCAGCATCTGGAATATACAAGCCACCATCAGATAAGGTTACCCCAGATAACTGGCTTGCTTCTTTAGCATCGACACTACGAATAAGTGAATTAGGCCAGATTGCAGAATCAGAAATGCCTTGTTGGCGTTTTTGTAATTTGTCGTTAAAAGAAAGCTCTAATAATCCACACCAATCATGAGAAAAACTAGCTCCCTGTGATATTAGCGCTTGATAAAATGAACGCGCATTTGCTAATGCGTGTTGATAAAATTGACTTAATTCATCAGCTTTTTGATGTATTAAAGGGTATAACGCGCCAATAGGGTTATTCGATGCTCCTTGTGCTAGTTGTTTATCTTTACAGTATAAGGTGACATGAATACCCTTATGCACCAATTTATAGGCAAGACATGCACTCGCGATACCGCCACCAACAATAGAAACATGCTGAGGCTTCGAACGAAGTGGTCTTAGTTGATAGCCCTTACCGAAACGAGCACTGTGTTGAAACTTACCGGTAAGAATTTCTTTTTTCTTACCGCCGTAATTGATTCGTTGCACGCGAAAACCATTGTTCGTTAAGCCTCTACGGACATTTCCAGCAACGGTAAAAGTAGCAACGCTTGCGTTGGCAATTGAAAGTCTACCGAGTTCTTTAAAGAGTTCTTCGCGCCACATATGTGGGTTCTTAGCCGGTGAAAAACCATCTAAGTACCACGCATCTATCATGCCTTTGTTTGAGCAGCTCAATGACGCTAAACTCGCTGTAGCGTCACCAATTAAGAGTGTTAATGTAACTTTACCCTGACAAAATAACAGTTCTGTATTGCCTGTGAGTGTTTCAGGGTATTGTGCAAGTAACTGTGTTGCGAATTGGCTTAAATGGGGTAAACAGGCTAACGACTTTTGTAATTGCGTCCCATTAAGAGGATATTTCTCTGTCGTGATAAAATGTAATTCTGGTAATGTTTCTGTTGATTGAAGCTCATGGTATAGCCGTAGCGTGAGTAAAAAATTCAGGCCAGTACCAAACCCAGTTTCGGCAATTGTTAATCTTGATTGCGATGTTAACAACTTCTCGCGTATTTGGTTACCTTCAATGAACACGCGTTGGCTTTGTAAGTATCCTGACTCCGTATCAAAATAAATGTCATCAAATTTGTCGCTAAAAGGCGAGCCGTCTTCTTGAAAATGGATATGATTATTGTCAGTCACGTTAATTTTTACTGTAATTTTATTGGCGTTCGCGGTATATTTTACCTTTACTTTAGGGTGTTTGTCATGATGATAAAAAATCAGCGCACAAGTGTACGCTGGACAGACCAGTTTACGAACAAAAAGTCTGTATCATACGCCCGAATTTCCAAATTAAAGATGGTTAATTAAATGAAACGAGTAGTGATCACCGGATTAGGTATCGTATCAAGTATTGGTAACAACGCAGAAGAAGTATTAGCGTCGTTAAAAGAAGGTCGTTCAGGCATTACTAAAGCTGAAAGCTTTGCTGAAAACGGGTTGCGTAGCCAAGTTTGGGGTAACCCAACGCTAAATCCAAAAGACCATATTGATCGCAAGGCCCTTAGATTTATGGGTGATGCTGCTGGTTTTGCTTATGTTGCAATGCAAGAAGCGATTGATGACGCCAAATTAACTGACGAACAAGTTTCTAATTTCCGCACAGGTATTGTTGCTGGCTCTGGTGGCGCATCTTCTGCGAACGTTGTTGCCTCAACAGATACTCTTCGTAATAAAGGTGTTAAACGTGTTGGTCCTTATGCTGTACCGAAAACAATGTCTAGTACCTGTTCAGCATGTTTAGCGACACCTTTTAAAATTAAAGGTGTTAACTATTCAATCAGTTCAGCTTGTGCAACAAGCGCGCATTGTATTGGCAATGCCGCTGAATTAATTCAACTAGGCAAACAAGATATTGTTTTTGCGGGTGGCGGTGAAGAATTAGATTACACACTTGCAATGATGTTTGATGCGATGGGTGCATTATCAACTAAATATAATGATACACCTGAGAAAGCGTCTCGTACCTACGATGCTGACCGCGATGGATTTGTTATTTCAGGCGGCGGCGGAATGGTCGTTGTTGAGGAATTAGAACATGCATTGGCGCGTGGCGCACATATCTATGCTGAAATTGTCGGTTATGGTGCAACGTCTGATGGCTACGATATGGTAGCACCGAGTGGTGAAGGCGCAGTACGTTGTATGGAACAAGCAATGCAAGGTGTTGAAGGCAACGTAGATTACTTAAATACTCATGGTACATCTACGCCGGTTGGCGATGTAAAAGAATTAGGTGCGATTAAAGAATTGTTTGGTGAAAAATCGCCAGCAATTAGTGCAACTAAAGCAATGACAGGGCATGCACTTGGTGCGGCGGGCGTTCATGAAGCTATTTATACGTTATTAATGATGGAACATAACTTTATTACACCATCCATTAATGTAGAGAACTTAGACGAACAAGCTCAAGGGCTTGATATTGTCACTGAAACTCGTGAACAAGACGTTGATTTAGCGATGTCAAATAGCTTCGGCTTTGGCGGAACGAATGCAACTTTAGTGATGAAAAAATATAAATAAGCGCTGCTAACGGTCAAATAAAAAAGCCGTTAACGTAAGTTAGCGGCTTTTTCTTTTATAAAATTATGAAAATTTATTATGATGAAAATATGCCGTATGCAGCTGAATTTTTTGGTGAATTCGGAGAGTTAACGGCGTTTAATGGTAGGGAATTATCAGCAGATACCCTTATTGATGCTGAGGTGTTGTTAGTAAGGTCAATAACTCAAGTAAATGAGAAGTTGTTAAGCAATAGTCCACAAATAAAGTTTGTTGGTACTGCAACCATTGGCGTTGACCATATTGATCAGACGTATTTATTTGATAAGCAAATTAACTTTTCATCAGCGCCAGGCTGCAATGCAATATCGGTAGCCGAATATGTTCTTTCAACGTTAATCGTATTAGCTGAACGTTATTGTTTTTCAGTTTTTGACAAAACGGTTGGTATTGTTGGTGCAGGAAACACTGGCAGTCGTTTAAGTGAAAAGCTTACCGCATTAGGTATTCAGCATAAACTCTATGATCCAATACTAGCAGCTACAGGCGAAGATTCTCGTATATTTTCCAGCTTTGAAGACATCTTGAAGTGCGATATTATTTCCTTACACGTACCAAAGACCACCACCAGGCTTTACCCTACATATCATATGTTTGATCAAACAGTTTTATCGTCTTTAACTGAAGATCAAATATTAATTAATGCATGCCGAGGAGAAGTGATAGACAACCAAGCGCTGTTATTACTTAAACAGCAAGGAATGGCAACTAAGTTAGTGCTAGATGTGTGGGAAAATGAACCGAAGATTGCTGAAGCTTTGATCCCTTTTTGTGAAATTTCCACTGCACATATTGCTGGTTATAGCTTAGAAGGAAAAGCTCGTGGTACAGAAATGCTTTATTTGGCACTATGTGAGCAATTAAATAAAAAGCCGATTCAGTCACTTGAGGGCTTATTACCAAAATCAACCATAAGCCAAGTTGAATTACATGGTAGACTAAATGACGTTATATTAAATCAGTTAGTAAAAATGGTTTATGACGTAAGGCGTGACGATGGAATTTTTCGTCAACAAGTTTACATTAATGGCTTTGATTATATTAGGAAAACATACCCGGCTCGCAGGGAGTTTTCAACGACAAAAGTGGTCATTAATGATCAACAAAGTGAAACACAAGTACTTGCACTTGGGTTTAGTTAAGAATTAATAGAGGAGAAGAGAGTAAGCTATGGCACAGAAATTTGATGTATGCGTATTAGGTGCAACAGGACTAGTTGGTAAAACAATCATTGAATTATTAGAACAACGTGACTTTCCTGTTAATAAATTATACCCATTAGCGAGTGCTCGCTCTGCTGGTGGCTTTGTTGAGTTTAACGGTGAAAGTGTTGAAGTAATTGACGCAGACACGTTCGATTTTAGCCAAGCTCAAATCGGTTTTTTTTCTGCTGGTGGTTCAATATCTGCTAAATTTGCCCCAATTGCTGGCGAAGCAGGTTGTATTGTTATCGATAATACCTCAGAGTATCGTTACGAAGACGATATTCCTTTAATTGTTCCTGAAGTTAATCCAGAGGCACTAGCAGATTATCGTAATCGAAATATCATTGCTAATCCAAACTGTTCAACGATCCAAATGATGGTTGCACTTAAACCTATTCATCAGGCTGTTGGCATTGAACGCATTAATGTATGTACCTATCAATCAGTATCGGGTGCAGGAAAAGAAGCAATGGACGAATTAGCAAAACAATGTGCTGATTTACTAAGTGGCAAACCTATAGAACCGAAAGCATTTTCTCGCCAAATTGCCTTTAATGTTATTCCACAAATAGATGTGTTCCAAGATAATGGCTACACAAAAGAAGAAATGAAAATGGTGTGGGAAACAAACAAAATTTTAGGTGATGATACTATCCGTGTAAATCCAACCGCTGTACGTGTACCAGTATTTTTTGGTCATGCAGAAGCGATTCATATTGAAACTCGAGAGCAAATTTCTGCTGAAGAAGTTAAAGATCTGTTAAAGCAAGCGGAAGGTGTTGAAGTATGTGACAAAGACGAAGAGTTTCCGACACAAATCGGTGAAGCAAGCGGCGTAGATGCAACTTTTGTTGGCCGCATTCGTGAAGATATTAGTCACCCTAATGGTATTAACCTTTGGGTTGTCGCTGACAACGTACGCAAAGGCGCAGCAACAAACAGTATTCAAATTGCAGAATTATTGATTAAAGATCATTTAAGCTAAGCTTAAGATATACTAAAGAAAAATAAAAACTCGTCGTTATAGTTAACGACGAGTTTTTTTGTTATAAAAAGGGTATAAAAGCGATTCATACTACAAAGTGTTATATAATCTATTTTAAATTGGAATAAATTTTGCTTTGTATTTTAATTAGTTGGAAGCGCCAAACATTTGGCAAATAATAACAAATAGCTAGGAAATCTTAATGCAACGATTGTTACGCCTGTGCCTGTGGCAGGTAATTTTGGTAAGCATTAGCTCAATGAGCATACCATCTTTTGCTGAAGAAGAGGGTGGCATTCGTATTCGTGGCCCTAAAAATAGCGATACCTACCGCTATGAGCGATATGGGCCTATCACGTCACAAGATACCTTATGGAATATTGCACTTACCGTGCGTCCTGATCCTGCTTTTTCTGTGTATCAGGTGATGCAAGCGTTGTTTGAAAAGAACCCGCAAGCATTTAAAGACAGTAATTTAAATCACATGATAGATGGTCAATACTTGACGTTGCCATCTACGGCAGAAATTGCACGCATAAATCCGGCAATTGCAAAACAAAAATCGGAAAATGATGACTCATCATGGGATAAAAAAGTTACCGCTAAGCCAGTCAGTAAGAAACCACCTGAAGAGTCGGTAAAGAAAAAAGATTTAGATCAAGCGAAAACCGAAATAAATGATAAATTACAAACGTACGAGCAGTCGCAAAATCTTCGTTTAGACACGATACAAAACGATGTACTTGATTCCATCGATGGCCTTCAAACAATACTTAAAGAAAACGAACAGCTTAAACAAAAACTTAATACCTTTACAGAGCAACTTGGTAGCATGAAAGATGAAGTTGCAAAAAGTAAAGATGTAGAGCTGCAACAACAACAAACTATTACTCTTTTACAGACACTTTTGGCGAAAGCCGAGGCTGAAGAACAAGCACGTCTCAAGGCTGAGCAAGCATTAGAAAATGCCAATGACAGCTTCTTAAATAGTCCATGGTTTTTGGCGATGGGGATAGGGTTGCCGTTAGCGTTAATTGCAGGGTTGTTACTGTTATTTTTGCGTAAAAAGCAAGATGAACAACCTAAAGAGAAGGTTGTTGAAGAAAAGTCACAACCACCAGTAAGTGAAGACATCCCGGAAAAAACTGAAAGTCAGCCTACAGAAGAACTATCATTAGACGATGAACTATCGCTTGATGATGAGTTGTCTTTAGACGATGAACTCTCTCTTGATGACGAACTGTCTATTGACCTTTCAGAAAGTGATGACAATGATGATTCTTTATTTAGTGATGATCTTGAATCTCCCAATGAAGAGTTATTAGATGACGATGTCATTCATTTAGACGATAGCTTGAATGATATCGATGATCTAGATGATTTAGATGATCTTGGCGACTTAGACGATTTAGAGGAGATATCCTTAGACTCCTCAGAAGAATCAGAACCTTTAGAAGGTAATGAATTAGATCAAAGTGATTTAGATTCGTTGTTATCTGACCTTGACGAAAACGAAGACGATGCACCTGAAAAAGATGTTTTAGATGGTGATGAAGAAATCGTTGAAATTTCTGAAGACATTGAATTAAACGATCCCGATGACATCGACGCGTTAATGGATTCTATGGCGGCAGCGCCAGCAGCGGAAGAGCCCTCAGCAGCGGAAGAACCCTCAGCAGAAGAAAAATCGTCAGTTGACGATGATTTATCGTCAGAATTAAGCGATCCTGATGACATCGACGCGTTAATGGATTCTATGGCGGCAGCACCAGCAGCGGAAGAGCCCTCAGCAGTAGATGAGCCCTCAGCAGT
>NZ_MKQD01000025.1 GCF_001913705.1 Thalassotalea sp. PP2-459 | reverse complement strand
TCTCCTGAATAACCATTCTCTGCAATCAACGCCGTGCCTCTAAAGCGTTTAATTCTCGCTGAATGACCGAATATTTATGCGAATTGGTATTAAATGCCCGAAATAAACTAGCTTTGATTTCAGAGCAATTTTTTTATCTCGATGGATTATATAAGGTTTATTATTTACGCAACTTTAGCTAATTATCATACTATTTGTTAACTATGTATAAATAATAAAAGCCTATCAGCATGAACTGATAGGCTTTTTCTAACAAGTTATATTTTGCTTAACAATTAGAATGAAATACGTGCCCCTAGGTAGAAACGACGTGGTTCAACCCACTCCATTTCTTCACCATAAGAAAACGTACCATCACCACCAGCTAAGTCTTGTACTCTGATCGGTGCTTGATCGTCTAATGCGTTAAAGATATCTAAGAAAAATTCGGCTTTGTAGTTGTCAAATTCATGAACATACTTAACTCGAATATCTAAGGTACCGTAAGATGGCGTTACATCTGAGCCGACAACACCGTCTTGAACCCATTCAGTGTTCCAACCGCCAAATTCATAGGCATTTTCTTCCATAAGCGGTAAGTGACGGCCATATAAAGCAAAGGTTTTACTGTAACGTGTACCTGAGTTCCAGTTATACACTGCACCTACTTCAATACCGTTTTCAAAATAGTAGGTACCTAATACTTTTGCTTGATGCTCAATATTACCAGGCTGCTTACCATACATATTTGGTGCTCTAGGATCTAATACTTCCCAATCACCTTGGAAGTCAGCGTTTCCGTCTGAGTTAGAGTTACCTTTCGCATCATTATAGGTATACGATGCTAGTAAGTTCCAATTATCAGTACGTAGTTTTTTGAAGGTCACTTCAACGCCTTCATAATCACGTTTACCACCTGCTAATGTGCCAATAACATAGTTAGAACCAGGGTTACCATCATAGCCGAAGTAAGAATAAGGTAATTCAAAATCAGTTCCTGCCATATAACCGTCTTCACTGTAGATACTAAGATCATAGTCTTCCATAATATCTCTTGTTTTACGGTTGGTATAAGTAATTGAGATATTGGTATCTTCAGATAAGTTGGTTGAGTAACCAATTAAAAACTCATCAGTGTAAGGTGTTTTCGTTGATGGTGAGAAAAACGCATCTTGCGTACTTACACCACCACGAGTTCTGTAGGTTAACCATCTGTCTTGTACATAAATTTGCTCTTCACGTACTGAACCGGTTAAGTTACCCGCAAATGAAGTCATATCTGTTCTAATTGGATCATAATAGCGACCACCGAATGCCCACACTTTTGAGTCGCCATCACCATTAATGTCATATACAACACTTAAACGTGGTGCAATTTCCCAATCAAACGTGAAAATACTTTCACCTGTTGACGCGATATGTTCCCATTCTTCAGCACGAATACCAGCATTAATTGTCCATTCTTCATAGGTGATACTGTCTTGAAAATAGAATATTTTGCCTTTAGTTTCCATTTTAGATTCAGCTTGCTGAGTTTGCTGAATACGGTAAACGTTTACCGCATCATTCGGGTTACCCGACGTGCTACCGAAAGTTAAACTTTCTAGTTCATCTTCTGAAATACTGCCATCACTATTAGCATCAAGAAGGTTTAAGTAGTAAGCTGAGTCAGAACTACCTTCCATGGCTTCTTGAATACGCTGATAATCCGTAGAAGATAATGCTTTTTCACCTGTCCAACTACCGTTTGCGTAGTCACCTAAGGTTGCACCTGCATCACCAGTACCAATTGAGTTGTATTGTGCTCCGTCACCGGTATAAACAGAATTGGTAATATTTTCGTTTGTTTCCCATTCGAAACCTGTTTCAATGGTATGCTCACCAAAATCGGTGTCGAAGTAGTATTCGAAGTTAATATAAACATTTTCTTTGTTACGGTCTCTTAAAGTATCAGCCCCTAAGCCACCTTGGTCCGTTTGACTTTGCGTAGGGTTTATAGAGCGATAGGCAACATCATTAAAGGTTGATTTATCCGCGGCAATATCAGAAAGTTCTGACTCATGACGCATCCAACCGGCATTGATAACTAATTCATCCCAATAATGGGTATAATCAATTTTTATATTATCACCACCCGTTTTACGAGCGCGATCACGGTTATTCAGCGTACTAATATCTTTTGAGCCTGAGATATCGGATGGGTCATTAAAATAAGTTAGCACTAAACGGTCATTATCTGTTGGTTGCCACGTTAATTTACCAAAGCCTAGTTCATCATCTCGTTCAACATTACGGCTAAATTGGCCTGTTGATGGATCTACCACATCATCTTCACGGTTTTTTAATTGATATGAGGCAAAAAACCACAGTTGATCTTTAATGATTGGACCACCTAACGTAACGGCTGTGTCAAAAGTAGAAAATGCGCTATCGGCTTTTGTAGAGCTTTCATAATCACTGACTAAACTATCATTTTGTAAATAATAGTTAATTGAACCACTAAACTCGTTACCCCCTGATTTTGTTACAACTCGAGACACTAAGCCAGAACCACCAGCATATTTTGCCGGTATAGCGCCGGTAATCACCTGTTGTTCTTGAATTATTTCAGAGTTAATACTACCGCCGTGAGTACCTGACTCATTATCGGTTACATTTACGCCATCAATATAATAAACGTTATCTGAAGAGGTACCTGCACCACCATAGCGGGCATCTGGTACATCAGAATAGTTAACCCCTGATTTTGATGAAGGGTTACCACCTGCACTTGGTTTTACCCCAGGTGCTAATTGTAAGTAACTTTGATATGAACGACCAGTTGGTAAAGACTCTGTCATATCGAGTGTGATATCCATACCCGTTGTCGCTGACGTAGTATCTATTGCCGCTGTAGAGCGCCCTGATACCACGATAGTTTCCATGTCACTTGAAGCCCCGCCTACAGCGTAACTTAAGTTTAAGTTTTTACCTGTTACCACTCTTACATTATTCGCTTCAAATGGCTGAATTGATGCACCATTTATGCTCACAGTATACTTACTAGAAGCATCTAAGCCACGCAATGTTACATAACCTTCAGAGTCTGTTACAGCTTCTCTACTGGTTAAACTATCTGGAGTTTGTACAGATACCGTAGCACCCGAGACAGATTGACCATTTGCATCAGTTACATGGATTTTTAAACCACCAGTTGATGCAGCGTATGCCGTTGCAGACATCCCTATTGTGGCCGCTACAGCAATAGCTGTTAATGACCTTTTAAATGTGTATTTCATATTGTTTCTCTCTGGACTTAAATATTTAATTTTTATGTAATTATTGAGACTACAAAATGCAGTATCATCGTTAATGATGCACGAATAATCTTCTTTTTCAAGTTGCTTTACTAAAACGCTAAAAAATATTAATAAGGCTTGGTTGTTTTTGTAAGCTACTGATAAGTAAGCACTAATGCTCTTTAAAAAGCTCGATACGTTCTTAAATATGTACATTTTGCATATTTTTCAATATTAATAGTGTTGTAATAATTTGTGTAAAAAGGTAAAAATTTGTTTTGGTTACATTTTGTTCTTTTCTTGTTTACATTTTATTAACTGATATTCGCTGGGTGTCATTCTATAAAAGGTATTTCTGTTAGCTGGAACGAGTGATAGATTAGTTCAAAACAAATCGTAAAATATCTTTTGACTACATACGTAACCCTAAAATCAATAAATAATGTTAGATAATTCACCCATAAGACAATACAACTCATTAATTAGTCAAAATAAAATTTATACTGATCCTGCTCAGACTCAGGCTATTTCTTTATTACAACAACTCTATGAAACAATACAGCAAACACCGCATAAACGTGGTTTGTTAAAGAAAGCAGCTGAAGTGAAAGGTCTCTATTTGTGGGGTGAAGTGGGGCGTGGCAAAACATTTTTAATGGATTTGCTTGTTCAAAGCTTACCTGCTGAAATTTGCAGAAGGCATCACTTTCACTATTTTATGCAAGACGTTCATCACCAACTTCAACGTTTAACCGGTAAACCAGAACCACTCACGCTTATTGCTAAGCAATACCGTCAGCAATTTAGAGTTCTCTGTTTTGATGAGTTTTATGTTTCAGATATTGGTGATGCAATGTTACTCGGCAGGTTAATGAAAGCGATGTTTGAGTTTGGCATTGTTATCGTTACGACCAGTAATTGTGCTCCTGAACAGTTATATCGCAATGGTTTACAACGTGAACGGTTTCTTCCTGCAATTGCAGCCATAAAGCATTACATGCAAATAGTACATCTTGATGGAAAACAAGATCATCGGCATCGTAGCCTAACTTTCCAAAAAATTTACTTTCAATTACCCCATGATGTTGAAGAACAAAATAAACTACATCAAGGCTTGTTAACTGAATTTAATTTAATATTCTCAACGTCAGCTAGCGGTATAGATGCAGAGAACTCATCAAATGAAATAGCTATCTTAGGTAGAAATATTCCCTTTATTGCTAAAAGCACTAATGATAATAATCGCAGCATCTGTTTTGACTTTTCACAACTGTGCCAAGGCCCACGTAGTCATTTTGATTATGTAGAATTAGCAAAGAAATTCGACACAATACTATTATTAAATATACCACCATTAAGTGGACAACCTTATGAGCGTATAAAAGCAAGAGGCACTGAAGACAACGGTTTAGTGAGGGATAACTCAGCCAGCAAAACAGGTGAAAGAGAAATTTGCTTAGCTCCTATGGATGATGCAGTAAGGCGGTTCATTGCTTTTATTGATGAATGTTATGATCGTCAGTTGACAGTTGTGCTAACCGGTTATGTTGAACAAAATGATTTATATAAAAGTGGAACGTTGATGTTTGAGTTTGAACGAACCAAAAGTCGATTAATTGAAATGGCTTCGGTTGAATATCAATGCTTATAATATTGTATGTTAACCAAAACAAACTATTTTGGATAATAAATGCATACTTACACGATTAGATCATAGCGGTATTACCGCGGTCTTTTTTACTTTATATGTTTGAATTAACAAACATAGCGAAACTAATATCCCCCCGAACCAGCCAATCATAGTAAACTTTTCGCCAATGATAATTACCGCTAACAATGTTGCAATCAACGGCTCTATTAAAGTGATTAATGTTGCTTTACTTGCTTCAATATAATTTAAGCCGTAACTAAATAATATATATCCTAAAAACATTGGGATAACTGCCATGTATAGTGAAATAAACGTATTAGAGGCGCTTGAAAATAAGTGCTCGCCGGTAAAGTATAAAGACGGTAGCAAAATGAGAGAGGCTAACCCAAATAGACTAGACATTGACGATTGAGCATGAACGCCACTTTCAATTAAACTTTTTGCAGCCCAAGAGTAACCTGCATAAGTTAAACCTGCCAAACACCCTAATAATATACCGAAGCTGTGTTGATGAAGCTGATGAGCAACATAAACACTGTCGTCTTTACCTAGGGCTAACAAGATAATACCGACAGAACCAAGAATAAAGCTCAGCATCCATTGTAATGTAATTGTTTTATTGTTTAGTAGGCGTTCAAGTATTGCGGCAAAAAATGGTGCTGTTGAAATAGATATTACCGTACCGATGGCAACGCCAGACAGTCGCATTGAGGAATAAAATGCTAAAGGATAAACAGCGACAGATATAGCACCAAAAAACAACACCTTAGGTTTAGCTAGCATTTTTTTATAGTTATTCAACAGTGTTTTTCGAGCGCAAATAACGAGTAATACTCCTCCTAACCCCATGGAAAAGGCGCCAATGGCAATAGGACTAATATTGGGTGCATAGCTTGCCATTGTGCCTGTAGTCCCCCATAAAAAACTCGCGATAATGATGGCGAAAATACCTTTGTTATCATTATGAACCTTATCCACGTTACACCTGCATTTGGTTATTTCATTGCCAAAAGGATAGATGAGTTTTAGGCGAGGCTTTTAACAATTCGGACGCAATCGTTAACTATTCAGACGATATTTATTTTTTAAATTTTGTGGGCGATAAGCCATAATATTGTGAGAATTTTCGGCTGAAAGCAGATGGCTCTTGGTAGCCGACCATTTCGCCAATGATATGCAATGGGTAATCTGTATGCGTAAGTAAAGCTTGCGCTTTTTCCATTCTAAGCTTAGTTACATATTTCATTACCGTTAAGCCTGTTTGTTGTTTAAATAGCTTTTTAAATTGTGTTTCACTAAGGAAAGCTGTTGAAGCTAAAAATTTTATTTGAAGAGGGGTAGCCATATATTTTTCAATATAGGATATTGCAGTACTGATGCGATTATCAATTTTTGGTAGAAGGGGTTGCTCTGCTAAAATCAAAAAAAACAGGTGATACATTGATTGCTCTAATTGCGTGTTAATTTTATTTTCCAGCTGGCTTTCAATAAAAGTTAAATAAGATTTTAATGGGGAATTAATCGAGAACACATTACAGTGGGATGATGATATATTGACAGGAAGTTCATCCATGTCAGCAACAACAAATCGAGCTTCTACATCAGCGGTAAATATGTGTTCTTCGCTGCTTCTAACAACAACACACTCGCCGATTGCTACCCTCCCATTGAAATTTCCAACAGAGATATTTATTGCACCACGTATTGGTAAAACTAACTGATTAAAGCAATGAGAGTGATTAACGGGTTTTGTGTTATAAGAGCGTATTGATAACATATTCTGCATAATTAAAGTCTCTTGTTTTTAATCAAAAGTGCAGATAAGTTTAATGGTTTCTGTAGAATAATATAAGCTGCATGACCCGTTATAATTAGCATGAATGCATCAAGTTGTATTCACAAAATATACTTTTATGGATGAATAATAAGATTCACGCCATTTCTTTCAAGCATTTGAGCAAAAGCATCAGGTATGCCTGAATCAGTGATCAAAACATCTATTTCAGCTAAACCACATATTTTGTGTACGCCTGAGCGATTGAATTTTGATGAGTCAGCAACGGTGATCACTTCTTTAGCAACTTTACGCATTAAACGATTCATCATTGCTTCATATTCAAAATGGGTCGTAATTCCAGAATTAAAGTCTATACCATCTACACCGAGAAACGCTTTGTCAAAATGATAGCGCTCTAAACTGTCTTCTGCTTGTCTACCGTAAAAAGATAACGACGTTTTTCTTAGTACACCGCCAGTCATCAACACCTCTACCCCAGAAGCACTTAATAGGTTTTGAGCAACATTTAAGCCGTTGGTCATAACAACGAGTCTATCAAAAGAATGCAAGCAGTTCGCTAATTCAGCCATTGTTGAGCCAGAATCTAAAATAATAGCTTCACCTTCTTTAATTTGATGGCTAGCCAACTCTGCTAGCTTTCGTTTAATATCAATTTGAGCACAATGCTTTTCATTGATTGAAAGCTCTTTTGAAATTACCTTGCTAGCCACAGCACCACCACGAGTTCTACTGACTAAGCTCTTTTTATCTAAATAATTTAAATCGCCTCGAATGGTGACTTCTGATACTTGATAATTAGTAGCTAAATCATCTACAGATACTCGTCCGTGCTTGAGAGTTTTTTGCACAATATCATGTCGTCTTTCTATCGTATTCATCATAACTTCCAACTTACTACGTTTTGAACATCATAATCTTCTTTCATAATCTTTCAACAATAAAAAACTGTGAAACCTCTTTCGTATCACTTAACATTATGATTTATAAATTTAAATTGTGAATTTTTTGTTTTTATTTAGCCTGATTTAAATAAAAAGTGAAAGGTTTTGTTGGTTTTAATTGTTGATTTTTGGGTTTCATTAGGTGTATATATATAGCGTGGTAAAAGTAAAACAAATAATAACTACAACTAAACATGAGATATAAGAGAGGGTACAGCATGGCAAATCACCAGAAAAAATACCTGAGCTTACTTATTGGTTCCATATTGGGGGTCAGTAGTGTTTGCACAGTTGCTCAAGAAACAGATCAGGAAGTGGATACTTCTGATAACGCGAAAGAAAAAGAAACCGAAGTTATTGAAGTTCGCGGTATGAAGAGCAGTATAAAAGAATCTTTATTTATAAAGCAAAACTCTATTCAAGTGGTTGATGCCATTGTTGCAGAAGATATTGGTAAGTTTCCGGATCAAAACGTTGCTGAAGCATTACAGCGTATTACAGGTATTACCATTACACGTAATGCAGGTGAAGGACAAAACGTTACGGTTCGTGGTTTAGGTGGTGATTATAACGTTACTACTATTAACGGACGTCGTATGGCTTCTGAGCACAATAGCCGTGACTTTAACTACGACTTGATTGCTGCTGAACTCTTAGGTGGCGTTGAAGTTTATAAGTCTTCTGTTGCGCAAACACAAGAAGGCGGTATTGGTTCAGTCATCAATATTAAAACCCGAAGACCGCTTGATTTTGATGGTTTCACTATGTCTGCTTCTGCAAAAGGCATTTATGAAGATAGAACAAAAGATACCAAGCCTCAAGCATCATTTTTAGTGAGTAACACCTTTGATGATGGAAAGTTTGGTGCGTTATTTACCGCAGTTTATTCTGAAAGAACCTTGCGTATTGACAGTTATGAAGGTCAGGGCTTTTATAATGCTGCGACAGAAGATGCTGATCTTACTATTCGCCAAGATGTTGATGGTAATGGCGAGTTTGACCAATATGTTGACAATGAGTGGGGCTCAATCATTCCAGGTTATGTGCGCTATGGTAACAAACAAGATACACGTGAGCGTATTGGTGGTAGTTTAGCATTGCAGTGGGTGCCAACCGATGATTTTGAATTAAATTTTGACAGTATCTACTCTTCATACGAAACAAATGGTACTGAATCACAAATTTCTTTTGTTACCTATGATGAAAGTTGGACTCCAGGTATTCCAGGCGTGAAAGACGTTGGTTTTGATGATAATGGCTTAGTCAACAAAATGACCATGTACAACAGTGGTGCAATGGCTGAATTACTAAACGTATCTCGTCCAAGAATTACTGAAACGTTTCAAGTGGGTGTTAACAGTAAGTGGAGTGTGAATGATTCATTAACCCTAAACTTCGATTTGTCTCATTCTGAATCAGAAAACGAAAATAATGGCCATAACCGCTACATTGTAGCGCGTGGTTTTGTTGAAGAAGTATCGATTGATGCATCAACCAGTAATTTATTACCTGATGTTACTGTTTCTCCTAATTTAGATTCAAGCTCGCCGTTTGGGGCACACTACAGTTACAACAGTGGTACGGGTATTAAAGATAAAGTGAGTGAATTCCGTGTTGATGGTCAATGGGTACCAAATATCCACTGGATTGCCTCAGTTGATTTTGGGATAAATATTGGTAAGCAGACAAAAACCACGATCGCAAACGCTTCTAAAAATGCGAGTGCATTCTCAAATGCAGGTACCATCTTAGACTCAACTGAGTATGATGAATGGGACATTGATTTTTCTTCGGCTGAGGAAATCAACGGTTTTGACTTATTCAGACTACCAAGTGATGCAGTAATTGCAGGTAACTTTGATGGCTTTATGAGTGGTGAACCAGGTAAACACCCAACGCCATGGCCAATGTTTGATTACGATAAATTATTCTCTTTCTATGAAAGTATTAGCCCAGAAGCCGCTAATCAGTTAATTAAAGCAACACCTCGTCCAAATGATTCATATGATGTATCTGAGCAAACAAGTGCTATTTATCTTGCGATAAATATTGAAGATGATATTTATGATTTTCCATACGTGTTAAATCTTGGTGTACGCGCAATTGAAACCAAGGTGACCAGTAGTGGTTATTCATTAAATCCGAACTTAGTTAATTTTGTTGCGGCAGACAATGAGAACCCTGAAATTATCAAGTTTTTGAAAGAGGTTGAAAACTATCAAGAAGTTGTTGATTTTGAAGATTCATATCAAGATGTATTACCAAGTTTCAACTTTAAATTAAACCTAACCGATGAGTTGGTTTTCCGTGCGGCAGCGTCAAAAGTTATTACGCGTCCTAGCATTGGTAACTTAAAAGCATGGAGTTACGTTAATATTAACGATCGCGAATATCATGCATCTAACCCAGGTTTGGAGCCATTACGTGCAACGCAAGGTGACTTGGCATTAGAGTGGTATTTCTCCGAGTACGGTGCATTAACGACTGCGTTTTATGTTAAAGATATCGAAACCTTTTCTACGTACGGTAGAAACGGCACCATTGATATAGATGGTGAAGAATTCACGATTGAATCACATATTAACAGTGATGCTGGCGGAAAAATTCAAGGTGTTGAAATTGCCTATCAACAATCTTTTACCGATATTTTACCAGCGCCATTTGATGGTTTAGGTATTCAATTAAACTACACCATTGTTGACTCTGGTTATGACGAAGTAGAAGAAGGTCACGATGAATTTGATTTTCGTGAACGAGACTTACCGTTCAAAGGTATGTCTAAACATTCTTATAACGCCGTTATTTACTATGAGAAAGACAAAATTCAAGCACGTTTTGCCTATAACTGGCGCGATAAATATTTAACAAATGAAGAAGACTGGGGTGGTGTTAGGTGGCAAGCCGATTATGGTCAGCTGGACTTTAGTGCAAGTTATGATCTAACCGAGCAACTTAATATCAATATTTCAGCAAATAACCTAACGAATGAACGCGGTTATGCCTATATCGAGAACGAAGAGCAACTCGCTTATCTGTATCGTTCAGGACGCCTGTTTAATCTAGGTGTTAATTATCGTTTCTAATTTCCAATAAATGAGACAAGAACTCCAGCAAGTATGCGTAATATTCATAACAATTACTTGCTGTAATTATAAAAAATAGCGTGGAAAAAGTGATGAATTTAAAAAACAAGTTATCCATATTATCAACGGCGATCATACTTGCTACGACTGCCGGTTGCGGTTCGTCTGATGACGAAAATGTTACAAATATTGTTGTTGAAAAACCAGTAGTTATACCACCTGGTGAAACAGACCGAGCGCCTTCAACATGGTTGCGTTTTGGTGATGATTTTAATGGCGATACCATCATGCAAGATGTGTATATTCCATCAAATGGTCTAACAACCTATACCTATTATTCAGTCTTAAACTGGAATGCCGGTCTAGATGGAGGTGGTTATGCGGGTATTCAAGATCACCCGGATGGTAGAAATTTTATCTTTTCAATTTGGGATCCCTCAAATGGCGAGCCTATTACAGCTGAATACCAGGGTGAAGGTACGCAAGTTGAATTGTTTGGTGGTGAAGGCACCGGTCTTAAATCGTGGAACTTCCAATTAGGTTGGGAGCCAGATAGATGGTACACCTTAGCGACTAAAGTGTGGCATACCCGTGATGACGGTCATACGCACTTTGCTTTTTGGTCCCAAGATAAAGAAACGGGCGTATGGACACATTTAGTGACCATGGATTTTCCTATGCCATGGGTTGTCTTTAGTACAGAAACCGGCTCATTTGTCGAAGACTGGTTAGGTACGGGTAATAATACGCGAACTGCGTTATTCAACAATGGTCGTAAGCGCGGTATGGATGGTGGCTGGAAAGCCTTCACTAAAGCTGATTATGACGTTGTGCAAGAAGAAGCTACTGCAGCATATAACGAAAATTTCGATATTGCATCAAATGCTGATTATTATCGAATGACAACGGGTGGTACCGCGGGCCCCGCTGAAGATGAAGATGCTTTTGAGCCAGAAGGTGAACTATCAAGACCTTATTTATTAGCAGCGCCAGATGATGCTCCTACTAGTATCACATTATCGACTGTGACAACTACGGGTATTGATTGGCAACTAGCCACCACGGAAGTGCCACAATTATCTTATCGTGTATTAGTTAAAGGTAAAGTGGTTGCAGAAGGTACTGATCCTCAAGCAAGAAGTGCAATGTTCGACCTTATTGATGTTGATGACGAAATCACGCTTGAAATTGAAAATATATTTGGTAAAACAAGCTCGTTTAAAGCGACTGCAAATCAAGGACAAATTGAAGTAAATGATACGATTGCTGTCGCTACAGAAGCGCATTTACTTGAGCGCAATGAAGCAACAGTGATTGAATCTATCGCTGCCGGTGAGTCAAAGCTATATCAAGTGATGGGTTTAGATGCGTCTAAATCGATGACGGTAAAATTAGCGGGTGATGAAGGTGATGCTGATATCTACGTGATGGAAAATAGCATGCCTACCACAACAGATTATGACTGTGTAGGCTTCTCTGGAAGTAGCATTGAATCATGTCGTTTACCCGTTAATGTACGTGAAGAAACGCCATATTATGTACTTGTTACTGCAAGAACTGATGTGTCATGTTTAGCATTATCAACCACGCAAGATGGTGAACCTGGTTGGATCAGTGGTTCAAACTATATTGTTAGCTCTGAGTCAGCAACAGGTTCAGGTAATGGGCTTGGCAATGCATTTGATGGTAATGAAGCAACTATTTGGCATACAAATTGGGGCGATGGTGCACCGACTTACCCTCATACTATTACCATTGATTTAGGGGATACTTATGATGTAAATCGTATTCGGTATTTACCGCGTCAAGATGGTGGTGTAAACGGTACAATTGTTGGTTATGAACTCTATATTTCTGATGATCCTGATGTCTATCCAGCGGAACCACAAATTGTTGGTACATGGGAAGATAACACGGATGAGAAAATTGAGTGGTTTGCTGAAGCTGTAACAGGTCGTTTTGTTAAATTTGTTGCTACAGAAGAACGTGGCGGCAGTGAATGGGCATCAGCTGCAGAAATTAAATTTGGCTTTGATGATGGTTCAGATCCACTTGCAGAAGGTGGTGAAGACGAAACAGAAACTGAAGTAGAAGATGGTGGTGTTTGCTCTGGTGGCGGAGACACTGGCGATGGTAACCATGTTAATATTCCTGTGAACTCAACGTTACTCGATAATGCTGGCTTAACTGCTTCTAGCCCATCAGGTGCACAAGCAGGGCATGAATTATCTTTTGCTCTTGATGGTTTAACGGGCGATGCTGGTCATTGGCATACACCTTGGAGTGGCGTTCCTGCTTATCCGCATGAGGTGCTAATTGATTTAGGCGAAATGTACGAAGTAAACCGCTTTGATTATACGCCACGTACTGGCGGTGGTAATGGAACAGTGGTTGAGTATGAAGTTTATGTTGGTGACAGTGCAGATAGTTTAGGTGAGCCGGTAGCGAAAGGTACATGGGAAAATAGTGCTGATGTTAAAACCGTAACCTTTACCGATAAACCAGGACGTTTTGTTAAGTTTGTAGCACTTGCTGAACAAGGTGATGGTGCATGGGCTGCAGCCTCTGAATTTAATGTAGGCGTTAATATGTCTGAGAAAGTGGATAACAGCACATTAAGTTATTCTACTAGCTCAGGGGCACAACCTGGTAATGAACTGTCTTATGCATTTGATGGCTCATTTGATGCGAACCATTGGCATACCCCATGGAGTGGTATTCCTGGGTTCCCTCATGAAGTCATTATTGATTTAGGCGAAGCTAAAAATGTTGTTCAATTTAACTATACGCCTAGAGCTGGTGGCGGAAACGGTACGGTTGCCGGTTATGAAGTTTATGTGAGCGACAATAATAGCGACTGGGGTAATGCTGTTGCAACGGGCACTTGGAAAGGTAATGGTAACACTGAAGTTGCAGCGTTTGATGCAACAACAGGCCGTTATATTAAGTTTGTTGCATTAAGTGAGAAAAATGGCAATAACTTTGCTGCCGCAGTTGAGTTTGGTATTCGTGTTAACCCATAATTAGTTAACGATGAGTGTTAAAAGGAAGAAGAGTAAAGCCTTCTTCCTTTTTTATTTAGAGTAAAGAACATGATGAAAATGAAATCGGTGTATCAACACGTAAAATATTGTGTAGTAGGTATGGTGTGTCTTGGTATGCTTGGTGCGTGTGGTTCTAGCACAAACAAGACTGAAAAAACTGCAAACCAGGCAGTGGTTTTAACTACTGACGATCTTACCATTGAAGTGCCTATTGCCGGTAATAGTTGGATTGAAAACGATATAGAAGCATCCGATACGTTGATCACCAAAGAAGGGATAACGCAGTGGCAAAGTGAGCAACACCAATTATCTACTTACTTTTATGTTAGTAAAGTGGGTAAAGTTAATTTAGGGCTTAAAGCCAAAACATTAGCTGGTACATCGACGATTTTGGTTGAGCTCAATGATCAGAAAAAACGTATTTTGTTGTCCAATAGCATTGAAAAGATTATTCCTATTGGACAATTTGAGGTAGTAAAACCAGGCTACCAGAAAGTTATAATTACAGGTATTGAAACCTCTAGCGAGTATTACCCTACTATTTCGCAACTGTTGATTGGCGGTGAAGCAACCGCCGGTAGTAATTATTATGTCAAAGATGATTTTTACTGGGGGCGAAGAGGGCCATCAGTGCATTTGCAATATCAATTACCAGATGAAGACGGCAGCTATGAATGGTTTTATAGTGAGATCACCGTGCCTAAAGGGCAAGACACGCTAGGTTCTTATTATATGGCAAATGGCTTTAATGGTGGCTATTTCGGTATACAAGTTAATTCTGAAACTGAACGCAGAGTTTTGTTTTCTATTTGGAGTCCATATCAAACAGATGATCCAACGACTATCCCAGAAGAATACAAAATAAAGTTGTTAAAAAAAGGCGATGATGTTTATACAGGAAAGTTTGGTAACGAAGGCTCTGGTGGTCAAAGTTATGTAAAATATCCTTGGAAAACAGGGGTTACCTATGGTTTTTTAACTCGTTATCAACCAAGGCCCGAGGAAAATAAAACAGATTTCACTGCCTATTTTTATGACCCTCAAATAAAAGAATGGCATCTTATTGCTAGCTTTAGAAGACCCAAAACGACAACTTATTTAGCATCACCATACTCTTTTTTAGAGAACTTTATACCAGGTGCAGGGCAGTTTGAACGCATGGCTGAGTATGGTAACCAGTGGGTTAAATCGACCGGTAAAGCTTGGGAGCCGATGTTAAACGCTAAATTTACCTATGATGCAACGGCAAGAAAAGAAGCGCGTGTTGATTACCAAGGCGGCATTCAAGGTGACGGTTTTTATTTGAAAAATACGGGTTTTTTCTCCGAACAGACTGCATATAAAACACCGTTTACTCGCAAGAGTACACAATTACCACCTATAAATTTGGAACAACTTCCTTAGTGCTTAGTACCCGTTGGTGTTGGGTTAGCTTAGGTTGAGTAATATTGCTTAGCCTAAGCTTTTTTTTGAGCGTTAACTTTTGTTGAAGTCTACATAATATGAACAAAATTTTATTTAATTCTAACAGCTATGGCATGAGTAAAGTTTGCCTTTTAACCGTAGTTTTTGTTTGTTCTGTTTTAAGCTCGGTGTCTGTAACTGCCGCTAAAGCAGTGCCACTTAAATCATCGCTATTGAAAGTAATGACCTATAATGTAAGGCATGGAACTGATTTACATGGTGAAATAAGTATTACAAAACAAGCAGCGTTTATAAAACAGCATAATGTCGACTTGTTAGCACTACAGGAAATTGACCAAGAAACTAAGCGTTTTAAAGGCGTTAACCAAACCGAATACTTTTCCAATACGTTATCATTAAATGGTTTGTTTCAACCATTTATGACTTTTGATGGAGGTCAATATGGCATTGCTGCATTCAGTAAATTGCCAATTTTGAAAAGTAAGTCGATAACATTACCCAATGGCTTAGAGCCTCGAGTATTTCCACAATTACTTATTAATGTTGAAAAGCAGCCTTTACTTTTTATTCCGATACATTTTGATTGGCCCTCAGAAGACAGAGCGCGTTTTGAACAAGCCACGCAATTACTTTCGCAATTAGATATAAAGTTACCAATTGTTTTAGCAGGTGATTTTAATGATTACCCTGACTCACGTACCATAGCACTGTTTAAAGATGCCGGATTTTCATTTATCGTGAATAATACTTCAACGTTCTTAGGCCCAAATGAGGGGGGAAAGTCTGTTGTTGAAATTGATTTTATTGCGGTTAGGAGTGGCCAGACGACTTCTCTTTCGTTATTAGAGAGCTTTGTTTTTGATCAGCATATTTTTTCGGATCATGCAGCGGTCCTTTCATCAATACTTGTCACTCAAAAACAAATTAATACGGCTTATTGATAAACCAAAGCTCGACGTTAAACGTCGAGCTTTATCTATTGAACATTAATGGCTGCATGTGAGTTGCTAAAAATACTGTTTTGTCTAAGCCACTTTTGTCGTGTTAAGCCTAACCTGATCTAACGACTGTTTAAGGTCGGAAATGATGTCGGTCACATTCTCTAGGCCAACGGAGATTCTTATTAAGCCGTCACTAATACCCGCTTTAGCACGCTCTTCATCGCTATAAGGAGAATGTGTCATTGATGCTGGGTGTTGAATTAAAGATTCAGCATCACCTAAACTGACGGCGATGGAAAATAACTGCATACGATTAATAAATTCGGCACCACCTGTTACGTCACATTTGAGCTCAAAACCGATAACGCCACCAGCAGCCTTCATTTGTTTACCTATGTACTGGTGGCCTTGATGCGAGGGTAGTCCTGGGTAATATACGGTATCTACCGCAGGGTGGCTTTCTAAGAATTCAGCAACTAACTGTGCATTTTGGCAATGTCTTTCAATTCGAATAGGCAAGGTTTTTAAACCACGTATGATCAACCATGCATCATGAGGGCCCATGGTACCGCCAATATCTTTTAGTGCCGTTAGCTTTATCTCGTTAATCATTTCTGTGCGACCACATATAATACCTGCAACTACATCGCCATGGCCGTTTAAATACTTTGTTGCGCTATGTACAATAATATCTGCTCCAAATCGAATAGGTTTTTGAAGTACGGGCGTTAGAAAAGTGTTATCAACGATAGAAATTAAGTGATGCTTTTTTGCTATCGATAAAATAGATTCTAAATCAAGTACCTGTAGGTTCGGATTAATAGGAGACTCTAAGAAGATAACTTTAGTATTATCTTGAATAGCAGCGTTGATATTTTCTGCTTCGCTCATATCAACAAAACTCACTTCGATGCCGAAGCGCGTTAACATGTGATTCATTAAGGCATATGAGCAGCCATAAATTGCTTTTGATGCAATCAAGTGATCGCCCGCTGTTAAATTAGTTAATAAGGCCGCAGACACTGCAGCCATTCCTGTTGCTGTTGCGGCAGCATCTTCGGTACCTTCTAATTGTGCCATGCGTTGTTCAAGTTCACGCGTAGTAGGGTTACCTAAACGCGTGTACATATATCCCTCAGCTTCTCCCGCAAACCGCTGTGCCCCTTGTTCTGCACTTTCGAAGGTAAAGGTTGATGTTTGATATAAAGGAGACGCTAACGAGCCAAACTGTTCGTCTTTTATTTTGCCGCCGTGCACAACTTGTGTTTCGATAAATTTGCTTTTAATCATAGTTTTCTCATGTGATATCGGAATACGTTCGTTAATGAATTTGGTATCAATATTCACGCCATAACGAGAAATGACATATAAAACAATAGTTTAATGTTTTTATGTAAAAGTAGAGTAATTATTTTTGTAATGTATATATTACAGCTTGGTTTTTAAATGAAATTAATAAGGCTTTTAATCACTAAATACTTGAAAATTAAATACTATTATGTTGTCATTAAATTATTACTAAGTATCAAAATTATTACATGAAAATTTGTATTGAATCTGCAGACAGAGTAGGTATTAGCCAAGAAATATTAGCCACGTTTGCTTCCCATGACTGGAACGTAAAAAGTATTGAAGTACAAAGCCAAAATACTTTTGTTCATATTGATGCTATAGAGGCGACCCTTTCACGGGTTAAACGTTTGTTAATGCCTGTTGACGGCATAAAACAGTGCATTGAAATTAATGAGATGCCGTCTGAAGTGCGTGAAAAGCATGTACAGGCGTTGTTGGCAAAAATAACGGATCCTATTTTAGATATTAGTAGCACAGGTATGATTTTAGCCACTAATCAGGCTGCAAAAACTATTGCAAAACAAAGTAACGTGGATTTAGTCCATAGCCATATTGACGATGTGATTGATGCCTCGATAGATGCACTAATACAACCTCATGAATTAAGTATGACGGTCACTTTTTTTGGTGAGCCTTTTATTGCAGACATTAACCCAGTGATGAGCGCGAATACGGTCACAGGAGCGGTTATCTATTTAAAATCAGTTGAAAAAGTAGGTCGGCAGTTATCCTTAGTACAATCATCTAAAGATAACGCGCTGCAAGCCATGATCGGAGAGTCTGAACAAATTAACTTAGTAAAGTCTCAGATCTTGCGTTTTGCTACCCTAGATTTACCAGTGTTAATCGTAGGTAAAACAGGCACTGGTAAAGAATTGGTGGCTCAAGCATTACATCAATTAGGCCCGCGAAAAGATAAACCTTTTTTAACGATTAACTGTGCGGCTATTCCTGAGCAACTGCTTGAAAGTGAATTATTTGGTTATACCTCTGGGGCATTCACAGGGGCGAACAAAGGCGGCAAACCAGGCCTTTTTGAGTTAGCAAATGGTGGCACATTATTTTTAGATGAAATCGCTGAAATGTCACCTTATTTGCAAGCCAAACTCTTACGGTTTTTACAGGACTTTCGTTATCGCAAAGTAGGTGGCACCAAAGAATTTAAAGCGGATGTAAAAATTATTAGTGCTAGCCATCAAGACTTTGATGAATTGTTTATACAAGGGGAGTTTCGAGAAGATTTATTTTATCGACTAAATGTATTAAAAGTTGAATTACCGACACTTGCACAACGGCAGTCTGATATTGAATTACTGGTTAATTACTTTTTGTCTTTAGCATCTCAACAAATTAACCAACAAGGTGTTGATATAACTGCAGCTGCTCTTGAGTTGCTTCGTGGTTATCACTGGCCGGGTAATATAAGGCAATTGGAAAATACGATTTTTAGATTAGTTGCACTATCTGATGGCGATGTAATAGATACTGAACAAGTGCAACAAGTACTTTTTGGCCAGCAAAAAAACGACGGTCAACTAGAAACGTTACATGTGCAAGACTGGGCTTCTGCGCAAGCTGAGTTTGAAAAAAGTCTGCTAACGCAACTTTACCCACATTACCCTACAACTCGAAAGCTAGCTGCACGTTTAAATGTGTCGCATAATAAAATAGCAATGAAGCTTAGGGCTTATCGCATAGGGTAAGCCCGATTAGGGCCTGTTGATCTTTTGAGATTAAATTTTGTTCGAACCCAAAGGGCAGCGTTTTTTGTCATTTATACGTCGTTATTGTTTTCTCATGTGGAATAACCACACATTAATCGCAATGTCTTGTCTAAATACCCATAAACTGCTGCAAAAATAAACGCGAAAGATCAACAGACGCTAATTAATGCTCTAATAGGGTATATAGAATTTGTTTAACAAATTTAGGTTCAAAGGGTTTGTCGCACAAGGCATTAACGCCATCTTGTTCAATATTTGCTAAGTGAGTATCTTTACTTTCACTGGTTACCATTAGAATAGGTATATGCGATTGTTGGCTTTGCTCTCGTACATATTTAGTTAACTGGCGTCCGTCAACTTCAGGCATATTAAAGTCAGTAACAATTAAATCGAACATGTTTTCGTTTAGTATTTCTATTGCTTCACTGCCGTCTTTTGCTTCTGTAACTTTTAACAAACCCAAATTATTCAACACGCGTTTGATATGATTGCGAGCAAGCATGCTGTCGTCAACAAGTAATACACGAATTTCATGCACGTCGAAGTAATCGAGTTCCATTTCATCAGGTGAAATTAAATCAATGGTATTGTTAATGGCTGCGTGTAGGTTTTCAGGTGTAAAGGGTTTTGGCAATATTGCGACAACACCTGATTGTTTAAACTCTTCAAGGCTTTCACGTTTATATTCACTTGACACTAACATAAACGCTGAGTCTTGACACTTGTCAGATGTTTTTACATGGCTTAATAAATCAAGTGCTGTACCTTTATCAAAGTACATAGCACTGGCAATTAAATCAAAGTGATAACGTGTTATTTGCTGTAATGCATCATCAAAGGTTTTTGCTAAGGTAATTTCAGTTATGTTCTGCTGTTTTAATCGATTAATGATTATTTTACTTTGCGTATCAGATGGCTCAACGAGCAAAATAGATAGTTCACTTGGTTGTATATTTGTCATATCTTCTCTCTAGCGCTCTTAGCCGCCGGTAAATTTAACCTTGTAACCTGCTTTTTCTAATTCAGCTTTGATCACATCTCTTTTGTCGCCTTGAATTTCGATGGTTTCATCGACAACACTTCCGCCTGTGCCGGCTTTTTTCTTTAACGTACTTGCTAAGTTTTTTAGTGCTTTTTGATCAAGCCCTAAGCCAGAAATAACAATAACACCTTTACCTTTTCTGCCTTTTGTTTCTCGCCTAACTTTAGCTGTACCATCAGATGGGCTGACTTGTTCAACCTTTTCAGGTGTAATTTTACCTTCGTCAGTTGAGTAAACGAGTTGCGATAACTGATCTTGCCAAGACATATGATAAGCTCTAACGTAAGTTTTCGGCATTATATCTTTACGCATAAAAAAAACCAGTCTTTCGACTGGTTTTGTTATTTTATTACCGTATAAGTCGGTTTATAGTTTGCTTTCAAGCTCGGGTAATACGTCGAATAAGTCAGCAACAATACCGTAATCTGCAACTTGAAATATAGGCGCTTCGGCATCTTTGTTAATGGCAACGATAATTTTAGAATCTTTCATGCCAGCTAAGTGTTGGATGGCACCTGAAATACCAACGGCGATATATAAGTCCGGTGCAACAATTTTACCTGTTTGACCTACTTGCATATCGTTAGGTACAAAGCCAGCATCAACAGCTGCACGAGAGGCACCAATTGCGGCACCTAGTTTATCTGCAATACCTTCTAATAATGTGAAGTTATCACCATTTTGCATACCGCGACCGCCTGAAATAACAACGTTTGCTGCGCCTAAGTCAGGGCGCTCTGATTCAGTAAATTCATCATTCACGTGTGATGAAGTACCCGCGTCAGTTGCCTGTGAAAGGTTAACAACGTCTGCGTTACCGTCGGTTGCTACCGCATCAAAAGCTGTAGCACGTACAGTGATCACTTTCTTACTGTCTAAGCTCTGTACCGTTGCTATTGCGTTGCCTGCATAAATTGGACGCACAAAAGTATCAGCAGATTCAACACCGATGATGTCTGAAATCTGTGCTACATCTAACAATGCCGCAACACGTGGCATAAAGTTTTTACCTGTTGTTAGGGCTGTTGCCATGATCACGTTATAATCGGCAGCCAGTTCAGTTACTAATAAACTTACGTTTTCTGCTAACTGGTTTTCGTAAGCTGCATTGTCAGCAATCAATACTTTTGTTACACCATTTACTTTTGCAGCCTGCTCTGCAACCGCTGAACAATTATGACCTGCAACAAGTAAATGAATATCACCACCAATTGCTTGAGCAGCTGATACTGTTTTAAGCGTGTCGGCTTTTAATTCGTTATTATCGTGTTCTACATAGATTAAAATGCTCATGCGATCACCTTAGCTTCGTTTTTCAATTTATCGACTAACTCATCTACTGTTTCAACAACAATACCCGCTTGACGTTCCGCTGGCGGTGTTACTTTTATTAAGGTTGTACGAGGTGTTAAGTCTAAGCCGAATTCTGATGCTTCTTTAACATCTAATGGCTTACGTTTTGCTTTCATTATGTTTGGTAATGAGGCATAACGTGGCTCGTTTAAACGTAAATCAGTCGTCACGATAGCAGGAAGGTTAAGAGCAACTGTCTGCAAACCACCATCTACTTCACGTGTTACGTTAACTTTATCGCCGTCTATTTTTACTTCAGAGGCGAAAGTACCTTGTGGAAGGCCAGTTAATGCTGCAAGCATTTGTCCTGTTTGGTTGTTGTCTGAATCGATTGATTGTTTTCCAAGAATAACCAATTGTGGTTGCTCTTCTTCAACAACTTTTTGCAAAAGCTTGGCGACATGTAATGAATCTAGCTTTTCATCTGTATTTATTTGAATAGCACGGTCAGCACCTAAAGCTAGGGCAGTACGTAACTGTTCTTGACAAGATTTATCACCAATTGAAATCGCGATAATTTCAGTTGCTGTACCTGCTTCTTTGAGTCTTACTGCTTCTTCTACTGCAATTTCACAGAAAGGGTTGATTGCCATTTTAACATTAGCAAGATCAACATCTGAGTTGTCAGCTTTTACACGTACTTTAACGTTATAATCGATGACACGTTTTATCGGAACTAATACTTTCATCGTTGCCTCTAATTGTGCTTGTTGTAATTTAGTGCCCAGTTTTTATAGAAAAGAACTAGACTAGTAATAACTTAACTTGAATTTGTTCAAAGGCTACTTTAGGGTTACGTGAACGTCAACGTAAATTTGTGCGATTGAACGTTTTTTGTTTTATACCAATAAACAGTCTTTTACATCATAGTATTTACTGGCGAAAATTCTATAGGTATGATGTTATCAAACAGGTGTTTGAAAATCAAACGGGTGTTTGAATTTCAGTGTGGTTATCATTTCGGGGGGAATTATGGAACGCGAATCAATGGAATTTGACGTAGTGATCGTGGGGGCTGGTCCTTCTGGTTTATCTACTGCATGTAAGCTAATGCAGTTAGCTCAAGAAAAAGAACAAGAGCTAATGGTTTGTGTTGTTGAAAAGGGGTCAGAGGTTGGGGCACATATTTTATCTGGTGCGGTATTTGAGCCAAGAGCCTTAAATGAACTTTTTCCTGATTGGCAAGAAAAAGGCGCGCCACTAAATACCAAAGTAACTGGCGATGATATTTATTTATTAAACGGGGATGAAAGCGCGATTAAACTCCCCGGTTTTGGTGTACCCAAAACAATGCACAATAATGGTAACTATATTGCGAGCATGGGTAACATGTGCCGCTGGTTAGCTGAACAAGCAGAAAGTTTAGGCGTTGAAATTTTTCCAGGCTTTCCGGCACAAGAGGTTATTTATCACGAAGATGGCAGTGTTGCTGGCATATTAACCGGTGATATGGGGCTTGATACTGAAGGTAATCAGAAAGATTCATTTGTGCCTGGTATGGAACTTCGTGCTAAATATACTGTGTTTGCTGAGGGTTGTCGTGGTCATCTAGGTAAAGAACTTATTGGTAAATTTGCCTTAGATGCTGATAAATCGCCTCAACACTATGGTATTGGTTTTAAAGAAATCTGGGATATTGATCCTGATAAACATCAAGAAGGTTTAGTGGTGCATACTGCCGGTTGGCCATTAGATAAAGATACCGGTGGTGGTGGCTATTTGTATCATGCAGAAAACAATCAAGTGTTTGTTGGTATGATCATTGATCTCAATTATAGCAACCCGCATTTAAGTCCATTTGACGAATTTCAACGATATAAACATCATCCTAAAATTGCACAATATTTAACAGGCGGTAAGCGGGTTTCTTATGGTGCAAGAGCGTTAGCAAAAGGTGGATTTAATTCATTACCAAAAATGACAATGCCAGGTGCACTGTTGGTAGGTTGTGATGCTGGCACCATTAATTTTGCTAAAATTAAAGGCAATCATACGGCGATGAAGTCGGGTATGCTTGCCGCTGAAACTGTATTTCAAGCACTTGCTTCGGGTGATGAAGGTGGCAAAGACCTCACTGGTTTCACTGATAAGTTTAAGCAATCATGGCTTTATGATGAGCTATACAATACACGTAACTTTGGCCCTGCAATGCATAAATTTGGTACCTTTTGGGGTGGTGCATTTAACACCATTGATCAAAACTTTTTTGGTGGTAAGTTACCGGTTAACTTTAAAGATGAATCATTAGATCATGCACAGCTTAAAACGGCGGCAGAGTGTGCGGTAATTCAGTACCCTAAACCGGACAATACATTAAGTTTTGATAAGTTATCTTCAGTATTTTTATCGAATACGAACCATGAAGAAGAACAGCCATGCCATCTAAAATTAGCTGATAGCAGCATTCCTCTCTCAGTCAATTTACCTAAGTATGCAGAACCTGCTCAGCGATATTGTCCTGTAGGAGTATATGAAGTTGAAAGTACCGACGATGGCGATAAGTTTGTGATTAATGCACAAAACTGTGTTCACTGTAAAACGTGTGACATTAAGGACCCAAGCCAGAATATTACTTGGGTAACGCCAGAAGGGGCTGGGGGGCCAAATTACCCCAACATGTAAACGATTTGAGCCGGCATAAGCCGGCTTTCTTTTAGTTAAACTTATATTGATTAATTTTTCCGTAATTGATTGATTAGCGCGTCAGCTAATGGCGTTGCTGATGCAGGGTTTTGACCGGTTATTAACTGCCCATCAATAATTACATTACTTTGCCAAGGCTTTCCTTCTATGAATGTTGCACCTTGATCTATTAACTTACTTTGTAAAAGAAAAGGCACAATATTTTCAGTGCCTAATTCTTGCTCTTCGATATTACTAAAGCCTGTGACTCTTTTACCTTTAATCAGTAAATCACCATTTGGTAATGTGATACTAGTTAACGCAGCAACACCATGGCAAACTGCGGCAACAATACCATTGTTTTGATAAATTGTGGTCGATATTCGCTCGATGTCAGGGTTATTTGGAAAATCCCACATTGGCCCAGAGCCACCACTGTAGATAACGGCGTCATATTCGTTAGCAACCACCTTATCTATAGGTATGGTATTTAGCACCTTTGTTAGTAGGTCGGTATCATTGAGAAATCGTTGATGGTTATCATCAGCTTCTGTAAAGGCTTTCGCATCTATGGGGGCTAACCCTCCTTTGATGCTGGCAATATCAACGTCAATATTAGCTTGCGTTAAACGGTAGTAAGGATGCGTAAGTTCAGGTAACCAAAAGCCTGTTTTTTTGCCTGTACTCCCAAGTTGATCGTGGCTTGTTAAAACAATTAGCACTTTTTTTGTATCGTTTGCTAATGCCTGATTTGCGAACAATATCATCACTAAAATACTTAAAATGACTTTGTAAAACATCGGATATACCTTTTAAATGGAGAAAGTGAAGGTAGTGTAGGTGTCTTGAGCGCGCAGCTCATTTACATAGGTTGATTTTGTTAAGTTTTAGTATTTTTACTTGCACTATTGTTACTGGCCCCTTAAGCTACGCGGCTTTTTATTGCGATGGGGGATATTATGATTGGTTTTGATTATGGTACATCAAACTGTGCTGTAGGCGTAATGGAACATGGCCAACCCAAAATTGTAAACTTACCCGCGCATGGCACGTTAATGCCTTCAACACTTTATTCACCAGATAGAGATATTATTGTTAGTTGGCTTTATGCTCAGTTAACGCCTAGTGAACAACAAGCGTTTAAAACGTTGCGTATTATACCGTTGCAAAAAGGGCAAAAAGCACTACGAGAATTAGCGTTAGATGGGCTATCAAGCGAGTTATCGTTCGGTCAACAAGCTTTAGCAAATTACTTGGAAGAGCCAGAAGAAGGCTACTATATTAAATCTCCGAAATCATTTTTAGGGGCAAGTGGTTTAAAGCAACCACAAATAGATTTATTTGAAGATATTGTTGCCGCAATGATGTCGCATGTAAAGCAGCA
The DNA here is from genome assembly GCF_001913705.1 of Thalassotalea sp. PP2-459. GTDB lineage: Bacteria > Pseudomonadota > Gammaproteobacteria > Enterobacterales > Alteromonadaceae > Thalassotalea_C > Thalassotalea_C hakodatensis. Next base: position 45,187 of record NZ_MKQD01000025.1, on the reverse strand, counting down.
AGTAGAAAGCTCTTTAGGGCGAGAGGTTAATCAGACCGTTATTGGCCGTCCAATTAACTTTCAGGGGTTAAAAGGTGAGGAAAGCAACCAACAAGCGATTGCTATTTTAACAAATGCCGCGAAACGGGTGGGTTTTTCTTCGATTGAGTTTCAGTATGAACCCGTTGCTGCAGGCTTTGAATATGAAGCGTCGCTTTCAACAGATAAACGTGTGTTGGTTGTTGATATTGGTGGTGGTACGACAGATTGTTCAATGATTTTAATGGGGCCTGCTTATATTCATAGTAATGATCGAAGTAAACAGCTGCTTGCGCACTCAGGCGAACGTATTGGTGGTAATGATTTTGATATTCAATTAGCGTTTCGCGGTTTAATGCCCAATTTAGGGGCGACTAGCCAATTAAAGTCTGGCAAACCTATGCCTACTAATAGCTATTGGCAAGCGGTTGCGATAAATAACATTAATGAGCAAACCGCGTTTTATAGTGCAGCCAATGGCCGGCATTTAGACATGTTACAACGTGATGCAGAGCATCCTGAGCTGGTTAGTCGTTTAATAAAACTGTACCGAGAAAAGTTAAGTTATCAATTGGTCAATAGCGCTGAAAATGCCAAAATCTCCTTATCAACTGAACCCAGTAATACCGTTGATTTAAGCTATATTGAACATGCATTAATGCAAACGTTGTCGATTGAGGGGTTCCAGCAAGCGTGTGAAAAAGAATTACAGGCTATTGGAAGACTTATGCAAGATTGTGTAAAACAGGCAGGGTGCCAGCCTGATGTTGTATTTGTTACTGGAGGTACCGCTAAATCAACGGTAATCAGCCAGTATATAGAGCAACAATTTCCAGGGGTAGAGCTTGTAATTGGTGATCATTTTGGCAGTGTTACAGCTGGTTTAACACGCTGGGCAGAACGAATATTTAAATAATTAGCTTTAGTTTATTAACATTTATGCCAGTAGTTGTTCTCTAGAGCGATAATTGAAAAGCCTGAATTATTCAGGCTTTGCTATTTTACAGTTGTAATTAGCTAGATAATATTTTCATGGGTAAACTAAGAATAACATTATCGGCATCGGCAAAATGCATCATTACTGCTACATGCCCGGCAACAACGGCAACATACATTATTGCTGAAAATATCTGACCGTACCTATCTAACGGTAACAAATGAGATTGTTTTCTGCTTCTCCATTCGAAGATTATTTCTATACTGCCAATAAAGATAAAAAAGACTAAAAGCATCAAGCCAAAGGTATAGCTAATCCATAATCCAAGCGTTACACCGGCTAAACATGCAAGTAAACCTATCCAAGAGCGCATGGAAAAACTGATACTTTTTAATACGTGACCTCCATCAAGCGGTAAAATTGGTAATAAGTTAAATAAATTCAGTAATGCACTTATTACGGCAACACCGGCAAAAATTTCCAAGTCGGTTGCATAATATAACACGACACCTAAAATTGAGGTGATCAAACCATAGGCTGGACCCATCAAAGAAATGACCACGTCTTGCCAGCGAGTGGTAATTTTTTCATCGCTGACAGCCAGGCCACCGACAAAGGGAATTAAATAGATGCCCTTTGTTTTAATACCAAAATATTGCATGGCACGAACATGGCCATATTCATGAATGACTAAACAAACAATTAACATCATGGCAAACTCAAAAGAGAATAACCATGCGTACCCCGCAACAGAAGCGCCGGCTAGCGCCGCTTTGATGACCTTTGCACTTTTAAAAACTTTAAGCCCCAATGCAGCTAAACCTAGCCAACCTGTTTTATTCTCTGTATTTGTTGTGGGCACATCAAGATAATCAAAAGGGGCATCAGTAGTGGCAATTCCAATACGGCCTGCTGATAATTGTTCGGTATCAAATTGAAGCATTGCTCCGTTAATTTGACAGCTATTAATGAAGTTATTTACCGTGGTTAATTGTATCGCTTGTTGGTCGCAAAACACTTGAACTATTTCTGAGTCATTAACAAAGACGGTAAATTGGGCATCGGCATAGGTGAATGCGAGTTTATTCATGATTAGATAAATTTCGTGCCTTTAATATATAGAGGGAGCAGAGTATAAAAAGTTGTGCTTAGTTTTTACAGTTAAATAATGACAAATTGAACTTTGCCAAGACTAAGTAAACACTTTAATCCATACGAGCCTTTAAACTTATGACATTCTGTCAATGGTAAAATATTTCATCAAATACTAGGAAATCTAGCTAATCTGTGATTATTTTAAGCAATAAAATCGTTAATTGACCTAGCAATACGTAACTCACTCAGTATAATATCCCGTGCTGAAATAAGTCAGCAACGATAAAGCTCCAAACTGTATAATTATTTGTTTATTGGCCATCAGTTTTTCATGGTAACTAAGTGAACAAATAATTGTACAGATTGGATAAAAAGAAATTTTGAATGAAAGGTAAAAGTTAATGTTCAATCCAGTAACAAAATCATTCCAATTTGGCCAACATACGGTCACATTGGAAACAGGTGCGATAGCACGTCAAGCAACTGCAGCTGTCATGGCAAGCATGGACGATACATCAGTATTAGTTTCTGTAGTCGCAAAAAAAGATGCAGTTGAAGGCCAAGACTTCTTCCCACTAACGGTTAATTACCAAGAGCGTACTTACGCTGCAGGTAAAATTCCAGGTGGCTTTTTTAAACGTGAAGGCCGTCCTTCAGAAGAAGAAACATTAATTGCACGCTTAATTGACCGCCCAATTCGTCCGTTATTTCCTGAAGGATTTACAAACGAAGTTCAGGTTATTATCACGGTTGTTTCAGCAAACCCTGAAATTTCACCTGATATTATTTCACTATTAGGTACTTCTGCTGCCTTAGCTATTTCTGGTGCACCATTTAATGGCCCAGTTGGTGCAGCACGTGTTGGTTACTCTGATGGAAAATATCTCCTTAACCCGCTTCAATCTGAACTTGAGTCTTCTCAATTAGATTTAGTGGTTTCTGGTACTGAGTCAGCGGTATTAATGGTTGAGTCTGAAGCAGACGTTTTATCTGAAGAAGTTATGTTAGGTGCCGTTGTATACGGCCATGAGCAAATGCAAACGGCAATTACGGCGATTAATGAATTTGCTGCAGAAGTTGCAACACCTTCATGGGAGTGGTCTGCGCCAGCGAAAAACGTTGATTTAGCAACCAAAATCGCTGAACTTGCAACCGAGCAAGTGAATGATGCATATCAAATTACCGAAAAAGCAGCACGTTATGAAAAAGTTGCTGAAATTCGTAATGCCGTTCTAGCACAATTAGAAGAAGCTGATGCTGAATTGAATGTTCAAGAAGCAAAAGATTTATTCCATGATTTAGAAAAAACAATCGTGCGTGGTCGTATTACACAAGGTTCTCCTCGTATTGATGGTCGTGATCCAGAAATGATCCGTGCATTAGACGTAATGACGGGTGTATTACCAAGAACTCATGGTTCATCTGTATTTACGCGTGGTGAAACACAAGCCTTAGTAACAGCTACTTTAGGTACGCAGCGTGATGCACAACGTATTGATACTATTATGGGTGAGAAAACTGACAACTTTATGTTGCATTATAACTTCCCTCCATACTGTGTAGGTGAAACGGGTTTTGTTGGTTCACCAAAACGTCGTGAAATTGGCCATGGTCGTTTAGCTAAACGTGGTATGTTAGCGGTTATGCCTTCAGTTGATGACTTCCCGTATTCTGTACGTGTAGTATCTGAAATTACTGAATCAAATGGTTCATCTTCAATGGCTTCTGTTTGTGGTACTTCGCTTGCGTTAATGGATGCTGGTGTGCCAATTAAAGCCTCTGTTGCGGGTATCGCGATGGGTCTCGTGAAAGAAGGCGATGACTTTGTTGTGCTTTCTGATATTTTAGGCGACGAAGATCACTTAGGTGATATGGATTTCAAAGTAGCTGGTACTACTGAAGGTATTACTGCGTTACAAATGGATATCAAAATTGAAGGTATCACGCAAGAAATCATGCAAATTGCATTAAACCAAGCAAAAGGTGCGCGTACGCATATTCTTTCTGTAATGGATGATGCAATTAACGGTGCCCGTGACGATATCTCTGAATTTGCTCCACGAATTCATACAATGAAAATCAACGCTGACAAAATTCGTGACGTTATTGGTAAAGGTGGTGCAACAATTCGCCAACTTACCGAAGAAACGGGTACAACGATTGAAATTGAAGACGATGGTACAGTAAAAATTGCTGCAACTGACGGCGAACAAGCAAAAGATGCGATTGCGCGTATTGAAGCATTAACGGCTGAAATTGAAGTAGGTTCGGTTTACACAGGTAAAGTTGTACGTATCGTAGACTTTGGTGCGTTTGTTAACGTTCTTCCTGGTAAAGATGGTTTAGTGCACATTTCACAAATTGCTCATGAGCGTGTAAATGCAGTGACAGACGTATTGAACGAAGGTGAAGAAGTGACGGTTAAAGTACTCGAAGTCGATCGTCAAGGTCGCGTACGTTTAAGCATGAAAGAATGCATTGAAAAACCAGCACAACCTGAAGAGTCATCTGACGATTCAGCTGCTGAATAACGTTAAATCGTGTTAAAAAAGGAGCCTTGGGCTCCTTTTTTTGTCTCATGGATGTAGATAACTACTCGCATTCATTAATAGCATGAGTATAATCAAACAGACATATTATAAAGGCTGAATTATTCGTGAAAGTATTATTATCTTCCTCGCTTGTGTTAGGGCTTGTCGCTATTTTACAAGGCTGCGCTGCTACTTCTTCCACATCAAATACTTATATTGATCAACTCGTTATTGCTGAGCCTTTACCGGTAAATTATAAAAGTGAAGTAGCAATTGCCAGAATGAGTGATGTCATTCATCGCGCTGAAATTACTGATGAGCAACGCGCTCAGCTTTTTTATGACCGTGGTGTCATTTATGACAGTGTTGGTTTGCGTTCGTTAGCAAGGCTAGATTTTAATCGTGCACTACGCTTAAAACCTGATTTGGTTGAGGCTTATAATTTTTTAGGTATTCATTACACGCAAATGCAAGAATACGAACAAGCTTATGAATCGTTTGACGCTACTCTAGAACTTGCACCTGATCACCAGTATGCATATTTAAACCGAGGTATCGCCCTTTATTATGGTGATCGTGCTTCATTAGCTGTTAATGATCTACGTGAATTCTATCAACAAAGTGAAAATGATCCATACAGACTGTTATGGTTATATATAGGCGAACAAAGAGTAAATGCTGATGAAGCTTTAGTTAACCTTAAATCTCGCGCTAAAAATATTAGCGACAGCAGTTGGGCAAAATCAATTGTCAATTTATATGCGGGTAATATTAGTCAAAGTCATTTTATTGATACCGTCACTGAAGATATACATTCGAACAAGCAATTTAGTGAACGATTATGTGAGGCATATTTTTATCTTGGAAAGTTAAACCTTCTCAAGGGAAACAAAAGAGCAGCAGCTAATTTTTATAAACTTGCATTGAGTACCAATGTTTATGAGTTTGTTGAACATCGCTATGCACAGCTAGAACTCGATTTACTAAAAAGTCCAAAAATACAATTTCCTGACTCTTAAGCAAAAGCTATGAGGTTGAAAAACCTGATCATATCGGTATGCGCTGTTATACTTTTAGTCATACCGTTGCTATTACCTGCGATTACTAATGTTGCTTTAGAACGTGATATCGCCCCTTCATGGTTGCAAACTTATGGGGCGTACAAAGAATTACCTGCTTATTATCATTTTTTAAGAAGAAATCACAAAGTCGATAGTGAAAAGTGGCTTCGTGCCAGTATTAAACTATCGGTTGATATACCTGAAGTAAGTTATGAAGTTTCTGAGTATTATCGGCATTTAGGTCGCGATAACCAGGCGCTATTTTGGTTAAAAAAATCAGCGAACAAAGGTGTTGAAAAAGCAATATTGCGCTTAGCTAAATATTATATTGCTGAAAAACAAGTCGTGAAAGCAGATCGTTTACTTTCTTCATCTATGCAACACCGAGACGTACTCGAACTATCAATAGAAACCGCGCTAATGTTGGGTGATGAACTTCAATTTAAAGAGCGAAAAAATATACTGGCCAATATTGATAAACGTGCTCCATTACTTGTTACACTCTCTAACTTTTCAATTTTCGAACAGCTACAACCTTTGAATCGCCAATGTGTCATAAATATTCAACCCATAGCGACAAAGCTCAACGACTTAATTTTATTACAGCATCGTATAAGCGAATTGTCAGCCTTCCCAATAAACGACTTTATTTGTTTCGAAAAGCCGTTGTATCATCCGTTAAAAGCCTTAGCATGCTTTCATCAAAACGCTGAACGTATTCAGTGTAATGTGAATATTTGGCAATCATATCCATTAACGCATGTAGACTATTTATTGATCATGTCCCCAGAAGGAGGGGCTAACGTTGATCATGGCATTATTTATATTGATCGGCACGATACAATTGATGTATTAGTGCATGAATTGATGCACTCTTTCGGCTTTATTGATGAGTATCCACTACCACTGAACCATCAACGATGTTCAACTGCGCAAACTAAACCATTTGCACATAACGTCGTGGTATTGGAAAACGAGGTGTTATATGGAGATCGAAAAAAATTGAGAACGAAAGTGTTAGAACAACTGCCATGGCGTGATCATATTTTACCTACTACACCAATTTTAACTGCGGTTGAAAATGGCTGGCAAGTAGGTACTTCTGAAATGCAAAATAACCTTGTCGGTTTATACCATAGCAGAACTTGCCATGGGAATCGCACAGGTAACAAAACCGCTATTAAGCTACAAGCATTTAAACCAATACAATCAAAAACAAAACTAGAATATTTTGAATTAAAAGTGCCAACATTATATTGGCAAATACTTAAACAGCAGCCAAAACGATTTTTGATGCCTGATCACCGAGTTAATGCACAACGTTTACATTAACAAAGGTTAAGCTACTGATTTATAATTGGTTGTCTAGAGATGTTAGCCTCTCTTAATGATATTTTTTTATTGATATCTGTTTTCTTGTTTATCGGTATGTGCGTTGTTGGCCAGTTAATATTAGTTGTTATATTCTTTGCATGTCTCTGTGTGAATTGTTGTGTTTGGGGTAATAACGATTGATTTTTTGCATTGAACCACGAAAATAAAGCCATGAGATACACCTAGCAATTTACCTAATTAAGTTATAGTCAATATTTCACTTTTTACATAAGACGAAAAAGTAACTAACAGGAAAATATTATTAAAAATTTGTATTAAGGATGGGGTATACTCGTTGCAAATTTATGATGCTTTTTTTATTGTTTAATGACGTCTGTGGAACTTACTCAATTACGCCGAACTTTCCCTTTGTTGAATCAAGAAATCAACGGAAATGAAATTATTTATTTCGATAATGCAGCGACTACACAAAAACCCAAAAGTGTAGTTGAAGCAATACAAACCTATTATCAACAAAGTAATGCTAATGTTCATCGTTCAGCACATTCTTTAGCGAGTAAGGCAACAACGCAATTTGAAGACACTCGAATTGCTGTTCAGCAGTTAATTAATGCAAAACATTCACACGAAATAATTTGGACTAGTGGTACCACAGAAGCCATCAATCTTGTTGCCTATTCTTGGGGAAGATCTCAATTAACAGTGGGTGATGAAATAATTGTTAGTCAGGCAGAGCATCACGCTAATATTGTACCTTGGCAACAACTTGAAAAAGAAATAGGCATAAAGTTACGCGTCATTGAGCTGACCGAAACAGGCATAATTGATCTACGCTCATTCGAAAGTTTATTATCTGAAAAAACAAAATTGGTATCAATTAATCACATTTCAAATGTGATCGGCAAGATAAACCCGGTTGAAAGCGTTATTGCTAAAGCGAAAAAGGTTGGGGCGAAAGTATTGCTTGATGCTGCACAATCCATTGCTCACCTTCCAATTAATGTTCAACAACTCGATTGTGACTTTATGGTTTTTTCTGCACACAAAATGTATGGTCCTACTGGTGTAGGTTGCCTTTATGGAAAAGCAGAACTCCTCAATGCTATGCCGCCTTATAAAACTGGCGGAGAAATGATAAAAAAGGTAAGTTTTACCTCAGGCACCACTTTTAATACCCTACCTTATAAATTTGAAACGGGTACTCCGAACATAGCGGGAGTTATTGGTTTTAATGCGGCAATTAATTTTCTAAAACTGAACCCAAAAGCAAGAGATAAAGAAAAGGCGCTTACTCAATATACTTATCAGCAATTATTAGCTTTAAAGCCTTTAACCTTGTTAGTTGCTGAACAACCAGACATTGGCATATTTTCGTTTAATATCGAATCAGTCCACCCACAAGACGTTGCTAGTTATCTGGATAGTAAGGGCGTAGCAGTAAGAGGAGGGCATCATTGTGCGATGCCTTTAATGGAATACTTCGCTGTGCAAGGTTGTATTAGAGTATCGTTAGCACTTTATAATACAAAAGAAGAAGTTGATAAATTAATAACCTTGCTAAAAAGCTTTCTCACTGAAAATGAGAGATCAAATGTCACGCGTAAAACAGTAGTGCTTCCTGACGATATTATGCCTTTATTTGCACAGGCAAAGTCTTGGGATGCTAAGCACCGCCAAATTATGTTGCTTGGTAAAACGTTGACTGCAATGCCCGATGCATTGAAAACCGATGAAACACTCGTTGATGGCTGTGAAAGTGATGCATGGCTGTATGTTTATGTGAATGACAAAAATGAAGTGGTCATTCAGGCATTTTCACAAGCTAAAATTATCAAAGGATTATTAGTTATTGTGCAAAAAGCGGTAAACAATAAGCCAGTACAGTACGTTAAATCGTTTGATTTTAATAAGTATTTTGATTCACTAGGGCTACTTCAACATTTAAGCCCATCCCGCGGTAATGGGCTGTTAGCGATTGTAAATAAAATAAAGCGTGTTATTGCTTATTCTGATACTTAACGTTCATTTTTTAATCGTGCTTTTTTAGTGATTTTATCTAATGCTTTACCCACAGCAAAAAAGGCGAAGCTTGCAGTTACATGGGTAGCTGCACCAAAGCCACCACTGCAATCAAGGCGCATTGCACCGTCGTTAGACTGTTTAGCCTGACATACTTCACCTGAGCCATCAGGGTAGTTTAATTGCTCAGTTGAAAAAACGGCATCAACACCGAATTTTCTTTTAGTATTACGGCTAAAGTTAAACTCCCGACGGAGTTGATTTCTTACTTTTGATAATAAGGGATCTTGATAAGTATGCGCGAGATCTGAGATAGCAATTTTACTTGGATCGGTTTGCCCACCAGCGCCCCCCACAGTGACTAAATTTATTTTATTTCGCTTACAGTGAGCTATCATTGCTGTTTTGATTTGTACAGAATCAATAGCATCAATGACATAGTCATAACCTTTATCCATTAAATCGGCTAAATTTTCTTTCGTAACAAAATCTTCAATACAATGAACAATGCAATCAGGGTTAATAAGTGAGATGCGTTCAGCCATCACATCAACTTTACTTTGACCGACAGTAGCAGTAAGGGCATGTATTTGCCTGTTAGTATTCGTCGTGCAAATGTCATCTAAATCAATTAAGGTGAGGGTGCTTACACCAGTTCGAGCCAGCGATTCAGCCACCCAAGAGCCAACACCACCGATGCCTACAACACAAATGTGTGAATTTTGAATAGCAGCAGTACCTACTTGTCCGTATAAACGTTCGATACCGCCAAATCTTGTTTGATAATCTGACATAACACGACAACTAAACTAAAAAGTTGGCGCATTATATAGTCAGTACTTCTATTAGGCAAAACTGTATTTTATTAGCAACATATTCCTTTTAAATACGGACAGTCTTTTACATGTGCTCTAATCGTTCCTGAAATAGTATTAATGTTATTTAACAGTCTATTCAATTTGTTATCTATTATCACACCAAAAGTTATGGTCATTAACAGTATTAACGGTAAAACAACAAAAGCACCAAATGCTGATAACGGATAAAAAAATGGAATTACTGAGAAAGTCATAAAAATAACCAACATAAATAACGTGTGTACTGTTTGAATGAAGCGTATCGTTTTTATCATGTGAATTTCCTCCTGAAGGCTCACGAAAGAAAGTTTATTGCTTGCGCAATTATTCAACAAGTGTCATATTTGACATATTAAAAGGTAAAAGTGACAGTGTTGATTCAGGTGCGTAATGAATATTGGTTTAATTGCAGTAAACAATTGTATGGTTTCGGGAATTTATGGTGTGCTTGATATTTTTTATACGGCTAATTTCTGTATTGAAAAAAAGTATGGAAAAAATAGTAAACATCATATCAACTGTAATATATACACAATTGATGATCGCCCTGTCACAGGGTTTAACGGGATCGAAATAAAACCAACGGCATCAATCAAAGCAAACGATTCATTAGATATTTTGATTGTTTCTGCTAGCGCTGAAATTGTTGTTGAGTGCTGCCAAGAATCAACAGAAATTGAACATCAGGGTGCAATAATCAATTGGTTAACCTACTACCATCAGTTAGGTACCGTTGTAGCAAGTTACTGTACAGGAGCCTTTTTGTTAGCTACTAGCGGGCTATTAACTGGAAAACTAGCGACAACACATTGGCGAAATGCAGACATGTTTAGACACTTATATCCCAATATTAAGTTAACCTCAGATGAGTTAATTGTAGATAATGGCGATACTATTTGTTCAGGTGGCTCAATATCTTATATTGATTTGTCTTTATATTTAATCAATAAATATATCGGTAAAGATATCAGTGCTGAATGTGCGAAACTATTAGTGTTTGATCCAATACGGGAGAAGCAGTCGCCTTATGTGAGTTTCGAAAAGCAAAAGGATCATCACGATCAGGCTATTTTGAAAGCACAAGAATATATCGAAAGTCATTATCAACAAGACATATCAATAGAGGCGTTAGCTGAAAGGGTAGGTTTGGGATCTCGTACCTTCAAACGACGTTTTAAACAAGCAACGTCAGAAAATCCTTTAACGTATTTGCAGCGAATACGGGTTGAGCAAGCAAAGTTGAAATTAGAAAACTCCACTGAATCAATCAACAAAATTATTTGGTCAGTTGGATATGAAGACATTAGTAGTTTTCGACAATTATTTAAAAGATTTACTGGCTTAACACCGAAGGATTATCGTCAAAAATTTGCGGTATAAAAGGTTATAAAAAATGAATAATTATTTGAGTATTTATTTCAAATAGGTGTTTGATTTTTAGCGTTTCTGAGATAAAAAAAGGGAACATGAAGCTCCCTTTTTCGTAAAAATTAAATTTAAATTATCTTTCAGATAATGCTTTAAATTCACGGTTGATATCGCCAACATAGTTTTGACGAGGACGACCAATTTTCTGACCTGGTTGACCTAACATTTCATCCCAATGTGCAATCCAACCAACGGTGCGCGACATGGCGAAAATAACCGTAAACATATTTGTTGGAATACCGATTGCTTTTAAAATAATGCCTGAGTAGAAATCAACATTTGGATATAACTTCTTCTCAATGAAATATGGGTCTTCTAATGCGACTTTTTCCAGTGCCATGGCTACGTCTAATAGCGGGTCTTTAACACCTAACTCGTTTAGTACTTCGTGGCAAGTATCGCGCATTACCGTTGCGCGTGGGTCGAAATTCTTATACACACGGTGACCAAAGCCCATTAAACGGAAAGAGTCATTTTTATCTTTAGCACGTGCAACAAATTCGTCAACACGGCTCAAGTCGCCAATTTCTTCTAGCATGTTTAAGCACGCTTCATTAGCTCCGCCATGTGCAGGACCCCATAATGAGGCAACACCTGCAGCAATACATGCGTAAGGATTTGCGCCAGAAGAACCTGCCAAACGTACAGTAGAAGTAGAAGCATTTTGTTCATGATCAGCATGAAGCGTGAAAATGCGATCCATTGCGCGAGCAAGCGTAGGACTTACTTTATATTCTTCAGCTGGTACTGAAAACAACATGTGAAGGAAGTTTTCAGCATAAGTGAGGTCATTTCTAGGATAAACAAAAGGTTGACCAATACTATATTTATACGCCATTGCCGCAATTGTTGGCATTTTGGCAATCAAGCGTTGTGCGCTGCGCATACGCTGTGCACGATCATTAATATCTAAGTCACTGTGGTAGAATGAAGATAGTGCGCCAACTACACCACAAACCATCGCCATTGGATGCGCATCAGGTAAAAAACCTTGGAAGAAGTGTGCTAACTTTTCGTGCACCATCGTGTGGTTGGTAATAATACCTTTAAATTCGTTATATTGCGCTTCTGTAGGTAGCTCACCATTTAGCAATGTGTAGCAAACTTCTAAATAATCTGCTTGTTTTGCTAGGTCGTCAATAGCGTATCCACGGTGTTGTAATACACCTTTACCGCCATCGATAAAGGTAATTGCTGATTCACAAGAAGCCGTAGCTAAAAAACCTGGGTCGTAAGTGAAGTAGCCTGCACTGCCTAAAGTGCGAATATCGATAACAGGATTGCCTGCAGTACCTTCAAGTACTGGTAATTCGGCAATTTGTTTGCCATCAATACTAAGAGTGGCTTTTGATTCAGCCATATGTTTTATCCCCTATTTAATTCGTTTTCTGATCATCTGATAATTATAGAATGAAAAGATAATCAGTTTTTATGAATATAAAACTGCGCCGTATTCTACTTCAAAACACCCCCCAAAAGTCAATTTAATTGTTATAAGATTAGACTAAAGTCATATGATTATTTGTTATCGATTAAAAAATAGGCGCAAGCCCTTAAAAACAAGGAAAAATCTCGGGTAAGAAAATTGTAATTAAAAATTTAGAGCTATATAATCACGTTGATCTGAGTAAAAGTTCTACAAACAAGGAAAGTTTTTAGTTTTTTGACTAAGATCGTTGGGGGGTTATTCATTTATATCGTAAAAATGAATAACAAAAAAAGAAAGTTGAAGGCTCTAAAAGAGCACTTAGGCAACAATCGTGAAAAAACAACGTCCTGTAAACCTAGATTTAACTACGATAAAAATGCATTCGGCAGCACATGCATCTATTTTACACCGTATCTCAGGTGTGATTATGGTATTTGCTATCGGTATTTTATTGTGGACATTATCCTTATCATTAACTTCTGCAGATGGCTTCGCGCAAGTAAAAGCATTGCTTGATGGTGTTTTCTTTAAATTAATCATAATCGGTATTATTTCCGCGCTTCTATACCATTTGCTTGGTGGTATTCGTCATTTATTGATGGATCTTGGGCATTTTGAAGAGAAAGCGTCAGGAATTGCTAGTGCCAAACTTATCATTGCTCTTTGGTTAGTATTAACTGTCGTATTTGGAGTTCGTTTATGGTAAATAACGCAGCTACTGTGGGCCGTTCAGGCGTCCATGATTTTATTTTATTACGTGCAAGCGCTGTATTACTGGCCGCTTATACTCTTTACCTATTAGGTTTTTTCGTTATAACTCCTGAAGTAACGTTTGATATTTGGCAAGGTTTTTTCAATAACCTGTGTACAAAAGTCTTCACTGTTTTAGCGCTTTTTGCCTTATTAGTTCATGCATGGATTGGTGTTTGGCAGGTGCTTTCTGATTATGTCAAACCAGCGTTTCTGCGTGGATTATTACAATTTTTATTTGCCGTTTTGTTACTTGCTTATTTAGTAGCCGGCTTTTTAACAGTGTGGGGTGTGTAAGTGAGCGTATCAGTTCGTGAATTTGACGCCATCGTTATTGGCGCAGGCGGTGCTGGCATGCGTGCTGCACTCGCAATCTCGGAATCAGGCAAAAGTTGTGCTTTGATTTCAAAAGTTTTCCCTACTCGTTCTCATACAGTATCTGCTCAAGGTGGTATTACTGTTGCGCTTGGTAATGCGCATGAAGATCATTGGGAACAACATATGTACGACACTGTGAAAGGTTCTGATTATATCGGTGACCAAGACGCAATTGAGTATATGTGTAAAACTGGCCCAGAATCTATCATTGAATTAGAAAAGATGGGTTTACCGTTTTCTCGATTTGAGAACGGCAAAGTTTATCAACGTCCTTTCGGTGGACAATCTAAAAACTTCGGTGGTGAACAAGCTGCGCGTACTGCAGCAGCAGCTGATAGAACAGGTCATGCCTTGTTACACTGTTTATACCAACAGAATGTAAAAAACAAAACTAACGTTTTTTCTGAGTGGTATGCATTAGATTTAGTTAAAAACAGTGACGGTGCTGTTGTAGGTGCTACTGCAATAGATATTGAATCTGGTGAAGTGTGTTACTTTAAAGCGCGCGCAACCGTATTAGCGACAGGTGGTGCAGGTCGTATTTTCGCATCAACAACTAATGCTCATATTAATACGGGTGATGGTGTTGGTATGTCACTTCGTGCTGGTGTGCAAATGCAAGATATGGAAATGTGGCAATTCCACCCAACGGGAATTGCTGGTGCTGGTGTGCTAGTGACGGAAGGTTGTCGTGGTGAAGGTGGTTACCTATTGAATAAAGATGGTGAGCGCTTTATGGAACGTTATGCACCTAATGCTAAAGATTTAGCTGGTCGTGATGTTGTTGCACGCTCTATGATGACAGAAATTCGTGAAGGTCGTGGTTGTGATGGTCCGTGGGGTCCACACATTAAACTTAAGCTAGATCACCTTGGTCGTGAAACCTTAAATCAGCGTTTACCAGGTGTTTGTGATTTATCGAAAACTTTTGCACACGTTGACCCGGCAGAAGAACCAATACCTGTTATTCCAACATGTCACTACCAAATGGGTGGTGTACCTTGTAATGTTAATGGTCAGGCAATCAGTTTCAACCCTGAAACAGGTGAAGACGTTATTATTGAAGGTTTATTTGCCGTGGGTGAAATTGCCAATGTATCAGTACATGGTGCAAATCGTTTAGGTGGTAATTCATTGCTTGACCTTGTGGTATTTGGTCGTGCTGCGGGTAATTTCTTAGGTGAATATTTAGCGGGTACTGCATTCGGTAAAGAAGCGTCTGACTCTGATTTAGATGCTGCTCTTGCTCGCTTTAACCGTTGGGAATCATCAACTACGGGCGAAGATCCTACTCAAATTCGTAAAGACCTACAGCAATGTATGCAATTAAATTTCTCTGTATTTAGAGAAGGCGAAGCAATGGCACAAGGTATGAAGGAATTAACGGAAATTCGTGAGCGCCTAAAACATGCGAAATTGGACGATAAGTCATCTGAATTTAACACGCAACGTATTGAATGTTTAGAATTAGACAACTTAATGGAAACGGCTTTTTGTTCTGCTAAAGCGGCCAACTTCCGTACCGAATCTCGTGGTGCGCATGCTCGTCAAGACTTCACTGAGCGTGATGACGAAAATTGGTTATGTCACTCAATTTACTCGCCAGATACTGAAGATATGTCTAAGCGTCAAGTAAATATGGCACCCGTTCACCGTGAAGCTTTCCCTCCGAAAGCTCGTACGTACTAAGGAGCATTAACGATGAAACAAGTATTTTCTATTTACCGTTACAACCCTGATGTTGATAATGCCCCTTACATGAAAGATTATGAGCTAGAAATACCAGAAGGCTCAGACATGATGGTATTAGATGCGTTAATTTTGCTTAAAGAGCAAGATTCAACATTGTCTTTCCGTCGTTCATGTCGTGAAGGTGTTTGTGGTTCTGACGGTTTAAACATGAATGGTAAAAATGGTCTTGCCTGTATTACGCCTTTATCGGCAGTAAAAGCAAGTAAGATTGTATTACGTCCATTACCTGGTTTACCGGTAGTGCGTGATTTGGTTATCGACATGACACAATTCTATAACCAATATGAAAAAATTAAGCCTTATTTAATTAACGATGGCAAAGAACAACCTGCTAGAGAACATTTACAAACGATTGAAGAGCGTGAAAAGCTTGATGGATTGTATGAGTGTATCTTGTGTGCCTGTTGTTCAACATCATGCCCATCGTTCTGGTGGAATCCAGATAAATTTGTCGGTCCAGCAGGCTTGTTACACGCGTATCGATTTTTAATTGATAGTCGAGATACAGCCACAGATGAACGCTTAGATGATTTACAAGATGCTTACAGCGTATTTCGTTGTCATGGCATTATGAACTGTGTAGATGTGTGTCCAAAAGGGTTAAACCCAACGAAAGCAATCGGCCATATTAAGTCGATGCTACTATCGCGCGCAGTGTAAAAACAATAAAGGCAAATAGCGTGAGCTATTTGCTTTGCTTTTGTCAGGGATATTAATGATTTTTATAGAAATTAGGCTATAGTCTAATAGACATTTAATTCGTTATTATTTAATTTTTAATTGCTTCAACCCTATTCAAGGATCAGGCAATGCCAGAAGGTGTAATGAAGGCTTGGCTAGAGTCTTCCCATTTAAGCGGTGCGAACACTGCTTATATAGAAGAACTATATGAATCTTATTTAGATAATTCGCAATCTGTTTCAGAAGAGTGGCGTGCTGTATTTGACGATTTACCAAAAATCGAAGGTGCAGAGGTCGAATATCGTCATTCTGAAATTCGAGATGAATTTCGTGAACTTGCCCAGCAGGCTCATAAAACAGTTGTTGTCTCAGGCGGTAGTGATGCTAAGCAGGTAAAAGTCTTGCAACTCATTAATGCATTCCGCTTCCGTGGACATCAAAACGCTAACATAGACCCGTTAGGCCTATGGCAGCGAGAGAAAGTTCGTGATTTACAACTATCTCACCACGAATTATCAGAAAATGATTTTGATCGTGAGTTTAATGTCGGTTCATTTGCTTGCGGACAAGAGCAAATGAAGTTAGGTGATTTATACAAAGCGCTAAGCAAAACCTATTGCGGTTCAATAGGTGCAGAGTATATGCACATGACTTCAACCGAAGAAAAACGTTGGTTACAACAGCGTTTAGAATCGGTACAGTCTAAAGCTCAATTGTCAGTTTCTCAAAAAGAAGAAGTGCTTAAAGGCCTCATTGCTGCCGATGGTTTAGAAAAATACCTTGGTGCAAAATTCCCTGGTGCAAAACGCTTTTCATTGGAAGGTGGTGATTCACTTATTCCAATGCTGAAAGAATTAATCACTCGTGCGGGCACTCATGGCACTAAAGAAGTTGTGTTTGGTATGGCCCACCGTGGTCGATTAAATGTACTGGTAAATGTGATGGGTAAAAACCCGTCAAAATTATTTGATGAATTTGCCGGTAAACATGATGATTTAGTTGGCTCTGGTGATGTTAAGTATCACATGGGGTACTCATCAGATTTTGTTACACCAGGTGGCAATGTTCATTTAGCTCTTGCGTTTAACCCTTCACATCTAGAAATTGTTAACCCTGTAGTAATGGGATCAGTACGAGCACGTTTAGATCGTCGTAAGTGTAATGAAGGTGATCTAGTATTACCTATTACTATCCACGGTGATTCAGCAATTGCAGGGCAAGGCGTCGTTCAAGAAACCTTTAATATGTCACAAGCTCGTGCATTTAAAGTAGGTGGCAGTATTCGCATTGTGGTGAATAACCAAGTTGGCTTTACTACATCAAACCAAGCGGATACACGCAGCGGTGAATATTGTACAGAAATCGCGAAAATGGTTCAGGCACCAATTTTTCATGTTAATGGTGATGACCCTGAAGCTGTGATCTTAGCCACACAAATAGCGTTAGATTTTAGAAACAAATTTAAGCGTGATGTGGTGATTGATTTAGTCTGTTACCGCCGTCATGGCCATAATGAAGCAGACGAACCGAATGCTACTCAACCTTTAATGTATCAAAAGGTCAAGAAGCATCCTACGCCACGTCAAATGTATGCAAATCAGCTAGATGAAGAAGGTAGCGTAAAAATAGAGCGCGCTAACGAGTTAGCTGAATATTACCGCACTCTGCTTGATGAAGGGCAATGTACGGTGGAACAATACCGCCCGATGACAGAACACTCTGTTGATTGGACACCATTTTTAGAACATGACTGGGATGATGAATATGATGCATCAATTCCGCATGATGAAATAAAAGCATTGGCTGATAAAGTAGCTTCATATCCCGATGATCATTCTTTGAACTCTCGCGTTAAGAAAATTTATGATGATCGCAAAAAGATGGCTAATGGCGAAAAACTACTTGATTGGGGTTTTGCTGAAAACCTTGCTTATGCAGCTATTGTAAAAGATGGTCAGCGGGTACGAATTACAGGTCAAGACTCTGCACGTGGCACGTTCTTCCATCGTCATGCTGCGCTGCATAATCAAAAAGATGCAAGCGTCTATTATCCGTTGCAAAACATTAGTGAAGACCAAGGACCTTTTAATGTCTATGACTCAGTACTTTCAGAAGTATCTGTGTTAGCATTTGAATATGGTTACACTACTGCTGAACCAAACGGTTTAACAGTTTGGGAGGCACAATTTGGTGACTTTGCCAACTGTGCACAAGTGGTATTTGATCAATTTATCTCTTCAGGTGAACAAAAATGGGGTAGGTTATGTGGTTTAACTATGTTGCTACCACATGGTTATGAAGGACAAGGCCCAGAGCATTCATCGGCACGTTTAGAACGTTTTTTACAGTTGTGTGCTGATCATAATATGCAGGTGTGTGTACCTTCAACACCGGCTCAAGTATTTAATATGCTTCGTCGCCAAGTTGTGCGACCAATGCGTCGTCCATTAATTGTTATGTCACCAAAATCACTATTACGTCATTCATTAGCTGTATCATCGTTAGATGATCTAGCAACGGGCGTATTCCAGAATGTTATTGGTGAAATAGACGAAGATATTATTGCTAAAGATGTTGATCGTGTTGTGTTTTGTAGTGGTAAAGTGTACTACGAATTATTAGAACAGCGTCGTAAGAACGAACAAACGAATGTTGCTATTATTCGTATTGAACAATTATATCCGTTCCCAGAAAAAGAGTTAGCAGTTGAATTAGAACAGTATCAACATGTTAAACAGTTTGTTTGGTGTCAGGAAGAACCTCAAAACCAAGGTGCTTGGTATTGTTCGCAGCACCACTTTAGACAAGCAATACCTGATGGAACATATTTGACATATGCTGGCCGTAAGGCTTCTGCTGCACCGGCTGTTGGTTATATGTCTGTCCATGTTAAAGAACAACAAGCGCTCGTTAATGACGCGCTAAACGCTAAGTAGACCATTGTTGTGGTTAAGAGATTGTAAGGAATAAATGAATGACAACCGAAATTAAGGTTCCAGTATTACCAGAATCAGTTGCTGATGCGACAGTAGCTACTTGGCACGTTCAGGAAGGCGATAGTGTTTCTCGTGACCAAGTATTAGTTGAAATAGAAACTGATAAAGTAGTGTTAGAAGTGCCTGCTACATCCGACGGTGTAGTCAGTGAAATTCGTGAAGGCGAAGGTGCAACCGTTCTTGGCGAACAAGTGATTGCAATTATTGAGGCTGGCGATGCAAAAGCAGCTGATGATAAGCCTGCTAAAGAAGAGTCTTCAGAAAATAAACAAAGTGAAGCACAAGATAGCACTGATGCAAAAGAAACCTCTTCTGATGGTGAAGTACAAGATATTCTTGTACCGGTGTTACCAGAATCAGTTGCGGATGCAACGATTGCGACTTGGCATGTTTCAGAAGGTGATTCTGTATCACGTGACCAAGTGTTAGTAGATATCGAAACAGACAAAGTGGTACTTGAAGTACCTGCAACATCTGATGGTGTGATGGGTAAAATAATTCACGCAGAAGGTGATACGGTATTAGGTCAACAAAAAATTGCTGAAGTGATTGCTGTCGGTTCTTCTGCTAAAGCTTCTGAAAGTGCTAAAGAAGAATCATCAGAATCAAGTGATGAAGTTGCAAGCCCATCTGTACGTCGTTTATTGACTGAAAAAGGCTTATCTGCAAGTGATGTAAAAGGATCGGGTAAAGGCGGAAGAATTACCAAAGAAGATGTAGAAGCTGCAGTTAACAAATCTGCGCCAGTTGCTAAATCATCTCCAGCTGCTGTTACACCTCAAACTAGTGCATTAGGTGAGCGTACTCAGAAACGTGTACCAATGACACGTTTACGTAAAACAATTGCGAATCGTTTACTTGAAGCGAAAAACTCAACAGCAATGTTGACGACGTTTAACGAAGTGAACATGAAACCAATTATGGATCTTCGTAAGCAATACAAAGATGTGTTTGAAAAAACACATGATACACGTTTAGGTTTTATGTCTTTTTACGTGAAAGCAGTAACTGAAGCGCTAAAACGTTTTCCAGCAGTCAATGCATCACTTGATGGTGATGATATTGTTTATCATAACTTCTTTGATATTTCTATTGCTGTATCTACGCCTCGCGGTTTAGTTACACCCGTTTTACGTGACGCTGATCAATTAAGCATGGCTGGTATTGAAAAGGGAATAAAAACTCTTGCAATTAAAGGCCGCGACGGTAAGTTAAGCATGGATGACATGCAAGGTGGTAACTTTACTATCACTAACGGTGGTGTGTTTGGTTCATTACTATCAACACCTATCATCAACTTACCGCAAACAGCTATTTTAGGCATGCATAAAATACAAGATCGCCCAATGGCGGTAGATGGTAAAGTTGAAATTTTACCAATGATGTATTTAGCACTTTCTTATGACCATCGTTTAATCGATGGTAAAGAGTCTGTTGGCTTCTTAGTAACGATTAAAGAGTTGTTAGAAGACCCTACACGTTTACTATTAGACGTTTAAAATAACCTATGGTTATGCCTATAGTAAAAACCGCTCTGTAGTGAGCGGTTTTTTTGTATTGATTGCATTGTTTTGTCATAAATGTACGAAAAATGCAGGCTCACGAAAAGCATTAACAATTCTGAAACGTATTTTTGGCAAAATGATTGAGCAATAAACAAAAAAACTCATAATCTAGACTATAGTATAGCTTCTAAGGGGTTTGCTCTTTAGAGCTTTTGTACTATAATCGGTCGACTTTTCGATGGTAATGATAGATAAGAAATCGTTACCTCTTCATTTACAGATAAGTGGAAAAACACCATGAATTTGCATGAGTATCAAGCGAAACAATTATTCGCTGAATATGGTTTACCAGTTTCTGAAGGTTTCGCGTGCGATACCCCTCAAGAAGCTGCTGAAGCTGCTGACAAAATTGGCGGCGATATGTGGGTAGTTAAGGCACAAGTTCACGCTGGTGGCCGCGGTAAAGCTGGCGGTGTTAAGCTAGTTAAAACTAAAGACGAAATCAAAGAATTCGCACAACATTGGTTAGGTAAGAACCTCGTTACTTATCAAACAGATGCAAACGGTCAGCCAGTTGCTAAAATTTTAGTAGAAAGCTGTACTGATATTGCTAATGAACTATATTTAGGCGCGGTTGTTGACCGTGGTACTCGTCGTGTTGTTTTCATGGCATCAACTGAAGGCGGTGTTGACATCGAAACAGTTGCAGAAGAAACGCCACACTTAATTCACAAAGCGGCGATTGATCCATTAGTAGGTCCTCAAGGTTACCAAGCGCGTGAATTAGGCTTCAAATTAGGTTTAAACCCTACTCAAATGAAGCAATTCGTTAAGATCTTCATGGGTCTTGGCAACATGTTCATTGATCATGATTTCGCTTTACTTGAAATTAACCCATTAGTTATTACAGATGAAGGTAATCTTCATTGTCTTGACGGTAAAATTGGTGTTGATTCAAACGCATTATATCGCCAACCAAAAATTCGTGGTTACCATGATCCATCTCAAGAAGATGAGCGTGAAGCACATGCCGCACAATGGGAATTAAACTACGTAGCCTTAGACGGTAACGTAGGTTGTATGGTTAACGGTGCAGGCCTAGCAATGGGTACAATGGATATCGTTAATTTACACGGCGGTAAGCCGGCTAACTTCTTAGATGTTGGTGGCGGTGCTACTAAAGAGCGTGTATCAGAAGCATTCAAAATTATCCTTTCTGATGACAACGTAAAAGCAGTATTAGTAAACATTTTTGGTGGTATCGTTCGTTGTGACATGATCGCTGAAGGTATTATCGGTGCTGTTAAAGAAGTAGGTGTTGAAGTACCAGTAGTTGTTCGTTTAGAAGGTACTAACGCTGAAGCAGGTCGTGAAGTATTAGCTAACTCAGGTTTAGCGATCATCGCTGCTGAATCTTTAACTGACGCTGCAACGAAAGTTGTTGCTGCTGCGGAGGGCAAATAATGTCTGTATTAATTAACAAAGATACTAAAGTTATCTGTCAAGGTTTCACTGGTGGTCAAGGTACTTTCCACTCAGAGCAAGCGATCGAGTACGGAACGCAAATGGTTGGTGGTGTTTCACCAGGTAAAGGCGGTCAAACTCACTTAGGTCTTCCTGTGTTTAACACAGTACGTGAAGCAGTAGAAGCAACTGGCGCAACAGCAACAGTAATTTACGTTCCTGCTCCATTTTGTAAAGACGCTATTTTAGAAGCGATCGATGCTGGTATCGAACTAATCGTTACTATCACTGAAGGTATTCCTACGTTAGACATGCTTGACGTTAAAGTGAAGCTTGAAGAAACTGGCGTTCGCATGATTGGTCCTAACTGTCCAGGTGTTATCACTCCGGGCGAAACTAAGATCGGTATCATGCCAGGTCACATCCACAAGCCAGGTAAAGTAGGTATTGTATCTCGTTCAGGTACATTAACGTACGAAGCAGTTAAACAAACAACTGATGCTGGTTTTGGTCAATCAACATGTGTTGGTATTGGTGGTGACCCAATCCCAGGTACTAACTTTATTGACGTATTGGAAATGTTCCAAAACGACGACCAAACTGAAGCAATCGTAATGATTGGTGAAATTGGTGGTACTGCAGAAGAAGAAGCAGCTGAGTACATTAAAGCAAATGTTACTAAGCCTGTTGTTTCTTATATCGCTGGTGTTACTGCTCCTCCAGGTAAGCGTATGGGCCATGCTGGCGCAATTATCGCTGGTGGTAAAGGTACAGCTGATGAGAAATTCGCTGCATTAGAAGCGGCTGGTGTTAAAACGGTTCGTTCTTTAGCGGAAATCGGTTCAGCACTTAAAGAGAAAGCGGGTTGGTAATCGGCTAGCCTTCTTTTTGAAGATTTGAAAAACCCGCCATTTGGCGGGTTTTTTGTTATTCAAATACGCTTTTCTTCCACATTTGTTGTTGAGCTAACCCAGGTAAATCTGGATAGATATCGGAAGTATTAATGCCTATTACACTGAGTTGCCAACGAATTCTTTTTATAGAGTTAGGGTTTATGTCAATTCTAACTAAAAAAGGTACTTTTGAAGTTTTATTTAATTCATGAATAGCAAGTTTGTTTTTTCCATGAATTGTAAAACACCCTTTCTGACTTTTTAAACGTGCATCTATGTATGGTGGAAATATTGCTATTGGATGTTTAGGAAGGAATTTGGAACCTAGTTTATATTTTGCCAAAATTTGCTTGTCATCACCATCTCTTGTGATCTTGTCTGTATAATAAATTAACTCTTTTCCTGTTGATAGTTCGTTTAATTTGAAAGGGTTTAAAACCCAAACACAAGGGCTTCTAGACTCTTTATTTTCAATACTAAAAAATAAGGCAATTAAAGCTCCTTCACTCCAATCTAGAAGCCTTGTTGACATACCATAGTGCTGAGCCGCAATAATCCAATCCCACATGGAACTATGTTCACGCCCACCATTTATAAACGCTTTTGCTTTATGAATGAATTGTGTTAGGGACGAAGATTCATCTTCTGGGCTGTATTTGCAGGGGGTTCTAAATTGATTAGGGACTAGTTTATAAGATATTTGGCTATTTCCTCTAAACCAAACGTCTGTAATACCATCGTCGTCGATCAGATCTTCTGCTTTGTCTATAGCTTCAACAAATTCTGAAAGAGACTTAACTTTTTCCTTATTGTGAAAAATATTTTGTGTTTTGTTTAATATAAATTTCATCTTATGAGAGCTACATAAAACCTTTAGTTAAATCAAAGCATTAATTAATTGTCTTGTAAACTTTTTATTTATGTTAATTAATGAAATCAATGGTGTCAGGTCGTTTGATTTGTTCTTGTTAAATACTTTCTAGTATTGCTTTAAAATTTTAATATATTGTAGCAGCGGCCACTACGCCCAAAGGGAGACTGCCTCCGGCCTCCCTCTGGACACCCTCGGAGCTGCTGAAAAATGTAATTCTTCATTCATCATCAATATTCGAGTTAACGTTCAGATAGCACATCCATATGCTACTTCACTTTGATGGCGTCCTGCCAGCAATAGCTGATATTGATTTTTTCATTCAGCATTTTTCAAAGCAGAATAATGCTTCGCTCTAGTGTGATGATTAATTTCGCTGTATCCCAAAATGGGATACGAATAAGAAACGAGCCTTGATTTCAACACCATTTCCCATCGAAGCGATTCAAATAGTATTTAGATGAACGATTTAATCATTATCAGCTTGGATGCTGATAACTGACGTGATACATGGATGTATCATCGTCAGGAATGGTCAATCGGCTAAATACTATTTGATGTTTTCGCTGAGTTGGGCACCGAGGGAGTTGTTAGAGGGAAACGGTGTTATTTCCCTCTAACGTGCTGCGGCCACCGCCGCAATATGATTAGGGTAGAGTGCCAATATTGAAAGTATTTAGCAGGAAAAATACTTTTTAGTTTAATGGTTTTCCTCTACTTATATTGTCGAGGGTGCTCGACGGCACCCAAAGAGGGTTCACGCAAACCCTCTTTGAAAACTCTTGCGCTGCTTGCAAATGCTTTTCTAAAATCATAATCCTATGCTACTTAGCTTTGCTGGTATTCTGCTAGCAATAGCTGATATTGATTATTCATTCAGCATTTTTCAAAGCAGATAAGTGCTTTGTTCTCATTTCGTGTTTACTTTTGTGTAATTGCTTTTATTTGTTATAGAAACGAGCAGCGCGGTCTTTACCATTTCCCGACTCAGGAAGTGAGTTGATAATTTGAGAAAAGAGCAGTTAAGCTGAGCTATGGATGACAATGATTTCAACTTATTTTGTAAACCTCCTTCATATGAAAAACCAAATGTTCTAAGTTTTATACCCACTTTTTGCTTTTAATAGTAGTAAGCTCAAAGGAGCTACCACACAATATATTTACTACATTTATACAACCTTTTAAAGTTGTTTAAAATCAAGTGGTTACATAGGGTTCTCTAAAGCTCCTCTTTTATTAAAAGTTCATACAGTAAATGTCTGCTAAATTTTCGATGAAGTATAGCCCTGTTAAATGGATAACTATATTTCAATATATGAAAATTAATCAAAAAGGATAAGTTATGAAAGAGTTAACAAATAAGGAAGTTAAGCGAGTTAACGGCGGAATGAATAAAATTGATGTTATCAATTATCTTGGTGATGCATTAACTATTGGTGGTGGTATATTGGCGGGTGCTGCTTATACTGCTTCAGGTTTAGGTGTTGTAACCGTAGCTGTCGTGGGTTCTTATTACGCGGGGCAAGCTATTGGAGACTGGTTGTTTAATTGATACTTTAGGAGAAGGATATGAAAAAAGTATTAGCACTAAGTGTTATCCTGACTTTTTATAGTTTAATCATTCTTTATAGTATTTATGCTATTCCAACTGTTTTTGATAAGAGTAACTTAAAAGGCTTACTTTTAGTACTATTAGCAGGTGTTGCCTTGATAATTTGGACTAAAATTTCTTATCATATTTTAACGTCTAAAAGTTAAGGCTCCTAAAAAGAGTTTTAGCTTATTCTCATTATAAAGTTGGTGTTTAATCGTCAGCAGCAATGTTTTCACTTGTTCAAATCGTTAATGGGGTCAGGTACAACTTACGTTAATGGGGTCAGGTACAACTTAAACCTAAATTGAACCTGACCCCATTTATTCTTTGACATCAATGGTTTGTTTGATCAAAATTGCTAGGCTAAACAGGTACCTAAAATAATGGATGTACAAGAAGATGAACAAAGCAATTGATCAACGTGAAGCAATGGAAGTGATGTGCAAACCAAGGTTATCCTTACCTCATGCGCTTTTGTTAACTGCAGTCGTGTTTTTGAGCGTACAAGCTCTTTGTTGGTTTTTTGTGGGAGAGTATAGTTTTCCTAATGCACCAACTATGCTAGATGCTGCGACAACAACATATAGCCGGTGGTTAATGATCGACTTAGCCATTCCTTATAAAATTGCCAATGCGTTAGATTTTACAAATCCCGCTCCACGAGGGATCATTGCTTTTATATTAGCATTTTGTACCTTTAAACTTGCACGTGCGAAAGTGATAAAATAGCTTATCTTTGAAATGAATAGTTCAAATATCAAGCGCTAATTAAGTTCAACACTACCCGAGTTGTCAGTGGGAAAGGTTGTTATCCCTGCTGGCATGCTGCGGCCATTATCGCGATATTGATAGCTTCCAACATAAGTTTATTTCAAGAGAAGTAATCTTATTTTCTAGTAACGTCTTAACGCATTCACCTGTATTTTTAACGAAATAGACTTTATGTATTTAGTTTTTAATCGAAACTACGAAAAAATTAGTATATGTACTTGTTTGATTTATAAACGAATGCTATAAAATAACAGCGAATAATAATAACGGATTAAATGATGGATTACCGAGAATCGACTTTATGCTTAGGAACGACAGATAAATTGCACTGTTCTAACTGTGGTGGTCAAACACATAGTGTTAACTCGATAATTACTTACGGCTACTATTTCCTTGAATATTTACCCATAGTGCCAATTAAGCGAAATACCCAGGTTCATTGTTTACAATGCCAAAGTATTGTTGATATCCCTCGTAACTCAACAGATTTATCGTTAATTTTTTCAAATTTTGCTTTAGCGTTGTTTAATAAGCTGCGGTTATTAAGTACCTTTAGCGGCAGTTTCTTAATCGTTTTATTTCTAAGCTTCTACTTTTCTGACGAACAGTTACATGTCCGCCAAAGTCAAACGCATATAGATGTACCAAAAGTGAATGACTTTTATTATTTAGACTACCAAAATTCCGTCGGTGATTTTCGCCCTCATCAAAAGTATCGTGTCGCAAAAATTGTTGATATTACCGGAGGAACGGTTTCTCTTGTTTATGGAAACTATTATTACCCGCTAAAATCTACGCTAAGCAACGGTGTTAATTTAGGGCATACGGTAAGTGACGATTATTTCGAGAAAGAATGGCATCACTTTTCTTACTCGCAATTAAATCAGTTATTCCAGCAAGGCTTTATTTATCGCGTCATTAGACCTGAGCTTAATTACATTGGCCGAAATAGATCGGCGTATATGATTGATGGTAACGTTGTTACTGAGCCTGAAATAGTCGAAAAAGAGTGGCGTTACGTACCCGGAAAGCGGCAAAACACGCAAGCGATGGCTTTTTTGAAATCAACGCATATAGAAGATAGGTTCGATAAAGCTTTTGAGTTGTTAAAACAGTCTGCCGACTTAGGCTACGCACCAGGACAAACACATTTGGCGGAGCTTTATTTAACAGGCATTGAAGGCCATAAGGATGTTGAAACAGCAGTGTATTGGTTATTTGAAGCTGCAAAGCAGGGTTATCAACCAGCGGTTGAAAAATATCGTGTGATCTGTCAATTAGAAGAGCAATGTCAGATTGAAGACTTTTACCAAGCGTTAAAAGAAACAGGTGCTAGTTTTACTATTTATTAAACTATTTTAATACTAAAAACTAGCTGTTTTATTTTGATGGTATTCGACTTCTGGGTAAATTTTAACGCTGAAAAACTTATTCTTTAATCGTTAATGCTTGTGACATTTCTCCGGCATTTAGCCATGATTCGTGACTTTGTACAACAAGCCATTGATTATCAGTTTTCTTTAAAACAGCTGACCAAAAAATTTGTCCGGTATATTCTTTAATACCTTTTAATTTCAATCGCAGCTTTACAAGTAATGTAAAAGAAACCAAATCAGCACTCAACACGTTAACGTTCCAGTCAAGTATATCATTGTGAAGATCTTCTACGGCAGCTCCTGCTATTTCGTAGGACGCTTTCAGTTCATCGAGTGATTTTATCGAACCACCACTTATAAAAAACGCATCACTCGTATTTGAGTAATAGTCTAGTCCCTTTAAATATTGTCTATTGTTAGAGGCTTCAAAAATTTTAGTTACGACACTGGAAGTTGTATTCATTATTTCTTGTTTTTCAGCGTCTGTCAGTAATGTTGAGGCTACTCTCTGTTTATTAGTCATAAAATCCTTAAAAAGTTATTTGATAATTCAAACGGTAAATTACGCTAGTTCTTAATGATTATTCAAGCATTTATTTGTATTAAAGTATTTAGGGATACGCTTAAGTGCGAAAAAAAGGTTAATAGGGTCAGGTACAATTTAATTCCAGCGCAGGTCAAGCTATTGGAGTCTGGTTAATTAATACTTAAGAAAGTATATTAAAAAAAATTGTTAGTGAGTCTTATCTTAACTTTTTAATGCCTGATCAATATTTATAGTGTTTTTAAATTCCAGATGTTTTTGATAAAAGCTATTTGAAGGGCTTACTTCTAGTACTATCAGTAAGAGTTACATTGTTAATTTGGACTTAAGTTTCTTATCATATTTTTAATATCTGAAAAAAGTAAAGTGGGATCACAAGTTAAATGTACCTGACCCCATTAACCCTGACCCCATTAACCCATAGCCACATGCTACTTCACTTTGTATGCGCTTTAACTGCAACAACTGAGGTTGATTATCTACTTTACTGTCTCAATAAACGCTGAACCTTCAAATCTCCCTTAATTAAAAAATAATCATAAAAAATTTGTCACACTTTTTCATTTCACCGTGACTTTGTAAGTAACTTAATCAATAAAGAGAAAACCCATGAAACCTATTTTATTATTTTTACTTACCTTGTTACTTAGCGTATCAGCATCGAATGCGAATGCAGGCACGTGCATTGTCTCTAAAATATCAGGTACTGGTCAGCCGATATTATTGTTGCCTGGCTTTGTTAGTGATGAAACAGTTTGGCAAGAGATTACTCAGGCTCTTTCAAAGCAATACCAAGTACATCAATTAGCGATAGCAGGCTTTGGTAAAAATAAAGCCTGTAGTAAAGCAGATGCTATTTATCCGCAGGCTATCCAAGAAATAAAGGGATACATCACTAACAATAAGCTACAAAAACCTATTATGATTGGCCATAGTATGGGAGGATTAATGTCATTCCAACTAGCGTTAGTTAAAGATATAGAGCTTGGTGGTGCTATTTCCGTCGATGGCTTGCCATTTATTGGTCCAGTGTTTACAAGAAGTAATGAAACAACAGTTGAAGATCTTTCGTATCAAGCGACTTCAGCAAAAGGCATGTACCAACGTGCAACGCCAGCACAAATTAAGAGCATGACAAAGCAAGGCATCAGTATTCAAACGAAGTTAAAGCGTAAATATCAGCATATAATTGATATGGCAGGGGAGTCAGATCCTATCACAGCAGGTAGTGCTATTTATTCTGTGATGACTACTGATTTGCGCAAAAAACTTGATAAACTTCAAGCACCGGTATTATTAATAGGTGCTGCAGGCGGCTTTACCGAAAAGGCACAGCAAATATCGATAAAAAAGCTATATGCTGCGCAATTGTCACTGGCTTCTCAAGCCACGCTTATTATGAATAATAACGGGAGTCATTTTTTAATGTGGGATGAGCCGAAATGGTTAGTGCAAACGATAATCAAGCAAGTTGAGGCATGGAAATGAGTGCTAAAAGTTACCATTCAGATCTAACGAACGAGCTAAACTATTATGTTGACCGGGCTAAACGTGGAGACAAAGCTGCTTTTCAATCTTTAGTAAGTAAGATTGCCAATACTGTTTCAGCTATCGCTTTGAATATAACTAAAAATATACAAGACAGCCACGATGTTAGCCAATTGGTGTTTATTAAAGTATGGCAGCAAATTAACCAATTAAAAAATAATGATAGTGTACTGCCGTGGATCCGCCAAATTACACGCTATACCGCGATTAATTTTGTCAGAGATAACAAAATTAATCGTCAGGTACATCCAGATGAAGATGGCTTAGACATTTTGTTAGACAAGGTTTGTGATGAGCAACACCAAATGGATACCGTACTCATCAAACAGCAGCAAAGTGACCTTATTTGTCATTTACTTGATCAACTGCCGGATGAAAGCCGTGAAATAGTTTTACTTTACTACCGTGAGGAACATAACAGTAAAGCGGTAGCTAAGCTGTTAGGGCTCACTGAATCAACAGTTCGTAAACGTTTGCAACGCGTTCGACTGCAATTTAAGTCTGATGTTCTTGCAAAATATGGTGAGGTTATTTTCGCTACTGCGCCCATAGGTTTAGTGTCTATGTTTGCTCTTGCCGCAACCGCTTCAGCACCAGTTGCTGCTAGCACTTTCACCATGGCTGTTGCAACTAAGCAAAGTCATTGGTTTAGTAAGTTTTTACTTAGCTTGGGTGGCGCAGCTTTAGGCGGCATTATTGCTGTTCTTACCAACACACTAATGATGAACTATATGAAAAAGCATATTGAAAATGAAGAGGATGTACAAAAGCTTAATCAAATAAAGCATAAAAGTAATGCGGTAATCGCCATTACCTGTTTATTCTTTGCGCTAAGTTACAGTTTTACTCAAGGTTGGGTAATGCCAGTAGTAACCTATATTGTTTTCTTATTTGGCCTATACATAAATATAACTGCCGCTAATAAAATAACACATGCTAATTTGTGTCAACAAGCTCTCAATAGCAAAAAAAGTGCAACCTTGCTGAAGTTGAGTCAATGGGGTAATAAGTTAGGTTGGGTGCTTGGCTTAGGCGGGGGAACATTAGGCTTATTATATGGCCTATATAACAGTGGTCGTTTTCAATATTTTTTTTAATTCTTAATCAGCCAGTATTTGACAATTTTTTACATTTTATTTCAAAAAAAGAACAAGAAATATCAGAAATTTTTCTTATATTTCATTATTATGTCTTTTGATATAGATGTAAATAAAAATAAGAGGACTACATGGAGTTTCAATCTCATCACCCTGTACAGACTAGCGATCGCTTGATTGCTATTGATCTTATTCGTGGTGTTGCTTTATTGGGTATTTTGATCATGAATATTCAAGCATTTTCGATGGCTTTTTCAGCGTATAGTAACCCTACAGCATATGGCGATCTTACAGGTGTTAACTATTATGTTTACTATGTTTCACATGTTTTTGCTAACCAAAAATTCATGACGATATTCTCGTTATTATTTGGCTGTAGTATAGTACTCATGGCTGATCATATAGTGAAAAAAGGTGGAAACGCGAGCAAGATGCACTATAAAAGAATGTTCATTTTAGCCGTGGTAGGTATTGCCCATGCTTATTTGCTATGGTTTGGCGATATTTTATTTCCCTATGCCATTGCAGGGTCGTTTGCTTATTTAGGGCGAAATCTAAAAGCGAGAACGCTGATCATTCTTGGGCTTGTGTTCATCGGTTTAAGCTCATTACTGATGTGGTTGGCGGGTATCTCTCTGCCGCATTGGGAACAAGCAGAAGTTGAAGCAATGCAATCGTTGTGGATGCCTACGGCTGAATATATTCAGCAAGATTTATCAAACAATCGTGCTTCGTGGCTAGGTCAAATGGACTCACGTCATATGATGGCGTCAAAAATGCAAACAAACATCATTTTTTATATTCCTCGTATTTTGGGGCTCATGTTTGTTGGTATGGCGCTTTATAAAATGAATTTTTTTGGTCAACGTTTTTCCAATAAGTCATTATTAATTGCTGGTGGGATAAGTTTTATTATTTCAACAATAGCGATCATTGTAGAACTTGAACAAAATTTCGCATTAAATTGGAAATTTGAATTGATGTTCCTCGGTATTCAATATAATTATTGGGGCAGCATTTTAATGGCATTTTCTTATATGTGCTTCTTACTTGTATTTTCTCGTTTGAATATACTACCTCTGCTGCAAAGTGCGATTACTAATGTAGGCAGAATGGCATTAACTAACTATTTGTCACATACCATTATTTGTTGCATTATTTTCTATGGTTGGGGGTTTGGTCTGTATGGTTCACTTGAACGAATTGAACAGTTCGCGGTTGTATTGGCTATTTGGCTATTTCAATTGGTTTTCTCAACATATTGGTTGAAACATTATCGCTTTGGACCATTTGAATGGGTTATGCGTTCATTAACCTATAATTCGCTACAGCCATTGAAAAAATAGCTATTTAATAGGTCACCAAGCACACTTTTAAAAGCAGGTATATGATGAAAAACCTACTAACAGGGTTGAGCATGTTACTTTTATTATTGATCAGCGTTATAACGTTGGCTGATGATAAGGCCTCTGATCGAGAGGCGATAATCGCTCAAGCAAAAGCATTCTCTCAAGCATATGTTGATGGCGATATTGAAACGATTATGGCTTTTTATAGTACTGAAGCTAAGATTGTTGATGTTAATGACAACATTGAAAGTAACATTGATGCTATACGCCATTTTTGGACTAAAAACCCGAATAGTAAATGGCAAATAAAGTGGCATAAAACAACATCAACAGAATTAATCATTGAAGGCAATATGGCCAGTGATATTGGCTATTATTCTGGGATGTCAATGCACGAAGATGGCAGGGAAGTTGAGTTTGGTGGAGCTTATGTTATCGTTTGGCGTAAAGTTGATGGTATTTGGCGCATGCATCTTGATATGTGGAATAACATTGATGATGAGACGTTAAAACAGTAAATTAATACATTGACAATACTTTGGCGACTTATCAACCGAAAACAGTGTCAATGTTTCACCTTTCTTTAAGTAGTGGTTATTCTTCGCCACTACTTTTCGCTGTTCTATAACCCGGTTTCGCAAGAATCTCAATATAAAAGGTTTTCAAATTATGATCAGCAGCATGATCAATTGATTTGTTCAATTGAGACACATGAATCATATCGGCAGTGGCTTCTGTTGTTCCATATTTACAATCAAAATCCCAGTAATCAGCATCAGTAGGAAGCTGTTTATTTCTTTCTCGTTTTAAATATTTTTTTACTTCAAATTTTATTGCGTCTACAAGACGTGGTGTTTTGATTTTTTCATGTTCTAAAGAAAACGTTTTTTTCATGTGTAACCTTAAAGCTATAATTAAAGGGGTGATGGAACCTCTTAACAAGGGGGTATTCTAACATACTAAGGAGCTTTCAGTTAGCTGCAAATATTTCTTTTAATCCGTTTAAAAAAAAGTAGTTACTTCTATCGCATAAAATAATGTGCTTCATTTGTTTGTGCCTTGAGGGCACTTAACGACCATTTATAGCACGGCTGATATTGCCATTTTTTGTAGCAGCTCATCGGCAATGTTTGCTGCAGAGAATCCTGGCGAAAACCTTCCTCTGAGCTCTCCCTTAGGCCCAATGATTGAAAGCAATATTGAGTGGGCTACGGTATAATTTTGCCCAGTTTTTGACACGTTGAACTGTATACCCAGACTGTCAGTTAATGCCGTTAATTGGCGTTTACTGCCTGAAACACCAACAAAGTTAGGATTAAAATATTTAACAAAATAGCCTAAGTTCTTAATACTAACTCGCTCATGATCTACTGAAACGAAAACAAAGTTTATTGGGTGAGCTACTTCTTGTTCGGAAAGCTGCTGCGCAAGTAACGACATTTGAAATAAACTTGTCGGGCATATATCTGCACATTTACTATAACCAAATAACACTATGGTCCAATGTCTATCCAATGAGTGGTTATTGAACTTCCCTAAGTCAGACATTAAGGTAAAGGTATTTATTGGTCGTGGGTTATCTAGCCATTCAATTGTTGATTTTTTAACATAATGTCTATGTTTATTTAAAGAGAAATTTGAAGCAATTATTATGCTTACAGTTATGCCAAAGAGGCAACAAAGAAAGAATGCCCATTTACGCATTTTTAGACGTTCTATGCGTTAAGTAAATTAATCCAATGGCAATCATTGCGGGGAAAATAACACCAGCAAAGTCATCAATTAGCGCTTCTGGATTACAAATACCTGCATAGACTTCCCAGATATGAAATATTGCGTGACCAGTGAGCCAAAGCGTGGGAACAACCCATAGATCAACGCTATGTTTTTTTAAAAGTGCTCCGTAAATAAAGGCAATGCCAATTAATAGGTAGATGATGCCAATATCTCTAATGAAGTGTTGGTTAAATGGTCCACGATCAGGTACACCAGGCACTAACCAATACCAAGTGTCTGGACTAAATGTCATTAAAACGCCATTAACGAAGGCAAATAACCCAAGCAAAATAGCAGTAAACATTATTGATATTTTCATCTAGTTTACTCCTCTATTGTCTGTAAAGTTGAATTAGGTATGAGAGATTTACTGTTTATTTTTATTTGTTGGCATGCTTTTCCGTAACCTAGAGAGTATTTTAATGTGGGGTAAACACGAGTTGAACTAATAGCATAGGCTATCGCTATAAGAGCTTTATTTCCCAATAGCATTATTATTTTTTCGCGTAATTCATCAGCTGTTGGGTCATGAGTTAATACCTTCTCAGTATACTGAACAATTAATGCAGTTTCTTCCGACAGACTTGTTAAGTCATTAATTATGATAGCTTCAATCGTACTTGTTGGAATTTCAGCTTCAAGAGCCATATTTACCATTAGCTGAGTGCATGAGCCGCAATCATCCCAAAGAATAGTGCGAATTCTTGCTGCATATAATAGCTCATTAGCAAGCGTGCCTTTATGTGATGACATGGTTTGAAAGCACATAAACTTAATAAAAGCAGCGAAGTCAGTGTGCAATATGCTTTGCATATAGCTTACATCATAGTTGTATCGGTTTTTCATCGCCAACAACATCTTATTGCATATATATCGAAACATCTTACTATCCTTATTGTTCTAACGTTAATGGGCTTGTTTCTGGGCGCTTAATAGGATCCTTTTTACACGTCTTATCTGCTTTACTCGCTGTTTTGTATAGTAATATACCGCTGATAACAAACAACAATACACAGGTATAGAGCATGGTATTGAAGTCATTTTTCTCAACTAACATAGAGGCGAGCATAGGCCCGCTTGCGATACCCAATGAAGAGGCAACTGCAGACATTGCGGCAAGTCTGCCACTGTTATCAAACTGTGCTGTCATGGCAAGTAAATATGCTAATAATGCTGGCCATGAAAAAAACAGTAAGGCTAATGCGATCACAAATGATAATGAAGTGTTCAGCGTTGCTAACAAGACGGCAGCTGTAATTGATGCAATTATTCCAATAATTAAGGGAGGCCTTCGACCAAAGCGGTTACCTGAAATTACCGGCATTAGTGCACCAAGTAACCCTAATAATCCTGTTGTTGCAATGTAAATATTTGTACTGTTATGACTAATGTTAGCGTGTAAGCCGATAAGTCCGCTGTAGGCATATATAGCACTTGCCGCTGTTTGATAAAGAAATATTGATAGCAACAATAACGTTGAATACTTACTAAAGATAAGGCCGACTGAATTTTGCAGATCCGTTGCTTTTATCTTTGTTAATTTAGGGACTATTAGTACAAACAGAAGACTGATCATGGAAATGCTTGCCATAATATAGAAAACTGTATACGTGCCTAGTATAGGCTCTAAAGTTGGTAATAGACCGATGACTAGCGCACCTATTAAGAATTGGATAAATAGCAGAAAGCCAAATGCACGATCGGGGCTTTGTAAACGCGCTAATACAGAAAATACTATACCAGTACAAACCCCACCAATAACGCCTGCCATTAAGCGCCAGCTCAACATTAACGAGTATCCATTGATTCGAGAAGTGCCTAAATCAATCAGAACTAATAAAGCTAAACAGGCAAATGTTGCTTTGCGCCATGCGATATGACGTACTAGAAAAATAGCGATCATACTCCCAAATATACCGCCATAGCTGTTTGAAGCGACGATTTGCCCTGCGTCACTACTGCTATAAGAAACATTAACGGCTAATGCGTTTACTACACCGGGTAAAAAATTAATGTAGGCAAGGCCAGCCATAGCAATGAAGGCAAGCAAAAAGTAAGTGAAAAGGCTATTTTTTTCTGTTCTATTTAAATGAGTATTCACCGATTTTATTCCTTTCTGGGTTGAACTCAGGATGAAAAATGAGATATTAATGTATTGGAATACAGAGAAAAATAGACGGAATAACCATACTATAGTGAATGTTTTTCATGAACGTTTCTTGTTACTATGAGAAGATTAAACACTGAGATAAATATGTGAATGGACAAGTTACGGTCTTTAGAGATATTTTTAGCAACTTATGATCATGGTAGCTTTGCAGCAGCGGCAAGAGCATGTAATACCGACCCATCAACCGTTAGTAAAGCTGTTCATCGCTTAGAACTGCAACTCGGGTTAACGTTATTTCAGCGTTCCACAAGAAAGTTAAGCATTACCGCAGCAGGAGAAAGGTACGCACACACTGTTAGGAAAATGACTAAAGAGCTAGCAATATGTGAAGATGAATTAAAATATTCAAACGATACGCCTAGCGGTAAACTATGTATTAGTGCAGCGGTTTGTTACGGACACTTGTATATTCGGCCGCTTATAAGTGCCTTTTGTGAGCAATACACTGAGATAGAATTAGTACTTGAAATTAATGATTTACATGTGGATATTATCGAAAATAATATTGACCTAGCGATTCGTACAGGCTTTGTTAAAGATAGCCGTTTGGTTGCAAGATGTGTGAGCCCGATGGACTTTCTTACCTGTGCATCCCCACAATATTTAGCTAATCATGGTACACCAGGTTGTTCAGATGATTTTCATCAACACCAATGGATAGGCTTTCGTATAAAAGAAACACAACAGTTACAACCTATTTTATTACCTAATAGCCAAGGAGAATACAGACCGTTTTCATTGAAACGAAACCATATTACCGATGATGGTGAAACTATGGCTCATATGTGTGTTGATGGTTTAGGATTTGCCCAACTACCGCATTTTCTCGCAAAAGAAGGGTTGCAAAATGGCAGTCTTGTTTCTCTTTATCCGTGTTATAGAGCCCCTCAACCTGAGAGTGGCGTATTTGTTATTTATCCTAAACGCGATTTCCTACCCGCTAAGGTAAGAGTATTTATTGATTTTCTCACACATTATTTAGACGATATAGGTGAAAGTGCTAACCACACTTGGGCAAAAAACTGGTCCCCGTTGATAACATTTTCTAATGAGGGTAAGTAAGGTTGATATGCCAATGAAAGATAGCTTTCATTGGCCCATTAGCTGTTTCCCCATGGATTGAACTTACCGGTGTTGCGCTTTTCTGCTCTTTGCTTGGTTTTTTCTGCGCGTTTTAATCTCAGGTTTTCTGCATCTTCAAAGCTTAATTCAGCCGGTTCTTTAGGGGTTTCATTGTTGGGAATTATGCGTTCGCGCGGCGGTTTCTCAAATTCTCGATCACTTGCTCGTGGTAAATTTTTATATTGATATAGGTAGAATGATTCAACTTTTTCTCTCGCCCATTGTGTTTTCTTTAAAAACTTTACACTGGCATTAATGCTAGGGTTTTTATTGAAACAATTAATATTGAGGTAAGCATAAAGCAAAGGAAACCCATAATGATCAACAATTTCATTCAGCACAGTTGTTAAACTTGTACCATGAAGTGGGTTAGTTAAATAGGGATTTTCGTTGGTCATAAAAATGATTTACTAGCATAATTTGCGCGAAGTATAGTTCAAGCGCGCGTGTATTTATATCTTTAAGGTTACTCTTTTTTATTTTTCTTAAAGAGCTGTTGTGAATACACGCGATATTAACGTTAACGACTTACACTCTGTTAAAAAGTGTTGTTACCATTCATGTTAACCTTCTCGGCAATATTTTTGATATTGACAGAGCCTGAACCGTCATCGACTAAAGTAAAGCTTTTGGCTTGATCGACGTTAATACTGCCTGAACCATCCGAAATAGAAACTTCTTGTTTGACATTTTTCACATCAATACTGCCTGAACCATCATCTATGGTAACAAACCCTTGTATCGATTTAGCTGTGATAGAGCCAGAACCATCATTTATCGTTAGTGAGCCTTGGATTGATTCTACGGTAATTTCTCCAGAGCCATCGCTTATGTTTACATCGCCGTCAATATAAGAAACATCAATACTGCCAGAGCCATCGTTTATGTTGGCGGATTTTACATTTGTTAGGGTTATTGGGCCTGAACCATCTTGAATATTTACTGAGAATCGACTAGGTAATTGCAATGCTAAATCAATTCGTGTGCTTTCATTAAAACCTTTATTTTTGGAAGTTAACATCGTGTAAGCATTTTCATTTGTTAATGATAATTGATAATTATCGTGAGCCTCTTTTTGATAAATTTGGGCAACTACTTTGATGATATTAGTGTCACTTCCGGTTATTGATAAAGAGCCTGAACCCACATCTATTTTAATTTTTTGTATGCTATCGGCGTCAAGTTGTAAGGTTTTTGTGTCTTGTAAGGTTAAAGAAGAGTGCCAGTTAGCTAAGGTTGAGAAGGCAATTATAGCCGTGGCAGTTAAGGCTGTTATTGGTTGTAGAAGTTTCATTTTAGTCCTAATACTTATTATGTTTTATAATTAAGTAACGAGAAATGATAAAAAGGTTTAAACCGATTTACAAAAATTATACTTTTTAGCCTGATAGTTTTTCAATCGCTTTCATTTTTTTGTCTATTAACTCTATTAATGTACCAGTTAATGTCATTAATTGAGTTTCAAGTAACTTGCGTGTTTCTTCTGCTTGTGTTGATTTTTCGTACTGTAATTCAGTGAGTTTACGCTGTGCTTCTTTTATTTGTTCTTTGACTTCTTTAATGAGTTTATTGAGTTGGGTAATTTCACTGTCTTGAGGTTCGGTTTCTGTTTTATCAGTTTGGTTTTCAATGATTTGTTCACCCAATTTTTTGCCGATTTCTTGCTGTTCTTTTTCAAACTTTTCAAGAGCCTCTGCTGAAATAGATACGCGTGTGCTTGGTATACTATTAGAATGACTATCCGCAATATTAATATTTGTCACACTGTTATCTTGTCTAACACTTCTAAGTGATGACAACTGAGTTGATAGCGAAGATGAAACGTTTAAGGTGTTCATATCAATAGTAATGGATTTGAATATGCGTTTATTTCTTATCGGCAAAGAATAAACTTTCTTTACATGTTATTTATTTCAGTAGTGGAAGTTGGTTGAGCTGAGAAAAATATCTATGTGTTTAAAATGATTAAGCCATAAGGTTTGAGAAAGTAACCAGTAGCCAGTGAAGGTTACTGGTTATCGAGAGATTAAGAGTTAATGATTAAATAATGACTCTTCGGTGATTAACTCAATAGAGTTTAATACATTAGCAAAGCTATCAGTTAATGAATCACTGTTTAGTACGTTTTGACGGTGCATTTCGAAAAGCTTGTTATATTTTTTGATTTTCTTTCCGAGCACTCTCCAAGCTTGTTTCTTGGCACCCATCGGCCAAGATTCAAGTTCTATTTTACTCGTCGCTAATCGACTTGAGAACATATTCATCGCTCCAAGTGCCATCTGTCTATGCTGTGAATTAGAATCAGCACTTGAGATAGTTGCTAAGCCCGATGCCACTTCAGATGCTTGTTTTAATGCGTCATAATAATCTTTCATCGCATCTTCGTCGTATTCATCAACTTCAAAATCATATTGTCTATCGCGCACAACATTATGCGTTTGTACGGCGGTATGATGTGTCACAACGGTTGGCTCGGGTTGAACTTCAACAATGGTTGCGCTTGCTGTCGCTTGTGGTGTTGGGTCATCAGCACCGCCAACGGTAAGCATGCCTCCTTTACCTAGCCCCCCTTTAACTTGCTGTGCTTTATAATTTCGCAGCGCTTTAACCATTTGGTTATATGAATCTGCAAATGCTGCAGTGATTATTTTACCCTCGGGAGAGTTACTAAACCCACTTGCTCCTGCAAAACCACCTGAAAACAGTCCACCAAAAAAACTAAAATCGTAATTACCCGCGTTTCCAACGGCGGCTGAAACTTGAACACCTGATCTATTGTCTATAAGTAATAGTGTTGTGGCTGCTTCATTTTTGCTTAAACCGCCGCCAATAATGGAACCGAAAGATCCTAATAATGATGCGCCAACGGCTTTTAATCCTTGCGTACCTTGTGCTGAAAATTGTATTTCAGGACTTATGGTGTAATCTGCTGCTACCATTTGACCGCCTCCTAGATTACTGCCTTGCCTAAGTTGTCCTGATTGCATGAGTTGGCGTTCTCGGTTCATGGCATTCATAGCCTTGCCACGCTCAACGACAACAAAACAATTAGACTGTTGTATCATTAATCTAACAACAGGGAGCGTACTGCCGAGTTTTGGGTATCTGCGTCGATAATCATGCCACCATGCTAAAGAAGTATCTTCAAAGACCGATAAGGTACCTAAAGGTAGGGTACATTTTTCTAATCCTGCATTGTCATTTTCTGCGTTACTACCTGCAGCACCACCGCTCACAACATTACCACTTGAGCCTCCCATTTTAGGTGAAGTGGACATACAGCCTATTAACGTGATAGAGATGCTACAAACTACAATTAGCTTTTTTAAATTGAAAGGGGTAGTAAGGATTTTGATATTTTTATTCGCCATGTTCATTTCTCCATTGAAAAGCTTTAATCCTTGCGATTTATCTAAAGATAATAAATAAATCGAGTGTTAATTATATTGAGAACAAAACGTTAGCATTTCGTTAAAAAAGAGGCATCGATAGATAACGGAATTTATCGACAGTTAACGCTATTTAACGATAATTTATATATTTAAAACAGAATCTTTTTGGTTTAATATTAAACAGATCTGAGTGGTGATTAAATAGCTATAACGCTTTATTTAGTTTATACCAAAGGAATGTTCACGGAATGAAAGAAAAAGTACAGCGTAAAAGAGGGATCAAAGCGTCTCGTGTAAAACTTGAACACGCACTGTTTGCAGCAGGCTTTAAAACTCAAGCGGCTTTAGCTGAACATATTGCTAATATTGAGCAACTCGAAAGTGCGCCTAAAGATATGGTTAATCGTGTTTTTAGGGAAAAAGCCGTGTCTGCGGCATCAATTGAACGAATTGCCGCTGCGTTAAATGTTGATGCTTACACTTTATATTTAACACAAGAAGATTCTTTATCACCGAGTACGGTATTGGCAGATGGAGCAAACGATTCATCAGTTGAATTTATAAAAAATCGCAACAGTCTACAATTTTGGATTGCAGTTGTGATTGGTGTTTTTTTAGTGATTATTGTTTTGTGGCAAGGGACAAAGCCTTCGATAGAAAATTATATTTCGCAAACTAAAAACAAAGTTGTAGATAACACAGCTTTCACTAAACAATATCGCTCGATGATAGAAAAAGGATTAACACCTGCTATCGCATTTTATGCAAAACCTGAACTTGAATCATCACTTGTTAGTTTACGTCATCAATTAGAAAATGACTTTAATATAGTTGCTGACACTATTATTAGCTCTCCTGAAACGATACTTCCTAGCGAACAAATTGCCCTAAAACAAGTTGATTTTACATTGAGTTTACAAAGCCGTCAGTTTGGTCGGCATATTTTAGTGGAAACGTTTTTAGCAAATGAACAGCAAAAAGTGTTAATAAGCCAACACTTTTTTATTAGTAAGGCTTTGTTTTTAGAACCTACATTATTGACAAAAAAGCTCGTTGAACCGATCCAAACACGTGTTACAGGTCAAACTTCTACAATAGAACAAAATAATGTTGTTGATAGTACCGCATCGATGTTTTATCTAGAGGGAATAGCTTGGCTAGATGAATCTTATGATCTAAATAAAATTAAAATGGCACAAGGTCGTTTTCTCAATGCTATACAAATAAATCCACGCTTTGCTCGTGCTCATGCTGGTTTATGTCAAGCGTATATTTTTGAAAGCTGGAGCGGAGATGAAAAGCATTTATTGGCCCAAGCAACTAAACATTGCCAAATAGCAATAGACATTGATCCTAATTCTACGAACGCTATTGCTGCAGAAACATTCCTAATGCGCCGCACAGGCAGATTAGCAGAAGCTATTCAAAGATTACTCTCACTGCCAAATAAAAATGCCGAATTAAACTATGAATTAGCGTATGCACAATTTGAACAGTTTAGACAATTGGGTCTAGATAAAGAGTCGTTAGATACTGCGAGACAATCAACTTTACAGGCTATTCGTCAAGATGAACATATGTGGAAGTATTATCTGCTATTAGGGTTAATTGAATGGACAGATGGTCATACAGAACGAGCGATTTTAGCTTATGAAAAAGCTGCTCAATATAATCAAAGCGATGTGGTTTTAGCAAATTTAGGCACGCTAAATTATTGCGTAGGAAATATTGAAAGTGCAAAAGGTTATTATCATCAAACGTTATCAAAAAAACCTGATTCATACTTAGCATTAGAGCAACTAAGTATGTTGCATTACTTTGCCGGTGAATACCCCAAAGCTATCGAATTACGCTTACAAGCTATTGCATTAGCGGGCGAAGCCGGAATTCATCAAATATGGGGAGGGCTTGCTGATATGTATGTTGCTAATAATCAGCACAATGAAGCGATTAATGCTTATCAAAAAGCACTAGCGGTTATTGATCGAGACTTT
Organism: Thalassotalea sp. PP2-459; assembly: GCF_001913705.1. GTDB lineage: Bacteria > Pseudomonadota > Gammaproteobacteria > Enterobacterales > Alteromonadaceae > Thalassotalea_C > Thalassotalea_C hakodatensis. The sequence goes on along the minus strand of NZ_MKQD01000025.1, from coordinate 2,454 downwards.
GCTAGGGGCAATGAAACGATTAACGATAAAGTGTATCAACTGTATTATTCAGTACGTATAGCAAAAGAAAACGGGATGAAGCAACTATCTGAAAGTGACTTGTTAACGCGCATAGAACCTTTATCGACAAGAAGTGATAGTTTAGATTTATCAACTAAAGTTAGAGTGGGATTGTTATATGCGTACGTATCTAAAGATGATAAGGCACAATTGTATTTATCTAAAGCAATAGAAAAATGTCCTATTTATCAGCAATTGCCTGAATTAAAAGCAGATGATAACCAGTTTGTTTTTAAAACCCAGTTGTAGGTACTTGCGAGTAAAACGTTAGGGTCTGTTGCTCTTTCGAGATTAAGTTTTGTTGAACTCACGTATCTTTGAAGAAATACGAGGTTATCAACATGCTTGCTAATTTTGCATTTTGATGAGTAATACCAATTCGCATAAATATTCGATCATTCAGCGAGAATTAAACGCTTTAGAGGCACGGCGTTGATTGCAAAGAATGGTTATTCAGGAGAATGTGCTCCTACGTTCTCTAATAAGCTACATCCTTGTAGCGCCCTTGTTAAAATCAACAACACAGGCTATGAAGCGTTTAAACTCGCCCTTTGGGAGCGTGTTAGAGGCGCGATAATTGCGCAAAACGTGTTTGATGTAGAACAACTATACCTGCACACGTTTCGTTTATTCTCCCACCGCTGACATTGCTCTGAACTGACTTAATTTTTATGCGAATTGGTATGAATGTTAACTCTCAAGTTCGAATATAAACACTCTTGATAGATAACAGATTCATAGAGTGAGATAGACAAATGGAAAGTGAAAGGTGCTACTTTCCATTTGTCATTTTAGTCAATAAATGCAGTATGATTGTTAAGCGATTAATCAGGTCGATTTTTCTTGAACGGTTGGGTGATCCCTGAGTACTCATTAGCGCCTAATCTTGCTAAAGGTGCTATTTTTTCAGCATGGATTGTCATCCTTTCATTGCTTGAGGAGACCACGTTATCATTGAGAAAAAGTGTTTTTATCTCGACAAATATTAAGCTTTGAGGTGTGTTCCCAATTTCTTTAATTTCATATAATTCACAACCATACGCGATATCACACTGTGCTAGTCTAGGAAGGTCAAATTGATCAAAGGTCGTTGTGTTGAGTAAATTCGTGTCAATTTCTGCTAATTCTGATTCACCATGCGCTAATGTAGCAGCGGTTTGTGTGACGAGTGATGCTTGGCTTTCACTAGCAATGTGTATGACAATTCTTTGATTTTCTAGAATATTCGTTAATGTATCTTTTACTTCACCATGAGGTTTTTTGCCAACAGATATCATTAAAAGCGCCGGTTCACTACTTATCGCAGTAAAATATGAAAAAGGAGCGAGATTTAATACTTGGCGAGTAGTGCCTAAATTTGAAGCGGTTAGTGCCCATGCTATTGGTCTTGGGATCACTGTCTGTGTCATGAAATGGTATCGCTGGTTAGCAGAGAAATCGGAAAAATTTATAAGCATAATAATGAATAAATAACTGTAGATGAATGCATTGATTTATAACAAGTTAGTTTTTGTGTTACCACCATAATTTGTAAATTTGTTAACACGATGCAAGTTATTCAATATTTTTGTTTTATGAATGACAATTTTGTAGTTCTAATTTTAGCCAGTTTAGTGCGCACTCTCTTCCTAGCTGATAACCATCAAATGTTTTCATGTTTAACTTATCGACTGATCTTGCATGGGCCAGTATGTTCGTTTGTTTGGCGTCGAAAGGGTGATAATGTACTATCGCAAAAGCGGCAATATTGCTTAATGACCCTATGCATAACTGTGCTTCGGGCGTATAGGTATAGCGATTAATTTTGTTGACTAAGATGCCTAGTTTATTTGAATAATGTTGCTGTAAAAACGTTTCGTATTCTTCTACCATCTCTAAAGTAAACGTTACATTATTATTGACGATCACTTCAGCGGTATTTTCGGAAAGTTTTTTGATATAACCAAAGCTCAAGCGGTACAACATGGGCTTATCTCGCAAGATGAATAGTTATTTAAATATAGTATAAATACGGTAATTAAAAAATTTTTGTGTTGAAATTATACTAAGGCTAAACCATGGGTAAAAATAAAAATGCGTTTGATAGGTTCTGACTATATTAGACTAACACCACCTCTATATCTTCATCAAATGACTGTTCTAAATAGATAATAGCTAACTCAATAGAGCCAAACTTGTCATTTAACTGCTGACGTGCGTGGTTTTTTGCATTGGCTAGTTTTGGCTCTGATGTGTGTGCTAAAAACAACCAAGTTTTAACGAGTGTTTCAGGATACGTTTTCATACATTGCTTTCCTTGCAATAATACCAATTCGCATAAATATTCGGTCATTCAGCGAGAATTAAACGCTTTAGAGGCACGGCGTTGATTGCAGAGAATGGTTATTCAGGAGA
>NZ_MKQD01000024.1 GCF_001913705.1 Thalassotalea sp. PP2-459 | reverse complement strand
GTCTCAGAGGCACGATGACATGTAAGTTAGAAGGTAAAAATACTTGGGAAAAACTCCCTGCCTTTCATCAGGGAGCGAGCTGTCAACCAACTCGACTGGGCAAAGCGAGGGTTACTCAACACAGTCCAACAGCATGTGATGCATTTCTCCATTTGTACAAAGGAAAATACAAAGGACGAAAAGGGAATAGCCGTTTTACTAAAGATACTCGCATGTATCGACGGCATGCTCATGAGCCATGGTTACTCGCAACATCAGATAATACACTCACTAGTGATCAAGTAATTAAGTTGTACAGTAAAAGGATGCAAATTGAGCAAAACTTTCGCGATGACAAAAGCCAACAATATGGCTTTTCGTGGCGGTTTAGTAAAACACAAGGCGTAAGGCGAATGAGTGCCTTGTGCTTAATTGCATGTTTAGCCAGTCTATTACTTTGGTTTGTTGGCTTTGAAGCGGAGCAGCGCAATTGGCAAATAATGTTTCAGGCTAATACGATAAAACACCGCAGAGTTCTATCGTTTCTTACATTGGCGAAGCAAGTAATTCGGCATAGACTCCACAAAATTAAAAATCACTATCTACAGAAAAGTCGAGAAAACTTT
>NZ_MKQD01000023.1 GCF_001913705.1 Thalassotalea sp. PP2-459 | reverse complement strand
AGTTCTATCGTTTCTTACATTGGCGAAGCAAGTAATTCGGCATAGACTCCACAAAATTAAAAATCACTATCTACAGAAAAGTCGAGAAAACTTTATTAGCTTATTATCAAATATGTTCAGTTATATAAAAATGGGGATCCGTCAGCCCGAAGGGTTCAACTAAACGCCTCCTGCTCTTTGTTACTTGAATTAACCATAGAATGACTATGCAATAATCCAAGTGCCGCGATCAGAAGACGTTTAATTTGAACAAAACTTAAACAGCAAAGATCAACACGCTCTAGTACTTCCGTTAAAATAACAAGAAACAGAGCACTTTATTATTGTGCTCTTTTTTTATTGTTAAACAGTGCATTCAATTTAAATGCTCCAGTCGAAAAGGCCACACCGATTAGAATTAATGCACTGCCATAAAAGGTAAATTCAGTAATCGTTTCATTTAGGATCATCACTCCCCAGAAAATACCAAAAACAGGAATTAAATAAGTCACTGAAATAGCATTAGTTGGTCCAATGTCACTAATTAAGCGGAATAAAAGGATATACGCAAAGCCTGTACATAAAATGCCGATTGCTAATGCAGCATTCATCGCAGTGATACTTGGTATCGTTTGTGGCAAGTAAAATAGGCTAATTGGTACAAGTATTAAACTACCTGCTATTTGACTTCCTGCAGCAGAGGCCAGAGGTTTAACGTTTGTTAAATATTGTTTGCTAACACTTGCGCCAATACCATAACAAGCTGCCGCTAATAGTACCGCTAAGGTCGGCAATAAGGTATCGGCTGGCGCAATTGTTAATTGCGGATACATTAAAACGTAAACACCAGCAAAACCAAGTAATAACCCAAACACTTGCAATTTTGTTAAGCGATTTTTTAACCATATGTAAGCAACCAAAGCGCCAAATAGCGGAGTCGTGGCATTTAGCACTGAAATGTTACTTGCAGTTAAGCTAAGTGTCGCCCAGCCAAATAATACAAAAGGAATAGCCGTATTAAAGAGCCCAACGATAAAAAGCTGCCACGGGGCATGAACTAAAGTACGCGTTTGTTGTTTTATGATTAACACCAACAACAGCACAAGCGCACCTATTAGCGTTCGAATTGCCATAAAGGTGATAGGGCCAAATTCAGGCACGCCTAATTTCATAAACAGAAAAGAAGCGCCCCAAATAGCAGCGAGTAAAATAAATTCAATGGCAGGGTGAGTTTTCATGTTTTCCAGTTAGCTATTTGTTTTTATTGTCATAGCATATGTCAAATACTTCAATATTTCTGGCGGAAATCAGTCGCCACTTTATATTAAATTCATAAAGACGAATGCCGTAAATTTTATCGTCAACCTGCTGTTGTTTATAGGCAGGCCGAGGATCTTGTTCAAGTACTTGTGTGATCAATGACGTTAACTGTGGGTATCGTGTATTAACGTGCAATAGAAATTCATTGACGGATTTGGTGATACTGACGGTAATAGGTTCACTGGGGGCTTGATTGGCATAGCTTGCATTAGCTTCGGGTACTGAATCGGAGTATGGCACGTAGGGTTTAATATCTAAAACCGGAGTACCTTCTAGTAAATCAAGACCAGACACATGCAACAAACATTGTTGTTTAGTAAAGGATATATCATCTAACGATAAGACTGACATGCCAATAGGGTTTGGTCTAAACGTAGATCGAGAAGCGAGTACACCAATTTTTTTGTTTCCACCAAGGCGCGGTGGTCGAATTAAGGGTTTCCAGCCCTGTTTGGCGGTTTGATGAAAAACGAACAATACCCAAATATGACTAAAATCAGCTAAACCCCGAGTAAACTCTTGCTGGTTAAAGTCGTTAATTAATTCAATAGTGCCGTGTGCTGCGCTAACTAGACCTGGTTGCCGTGGTATCGCAAACTTTTCTTTATAGGGAGAATGTACATAACCAATAGGTGAGAACTGAAAACTACTCATTGCTTTGTATTATTCGTCTTATCGATAAAAAATGCTCTGCCATAACACACCCGCGTGCGAATACATTGTTTATTTGCCTGGTTATCTTCTATCAAAGTACAACCTGAGAAAATTATGGCATTAGCACCTAGTTGATAAGCCGCGCTGCGTGCATGCGTTCTTGCATCAATTTCATTTGGAAGTTCGTGGTGTGCTTTACGCTGACAAGACTCACCTTCAACACCACCAAGCGATTTATAGTTCGCTGTAAACTCTTGTTCATTTTGATAAATGGTAACCGCAGCAGGCGAAAAATATTGAGAAAAATTCTCTTTATCTAGATTGGTGTTAACAGCGTACTGGTTGGTGCATGCACTGATCAGTAACGAGCAAAGCCCTAGTACGGAAAGTGAAAAAGTGAAGTGCTTCATAGCGTGAATACTTTGAGAATTTATCGAATAGATTAGTTATAACACGCTAAGCATTAAGCCGGAAATACTTCCCACCTAATGCTTAGGTAATTTAACGTGTTAACTTCTCGCGTTGTTAACTGCTGTGGCAAGGATATCGAGCATATCTTCGCTAGTCGTCAGGTCTACACAAGCGTCAGTAATACTTTGTCCGTACACTAATGATTCGGTGTTAATGACTTTTTGTTTTCCTTCAGCTAAGAAGCTTTCGACCATAACGCCTGAAATTCCTTTGGTGCCGTTAGCAACTTGATCGGCAATAGATCGTGCAACATTAATTTGTTTTCGATGATCTTTGTCACTATTACCGTGACTACAATCAACCATAATACCGGTATTAATATCATTAGCGGTTAACTTTTCTAATGTGTCGCTAACATCACTTGCATGATAGTTTGGTGTTTTGCCACCGCGTAAAATAACGTGAGCAAAAGGATTACCATGAGTTTGATATATACACATTTGGCCACTTTTATCAGGTGAGTACAACACATGTGGAACGCTTGACGCTTTTATCGCATCAACGGCAATTTGAATATTACCATCGGTACCATTTTTAAACCCAACGGGACAAGACAACGCTGAAGCTAGCTCTCTGTGTACTTGGCTTTCAGTGGTTCTTGCGCCAATAGCACCCCAAGAAATCAAATCTGAAATGTACTGACCTGTCACCATGTCTAAAAATTCAGTACCTGCGGGTAAACCTAGCTCGTTAATTTCCATCAATAAGCTGCGCGCAAGGTTTAAGCCTTTCGCTACTTTAAATGATTTATCTAAATCAGGATCACTAATGAGTCCTTTCCAACCGACGGTGGTTCGAGGTTTTTCAAAGTACACGCGCATAACGATATAAAGACTATCTTTATATTTATCGTGCAATGTTTTTAACTTCTTCGCGTAGTCAATCGCTGCTTTAGTATCATGAATAGAGCACGGGCCGATTATGATAAGTAACCGATCGTCCTCGCCATTAATAATGGCTTCAATTTGCTTGCGACTTTCAATGATAAAGTTAGCGGTATTGTCAGACAAAGGTATTTGATCTGCTAATTCTTGCGGCGACACTAAACTGTCTATCAGTGTCGTTCTAAATTCGTCTGTTTTGATGGTCATACTAAACCTAGATATGCAAGGCATTGCGGGTAACGCAATACACTTGGTTAAATTATCGCGCTAACATACCTAAATTCAGCAACTTTGTGAACATTAAACAAAGAATAAATTATTATTAATTAGGGTCTGTTGACCTTTTGCGTTTATTTTTGCAGCAGTTTATGGGTATTTAGACAAGGCATTGCGATTAATGTGTGGTTATTCCACATAAAAAAGCAATAACGACGTATAAATGACAAAAAAAAACGCTGCCCTTAGGGGTCAACTAAACGTTATTTTTTCATCGTTGAACGCAATTTACATGGAATAACCATGAGGCATTGCTCACGCCTCGAACAAAATTCAATCTAAAAAGGTCAACAGATCCTAATATTTATAACGCTGTAAACCTGTTTGTGCGAGTATTTTTGCGGTGATTTCTTCTACTGACAGTTTGGTGGTGTTGATAAAAGGAATTTTTTCTTTTTTATAAAGGTTTTCAACCGCACGTATTTCCATTCTACATTGTCTTGCTGATGAATATTTGCTGTTTGCCATTCTACCGTCACGAATATCCATTAATCGTTGTGCGTCGATTGTTAATCCAAAAAGCTTTTTCTTATGCGGTTTTAAAAAGTCAGGAATTTTTAATGCGTCCATATCTTCGTCAATAAAAGGATAGTTGGCTGTTTTTATCCCATATTGAAGGGCTAAGTATAACGAGGTTGGCGTTTTACCCGATCGTGAAACGCCCACTAAAATTAAGTCTGCTTGCTCATAATTGGTAATGTTTGAACCATCGTCATTCGCAAGAGAATAATTAACTGCATCAATACGATTGTCATAGCTATTTTCGTGAATACTATGTGTTCTATGTGCTTTAGGCTTTGCTGATACGCCTAACTCTTGTTCAATTGGAGAAATAAAATGCTCAAGGAAGTTGTAAATAATGGCATCGCAACTGTCAATAATCTCTCGTATTTTTGGGTTAACAAACGTATGAAAGACTAAAGGCTTTTCACCGGTAATTTTTGCAGCACGATTAATTTTATCTTTTGCGGCAAGCGCTTGTTGTTCAGTTTCAACAAAAGCAATGGTGTCGTGATTAAACTCTAAAGGAAATAACGACAATAATGCATGACCAAAAACTTCTGAAGTAATGGCGGTACCGTCTGATATGTAAAATGCTGTTCTCATGAATATTCCTGATAATTATTATATAGATGAAATTAACACTGAAAGGTTACATTAAAGCTTTCAGAATTAAATTGCTATGTGTAAAATGCACGAACACGTTAGATATAACTATACTTAAATTTATTTGTCCATTGTGGAGAATTAGCTGTGCAAGAAAACGTTCTTTGGTATCAAGAGTTAGGGATGGGTGATGTAGACCGTGTTGGCGGTAAGAATGCATCACTTGGTGAAATGATTTCAAATTTAGCAAATGTTGGTGTTCAAGTGCCAGGAGGGTTTGCTACTACAGCGTTTGCCTTTAATGAGTTTCTTGAGCAAAGTGGCTTAAACGATAAAATTTATCAGCTACTAGACACATTAGATGTCAGTGATGTTAATGCGCTAGCACAATGTGGCAGCACGATTCGACAGTGGATTATCGACACACCGTTTTTGCCTGCTATGCAGCAAGACATCGAAAAAGCGTATGCACAACTTGCCGGAGAGTTTTCACAAGATGCTTCGTTTGCTGTTCGTTCATCTGCTACCGCTGAAGATATGCCAGATGCGTCTTTTGCAGGGCAACAAGAAACTTTTCTCAATGTCCGCGGTTTAGATGCGGTAATGATCGCTATAAAACATGTATTTGCATCATTATTTAATGATCGCGCTATTTCTTATCGAGTTCATCAAGGGTACGACCATCGTGGTGTTGCATTATCCGCTGGTATTCAACGTATGGTGCGCAGCGATATTTCTTCAAGTGGCGTTATGTTCTCTATTGATACTGAATCTGGCTTTGAAGATGTTGTTTTTATTACCTCTAGCTACGGATTAGGTGAAATGGTGGTGCAAGGTGCTGTAAATCCAGATGAATTCTATGTGCATAAACCAACACTTACTAACGGAAAACCTGCCGTCGTACGCCGTAACATTGGTAGCAAAGCAATAAAAATGGTTTACACCGATACGCAAGAGCATGGCAAGCAAGTTGAAATTGTTGATGTAGATGAAAGTTTATCAAATCAGTTTTCATTAACTGACGAAGAAGTGCAGTCGCTGGCAAAACAAGCAGTTATCATTGAGAAGCATTATCAACGTCCGATGGATATTGAGTGGGCAAAAGATGGTTTAGACGGCAAATTATATATCGTACAAGCACGCCCTGAAACGGTACGTAGTCGTGAACAAGCAAATGTAATGGAGCAATTTCAATTACAAAGTTCAGGTAACATAATTTGTGAAGGTCGTTCAATCGGCCATAAAATAGGTAGCGGAGCGGCGAAAGTATTAGCATCACTTGATGAAATGGATAAAATACAGCCAGGAGATGTACTCGTTACCGATATGACAGATCCTGATTGGGAACCCATCATGAAGAAAGCGTCCGCTATTGTGACTAACCGTGGTGGAAGAACATGCCATGCTGCCATTATTGCACGTGAAATGGGCATTCCTGCTGTTGTTGGCTGTGGCGATGCAACCAGTAAAATTAATGCTGGGGATGAAGTTACGGTTTCTTGTGCAGAAGGCGATACTGGTTTTATCTATCAAGGTAAATTAGATTTTACCGTCACCACATCACAAGTTGATGAAATGCCTGAGCTGCCATTAAAAATAATGATGAATGTTGGTAACCCAGATCGCGCCTTTGCGTTTGCAAAATTACCACATGCGGGCATTGGTTTAGCGCGACTCGAGTTCATTATTAATAAAATGATTGGTGTTCACCCTAAAGCCTTACTAAATTTTGATCAACAATCAGCTGATTTACAAGAAGAAATTGGTGATTACATGGCAGGGTATAGTGACCCCGTTGAGTTTTACATTGCCAAGTTAACCGAAGGTATTTCTACACTTGCTTGTGCTTATGCGCCAGAAAAAGTGATAGTACGCATGTCAGATTTTAAATCGAATGAATATGCCAACCTTGTAGGCGGTGAAGAATTTGAGCCAGACGAAGAAAATCCAATGATTGGCTACCGTGGCGCTTCACGATATGTTTCTGAAGATTTTCGTGATTGTTTTGCACTGGAGTGTGAAGCAATTAAACGGGTAAGAAATGACATGGGTTTCACGAATGTTGAAGTGATGATCCCCTTTGTTCGTACATTAGAAGAAGGCCAAGCGGTTATTGATATTCTTGCTGAGAATGGTTTAAGGCGCGGCGAAAATGGCTTACGTGTGATCATGATGTGTGAACTACCTTCTAATGCATTACTTGCTGATGAATTTTTAGATATTTTTGATGGGTTCTCGATTGGTTCAAATGATCTAACGCAATTGACCCTTGGTTTAGACCGTGATTCAGGCTTAATTGCCCATTTGTTTGATGAACGTAACCCTGCGATCAAAAAGCTGTTAGAAATGGCGATTAAAGCGTGTAAAACGCGCGGCAAATACGTTGGTATCTGTGGACAAGGTCCATCTGATCATGAAGATTTCGCTGCATGGCTAGTAGAGCAGGGTATTGATAGTGTATCGCTTAATCCTGATACCGTTTTACCTACTTGGTTATACTTAGCTGAGCAACACGGCTAAATAAAAAGGGTCAGGTACAATTATTAGCAACCTATAATAAAATGGGTCATGTATTGAGGAAAGCTCAGGAATAATTCTTATATTTCGAAAAAGTAGTTTAGATCCTTAGGGAGCATTCATGGTATTTGGTGAACAGTTTTATCGCAAAACAAAAATAACCAATCGTAAACACCATGAATGTTCCCTATATTGAAGAAGACGCTTGCTCTTGTTACTCCATATATGCAAGCAAGACGTATGCTTCTTTAATGTGCTTACTTGAAACCCTGTTAATAGAGACAAACGCAACGCTCTTTCGATGTACCCGTTTTTGGTCAAGCCAATTGCTGATAATGCAACATACTATATTATTTTACCGAAGGGTTTTCATGTCACGGTGGTCTTTATACCAATTGAATTAAAGGTTTGATCAACATAGAACTTCGTTGTTTAGGGGCGATTGAACTTTCGAAATCAAATTAAGATGAACCCAAAGGGCAACTTTTATTGTCATTTATACTTTGTTATTGCTTTTTCAAGTGGAATAACCACACATTAATCACAATGCCTTGTCTACCTACCCATAAACGGCTGAAAGATAAACACGAAAGAGTAACAGACGCTAATATAACTCTATTAAGACCACTTCTTTTGATTGTTAATTTCCTAACGTTAACTTGATTTTTTTGTGAGACTTTTGTGATAATTTCGTGAAAAAATCGAGATATTTTCTTTGCATACTGTTGATGAATTGAACATTTCACCATAATGACAAGGAAATAACATGAAATTAAAACACTCGATTTTAGGCGCTGCTATTGCCATAGCATCCATTCAAGCCCAAGCACAACAGTTAGACATCAACATTACTAACCTAACGCAAGGCATTTATTTTACGCCCTTTTTAGTCGCAGCTCACAACGCAGATGGTAAGTTGTTTACTGTCGGGGCTGAGGCGTCGGCAAACTTACAAATGATGGCAGAAGGTGGAGACATTTCTGGTTTGTCTTCCGATCTTGGTGCGATCAGTGCAGATATAAACGAAAACCCGGCTGAAGGTTTGCTTGCACCCGCAATGAGCACAAGCTTGATGTTAGATACAACAGAGGGCAACAATTATTTATCTATCGTGTCTATGTTACTACCAACTAATGATGGATTTGTTGGCTTAAACAGTTGGATGATCCCTGAAGAACCCGGCACTTATACTATCGACCTAAGTGCCTATGATGCAGGTACTGAAGCTAATGATGAGGTGGTAAATGGCGGCGGTGCTCCTGGTATGCTGGGTATTCCAGTTGACCCTAGTGGTCATGGCGGAACGGGTGCTTCGGGTGTGACAGACATGGAGTCAAATACGATGATCCACATTCATCGTGGTAGCCTGGGTGATGATGATGTGGCAGGAGGAAATAGTGATCTAAATAATACCGTTCACCGCTGGTTAAACCCTGTCGTTCGTATCACTGTCACCGTAAACTAGGAGGGGCCATGAATATATCATCTTTAAAACTAGGTGCATTAATGCTTACGCCGCTGTTATTGCTTGCTGCTTGTGGAGACAGTAACTCATCAAAAGCGCCTATGGTCGTTGAACCTCCCGCGCCAACCCCAGTTGATTACAGTTACCAAATTACCGTGACTAATTTAACCCATGCACAGCCTATGTCGCCTATTGCTGTGATACTGCACAATGAGGGCATGTTGTGGCAAATCGGCGAACCTGCAACGGCAGCATTAGAACTGTTAGCAGAAGCGGGTGACAATACTGAAGTATTGACCGCTGACATGGTTCTTGCCAGTCAGTCAGGCGAAGGTTTGCTCATGCCCGGTATGCAAGAGTCTATCAATATTACCTTGACTGATACTATGCCAATGATGGTTTCTATCGCTACGATGTTGGTGAATACCAATGATGCATTTACTGGCGTTAATGCCTATGACATCTCAAATTTAATGGTCGGCGAAAGTATTTCTTTTACCGCCCGTTCTTATGATGCAGGAACGGAATTTAACACTGAAACTGCAGCTTCTATTCCTGGTCCCGCATCTGGTGGTGAGGGAGAAGGTTATAATGAAGCCAGAGATGACATTGCTGATCACGTTGCTATGCATCCTGGTGTCGTCAGCAGTGATGATGGCCTTGCGACATCTGTGCTTGATGCCGGACATAAGTTTGATAATCCAACATTGAGCATCACCATTGCTAGAACGGAATAAGCATAGTTCAGGCAGTTAAAGGGAAGGCAAGAGCTTTCTCTTTTTATCCGTTTCTCTTTATTAAACCACTGGGGAAACAGTATGGATAGAGTGCTTTTAGTTGAAGATGATTTAGATATCGCAGAACTGATCAAGGTAAACCTACAAGACATGTCACTTGAAATTGTTCATCAATCATCAGGCGAAGCCGCGTTAGCATTAATAGAAAGTCGTCATTTTGATTTAGTGATACTTGATGTGATGTTGCCCGGTATATCTGGTTTAGACGTATGTCGCCAAATCAGAGAGAAATATCCTGAGCAGTCTATTTTAATGTTAACTTCCCGAGACAGTGAAATTGACCGGGTGTTAGGGTTAGAGCTAGGTGCTGACGACTATATGACCAAGCCATTTAGTATTCGTGAGCTTCAAGCCAGAATAAGGGCACAATTACGCAAAGCACATGTAATTGCAGAGCGAACAAAAACGTGTCAGCAACAAGTAAAGGCAGCGCAACTCACCTTAGGAGCACTTCAAATTGATATTATCAGTCATAAAACTTACCTTAAAGGAAAAGACATTCCATTGACTTCAACAGAGTTTGATTTACTGTATTTTTTAGCATCGCACCCTGAGCAAGTGTTTTCAAGAGAGCAATTGTTAAGCTCTGTGTGGGGTTATCATCACTTGGGTTATGAACACACTGTTAATTCGCATATAAATCGCCTGCGTACTAAAGTAGAACAAAATGCCGCTAAGCCAGAAATTGTGCAAACTGTTTGGGGGGTCGGTTATAAGCTATCTAAACAAGGGGTAGCGGCGTGAAGTTGAGTTTATATCAGCGGTTGTCATTATCTCTGCTGTCAGTGTTCGTCGCCATATTGATCGTGTTCTACTGCTGGGCTAATTCATTAGAAAAGCAAGTTAGGTATGAAGCACAGCAAGGTTTACATTTATCTTTAGCTGAAAATTTAGTCAACGATAACCCGATATTAACAAAGGGCGTATATGATTATGAGGCACTTAAAAATTTATTTCATACCTTGATGGTACTTGGACCAGCTTTTGAGTTTTATTTGTTAGATCCTACAGGAAAGGTATTGACTCACTCCATTGATAAGCACTTGATTAAGCGTGATCAAGTGAGTTTAGCACCGCTGTTAAATCTTATTGAAAGTAACATTGCTTTACCTATTTATGGTGACGATCCAAAAAATGAAGCACGGCAAAAAGTATTCTCAGTTGCACCTGTCTATAATGGTGAGGCATTGCAAGGCTATTTATATGTTATTGTCGCAGGGGAGCAATATGAGTCGGCTTTTGCTAATCCTCAATTCAATCAACAAGCAAAATTATCATTAATGGCATTTGCCGGCGCCATGTTATTTTTGTTCGTTGTGATGTTAGGCTTGTTTCGTTACTTTACTAAACCGCTTAGGAAATTAATTGGCGATATTCATACGCTGAAGGCGGCTGGATTTGATCAAAGCAAGGTGAAGCTTGCTCTTTGGAAAAGAAATACTTCGAATGAAGTGCATCAATTGGGCATCGTTTTCGAAGAAATGGCGCAACAAATTAGTGAGCAATTAAATCAACTAAAGCAGGCTGATCTTCAACGAAGAGAGTTATTGGCAGATATTTCTCATGATTTACGTACACCATTGGCATCGTTGCAGGGGTATGTTGAAACGGTAGCACTAGGGCTTGATAGTTTAACGGCTGAGCAAAAAAATAAATATCTACAAACAGCGCTGAAAAATGCTCAAGATCTTAAATTATTAATTGATCAAATTTTTGAATTAGCACATTTAGAGGGAGGTCAAGTATCTATTCAATTGGAAAGCTTTAACATTATTGAACTTTTGTATGATGTTTTAGCAAAGTTCTCCTTAAAATGCCAAGCCAAGGAGATCAAAATGTCGATTAAGCCTAGCCATTCAAATACGCTGATTTTAGCGGACATAGCTAAACTAGAGCGCGTACTGAGTAATTTAATTGAAAATGCGATAAGACATACACCGCAAGGCGGGCAGATATATTTGCAGGTAGATGAGATTAAAAGTCATCAATGTCAGGTGACGGTGAAAGACACCGGAACCGGAATTAAAAAAGCAGAGTTGTCGTATATTTTTGATACTCGCTATCGCGCTAGTAATGCTATCAATGCTGGTGAAAAACATGCGGGCTTAGGATTAGCGATTACCAAGAAACTGCTTGAACTCATGCACAGCGAAATATCAGTCTCTAGTGAAATAGGACAAGGTGCAGCGTTTAGCTTTGCGTTGAAGAAAGTGTCAGTAAATTAGCTATGGAAACTATACTCGTTACTTTAGCAGTTACTTTATGTACCCAAATCAGCACATAAGGACAGTTAGGAGGTTAGGTTATTTGACTCAGAACAGGGTAACGCATTCGCCTTACTCTGTGGAAAATAAGGGGTTATACTGACATATTAAATGCTGCCGAACACTAGGCTAATTAGCCGCGATTATTAGGGCGCGAAACAGCATAAATGATCAACAGCACGCTAAAGAAGATTTAGCATTTAATCAACATGCACTAATGACCGCTGTCGACGGAAATACGTTTTGAACCAACATGATATTGAGCATGAAGAGTTGAAGATGGCATTGTATATCGAGAAAATGCACTATACCGTTTAGCCATTCTCATCAAAGCGAAATTGATATTTTCGGCCAGTAGTTAATGACAAAAATATGGTGTTAATCCTGCTGTATAATACATTTAACACACAATATAACGCGTTTAAAAGCAATGAAAATATCCAAGAAAAGAGTGATATTACTCCTTTTCGTTCTGAGTTAACGAATCTAGAAAGACATTTGAAAGTAAGAAATTTAAATGCCGTAGATTATGATAGCCATTACTTTAATCGCTTTTCAGAAGAAAAAACGTTATTAAGCAATGTGCTTATCGATAGTTTTGATCGCCAAACGCCATGAATGTTCACTTCTTTTCGAATTATTTGTGGCCAAGGCCCACCTGATTACGAAGATTTCGCCGCATGGTTAGTAGAGCAGGGCATTGATAGTGTATTGCTTAATCCTGATACCGTTTTACCTACTTGGTTATACTTAGTTGAACAACACGACTAAATAATAAAAGGGGTCAGGTACATTAATTTTTAGATAATTGTACCCGACCGCTTTTTTCTTTTTTATTTTCTAAAGAGTTTATCGAAGGCGTTGTATACTGCTAAGTGCAAAGTATCACCATGGCTTAATTGTTCGAAGAATTTAAAAAACGTTGAATAATGCTTAGGTTTTTGTTTATTAACTTTGACAAATAACTCCTTCGCGGTACGCTCCATAATGTCTCCTTCTTTACCAACGGCTATATAGATTAATTTCTCAGTGGCTGAAGTTTTTAGGGGTTGCGCTAGTAACGATTCATCATCCCACCATAAGCTCGGGCTAATGATAATGTAATTATCAAATAATTCTGGCGCTTTAAATAATATTTCAGTAGCAAGTAAACCGCCTAATGACTGACCAATTATCGTTTTATTTGAATTAGTTCGATAGTTTTGTCCAATTAATGGTTGCACCTCTGAGCCAATAAATTCAATAAATTTGGCAGAACCGCCACTTGTTGGGAAGTCTTTTTGATCTTGAGGGTGATTAGTAGGGTAGGTGAAGTCACGTTTTCTATCGACGTTTTCAATACCTACTACAATACTCTCTGGTACTTGTTGTATCCACGAAAATGAACCAAATTGAACTAAGCCTGCTAAGTGTATAAAATCTTCCTCAGCTGAACCGTCTAATAGATAAATAACAGGGTATGTTTTATCTGGCGAACTTTCATAACTGCTTGGTAGGTAGATATTGAGTATCCTACTTTCACTTAGTACCGTTGAGTTAAATGTAATGCGATCTCCGATTGAAAATTGGCTTTTTTCTGTAATTTTTAGAGGGTTATTAGCGTGAGCAGATATACTGCTTAGCAGTAATACTGCTAATATAATATTTTTAAACATTTAACTTTCCTTACTGAAATGTTTCAACACTATGACGGTTTACTTTTTTAGAACTTCACCGCTTTATTATCAAAACTAATTGATAGCAGAAAAAGTGAAAAATAAATAATACCTTAACTATTGTTAGAAGATAATGCTATTTAATCAGTGATAAACAATATATCACGGTATTTTCTTTTTAAAAAAATACCGTGATATACTAACCGCCTATTATCTTTCGAAAAATATATACTAGGCCTTATGTTACCTCGGTTAGATCCTCAGGAACTTGTTGAACCACTTTATCAACAATTCGCACAAGCACTTAAATCTCAAGCCTACAGTGGCGATATTAGTACTCAATATGGTGCAAGGCTTGCAGTAGCTACTGATAACAGTATTTATCAACAGTTACCGCAACTGGTGTTACATCCGAGAAGTAAACAAGACGTTCAAGAAATCACAACATTAGCAAATCAGTCACAGTTTGCAGAAATAAAGTTTAGCGCTCGCGGTGGTGGAACAGGCACTAATGGCCAAAGTTTGACTCCGGGCATTGTGGTTGATTTATCTAAATACATGAACCGTATTCTTGAAATTAATGTTGAAGAAAACTGGGTGCGTGTTGAAGCAGGAGTAGTGAAAGATCAACTCAATGATTATTTACGCCCTCATGGTTTCTTTTTTTCTCCTGATTTGTCGACAAGTAATCGCGCAACGGTTGGTGGAATGATCAACACAGACGCTTCTGGTCAAGGTTCGTTAATCTATGGAAAAACCTCTGATCATGTTTTAGCACTTGAAAGTGTGTTAGCAAATGGTGAACTACTATCGACTTCACCAATGCTAATTAAACAAGCACACGAGCTTGCGCAGCAAGATTCCACCATTGGTAACATTGTTAAACAAGTGATTGCAACCAGCATTGGTAAGCGAGAACAAATCTTATCTAAATTTCCAAGATTAAATCGTTTTCTAACCGGTTATGATTTAGAACATACTGTATCTGACGACTTATCTCAGATAGATTTATCGCGTTTGATCACCGGCTCTGAGGGGTCACTCGCCTTTGTATGTGAAGCTAAATTAAATTTAACGCCAATTGCACCTGCAAAAACACTTATTAACATTAAGTATGATAGCTTCGATTCAGCGCTAAGGCACTCGCCAACGCTTGTTGAAGCTAAAGCAACATCAGTAGAAACCATCGATAGCAAAGTATTGAATCTTGCGAAACAAGATATTATTTGGCATTCAGTGAGTGATTTGATCACTGATGTTGAAGGCCAAGTCATGGATGGTATTAATATCGTTGAATATAATGGTCAATCAATTGAAGGTTTAGCTGAACAAGTAGCCATGTTAACTGAGCAGCTAGATAACGATATTGCCAATAAAACGGGTGTAATTGGTTATCAAGTTACGACTGATTTAGCCAGTATTGGTAAAATTTACGCAATGCGTAAAAAAGCCGTAGGGTTGCTTGGAAACACTAAAGGAGCGCAAAAACCCTTAGCCTTTGCAGAAGATACTGCAGTACCTCCTGAAAAACTGGCTGATTTTATCGCTGAGTTTCGTGAACTCCTTGATAGTTATCAATTACATTATGGCATGTTTGGCCATGTTGATGCGGGTGTTTTACATGTTCGGCCAGCCCTTGATATGTGTGACCCTGAACAAGAAAAAACCATGCGATCAATATCAGATAAAGTCGTTGCCTTAACTGCAAAATACGGCGGTTTAATGTGGGGTGAGCATGGTAAAGGGTATCGAAGCGAATACGGCCCTGAGTTTTTTGGCGAAGCGTTATTTTTGGAATTAAGAAAAATAAAAACAGCGTTTGATCCGAATAATAAAATGAATCCTGGTAAAATTTGTACGCCAATCGATTCATCGGAATCTTTAGTGTCTGTGGATGGCGTTAAACGTGGAACTTACGATCGACAAATCCCCATTGCCGTTAAAGAGTCGTTTAAATCTGCAATGGAATGTAACGGAAACGGTTTATGTTTTAACTATGATACAGCTAGCCCAATGTGTCCGTCGAGTAAAGTAACACGCGATAGAAGGCATTCACCCAAGGGTAGAGCAGGTTTGATGCGTGAATGGCTGCGTTTATTGCAGAATAAAGGCGTTGATATTTTACAATTAGAACAAAATATCAATGGTTGGTCAGTAAAGCGTTTGTTAGACAAAGTGAAAAATGCGCTTTCCACACAACGTGATGAAGATTTTTCCCATGAGGTAATGGAAGCAATGTCAGGTTGTTTAGCCTGTAAAGCCTGTGCTAGCCAATGTCCAATAAAAGTAGACGTGCCTGATTTTAGAGCACGCTTTTTAAATCTTTACCACAGTAGTTATTTTAGACCGCTAAAAGATCATCTTGTTGCAAACGTCGAGCACATGGCACCGTTGATGGCGAAATCACCGAAACTCGTGAATAGTGTGTTAAGTTCTAAGCTGTATGACAAAGCGAGTCGAGCAACTATAGGCTACATTGATACACCACTGCTATCAGTGCCTACATTATCTGAGCGTGTTAATACATTGCAATTTGAATCGTTTCAATTAGCTAAGTTTCAACAAATGACGAGTGAAGAAAAGGCAAACTATGTATTTGTTGTGCAAGATCCATTTACTTCTTTTTATGATGCTCAAGTTGTTGAAAACCTGATGTTATTGGTACAAAAACTTGGTTATAGTCCAGTGTTATTACCGTTTAAACCAAACGGCAAACCACAACATGTCAAAGGGTTTTTAACCAAATTTGCTAAAACAGCGAAAAATACAGCAGATTTTCTTAATCAATTACAGCAATTAGCCATACCTATGATCGGTACTGATGCGTCTACAGTGTTGTGTTTTCGTGATGAATACCAACAAGTATTAAAAGAAGAGCGAGGCAATTTTCATGTGCAGTTAGCACACGAGTGGCTGTTAACGGTGATCGATCATCTGAAATCAAAAAATAATCCGTTTACGTTTAGAAAAAATACAACCACATTTAAGTTGTTCGCGCATTGCACTGAAAAAACGGCTTTAGCGGGTAGCGAGAAACAATGGTCAGATATTTTTAATTACTTTGGTTTATCGTTAGAAAAACAATCTGTTGGATGTTGCGGAATGGCTGGTACTTACGGTCATGAAGCGGTTAATTTTGAGAACTCTAAAACATTATATGAGATGAGTTGGCAACAAAAGGTTGATAATGCAAGAGCAGAACAACTTGTTGTGACAGGCTATTCATGTCGTTCGCAAATAAAACGTTTATCGAACAAGAAAACCAAACATCCGGTTGAAGTGTTAGTGGCACAGTTAAGCGAATAAAGGTTGTAACGATATACAAGCTTTTCACAACATTAAAACAAGCTTTTAATCTCGCCATTTTTGTGTGATTAACTTAGGCTATTGTTTAGCAAGACAGGGTTGTCTTGCGCTCACATTTCATCCCAAATTGAAGTATTTAAAAAGGTGGCCTTGGCCACCTTCTTTTTTTAGAACACAACTCTTACTTACTTGGTGTTAATCACCGCATCAAACTTACAGATTGGCTTTTGCGATGATCTCTTGTGCCATTTGATCTGCAACAATACCCGTTGGTTTATCTTGTTCTGCTGCAGTCGTAAAAACTGTCGTTAAAGTGTTATAGATATTTTCAACTAATCGTGTTGCTTCATCTGCACAATAAGGTTCTGGATAGATTTCTAGTGAGACATTAATAATACCACCAGCGTTAATCACATAATCTGGTGTATATAAAATACCTTTATCTTTTAAGATTTGATCATGTTTCTCAGCAGCTAATTGATTATTTGCACAACCGGCAATAATAGAAGCTTTTAATTGTGGTATGGTGTCGTCATTAATAGAGGCACCTAATGCGCAAGGTGAAAATACATCAACCTCTTGGCTGTATATTTCATCAAGTTCTACGATAGTTGCACCAAACTCTGCCGCTGCATTCTCTAATGCTTCATGGTTTATGTCAGAGACAATTAATTGCGCGCCTGCAGTGTGTAACTTGGCACATAAATCATAACCAACACTACCTAAACCCTGTACTGCGACTTTTATTCCATGCAAGTCATCTTTACCGAGCTTAAATTTAACAGCGGCTTTAATGCCTAAAAATGTACCTAATGCTGTGAACGGTGCAGGGTTACCACTTTTACCATCTAGGCCAGCAACATAGTCAGTTACTTGATTTACGGTCGCCATATCGCCTGTGGTAATATTAACGTCTTCAGCCGTATAGTAGCGGCCACCAACGTTATTAACTGCACGGCCAAAGGCTTCAAATAATGCTGTCGATTTAAGCGCTTTTGGATTGCCAATAATAACGGCCTTACCGCCACCAAGTTTAAGGCCTGCCATGGCATTTTTATAGGTCATTCCTTTTGATAATCGCAGTACATCAGTTAATGCTTGTTCATCATTGGCGTAATCCCAAAAACGACAACCACCCGCAGCAGGACCTAACGCTGTACTATGAACAGCGATTATTGCCTTCAAACCTGTTGCTTTATCACTACAAAAAACGACTTGCTCGTGATTATCAAAATCAACTAAATCGAAAAAAGCCACTTCTACTTCTCCGTGCATTAAAGGGTTTCACAATGAAAATAAATATAAAATGAAACCAGGGGTGTAATATTTCTTGGCGCGCACAATACCATTAGTTATTGGCTTTATCCAGTCGAACCAGTGAGATTTGTCATTAGTTTTTGCTAGGTAAATCTGCACCATTGTTAACAAAAATGAACATCATCTTAGTCGTGAAAAATAATGCGCTTGTACATCCGTTTTTCTTTGGCTAGTCTAACTACCTTTAGTAGTAAAAATTAAATATATACCATGACAGAACAACGAACCATGACTGAACAAGAGCAACAGCAGTGGGTAAGAGAGCAATATCAAGCCGCAACTAAATTTCTTGCTGATCGCGGCTTGATCACTAAAAGTGTTGCCGACAAAGAAAGTCGCTATTTAATCCCCTTAATGTCGGTATGGAAAATTAATTTAACTGATAACACCACTGTGTGGGCAATTTCAGGTGATTTACCTACTGATTATTCTCCGGTCTCTGTTGCTGGTGACGCCCGAGAAGCTGTAAGGCATTTTTCGTTGAAGTGGCAGTTACAAGCTGAAAATTTACGTAAAGATAAAAAAGAAGAAAGTAAAAGGCTGGCTGAGCATTTAATTTCTCGTGCTGAAGATTTATATCAATTATTTGATGATAATAACGTTTGGCAATCAAGCTAATTAACGAAATTAAAAGCAGGCTGTTAATGGTAAGTGTTAATGGGTATAACAATAGTTAGCATGTTGTATATCGTCTAATTGGCAGCCCAGTCGCTGTCGAGGCATGCCTGCCTCCATAAATACAGCACCAGCGCTATTAAAATTAAATCGTCGGTAATATTCAACAGTATCGAGCGGGCTATAGATGAATACTTCATCTAAGCGTAACTCTTGAGCGATACTAAGTAGACCTTGCATTACAATGCCATCAACTTGTTTTTTTCTATATGGCAGTAATACGGCGATTCGAGAAATTTCGCCTGTAGCGAGTATTCTGCCTGTTGCAATAGGCTCTTGTGTTTTATCGTCGCACACTAACACATGAAAGGCGAACCTATCTTTTCGATCAAACTCGATATGTTTAGGTATTCGCCACTCACAAATAAATACCTTTTCTCTGACATCTTTTAATAAGGGAGCAGCTTGCTCCCACCTAACTCGACTAATACTATATGACATACTTACTCTTCGATGAACCAATACCCCTTATTTAAAACACTAGTTAACAATTGTGTGTTTTTCAAACAAACGGTGAAACTTTTTAGCTCTTTTGTAGTCAAAGGTTCGCTTTTTGTTAATTTAATTGCGAGTTGTTTTGTTTCCTCACTTAATTGAAATACCTCTCCATTGATAAAAAGTTGTGGTGTTGGGGTATTAATTATCAATGCTTTAACGCCAGAAACAGGCGCTAAATGTATGTCATCGTTATCTAAAAGTTCCGTAACATATGACGGTTCAAATGGCTCCATTGGGATTAATAATTCAAGAGCGTGATGACTTTGGGTTAAAAACTTACCTGTAAATTCATTGAATACTTCTGGTTGTTTGACTTGCGTAAGCATAAATTGCTGTAAACCATTAATGTCATTTTCATCAAGTAAACTAGGATCGTTACACATGTTACGATCTTGATCAGCAAAACGTGCTTCACCGAGGTTTTTGTCAATTAACATATCGGCAAAACCAGACCAAAGATCTTGGCTACTTGGTGCTTGAAAACCGATTGAGAAATTTAATGAGTTTTCAATCGCAACGCCATTGTGCGGATGATTAGGTGGAATATACAATAAATCACCGGGCTCAGTAATTTCATCAATGATAGGCGTAAAGGCTGAAACTTGTTTTAAATCAGGGTGTGGTAATAACGTAGTTAAGCTTTCATCAGGTGCGCCTACTTGCCAACGACGACGTCCTTCACCTTGTAAAATAAATACATCGTATTGGTCTAAATGCGCACCAACACCGCCGTCAGGCGTTGAAAAACTCACCATAACATCATCGACGCGCCACCGAGGAATAAAATTAACTAAAGATAACAGTTGGTTAGTCTCACGTGACCAGTTATTAACGGCTTGAACGAGTAAAGTCCAGTTGTTGTCACCAAACTGATTAAAATCAGTAAAGGGGCCATGTTTAACCTGCCACTGACTATTACCATCATGACTGATAATACGGGACTCTATTTCTTGTTCCATAGCCAAGCCGGCAAGCTCATCTGCTTCGATAGTGCCTTGAAAGTTAGCTACCGCTTGTTTGATTAACAATGGCTTTTTTTGCCAATATTCGTGTAAAAATTTTTCGGGTGTTAAGTCACCCCAAGAAATTTCCATCATCACTGTGTTCCTTGGTTCATTCTAGATCAAATAGCTATTGGCATTTCTGCAAAGAAAAAGGAACCCTGAGGTTCCTTTTTTCAACATTTTATAAAGCTTAGTCAAGCTCAGCGATAAAAGAAACCGCACGGCCAATATAGCTTGCTGGTGTCATTTCACGTAAGCTAGCTTTTGCTTCTTCTGGTAACGCTAAGTTATCGATAAATACACGCATAGCATCGCCATCAACACGCTTACCACGGGTAAGTTCTTTTAATTTTTCATAGGGTTTTTCAATACCGTAACGGCGCATAACTGTTTGTACTGGCTCAGCAAGTACTTCCCAGTTTTTATCAAGTTCAGCGCGTAAGCTTTCTTCGTTTACTTGAAGTTTGCTCATGCCTTTAAGGGTTGCAGCGTAGGCAATAAGCGAGTTACCAAAACCAACACCTAAATTACGTAATACGGTTGAATCAGTTAAATCACGTTGCCAGCGCGAAATAGGTAATTTTTGCGCAAGGTGTGAAAATAAGGCATTAGCGATGCCTAAGTTGCCTTCTGAGTTTTCAAAGTCAATTGGGTTAACTTTATGCGGCATAGTTGAAGAGCCAATTTCACCCGCAACAGTTTTTTGTTTAAAGTGACCTAAAGCAATATATCCCCATACGTCACGATCAAAATCAATTAAGATGGTATTAAAACGTGCAACAGCATCAAACAGCTCAGCAATGTAGTCATGCGGCTCAATTTGTGTAGTGAATGCATTCCAGCTTAAACCTAATGAGGTAACAAATTGCTCTGAAAATTGGTGCCAGTTAACTTCAGGGTATGCAGAAAGGTGAGCATTGTAGTTACCGACAGCCCCGTTAATTTTACCAAGTAATTCAACGTTGGCAATTTGGTCACGCTGACGCTTTAAACGAATATAAACGTTAGCAAATTCTTTACCCATAGTGCTTGGAGAAGCCGGCTGTCCATGTGTACGACACATCATAGGAATGGCTTGATATTCAATCGCCAGTGCTTTAATTTCAGTTAATATTTCATCAATAACAGGTAACAAAACTTGTTCACGACATTCTTTAAGCATTAAACCGTGTGATAGGTTATTGATATCTTCTGAAGTACAAGCAAAGTGAATAAATTCAGATACGGCATTTAATGCGTCATTTGCGGCTACTTTTTCTTTTAAGAAATATTCAACTGCTTTAACATCGTGGTTTGTGGTTGCTTCAATGGTTTTAACACGTTGTGCATCTTCTTCATTGAAGTTAGCAACAATTGCGTCGAGTAGGGCGTTTTCAGTATCACCAAATGCAGGTACTTCTGAGATTTCAGCCGTAGCAGCGAGTTTCTGTAACCAGCGCACTTCTACCGTTACACGGTATTTAATCAGACCAAACTCACTAAAAATAGGACGCAAGGCTTTGGTTTTACTGCCGTATCGACCATCAACGGGTGAAATAGCACTTAATGCTGAAAGTTCCATAGTAGATTCCTGAATAATATTTACATTTGTTTAAGTAACTGTTGAGCACATGCAACAATCTTTGCACGTGAAAATAAAATACTGCGGCGTTTACCGCCAAGCTGTCGCCATAACACAGCAGAACGCATTCCCGCTAGGAGTAACGCTCTGATTTTATGCTGGTTTGCTGTGTTTTTTAAAATTTCTGGGTTTCCTGCCACTTGAATAGGCGTACCCAATGGACTGATTATATCGCTATAAATACTCGCTAAACTTGCAATGATCGTGTCGCTCTCAATAGAGAAATGATCTAATTGACGTTGGCATTGCTCAATTCGATTACCAAGCGCTGCTAGTTGTTTATTATTTTTTGTTAATCGGCGTTCTAAACTTAATAGGCTGACTACATAACGAGTCACTTCAGGGTCTTTTTGCTGTTCACCATTACCTAAATGGCTTACCAGTGTTGATAACCCTTTACGAATATTTTGTAGTTCTCCGCCATACACTTCCATCGTGTTTTTAGGAGACGTTACCAAGATGCTATTGAGCATGATAGACAAAGCTTCATTGTCAGATTGCCCATGACGTGCAAGCTTTTGCACGAGGTAACTAATTTGGCAAATTGCGGCTAAAGTAATTGTTTGTTCTTGTATATTTTGCATAGTGTTCGTCAACGTTATTGGCGAATTAAGGTGTTGATAATACCGCCACCTAAACAAACATCACCTTGATAAAAAACCACTGATTGTCCAGGTGTTACTGAACTTTGTGGTGTTTCAAAGGTAACGATATATTCATCGGTATATTCATCATCTTGTTTAATAGGGGATAAGGTACACGGCACATCTTGCTGTCGATAGCGCGTTTTCACTGTACAGGAGATAGAATCGGTAAGTGGTTCCCGGTTGACCAAATGTAACTGATTACCAATTAAGCCTGTTGAAAACAAACGCGGGTGATCATGACCTTGACCAACAATTAAGACGTTACGTGTTAAATCTTTATCAACAACATACCACGGAGCTTCACCAGCATTTGACAAGCCGCCAATGCGTAAACCCTTTCTTTGGCCAAGTGTATGGTACATTAAACCATCATGCTCACCAATGACATCACCTTCAGCAGATTCTATTTTGCCAGGCTGTGCAGGTAAATATTGCTGTAAAAAATCTTTGAACTTGCGCTCACCGATAAAACAAATACCCGTACTGTCTTTTTTGTTATGTGTGATCAAATCAGCTTGTTCAGCAATCGAACGTACTTGCGGCTTTTCAATATTTCCAACAGGAAAAAGTGTTTGCCCCACCTGTTTTTCATCTAAGGTATATAAAAAGTAACTTTGGTCTTTATTTTGATCAAGGCCACGTAAAATATGCCATTGGCCATCGCGATATTCTCGCTGTACGTAATGACCTGTTGCAATATAGTCTGCACCTAAATCTTCACAGGCAAATTCAAGAAAGGCTTTAAACTTGATTTCTTTGTTACACATAATATCAGGATTAGGCGTTCTTCCTGCTTTGTATTCTGCAAGAAAGTATTCAAACACATTGTCCCAATATTCAGTAGCAAAATTGATGGTGTGTAATTTTATGCCTAGTTTTTCGCATACTTTCTGGGCATCTTCTAAGTCTTCTGTTGCAGCACAGTATTCGTCTGTGTCGTCTTCTTCCCAGTTTTTCATGAACAAGCCTTCTACTTGATAACCTTGTTCTTGTAATAAGTACGCAGAAACGGAAGAATCAACACCACCTGACATACCAACAATTACGCGAATGTCTTTTGGTGCGCGTGTGTCGGGTGAGTTTGCAGTTAAACAGCTATTGGTCATTTTGAAAATTTAATCAAACTTGCTAAAAAATGGCGCGAGATTGTAGCATTTATCCTAAAGAAATTCACTAGCGAGGTGCGAACTTTCGAGATTAAATTTTCTTAATGAATGGACGATTACATTATATTGAATTAATCATGCATTTGTTGATTAATAAATTGATTTAATAACGGGAATTCTTTTGCGGTGTCCAATGGAAATAAAAGCTGCCAAATCTGATGAAATTGCGCATTATGATACCAATGGAAAGCGGTGCGATCAAAATGTTGTAAAAACGTTTTGTGTTTAGGGGAGTCATTACAGACAAAATACAATGCTTGAGGTGTTTGTACTTCAAAGGGAATAATAGTGAAATCGTTTAGACTGATACCTGAAATTGTCGGCATAATTTGTGGTAAGCCAATAAAATAATCAAGCTGGCCATCGTTTGTGTGCTGGTGCAGTTGATTTATGGTGAAATGCCCGCCAAATAAAGATGAGTTTCTATCGCTTATTTTATCATCGATTAACTGTTGTAAATAGGTAGGATAGCGACGGCCTGCATTATAACCACCAACAAACTTCTCTTGCTGTAAAATAGCCTCAGCAGAGGCGTTGTTTTGCGAAGATAGTTTTTTCAGTGAACGATTATGCATGACTACCGCTGGCATAGGTGTTAATAGCGTTGCGCGTTTACTTTTAATTGTGTTTAAATCACTAATATGGGGATTGGCAAATACGTGACAAATAGATTCTTGACGCTGAACTGAATGCCAAAATTCGGTAAACCTTGTATCAACATAGGCTAGTTGATATTGCGGTAAATAGGTCTTTACATGTTCAGTTAATAACTGCCTTATAGGTCCTTGTTCCCTGAATAAATGGTTTTTATCGAATGCCGCGATATTGATTTGAATCGGTTGTTTAGCTGCATGGCTAATAGGCAATAATAAGGTGCTAGTAATAATAAAAATAGCGACTAATCGACTGAATCCCATATCATCTCCTTTTATTCGCTGTTCATTTTATTATCAAGTACGTAAGTGATTTATAAATCAACAGCATATGTTCTTAATTTATACAATTTTTTTGATTTAGCAATGTTTTTATTGAAGGTTAGAACTTAGTAACGACAACGGAATTTTTTGTTCAGACAAGAAGTCATCGATACATTGCAGTACCATAGGGCTGCGCAGTTGTTGCTTCCTTTCAATTATTTGTTCGTAAGTGAACCAATGACAAGCAATGATTTCATTGTCGTGTGGTGTGCATGTTTGAATTTTATTTAATGTTTTCACAAAACAAAACCTTAAAAAATACAGGTTTAATTCGGGTCGATGGAAGTAGTAAATGCCTGAGCAGTAGTCAGGGGTTAATGCTAAACCTGTTTCTTCATATAATTCTCTGCTGCAAGCTGATATTAAATTTTCATCAGCTTCTAAATGTCCAGCAGGTTGATTATAAACGGTTTTACCCTTTTCTTTTTCTTCAACCAATAAGAATTTATCTTCAGCATAAATGACTGCTGCAACCGTTGTATTAGGTTTAAATTGTTGGCTACCGTGGTCCAGTTGCATAGGTAGTGTTGTATTATCCATGAGGGTTTATTTCCTTATATTCACCGTTTTTAATGCCTTCAATGGTGTAGTTACCAATGGCGTATCTGATCAATCTCAGCGTAGGAAAGCCAATATGTGCTGTCATTCGGCGAACTTGTCGATTACGTCCTTCTGTAATTTTTATTTCTAACCAGGTCGTTGGAATGTTTGCACGCTCACGTATGGGTGGAGTTCTTGGCCAAATTGTAGGCTCTTTAATAATGCTAACTTTCGCAGGTAAGGTATCTCCGTCTTTAAGCGTAATACCGTCTCTTAATTGTTGAATATCTTGCTCTGTTGGAGCACCTTCTACTTGTGCCCAGTAGGTTTTTTCTGTTTTTTGTCTTGGGTTAGCCAGCTTATGCTGTAATTTTCCATCATTGGTTAATAGTAATAAACCTTCGCTGTCACGATCTAAACGTCCTGCAGGATAAACATCTTTAATGGGCACAAAGGCTTTTAATGACTGTCGGCTTTCGTGATGTAATTCGTTATTATCACTAAACTGGCTGAGCACATTAAACGGTTTGTTTAACAGCACAATTATACGATCTTTTTCTGCAAGGGGTGGTTTACTAACTTTTTTGCTCTGACGTAAACGTTGATTGGGTAGCCGCTTTTTGGTTGTGGCGGTTTTACGTGAAGTTCTTGAGTATTCTTGTTTCATCCCACTATTTTAGAGGGTGAGAAATTTTTCGCTAGCGTTAATTGTTGATGCTGCCCAATTCATTGCAATTAAAGTAATGATCATACTGTCGTTGGTAATGAAATAGTGGCAACTGCACCCGTTTGCAGTTGTCTATTCGTCAAGGTTAAATCACCACCGTGATTAAACATAATTTGACGGCATAACACTAACCCTATACCGCTACCATGCTTTTTAGTCGTGTAAAATGGCACAAAAATATTGTCAGGGTTTTTTATACCATCACCGTTATCGCAAATAATTATGTGTACAGTGTCGTTGTTAACTTGCCAACTGAGTTCGATATGACAATGTTCATGTGAAGCGCAGGCTTGAATTGCGTTTGTTAATAAATTGACCACTACTTGTGATAGTTGACTTTTGTCTGCAAAAACTTCTATATCATTGTTTGTGTTTATTTCAATGGCGGCTTCTGGAAATAATTCACGATGATCATGAACAAAGCGCATTATTGAAAAAGTGGCTTTTTCAGGCGTAGGTAGGTGCGTTAATGATTGATATTGCTTAATAAAACCGTTTAAGGTTAACGCTCTTTCTGTCATGATCCGTAAACCATCGTTAAGATCATGAGATAATTCAGCTTCCATTTTCGCCGTGGTAACCATTTGTGTTAGTGATTCACCAATTGAAGCGATGGGGGCGAGTGAATTATTAATTTCATGACTGAGTACTCTTAGTAAACGTTGCCATGCAACGCGTTCTTCATTTTGCAATAATTTTTGTACATCATTTAGAAACAGTAAGGTATACGTTTTACCATACAGTCGGTAGCTATCTGTTTGGAGGTATACTCGTTTTTCTATTTTATCTGTGGTTATTGTAACCACTTGCTGAACATGTTGTGCTAATAATGATTTATCAATACCGAAACTTCGTGCCGGCATGCCTATCATTTCATCTTGCAGCGCAAACAGTTGCTTGGCTTTTGGGTTTAGTAACGTGACAACAGCATGTTCATCTAAACAAATTACAGCAACGTTAATGTGCTCTAATACCTTTGCCATCGCAATGTGGTGTTCCTTAGAAACTAAACGTTGTTCCGCTAACTGAATAGCAGCTGTGTTGATCACCAAATTAAGTTCAGATAGCGCTCCGCTATTAATGGCAGAGCTTGGTCGCATGGTGGTATCACCGGTGATTAATGCTTCTACAAGGTTCGTTGTGGTACGCAATTGGTTTCGAATGCGTCGCCAAATTAATAAATTACCGATCGCAACAAACGCTATGGTGAAGATAGCGATGATGATTTTTAGATAAAACGATAATGATGTTTGCCAAAGTAATATCAGTAACAATAAAGTTGGTACTAAAGAAATATATAAACTTTGTTGAGTCAGTTTATTTTCGAATGAAGTTGATGCAGCTTTATGGGTCATTGAACGTTAGTTAATTGGTATTTTTCAAGCCTACGGTAATAAGAGCTTCGAGATAGCCCTAGTGATTTAGCAGTATTGTGTGGATCATGCCCAAAGCGTTGTAAACGTTCAATAATAATTTGCTTTTCTATGTCTTCAAGGGTTTTCTCTTGTAAAGATTGGCTAATGGTCGCCTTATTTGTAGGTAAATTTAAATCGGTTAACTGAATGACCTGTTCAGGCGACAAAAATAACGCTCGTTCAATGGTATGGCTTAACTCACGTATATTTCCTGGCCACTGATAATACATCATCGCCTGTGCTGCTTCCGTGCTTAACGTTTTTGTCGGCATACGATATTTTTGGCAAAATTGTTCAATAAAGTACGTTGCGAGAGGAATAATGTCATCAACACGTTC
>NZ_MKQD01000022.1 GCF_001913705.1 Thalassotalea sp. PP2-459 | reverse complement strand
ACCAAATTCTTCGTTATGCGTCGTTGCTTAATGACTCGTTTAGTGAACTAAACGTCGCCATCAAGCGCCTAGCTTAACTCGGATTATTAACTTCTTCATAAAGAATGAGAGACCAAATTAAAGGTTACTTTTTAGTGATTTTCAATTTGGTTTTTTTAACCAAGTTTTTAACCGAATGCGTGTTAATTACGATTTCTTTAACAATCTGGAAAGCTGATATTTATATCCCGATATAAGTAGTTTTATCAACTAGTTATATCACGTTAGCTTTAGGTAAGTAACGAGTGTCGCGCTCATTACTTTAATGAATAAAGCTAACAACCGAAATAAGACTTCCTTATCTTATTTCATTCTAATTCAAGTGCTATTTATAGTACGTGAAAATGTCAGACATACATTGATACTCAGTTTTGTCACTGAGTAACCTAAAATATTTAGGGTTGTATGGTTAAGTGACTAAGCGTATATGGTGGATGCCTTGGCAGTTAGAGGCGATGAAGGACGTGTTAATCTGCGATAAGCTGTGTTAAGTCGATAAAAGACGTTACAGACACAGATTTCCGAATGGGGAAACCCAATGTCATAAGACATTATCATTAACTGAATACATAGGTTAATGAGGCGAACCGGGAGAACTGAAACATCTAAGTACCCCGAGGAAAAGAAATCAACCGAGATTTCGTTAGTAGCGGCGAGCGAACGCGAATTAGCCCTTAAGCGTATGGGCGTCAGTGGAACAAGCTGGAAAGCTTGGCGATACAGGGTGATAGCCCCGTACACGAAGACAAACATATTGTGAAAACGAGTAGGTCGGCACACGTGAAATGTTGACTGAATATGGGGGGACCATCCTCCAAGGCTAAATACTCCTAACTGACCGATAGTGAACCAGTACCGTGAGGGAAAGGCGAAAAGAACCCCTGTGAGGGGAGTGAAATAGAACCTGAAACCGTATACGTACAAGCAGTGGAAGCCTTCGGGTGACTGCGTACCTTTTGTATAATGGGTCAGCGACTTATTTTTAGTAGCAAGGTTAACCGATTAGGGGAGCCGTAGCGAAAGCGAGTGTTAACTGCGCGTACAGTTGCTAGGAATAGACCCGAAACCCGGCGATCTACCCATGGGCAGGTTGAAGGTTGAGTAACATCAACTGGAGGACCGAACACACGTATGTTGAAAAATGCGGTGATGACTTGTGGGTCGGAGTGAAAGGCTAATCAAGCCGGGAGATAGCTGGTTCTCCCCGAAATCTATTTAGGTAGAGCCTCGCACGAACACCATTGGGGGTAGAGCACTGTTAAGGCTAGGGGGTCATCCCGACTTACCAACCCTTTGCAAACTCCGAATACCAATGAGTGATATGCGGGAGACACACTATGGGTGCTAACGTCCATAGTGAAGAGGGAAACAACCCAGACCGCCAGCTAAGGTCCCAAAGTACTAGTTAAGTGGGAAACGATGTGGAAAGGCATAGACAGCTAGGAGGTTGGCTTAGAAGCAGCCATCCTTTAAAGAAAGCGTAATAGCTCACTAGTCGAGTCGGTCTGCGCGGAAGATGTAACGGGGCTAAACTAGTCACCGAAGCTGCGGATTTAAATCTTTGATTTAAGTGGTAGGGGAGCGTTCTGTAAGCCGTTGAAGGTGTGTTGTAAGGCATGCTGGAGGTATCAGAAGTGCGAATGCTGACATGAGTAACGATAATGGGAGTGAAAAACTCCCACGCCGAAAGACCAAGGTTTCCTGTCCCATGTTAATCAGGGCAGGGTAAGTCGGCCCCTAAGGCGAGGCCGAAAGGCGTAGTCGATGGGAAACAGATTAATATTTCTGTACTTCTATATATTGCGAAGGAGGGACGGAGCAGGCTAAACAGGCATGGCGTTGGTAGTCCATGTGAAAGTGAGTAGG
>NZ_MKQD01000021.1 GCF_001913705.1 Thalassotalea sp. PP2-459 | reverse complement strand
TGGTGGAGCTAAGCAGGATCGAACTGCTGACCTCCTGCGTGCAAGGCAGGCGCTCTCCCAGCTGAGCTATAGCCCCTTTTAGACTTAGTCAGGGTGACTTCTTCTACGTTCGTTATCATACAATTTGTGTGAACACTCAACAACAATCTGTTTCACTTCAAGATAAGGAGGTGATCCAACCCCAGGTTCCCCTAGGGTTACCTTGTTACGACTTCACCCCAGTCATGAATCACAAAGTGGTGACCGTCCCCCCGAAGGTTAAACTAGCCACTTCTTTTGCAACCCACTCCCATGGTGTGACGGGCGGTGTGTACAAGGCCCGGGAACGTATTCACCGTAGCATTCTGATCTACGATTACTAGCGATTCCGACTTCACGGAGTCGAGTTGCAGACTCCGATCCGGACTACGATACACTTTATGGGATTCGCTCCACCTCGCGGTCTTGCTGCCCTCTGTATGTACCATTGTAGCACGTGTGTAGCCCATCCCGTAAGGGCCATGATGACTTGACGTCGTCCCCACCTTCCTCCGGTTTATCACCGGCAGTCTCCTTAGAGTTCCCGACACTACTCGCTGGCAAATAAGGATAGGGGTTGCGCTCGTTGCGGGACTTAACCCAACATTTCACAACACGAGCTGACGACAGCCATGCAGCACCTGTCTCAGAGTTCCCGAAGGCACAATTCTATCTCTAGAAAATTCTCTGGATGTCAAGGGATGGTAAGGTTCTTCGCGTTGCATCGAATTAAACCACATGCTCCACCGCTTGTGCGGGCCCCCGTCAATTCATTTGAGTTTTAACCTTGCGGCCGTACTCCCCAGGCGGTCAACTTAGCGCGTTAGCTACGCTACTCACGTCTCAAGGACACAAACAGCTAGTTGACATCGTTTACGGCGTGGACTACCAGGGTATCTAATCCTGTTCGCTCCCCACGCTTTCGTGCCTCAGCGTCAGTATTTGTCCAGGTGGCCGCCTTCGCCACTGATGTTCCTTCCAATCTCTACGCATTTCACCGCTACACTGGAAATTCCACCACCCTCTACAATACTCTAGTTACCCAGTTTCAAATGCAGTTCCGGAGTTGAGCTCCGGGATTTCACATCTGACTTAACTAACCGCCTACGCACGCTTTACGCCCAGTAATTCCGATTAACGCTCGCACCCTCCGTATTACCGCGGCTGCTGGCACGGAGTTAGCCGGTGCTTCTTCTGTCGCTAACGTCACAGATAATGGATATTAGCCATTACCCTTTCCTCACGACTGAAAGTGCTTTACAACCCGAAGGCCTTCTTCACACACGCGGCATGGCTGCATCAGGGTTTCCCCCATTGTGCAATATTCCCCACTGCTGCCTCCCGTAGGAGTCTGGGCCGTGTCTCAGTCCCAGTGTGGCTGATCATCCTCTCAAACCAGCTAGAGATCGTCGCCTTGGTAGGCTCTTACCCTACCAACTAGCTAATCTCACTTGGGCTAATCTAAAGGCGAAAGGT
>NZ_MKQD01000020.1 GCF_001913705.1 Thalassotalea sp. PP2-459 | reverse complement strand
GATGAAACGGCGGGTTGGCAGAGTGGCTATGCAGCGGATTGCAAATCCGTGGACCTCGGTTCGACTCCGGGACCCGCCTCCACTTTGCCCGGGTGGTGGAATTGGTAGACACAAGGGATTTAAAATCCCTCGCTGGTAACAGCGTGCCGGTTCAAGTCCGGCCCCGGGTACCATTTCATCCTACGTCAGTAGTTGAATTATAAAAAAAGCTTGCGCTATTATGCGCAGCACTTAAATGAAGCGGCTGTAGCTCAGTTGGTAGAGCATCACGTTGCCAACGTGAATGTCACGAGTTCGAGTCTCGTTAGCCGCTCCAATTTAATACTGTTTAAGCGACTGTAACTCAGTTGGTAGCGCATTGTTTTCAATGTGAATGCCACTAAGGTACAGAGAGTTAGTCTCGTTACTTGCTCATGCTACTCTAGAAATAGAGTGAATAATATGAAGCGGCTGTAGCTCAGTTGGTAGAGCATCACGTTGCCAACGTGA
The DNA here is from genome assembly GCF_001913705.1 of Thalassotalea sp. PP2-459. Classification (GTDB taxonomy): domain Bacteria; phylum Pseudomonadota; class Gammaproteobacteria; order Enterobacterales; family Alteromonadaceae; genus Thalassotalea_C; species Thalassotalea_C hakodatensis. Next base: position 43 of record NZ_MKQD01000020.1, on the reverse strand, counting down.
ATGTCACGAGTTCGAGTCTCGTTAGCCGCTCCAATTTCTTACA
>NZ_MKQD01000019.1 GCF_001913705.1 Thalassotalea sp. PP2-459 | reverse complement strand
TCAAAACCGCTTCTTGGCTTGTCCCCGAGAAGTGGAGCGCATTGTAGAGAACTTCAGAAATGGATCAAGTACTTTTTTCATTATTTTGTTTGTTTGCAGGTTTTATAAACAAACTGCTGTATTTATCGCTAAATTTGCAAAAAAAACACCTTCAAAATATCTATTTTCTACTTTTATACTATAACTTGATTAAAAAACAGGGCATTTATTACGCTTATCAGTTGCACAATAAGAAAAGCTCGGTAACATGTAATTGCAATTAAAATTTGTATTTTAAAAATAATAATTAGGTAATCTTTATATGACTTCTCCGAAAACTACACAGATAGTAGCAGCAATAATATTTGCTATTATTGTTTACTTTATTGCTATCAGTATAGAACTAAGCCCAGCAATTGTTGCTACTATTGCTTTTGTGTGCTCAATCTTAACTAGCCTTTTAGGCTCTGAAGGTGCTGACAATGCAACAGGCGACGTAAAAACACTTTACGTTGGCAATTTGCCTTATAGAGCAAACGAAGGTGCAGTAAGAGCACTTTTTTCAGAATATGGTAAAGTGCACTCTGTCAGGTTAATGAAAGACAAACATACAGGCAAACGAAGAGGCTTTGGTTTTGTTGAAATGGCATCAAATGATGCTGATGGCGCTATTAAACAACTTAATGATTCAGAGTTTCAACAAAGAACACTGAAAGTAAGAGAAGCTAAAGAAAGGCCAGAAAAACAACACGACGACGAATAACACGTCCTTTATATTATAGGTACATTTATAAAGTCGCTATATACAGCGACTTTATTTTATTAAATTCACTTAATATACCTAAGAAGCAAAAACAGCAATTCAATTATTAACTTGCACTCACTTCTGTTAATAATGTATTTCAATCTAAATGCACGATATAAACACTATTCTTATGCCTTTCAATAATAATATGTAGAGCGTTATTATTAACCGTAGTCTAAATCCTCCCAGACTTTCAGCATCTCTGGCCGACTACATTTATATTGTTTAATAAACGTAAGTCTAAAGAAAATGGGCACTAATACTAGACAAAGCGACAAGGCACGCTACACTTTGCGCCTTTTAAACACGTTCACTATTAAGGCACATCATGTTTAGTCATATTGATCCAGCACTATACCAAGCACAACTTACTGAAAAGACCGTTGAAATGACTGAACTTTTTCACCCTTTTTCATCCGTTGAATTTGAAGTATTTAGTTCAGAACCTTTACATTATCGTCAACGTGCTGAATTTCGTGTTTGGCATGAGGGAGACGATCTCTTCTATATAATGTTTAATCAACAGACTAAACAAAAATATCGTGTTGATACCTTTCCTGTTGCGAGTGAATTAATTAATACCTTAATGAAAGCCTTACTTGACGATATCCGTCACAATGAAACGTTACGCCGAAAGTTATTTCAAGTTGATTTTCTCACAACCATAAGTGGTGAGGCAGTTATAAGCTTGTTATACCACAAGCAGCTCGATGAAAGCTGGCATGAAGAATGTAAACAATTGAAACAACGGTTATCTACTATTTGTCCGATTGACTTTATTGGCCGTGCTCGTAAACAAAAAGTGATTGTTGAAAAAGATTATGTTAATGAACGTTTGTCTGTGAATAATAAACGATATGTCTATCAGCAAATTGAAAATAGTTTTACGCAACCTAATGCAGGCGTCAATGAAAAAATGCTTACTTGGGCACAAAATGAAACCAAAGAAAAAGGCGGCGATTTAGTAGAGTTATATTGTGGTAACGGCAATTTTAGTATTGCGCTAGCAGAGAACTTTGATCGAGTACTTGGTACTGAAATATCTAAAACATCTGTTAAGTCTGCACAAAAAAATATTGAAGATAACCAATTAACGAATGTTGAAATTATTCGCATGTCGAGTGAAGAATTCAGCCAAGCAATGAACGGTGAAAAATCATTCCGTCGATTAGCTGATTTAGACCTAACCAGCTATCAGTATGAAACAGTGTTAGTGGACCCACCTCGTGCAGGCCTAGACCCTGATAGTGTAGAGTTAGCGAGTCGCTTTCATACTATCATTTATATTTCGTGTAACCCTGAAACACTAGCTGATAACTTACAACAATTAACAAAAACACATAATATTGAAAAGATGGCGTTGTTTGACCAGTTTCCATATACCCATCACATAGAAACGGGTGTTATTTTAACGCGGAAGTAGTTTATGTTTGTTCAGGCTTAGTGTTTTCGATACGATTAGCGAGCTCCATAGCGCCACGTGCGATAAAGCGTAGTTGGTGAATCGTTCTTTCTGATAATAGCTCGCGCTCTTTGCTATCGGCATCAAGGGCATCTGATCCAGCGCTAAACACAATAGTAACCGCAGCATTTGCTTGTAAATATGCTATTTCAGCATCAAGTCGATTGGCTTGTTGTAAATAATCACATAGCTCTAAAGTAAAATAGCTAATTTCACGGTTAACTGCAGCACGAAATGCTGGTGACGTACCAGAACGCTCTCGGAGTAAAAGTCGGAAAATATTACCGTTATTCTCTATAAATTCCATGAAGGTTAACACGGATATTTGAATAACAGATCCCCCTTTTTCAATACGTTGGCGCGCTTGACGCATTAATTGTCTAAGGGTAAGTCCGGCTTCATCAACCAAGGTTAAACCAAGTTCATCCATATCTGAAAAGTGTCGATAAAAAGAAGTAGGTGCTAAGCCTGATTCTTTAGCCACTTCACGTAGGCTTAAATTAGAAAAGCTACGCTCTGCACTTAATTGATTTAACGCGGCATTAATAATCAACCGGCGCGTTTTTTCTTTTTGTTGTGCTCGAATACCACTCATACTGATTCATTGTTCTGAAATACATTTCACTATAATACTCAAATAGTTCACGCAGGGGAAATTTCTAATAAACAAATACATACACATGTACTCTTAAAAATTGAACAATTTATATTCAAAACTTATTAAAACAATACTTGACTATAGATGAAGGAAATTTAAAATAGCTTACACTTGTACACTGAAAATAAATTAATCGAGCGATTAGTGAAAAAACCTAAGATTATTTGGCTCAATGTAGCCGTTTTTGTCATCACCTTTTTATTCGCAGCCATTGCCGTTCCTTACCGAGCCTTAACTCATGGCTTTGATGCAGCCGAAATATTAATGGCAGTGGCGTGTTTTTGTTATTGCGGAATGTCTATCACTGCTGGTTACCATCGATTGTGGTCACATAAAACCTACCAAGCACATTGGTCATTAAGGCTCATTTATGCAATTGGCGGAGCATTTGCCTTACAAAATAGCGCATTACATTGGTCATCAGATCATCGCGTTCATCATAAGCATGTTGATAAAAATGATGTTGATCCGTATTCGGCTAAACGCGGCTTTTGGTTTTCACATATAGGTTGGATGTTACGGGAATATCAATCTCATCGGTATAACGATTACGAGAATGTAAGAGACTTACAAAAAGATGCAATCGTGATGTGGCAACACAAATACTATTTGCCACTTGTGTTATTAACCAATATTGGCATTCCTCTAATGTTTGGTATATGGCACGGTGATGTGATTAGTAGTTTATTACTTATCGGCTTTTTTAGATTGGTATTAAGTCATCATACAACGTTCTTCATAAACTCGTTGGCACACATTTGGGGCAAACAAACCTACAGCGAAAAAAACACGGCTAGAGATAATGGCTTACTCGCATTGTTCACCTTTGGTGAGGGATACCACAATTTCCATCATAACTTCGAGAATGATTATCGTAATGGTATTCGTTGGTGGCAATTCGATCCAACAAAATGGTTAATAAAAGGTTGTGAATATCTAAATTTAACGAAGAAATTACGCGTAAGTCCAGAAGACAAAATAATCAAAGCACGTGTTTCAATGGAATTAAAACGTAAGCAGCTCAAACTTGCAGCGCACCCTAATGCAGATCAGTTACTAGAGCGCTTACAACAAGAATACGATCATTTAATTGTAAAGTTGAATGATTTTTACGAGGTAAAAAAACAGGTACTTTTAAGCAAAAGAGAACAGATCATTGCAGACGTGGAAAAATCTGAACTATTACTACGCTATAAAGAGATTAAGTTTAACTTTCAACAACAACAACGTAGCTGGCAATTTTTTCTAGAAAAAGTTGCATAAATAACAAGTTACCTAAGCATAATTTCGAAGCAATAAATTTACCTAACTCTTAATTCCTGCTAAAATTTTCGATTATCAGCAGGAATTAAGGTAACCCTTTTGGCTAAAAGCACTTCCCCTAAAAGCAAAAAAATAACATTTGATTTTGACGCCATTATTATAGGTACAGGCCCAGGTGGCGAAGGTACTTCAATGGAGCTTGCCAAAAAAAATAAACGTGTCGCAATAGTAGAACGTTATAAAGAAGTTGGCGGCGGGTGTACACACTGGGGTACTATTCCGTCTAAAGCACTCAGACAAAGTGTCTCTCGGCTTATAGAATACAATTCAAACCCGCTATTTAGGCAACATGAAAAAGCAAAACATCTGACATTTTCCGATATCTTAAGCCACGCATCTGCCGTTATACGTAAGCAAGTACAGCTTCGTAGCGGTTTTTATGACAGGAACCGTGTAGAACATATTGTTGGTGAAGCTTCTTTCATTGATAAACATACCCTAAAAATAGTTAAACCTGACGGCTCTATTGAAACAGTAACCGCTAAACAAATAGTGATTGCTACAGGATCTCATCCATATCGCCCTGATGATATCGATTTCAACCACCCTAGAGTGTACGACTCTGACACCATTTTATCGCTTCAACATGACCCTCGTTCGGTAATTATTTATGGCGCAGGTGTCATAGGAAGTGAATACGCATCAATATTTAGAGGGTTGAGTGTTAAAGTAGATTTAGTTAACACCCGTGATCGCTTATTATCCTTTTTAGATGATGAAATGTCTGATGCATTAAGCTACCACTTCTGGAACAACGGTGTAGTCATTAGGCACGGAGAGCAAATCAAGAGCGTTGACGCTACCGATGATCACGTAATTGTTAACTTAGAGTCAGGTAAAAAAATGAAGGCTGACTGCCTATTATGGGCCAATGGTCGTACTGGCAATACAGCAGCGTTACACCTTGAAAACGCAGGGTTAAAAGCTGATGGTCGAGGACAACTCAAAGTCAATGACCTTTATCAAACAGAAATAGATAACATCTTTGCGGTCGGCGATGTAATTGGTTACCCGAGTTTAGCCAGCGCAGCTTACGATCAAGGTCGACTTGCAGCATATGCCATGATGGATAACAAGAGCACAGCAAAGCTCATTGCTGATATTCCCACAGGCATCTACACAATTCCTGAAATCAGTTCAGTAGGTAAAACGGAACAAGAATTAACGGAAGCTAAAATTCCTTATGAAGTTGGTCGCTCGCAATTTAAGCACTTAGCCAGAGCACAAATTGCGAATAGTTTAGTGGGTTCATTGAAAATTTTATTTCACCGCGAAACAAAAGAAATACTCGGCATTCATTGTTTTGGCGAAAATGCGGCCGAAATTATTCACATTGGCCAAGCAATTATGCAGCAAAAGGGTAAAGGCAATACGATAGAGTATTTTGTCAATACTACCTTCAACTACCCTACAATGGCTGAGGCTTTTCGCGTTGCCGCCTTAAACGGCCTTAACCGACTTTTTTAACATTTTTTCAAAAACGAAAAAATGAGTCAAAAAAAAGGGGTCAGGTACAATTTAAGCCTAAATTGTACCTGACCCCTTTTTTTCATTATTTATGGTAAGGCGTGCTTAAACGACGTACGGCATCAATAAAATAACCAGCATGCTCAGGGTTCACATCAGGGTGAATGCCATGCCCTAAATTAAAAACATGTCCTGTTTTTTCTTGGCCAAAACCTTTTAATATCGTTGCGACCTCTTGCTCAATACGTTCTTTAGGCGCATATAACATTGATGGATCCATGTTACCTTGTAGCGCAACTTTGTCCCCTATTCGAGCCTTGGCATCTTCAATATTGATCGTCCAATCTAAACCAACAGCATCACAACCAGTCGCCGCGATAGACTCTAACCACATACCGCCATTTTTAGTAAAAAGTGTCACCGGTACACGTCTACCGTCATTTTCACGCGTTAGCCCATCAACAATCTTTGCCATGTATTGCAAAGAAAAATCTTTGTAGTCACGTGGAGATAACACGCCACCCCATGTATCAAAAACCATAACCGATTGAGCACCTGCTGCAATTTGAGCATTAAGATAACTAATCACAGAATCAGCTAATTTATCAAGTAACAAGTGTAATGTTTGCGGATCTGCATACATCATTTTTTTAATCTTGGTAAAGGCTTTAGAGCTGCCACCTTCAATCATATAAGTGGCTAAAGTCCATGGACTTCCTGAAAAACCAATTAATGGCACATTGCCATCAAGAGCTTTGCGGATTGACCGTACTGCATTCATCACGTACTGCAATTCACCTTCCGGATCAGGGTGACCTATTTTTTCAACATCTGCTTTACACGTAATAGGACGTTCGAACTTAGGGCCTTCACCCGTTTCAAAATATAACCCCAAGCCCATTGCATCTGGAATGGTTAAAATATCACTGAATAAAATCGCCGCATCTAAAGGGAATCGTCTTAATGGCTGTAACGTGACTTCAGTAGCAAGCTCTGTATTACGACACAGTGCCATGAAATCGCCCGCATCTTTACGTGTTTCTTTGTATTCTGGTAAGTAACGACCTGCTTGTCGCATCATCCATACCGGCGTGTAATCAACAGGTTGACGTAATAAGGCGCGTAAATACGTGTCGTTTTTCAATTCAGTCATTAAAAATGCATCCAATAAAAATAATGCGCGCATTCTACCACTGCGCTATTTATTGATCTATGTTCTATGTCAAATTGTTATAGCGAAAAACTTATGAAAGGAATTCATACAGAATGTAAATATTTAACTATTCAATAAAATAAAATAAATTTTTGTTAACTTTTTTTTAATGATACTTTTGCGATCAATTCCCCATGCTGTTTAATATATAACCAGACTGTTATATAGATAAATTTCAATGAATTCAGCAACATTAGAAAGCATCTTAATTTGAGTGCTTTTTTATTACCCATTAACATTGTGCTAACAAGCCGTTATACGAAAAAACTCGTGGTATAAATGCTCTAATAAAGTTGTTGCATGGCAATAATCCCTTTGCTATAAATTGTCCCGCGCTAACGGAAAACAATAATAATAAAAAAACAAAAATTAATAAGAAGCTAGTAAAACTAGACCATACAGCGAGCATTTCAAGCCTTACTTCGGTAAGGCTTTTTTATTGCCTAAAATAATGTTTTTTATCTCTCTCACAAAAAAACCGACGTTTTAACGTCGGTTTTTTTTATACTTAACGATAATTACTGCTCAAAATAAAACCTTGAGCGTTTGTTATCATAGTTACCAATTTCATTCATAGTTGCAGCGTCATATAGTCGGCCATTAATCATGGTATAAGTAACACGATCAGATAAACGAATATCGGTTGTGATATCACCATCGATAACAATTAAGTCAGCAAGCTTTCCTTGGGTTATCGAACCTAAGTCTTTGTCTAGCCCTAATGATTGAGCCGGAGCTATTGTCGCAGTGCTTAACGCTTCAATAGGCGACATACCGCCTTGTGCCATCATCCAAATTTCCCAATGCATTGCTAAGCCTTCACGCTGACCGTGTCCACCAGCATTAACTAACACACCAATGTCTTGCATTTCTTTAGCCACTTTAGCAACATTGAAATGATTATAATGATGTAACGGCGCTTTAGTTCTGCGCATTGAGCGCGGTTCTAGTATTTCACTCGGTACGTATTTGCTTAAACGTGGGTGTTTCCATACCTCAGTTGTGTCGTACCAATAGTGCTCGCCAGAAATACCGCCATATGCAACACCCATTGTAGGTGTATAAGCCATTTCAGAATGCGACCACAATTGTTTAATATCATCATAAACTTTAGCCGTTGAAATAGAGTGCTCTAACGTTGTGTGACCATCTATCAGCATCGTTAAGTTATGTTGTAAAAGCGAGCCACCTTCTGGCACCACCATCACACCTGCTTCTCGACCTGCTTGTATAAACTGTTGACGTTGATCACGACGTGGTTGGTTATAACTTTTCACTGAAAAAGCACCAGCTTTTTGTAAACGCTCAATGTGAAACTTTGCGTCGTCTAAACTATCAACGTGTGCCGTAGCGCCAGCTGATGTTGCTCCATATAAAATACGTCCTGTTGAAAATAGGCGTGGTGCAACAATTTCACCTGCTTTTTGCATTTCACTTGCAGCAAAAAAGCTGGTTGTATCATTAGAAGGATCGTGAATAGTCGTCACACCTAGCGACAACCCAGCATAGTTCTTCCAATTTTGCTCAGGAATAATTTGATAGCTCCCTTGAGCACCATGAGCATGGGCATCAATTAAACCAGGTACAATCGACTTACCAGTAATATCAACCACTTTGGCATTATTAGGGACAGTAACGTCTTGTTGATTACCCACAGCAATAATTTTATTACCGTCAACAACCACAACACCGTTATCAATCACACCTTTTTTATCCATGGTGACTACCTTGCCACCAACAAAGGCAATCTTACCCTCAGGCTTATCAATGGCGTGTTCATAGCTTAATGAAGTAACAGTAGGTTTAACGTCAGATTCTTTTTCGTCATCCTTAGTAAAATCAAACAAGCTTGCAACATTTGCCTGGTATAAGTCTGCACCTAAGGTCCAATATAATGCAGCAGAATTTCCGTGCCAATTAATGCCTTCGCCTGCACGTACCGACAATTGTTTAACAGGGAAGTTCTTCGCATTTGGCCCTGTATCAATAACCGAACCACGTTCAGCAAACGGCGTAACAAAAACCTTGAACCGTTCGGCAAAGGCTAAATGCTTTCCACTTGGCGCAACGCGATATTCAGTGGCAAACTTGCCTTGATATAACGCTTGTTCGTGTTGACCATCTAAACCTATTTTATATAATTGCGTTTTCTTACCACCACGAGTTAAGTAAATTCGGTCATTTCTCGCCCCAAAGTGCGGCGCTGAGCCTGACTCTGTAATTAATGTTGGCTTCCCACCTTTTGCCGGTACTTGATATACGCCGGTTTTTAATCCCCATTTAGGATCTAATATTCCGCCGCCTCGTACTTTTCGATAAACAACTGTTTTATTATCAGGCGAAAAGCTCGGTTCAATATACTTACCTGGTTCCTTAATCAGTGATTTCCCTTTTCCACCGCGGCTTGAGGTCACCATAACCTGACCAAGTGATTTATCATCCCACGTTGTGTAAACAATCTTTTTACCGTCGCGGGAAAAACTCGGATTTAATTCACGATAATCGCGTTGTTTTGTCAAACGTTTCGCTTTACCGCTCGCTTTGCCATCACGCATTTTTTGGGTATATAAATAGCCCATTGACTCAAATACAATTTGTTTGCCATTAGGTGACACTTCAACATCTCGGATCATTTTCGTGTTAAAGGTTTCTTGATCTAAGTCTTGCTGAAAACGTAACGCGGTTTGAATTTTCTTTTGAGTGTTAACCTGAAACGGTATCACTTCCACTTGACCATTCTCAGTATTTAGCCGATTGATTTTACCACCAGACCAAAACACTAAGGTTTTATTATCAGGCAGCCATGCCATATCAGGGTATACACCATGAATCGCCCAGGTTTCTTGCATATCACGATCAAGGTTTTCATATGCGAGTGTTTTTTCACCGCTATTTAAGTCATAAATATAAAGTTTAGATTGAAAATCATCACGGCTGATAAAGGCTAACGAGTTACCATCAGGTGACGGTACAGGTCTAATAGCGCCACCTTTACCAGCAATAATGGTTTTAATTTTTCCTGTGGCGAGTTCAAAACGCTTAATGCGGTAAATACCCGACTCTGAATCTTTACTGTATTCAAAGTATTTACCCGGTGTTGAGTCTTGTGAAAAGTAGACATAGCGGCCATCAGGCGAAAACGCTGGTTCACCTAAATCTTTTTGCTCATTGGGGCGTTTGGTTAGCATTACACCGCTACCGCCTGATTTATGATAAAGCCATACTTCACCAGCCCCTAATGAACGACTGCCGGTATAGTGCTTACGGCCAACCAAATAGTTTCCGTCAGGCGACCATGCAGGACTGTTAAGCAATCGAAACGATTCTTTTGTGACAGGTTTCGCATCACTACCGTCTGCTTTCATTACCCATAAATTATCACCACCATCTTGATCAGAAGTAAACGCGATATATTTACCGTCAGGGCTAAAAGTCGGCTGCATTTGCCATGCGATATCTGTCATTAACGCCGTTGCTTTACCGCCAGTAATCGGCATTGTATAAATATCACCTAACAAATCGAAAACAATCGCTTTTCCGTCGGGGCTTACATCAACATTCATCCAAGTTCCTTGGCTTACATTGATATTAGCCATAGTAAACTCACCTTGGGGTTCGTTGACTGACCATTTTTTATCTTTATCGGTTGAGGGCTTTTCGTCAGCAATACTGCTTGCACTGGTCATAGATAATGCAAGAGCAAGTGCCGCTGTCGACAACATGTGTAGTGGCTTTTGAGGCATTTGAATATCCTATAGGGTTATCATTATAATTTTTATCACTAAGCAGAGGCGATTTAACACACAACTGTGCTTTAGCGTTTAACAGTTATAGTAAACACTAAAGCACAGTTGTATACAAAATTTCAATATAGTTGAGATAGACGAGAATAATTTTACGGTAAACGCCTAATACAAATAGATATAAGAATTACTTATTTTTGGTAGCCCCAACGAGGCATGATGGTTTGAGGTATATTTAAATGGTCAAGTAACCTACCAACCATAAAATCAACTAAATCGTTAATTGATTGAGGGTTATGATAAAAGCCAGGCGCTGCTGGCATAATAGTAACGCCCATTTGCGAAAGCGTCAGCATATTCTGCAAGTGTATAGTCGAAAATGGTGTTTCTCTCGGTACTAAAATCAACTGACCACGCTCTTTGATCACCACATCAGCGGCTCGCTCAATTAAATTATCACTCATACCTTGGCTAATGGCGGCTAATGTGCCAGTGGAACATGGACAAACTATCATGGTTTTAGGCGCCGCAGAGCCAGAAGCAACAGGAGAAAACCATTGCTCTTTACCAAACACCGTAATTTGCTCTGCTTTTGCATCAAAATGTGACGTTAACAATGATGTGGCAGCGTCTGGTGCAGCAGGCAGTTTCAAAGAAACTTCCGTATCAAGCACCACTCGGGCAGCACTCGATACCAACAAATAAATTTGATAATTCGACGCAACAAGACATTCAATGAGCCTTAACGCATACGGTGAGCCGGAAGCGCCAGTGATCGCTAACGTAATTTTTCCTGTAAAATTGCTCATCATTACCTCAATTATTTAGTTGCTAATGCAGTTAACAACTGCTCATGAATGCCACCGAAACCACCATTACTCATAACCACAATGGTATCACCAGCTTGCGCATGATCAATGATTGCAGTGGTAAAACGCGATAAGTCATTATCAACAATACACGGCTGTTGGCAATTTTGAATAAGCTTATCGACCGACCATGTTATTTTATCTCCTTGATAAACAAATGATAGATCAGCTTCTGAGAGTGATTTAGCCAAGGTATCTTTATGTACACCTGACTTCATCGTGTTCGATCTTGGCTCTAACACGGCAAGAATACGCCCTTCTCCTACATTTGCTCGAACAGCACTTAATGTTTTTTCAATCGCTGTAGGATGGTGAGCAAAGTCATCAAATACTTTTATCTGATTTATCTCACCGCGTAACTCTAACCGACGTTTTGTATTAACAAATTCCGAGAGGGCTTCTATCGCTACTTTACTTGGTACACCCGCATGGCGCGCAGCAGCGATCGCCATTAAGCCATTATCAATATTAAAGTCGCCAATTAACGACCAATTAACCGTACCTTGAATGTCGTCTTTAAAACGGACAACAAATTGACTACCGTCAGACGTGAGCTTTTCAGCATGCCAGCCTTGGTGGTGATTAACATCATCAACGCTAAACTCTGTTGGTGTCCAACACCCCATTGAAAGGGTTTCTTCAATGGCACCGTCATTTGCTGGAGCAAGTACCAAACCATTACTTGGTACCATGCGTATTAAGTGATGAAATTGTTTTTGTATATCACTTAAGTCATTAAAAATATCAGCATGATCAAACTCAAGATTGTTGATCACTAACGTTCGTGGTCGATAATGGACAAATTTAGAGCGTTTATCGAAAAAAGCCGTATCGTATTCATCAGCTTCGATAACAAAAAAAGGTGAATTGCCTAATCGAGCAGAGCAACTAAAGTTTTGCAACACACCGCCAACTAAAAAACCAGGGGTTAGTTTGGCGTATTCTAATATCCACGTAAGCATTGAGCTTGTTGTTGTTTTGCCATGCGTACCTGAAACTGCCAATACCCAACGATCTTTTAAGACGTTCTCTAACAACCATTGCGGCCCAGATATATAGGGAATATTTCGATCAAGAATGTGTTCAACCATCTCATTTCCACGAGACATGGCATTACCCACTATCACTAAATCCGGTTCGTCATTTAAATGTTCAACGTGATAACCTTGATTTAATTCAATACCTAATGCAGCCAATTGTGTACTCATTGGAGGGTAAACATTTGCATCACAACCCGTTACACGGTGACCGAGCTGCTTTGCAATTGCTGCGATACCGCCCATAAAAGTACCACAAATGCCAAGTATATGAAGATGCATACAATTCCTATCTATCGGGGAGCCCCAGTAATGGTCAGCAATATACCCGATATCACCCATAAACTCACCATTAAATGACCCTTTGTCGATATATACGAATAATTCCTTAATAATTCATTTAATTACAATTGCACTTACGCACTCTGTTTGCCAAAATCATAACAAAGAAACCTAAAGGAATTATTGTGCCTAACCTAGAAGTTCAGTCGTTACATATCTACCCAATAAAATCAGCATCGGGTATTAGTTTATCGCATGCTTGGGTTGATAATTATGGGTTAAGCTTTGATCGTCGTTTTGTTTTAACAACATTAGAGGGTCAATTTATCACCGCTAGAACACAACCGACACTATGCTTAATTAACGTCAATATAACTCCCGAAGGGTTAGTGTTAACTGCGCCAGACATGCCAGTACTCGAAGTGATAGTCGCGAAGTTTAGTGAACAATATCATAACGTAACGGTATGGAATGACGACATCGAAGCGCTATATTGCCATCAACACTACGATAAATGGTTTAGTCAATATTTAGGCATACCCTGCCAGTTGCACTTCTTTGCTGAGCGTTCAACTCGCTTTGTTAAAAACAGAAACAATCAAGTGGCCTTTGCTGATGGTTACCCATTACTTATTTCCACACAGGCAACGCTAGATGATCTTAACCAGCGCTTAACGGGGCATCAGGTCAGTATGAGCCAGTTTAGACCAAATATTGTCGTAAAAAATAGTGAGACATTTGCCGAAGACACATGGAAACATATCCGTATTGGTGAAGTTGAATTTGAAATCACTAAGCCATGTAGCCGTTGCATATTTACCACAGTTGACCCAAGTACAGGTGAAAAACACAGCAAGCAGGAACCGTTAAATACCTTAAAGCAATACCGCCAAATGGAAAATGGTGACGTTATTTTCGGCCAAAACATGGTGGCACTTAATAAAGGCGTTATTCGCCAAGGTGACAACATAACGATAATTAAACAGCAAGATGCGCCAATATACTGCAAGCCATCAAAAGCGATGAAACCTAATACTCAAAACCCCCCTGAGCAAGTAGCACAAACGAAGCCCACAAAAGCAATTCCTAAAAAAGTAAATTTACGTTTTGATTCTTGGGATACCTTCCACAAAGGAAACACCCAAGAACCAATTTTAGATCAAGGAGAAGCCGCAGGATTGATATTACCGTACTCTTGTCGCGGCGGTATGTGTGGCCGATGCAAAATCAAGCTTGAAAGTGGTGAGGTAAAGCAATTAGCTGACGATGGCTTAACCGATGAAGAAAAACAACAAGGTTATATATTAGCATGCAGCGCTATTCCACAATCAGACCTGGTTTTAAATTCACATTAATATGACACTACTTCTTAATTGCGACCTAGGTGAAAAAGTACATCACAATGATGCGTTGTTGATGCCATACATAGATCAGGCAAATATAGCCTGTGGTTTGCATGCATCGGATCCGCAAACTATCGATCACACCATAAAGCTCGCCATAAAAAACAAGGTTTATATTGGTGCTCACCCCAGTTACCCAGATAAAGAAAACTTTGGCAGGAAAACCATGGTGTTACCCCAAAATTCACTTGAAGCGGTATTGCATTATCAATTAGCCGCATTTGCGCAATTATGTAAAATTAACGATGGTCAACTACGCTATGTAAAACCACATGGCGCTTTGTACAATGATATGATGAAAGATCTCGATATTTTTACTGTGATTTGCCAAGTAATAAACAATTTGTTTACCGATGTTTCACTCATGATACAGGCGCTACCTGAGATGAGTAAATTTCAACAAGTTGCGGCAAAATACAATATCAGCTTAATAACAGAAGCTTTTGCAGATAGAAACTATCAAGATAGCGGTCTGTTAGTCCCTCGCACACAAGCTAACGCAACAATACATGATGCAACTCACATTCAGCAAAATATTGCGCAATTACTAAAAACAGGGAAGCTATTGTCAGTGTCAGGTCAAGCGTTACCGATAACTGTAGATAGTTTGTGTATTCATGGTGATAACCAACACGCGGTTACCCTCGTCAAACAAATAAGACAGCTACTAAATGAACACTGCTGAACAAGTTGAAATTTCAGCTATCGCTGAAGATGCGGTACTTGTTGAATGGCAAGAAACTATTTCGCCAACCATTCAACAGGCAATTCATCAATTAAAAACGGCTTTAAACGCTTCACTGTCGTATAAAGTAATTGAGATGGTGTCAAGTTACAGTAGCTTGCTCATTTATTATCGCTTTGATTTACTCACCTACTCACAATTACTTGAGACCATCATTGAGCATACTGCCAATTCCACGCTGTCACGAGACGATACCAGCAATATGCCGGAACTTAATATTCCAGTGTATTACCACGGTGCCGATTTAAACGATGTAGCGAGTCAATTGTCGTTAAGTGTTAAAGACGTTATTGAACACCATAGTGCCAATACCTACATTGCTTACGCACATGGTTTTACACCAGGGTTTTGCTATTTAGCATCATTAGTAAAACAACTGCAATTACCAAGGCGAGCAACACCCCGCACTAACGTACCCAAAGGTGCTGTAGCAATTGCTGGACAACAAACAGCTGTATATCCAAATACGAGCCCTGGAGGGTGGCATATCATCGGCTACACACCTATGGCAATGTATACAACACAAAAGCAATTATTTGTGCCAACGATTAATTTAGGCCAAGTGGTTCGTTTTACCGCGATTTCGAAAGAGAAATTTATCGCTTTGGGCGGTAGTCTTGATGAGGTTGATTGTTTATGATCACTGTTGCAGAATGTACGAAAAACATTTCTATACAAGATTTAGGTCGTCCATCAGCCCAGCATCTAGGTTTTAGTGCATCTGGTGCTGCTGATGAATATAGCTTTTTGCTTGCCAATTTACTTCTCGAAAATCAAGCTAACACACCAGTTTTTGAAATATTTTTAGGTAATGTTACTTTTAAGTTCAATCAGCCATGCACCCTTATGTTAACAGGAGCAGATTGCCATTCACGACTAAACAATCGTAGCGTATTAAATAACCAGCTATTAAACATAGCAAAAGGTGATGTATTACAATTACGAACACCCCGTAACATGCTATATACCTACCTTAGTGTACAAGGCGGATTCGATTGCAGCAGCTGGCTAGGAAGTGCGAGTTACACACCTAATGAACGTAACATAAAAGGCCACATTCAGCCCATTTATAAAGGGCAAGCATTTACTTTATCAGCAAATAAAGCCACGGAAAGTAAACATGAAAAAGTTATCAGTAGCAAGCCAAACCAAGATAGAAACCTTTTTCATCAATCGCAAAAAGAGTCATTAACACTTAGGTTTATTCCAAGTAATTTGTTTAATGCATGGACACAAACACATCAACATGAATTTTTAACTCAAATATTTCAAATCTCAACGAACAGCGACAAAATGGGTTATCGGCTTACAGGTGAGCCACTTGAAGGATCCTCAAAAACAGAATTATCAAAGCCAGTGACATTAGGCACCATTCAATTACCCCCTGATGGCCAACCGATCATTTTAATGAAAGCACGACAAACAATCGGCGGTTACCCGGTACTTGGTGTGGTGATACATACCGATGTCATGCGTTTAAGTCAAAAACGTCCAGGTGAACAGGTAAATTTTAACATTACATCAATGAGTCAAGCACAAGCACAATTACTATCATTTAGAAGACGTATGGGGTTAACGTGACACTAAACGCGCTTGAACTATATCAAACCTACAAATGAATACCTCAGGCACAAAATAGTTGATGAATTATCAACGCTATCACTTTAGAATAGCCGCGGTTTTCTTGCTTGTTCCGATAAGGTTTCTTTGTGATATTAATGATCGACAATTACGATTCTTTTACCTTTAATCTCGTACATTATTTTGAATCGCTCGAGCAGCGGGTATTAGTCTTTCGTCATGATGAAATCACCATTAAAGCCATTAAGCAGCTTTCACCCCAGTATATTGTAATATCACCTGGCCCCTGTGATCCCGACAAAGCTGGTATCTCACTTGACGTTGTTAAACACTTTGCAGGCAAAATTCCAATTTTAGGTGTTTGCTTGGGACATCAATGTATTGCACAATATTTTGGTGCAAAAATAATCAAAGCACGCCACGTTATGCACGGCAAAACGAGCCAAGTGCATCATCGAGGGAATTCTCTTTTTACAACATTAAATCAACCATTGAATGTCACTAGATACCATTCACTAATCGTCGATAAGCACAGCCTACCAGCAACGCTAGCAATAACAGCATGGACAGAGAACGAGCAAGGCGAAATTGATGAAATAATGGCACTAACGCATAAAGAGCTCGCTCTTACCAGTGTACAATTTCACCCGGAATCAGTGTTAACTGAGCAAGGCCATCAATTATTAAAAAACTTTCTTTCGCAACAACCTCTATAATTGTGTTTAAACCCATAAAATTAAACGTTATGCTACTGATGCCGATAGCAAGATGTCACGCTGAAAAATAGATACCCATGAAAATATTTGAAGATAACGAACTCCTTTCACCGATATACCAAAAAGCAATTGCACTAACTATAGGGAAGGAATATGTCGAGCGTGAGCATAATGCAACTTCGGTTATTGCCAAACAGAACAGTGAACAAGAAAATCGAAGAAGAGAGTTATTAGCCGTAGAAGAACAAGCAAATAAAGACAGGCTCATTGAAGAGCACGGTAAAAGTCATTTTAAACATCAAATGATGAGCAAATTCTTTACCCGAGTGAATACGCAGGTAAACAGTGCCTTCGATCAAAAAGAAAGCCTATATACCAATCTATTACAGATAGAAGATGCGGCTCCCGCCATCATGGAAGTTTTAGCCGTAAAAGCTGCATCGGTGAAACGGATATCTCCTCTTGTAACATCACTGCCTTGGCTTGCTGATGAACTTATCAAACTCGTCAATAAACCACAGTACAGAAAGCGCGCAGATGTTCAAGTGAGCGATGCTAATTTAGCCTTAACGTACATCGGTTTAGAAAACCTAAAACTAGTCATGCCCACGTTTATGTTAAAACATTGGTTACCGACAAGTACCTCCCCTTTTGGTGCAATGAAAAGAAAACTATGGAACGATTCACTCACCATCGCTCTTGCTGCACAAACACTCGCAAAGCTCCATAAATTAGACGCTTTTACTGCCTTTTCTGCAGCCATGTTTAGTAATATAGGCTTACTTGCTGTTACGCGAAGTTATATTCAAACCTACAATGATTTACACAAAGAAGAAGTAAAAAAAGCGTTTGATAATAAAGATAAACGTTTACATGATGTATTAGTTGAATTTGATTTATCACCTGAATTAATGCATCAACAACTGACCACAAGAAGTGCGGCAGTTAGTGCTGATCTAGTGGAATTAATGCGCTTTGACCGTTTAATGATCACTGAACCTATTTTTGATCTTGCCTATACCAATGACTTACAGACAATGACACCCATCGCACAACTTATTGTTAAAGCCAAGGCGTATGTGATGTACCGAAATTTAGCAGCCGATGAAATGATCTCTACAGAACAAGCGAAAACATTACTCACTAGCGTACAGTTGACTAAAGCAGAAATAGCACTATTGAAAAAGTCAGATATTGATCATATTAAGCTGACATTTGATCACACCTAAAGGCAACTTCTTTTAACGTTACAGACCCTAATGTAAGATATCAATTGCGCAGCTCATCTATAAATTCTTACTGTCCTTGTTTAATACAACAATTAACTTTACAGGTGACAGGTTTCTTTAAGGTTATCTTGCCGCTCTAAGCACACAAAAAGAGTTATACAAAATGCTATAACATTGCGTTCAAATGCGACAAAAACCTAAAAAAATGTCGACAAAAGTACGATAAAATTAGCATTTTTTTTGAGTATTTATGAAATGTAAACTTCTATTAACGTATCAAGAAATGCTCAAATACACTCAAGCTCTATCAAATTTATAGAATCCATTTATCAATTATAGTTATGCAATATAATTGAATAAAAACCATAAACCCCTTGAATTACAAGGCCTTCAAGCACATTCAAGCAAGACAACTATCTTTTTATCTGTCATAATGCCACTGGTATGTTTACCTTTGACGTATCTATTTCGCACAATATTTACGCTCAGCATAGCAAGTATTTTCGTGTACAAAGTTTATACTGCAAAGATAAACACACAAACGTAATTTAACGACTAAAATAGCATTAGCTGATATTAGTATTAAACCTATAAGATAACATTCCGAATTTAAGGAGTAGACAATGAGTAATCACCAACCGGTTAGCCGTGAATTATTTGATGAAGTTATGGTACCTAATTATTCTCCATCAGCAGTAATTCCTGTACGAGGCGAAGGTTCTCGCGTTTGGGATCAACAAGGCAAAGAATATATCGATTTTGCCGGCGGCATCGCAGTTAACTGTTTAGGACATTGTCATCCAGCACTAGTAGGCGCTTTAAAAGAACAAGGTGAAAAACTTTGGCACCTTTCAAACGTAATGACCAACGAGCCTGCTCTACGCCTCGCTAAAAAACTTGTCGACAATACATTTGCTGAAAAAGTATATTTCGCAAATTCTGGCGCAGAATCTAACGAAGCAGCTTTAAAACTTGCCCGCCGTTGGGCACTTGAAGTGCATGGCGATCACAAAACACAAATTATCGCGTTTAAGCAAGGCTTTCATGGCCGAACATTTTTTACCGTAACCGTTGGCGGTCAAGCTGCATACTCAGACGGTTTTGGCCCAAAACCAGGTGATGTAGTACATGCTGAATATAACAACTTAGAAAGTGTTAAAGCACTAATTTCAGAAAAAACCTGTGCTATCGTGATGGAACCTTTGCAGGGTGAAGGCGGCATTATTTCACCAACAGACGAATTTGTGAAAGGTGTACGTGAATTATGTAATCAACACAATGCATTATTAGTGTTTGATGAAGTGCAAACCGGTGTTGGCAGAACAGGCGACTTATACGCATATATGGGCCTTGGCGTAACACCTGATATTTTAACCACAGCCAAAGCACTTGGCGGTGGCTTTCCAATTGGTGCAATGCTTACTACTACTGAAATAGCAAAGCACTTAAAAATAGGTACACACGGTAGTACATATGGCGGTAACCCGTTAGCATGTGCTGTTGCTGAAGCAGCGTTCGATACTGTGAAAGATTCAGCAGTACTTGCTGGCGTAAGTCAAAAAGCCGCTATCTATAACGAAGGCTTAAATGCCATCAATGATAAATACCATGTATTCAAAGAAATTCGCGGAAAAGGTTTGTTAATTGGTGGTGTATTGTCAGATAACTACCAAGGTAAAGCAAAGGATTTTCTTATTGCTGCGATGGAAGAAGGCGTAATGACTCTTGTCGCGGGCGCCAGTGTCGTTCGTTTCGCACCTTCATTAGTGATTCCTGATGAAGATATCCAAGAAGGCTTAGCTCGATTTGAGCGTGCTGTAGCAAAAGTCGTTAACGCATAGCTTTATGAGCCTCTTATCAGAGGCTCTATTTATCTTGAGAAGTAGATATGATCATTATTCGCCCTATTCGACATAACGACTATGATGCACTGCATAAGATTGCCGTAGAGTCAGGTCATGGTTTTACCTCATTACCTGTCAATGAAGAACTACTTTCACAGCGTATCGCGCATTCGGAAGCTTCATTCCACCGTGAAGTGTCATCCCCTGGCAATGAAGGCTACCTTTTTGTCATGGAAGATACCGGCACTGGAGAAGTTGTCGGCACAAGTGGTATAGAAGCAGCTGTTGGTCTAGATGATGCTTTTTATCATTATCATGTTGGTAAAGTGGTTCATAGCTCTAGAGAGCTGAATGTATATAACACGGTTGACACCTTATCGCTTTGTAATGACTACACGGGGGCAACTGAAATATGCACCCTATTCTTATCAGAAAGTCATCGAAAAAATAGCAATGGCCGTTTTTTGTCGCGAATGCGATTTCTGTTTATCGCAGAACACTTAGAGCGCTTTTCAGATACCGTTATCGCTGAAATGCGCGGCGTTTCTGATGATGAAGGCCGTTCCCCTTTTTGGAATTGGTTAGAAGAGCACTTCTTTTCAATGGATTTCCCAACCGCTGATTATTTAACAGGCATTGGGAAGAAAGAGTTTATTGCTGAATTAATGCCTAAATATCCTATTTATGTCAATTTACTCAGTAAAGAAGCGCAACAAGTTATCGATAAAGTACACGATAAAACAGTACCAGCATTAAGATTACTTGAAGCAGAAGGTTTTAGCCGACGTGGTTACGTTGATATTTTCGATGCCGGTCCTACCGTTGAAGCTAAAACGAGAGATATACGTTCAGTTAATGAAAGTCTACGCTGCCAAGTTATCGTTGGTGATGTTGATAGCAATGATAACTATATTTTATGTAACAACAAAATTGCTGATTTTAGGGCTGTACAAGCACCGATATTAATGCGTGAAACCGCTCATCAAGCAGTAATTACTCCACAAGTAGCTGAAAGCTTACATGTTTCGGATGGTGACTGGATCAGAGTGATAAAAAATTAACAGCACCATTCGCATTCAACAAAATACACGCAACAGTCGTGATGAGGAAAAACAATGACGCACCCAATACAATTTATCAATGGCCAATGGCTAGAAGGACAAGGCTCAGCCTTTAACTCTGTTAACCCTGCAAACAACACTGAAATATGGCAAGGGAATGCGGCAAGTGAGCAACAAGTTGAACAAGCTATCAAAGCAGCACGCAATGCATTTACTCCATGGTCCTCTCAATCGGTAGAGTCACGTATTGCCTTAACTGAAAAATTTGCTCAGTTATTGACTGATAACAAAGAAACATTAGCAACAACTATCGCACAAGAAACAGGAAAGCCACTTTGGGAAACCAGAACCGAAGTGGGTGCAATGGTCGGTAAAATTGCCATTTCAGTTAAAGCGTATCATGAAAGAACAGGGACCGTTGAAAACCCAATGCCTGGTGCAAAAGCATTTATTCGTCATAAGCCTCATGGCGTAGTTGCCGTTTTCGGTCCTTATAATTTCCCTGGTCATTTACCAAATGGCCATATCGTGCCTGCATTAATTGCTGGAAATACTATTGTATTTAAGCCTAGTGAATTAACGCCATTAACGGCAGAGGTCACTTTAAAGTTATGGCAAGAAGCCGGGCTTCCCGAAGGTGTACTTAATATGGTACAAGGTGAAGTTTCAACAGGTAAGGCACTGGCGAACCATCCACAAATTGATGGCCTATTTTTTACCGGCAGCTCAACAACAGGTAAATTATTGCATGAGCAATTTGGTGGTCTTCCTGGCAAAATTTTAGCATTAGAGATGGGCGGTAATAACCCGCTAATCATTAAAGATGTTAAAAACACTGATGCCGTAGTACATGACATTTTACAGTCTGCTTTTATTAGCGCAGGTCAACGCTGTACTTGTGCACGTCGTCTATTTATTCAATCAGGTGAACAAGGCGATACAATACTTGCCAAACTGATTGAGTCAACAAAAGCCATTAGTGTTGGTTATTATGATGATGAACAGCAACCATTTATTGGTTCAATGATTTCTGAAAAAGCCGCATTAGGATTAGTAAGCGCTCAAGATAAACTCATCAAACTTGGTGCTAAATCATTAGTTGAATTAACCCATAAAAAGGCAGGTACTGGGTTTGTAACACCAGGTATTTTAGATGTTACTGGTATAGATATTCCAGATGAAGAACATTTTGGTCCCTTATTAAAAGTGTATCGTTATACTGACTTTGACGCTGCCATTGATGAAGGAAATAACACCGCATTTGGTTTATCGGCAGGTTTACTTGCAGACAATGAAGCAGACTATCAACACTTTTTCTCACGTATAAGAGCAGGCATTGTTAACTGGAACAAGCCAATTACAGGTGCTAGTAGCGCCGCACCTTTTGGTGGCATTGGAGACAGTGGCAACCATAGAGCCAGCGCTTATTATGCAGCAGATTATTGTGCATACCCAGTGGCTTCTGTAGAAGCTAACGCCGTATCGTTACCTGAAAACTTATCGCCAGGACTTACCATAAAATAAAGACTGATCACGCTTTAATGAAGCCAGCACTGCCTTCGTTAAAGCGTATTAATCCCTAAATACTAAAAACACGTTATTTTTAGCACCCAATACAATGTAGTGAGAGATATCATGAGCGTTGAAGTAAAAAAATTATTCGATAATATTTGGCAAAATTATTTACAAGTTACTCCCTCTGCTGAGAAAATTCATCAGTTATTAGGTTCGGGCAGCGATGTGATCAACGATCATGTGGCATATCGCACCTTTAACCACGAAAAAGTAAACATTGAGAAACTTGCCCAACATTTATTAGCACTTGGCTATAAAGAAGGTGGGGAGTATCACTTTGAAGCCAAAAAATTATACGCAAAACACTTTGAGCATGAAGATGATACGTTGCCAAAAGTGTTTATTAGCGAATTATTAGTGGAAGAGTTTTCTCCGCAAGCTCAAGCTATTATCAATAAAGTAGTTGACCATATTGATGCATCATTAGTAGCAACGCCAGAGTTACTGTATTCAGGTAGAAACTGGCCGTTAAGCTATGAAGAATACCAAACCCTGCTAGCAGAAAGTGAATATGCCGCTTGGTTGTCAGCATGGGGGTATCGCGCAAACCACTTCACCGTTAGCATCAACTATTTAGAAAACTTTGATGACATCGAACAAGTTAACCAATGCTTGAAAGATGCAGGTTACGCACTGAACGCTTCAGGCGGTGAGATAAAAGGCAACGCAGAAGTGAAATTAGAACAATCATCCACCATGGCGGATAAAGCTAAGGTTGAATTTTCTGATCAAACCGTTGAAATTCCCTCATGCTTTTACGAGTTTGCCAAACGGTATCCTTTAGAGAATGGTAAATTGTATACGGGATTTGTCGCTGCCTCAGCCGACAAGATATTTGAAAGTACCAACTCAAAAATTTAATAAACATAATATGAATGCTGCTCAGTTAGCGTAAACCAACTAACTGAGCTTTTTCAGCATAATTTTCAGCATAATTTTCAGCATATCAAAGTATTTACCCTTGTTATTTTTGTGCTTGATGTTGAGCAATATCTGTAATTGATACTTGTTGTTCACCACGTTCAATCATGTGAATCATCACTTCTGGACGCTTACCGTGCTTTTCAACGAAGGCTAAAATATTTTCACCGTTACACGCAATATTTTTAGCGACAAACTTAGCTGAATACCCTGAGGCTTTGATCTGGTTATGCATCACCGCGCGATTTCCATTTGCAGCAGCCATACATAAACTTGTTTCAATTGAGCCATCTGAAGCGGTTAACTTCTCAGCTTGCGCCGTCGCGGCAACACCTGTAATCATTAATGCACTTACTAATACTTTTTTAATAAACATAGTCACTTCCACCCTTTATTACTGACAACACAACACATGTTGTTCGTATATATAGTGGCAATAAAATCAGATAAAGTTGTTTATTTAAGCACTGAGAGTGTAATAATTCATGTCAATACTATTAAATGTTTACGAGAATATTCGTAAAAAATATAATGGCAACCAGCTGATTTAATTATCAAAAACAAACTTGACTATACAACTTATAAAAAAACACAAAAGATTACATTCATCAAGTAAAGCCTATTAATTATTCAATAACAACACAGTCATGATAACTTTCTGCTTTGTCGTACGAACGATGGTAAATTTAATCTAAAACAGTGTTGAATATTTTCATTGCAACTTTCAGTTCAAGTTATACTCAGTATGATCACAATAGCCATATAAATAACTACATCTTCTACATACTTCTAATTTAAATTGTACAAACGCACAATTATTTTTTTTCGCTACAATGAAAACCCGTGATGTTTTAGTTCGTAATAAGCCAATAGGTACTTTAAGGAATAAAATGGATTATCTTCTGAAGTTTGAATGTTCTAATATCAAGAAAGTTCAGCTAAGTTATTGGCTATAAAAACTTTATTTGAATTGTTTTTTAACGTTATATTCAATTTTTATTATCCATTTTCTATTTGTTTTACTATAGTTAAATATTGAACAGTTGTTTTAGTTAGGAACAGCGACACGGCCAATTATTTAATTAGCAGTAAAGTAATGATGTAGGAACACAATATGGATATACAGTTCTTTGAAAGTAGTGCACGACGACAAGATAGCTCCTTAAGGGTTGCCGTAGATCGCATACACAATAAACTTCAACATTTACAATCTGAAAAACAATTAATTCAATTAGTGACAGAACTATTATGTGAATTATCAGAATCACGCCATGTGTTAGCGTTTAAACTTTCTTTTGATGATCAAAGAACCCCTTATTTTGAAAGAATAGCTGCCGCTGAAAGTACACCGCTAAGTACTCAACCATTGCCCTGCACTCAACATCTCGCCATTAATACTAGAACCAAGCCGCTTTATAAAGCTTATGTTGCTAATTGCCCAACAGTACTGCATGAAGCCGAACTATTAACAGAAATTCATCCTCACGGGGAAGAGAATCGGCAAGCGGTAATGTTTCCTGTTCATGATGTAGAAAAGCCTATAGCAATGTTTATGTTGTTTGACGCTAAATCGCCTTATCATATTAATCAAATTGTTCGTTATATTCCGTTATTTAATGCACTGAACCATGTGCGACGTTTACTAAAAGCATCACCTATTAATGCACATAAACTGACCAAACTAGAACCAAGTTTCAAGCAAAATTATTCCTTATTAGAGACGCTTTCACCTAACCCAATTTTAATTCTTAAAAAAGATTTAAATATCGCCCGAATAAACCCTTCCCTAGAGGCCTTATTAGGGTTTGACAACAGTCAATTAGTGAATGAGCACATTAGTAAAATTATTCCTGAACACCATAAGCATCAGCATAAGTTAAGAATCGCGCTAAGTTTTCAACATATTGGTCAAGCAAACAAACAACACATCACCATAAATACGCACGATAATGTTCCGTTAAATATGTCCTGTAGTATTGTAAAAATAATGGAAGCAGGCGAAGTTCGCATTCTGGTGTTAATGCTTGATCAATACGAAGATCACTCTGTACAACAACGCTACGAGCTAGAATTGGCACGCTTCAAAGCGTTATCTGAGCTTGTACCTATTGGTATTCTTCAAACGGATGAAAATTGGCATACGCGATATGTAAACAATAAATGGCTAGAAACCCTAGGTATTGAACGGCAGGATGTTGATAAACTTAATTGGACTCAATTATTTAGCACCGAACAAGCTGAGTCTATTTTAGCCAACTTATATGAATCGTTAAATTGTCATCAAACCTTTGAATTTGAAGGCAGTATTTTCACGAATTATGAAAAAGAATTATGGATCCACTTTGAAGCTCGACCGCTATTCGATATGCAAGGTAATCTGTCTGGCTTTATAGCCTCAATTGTCGACAACACTTTTCATCATAATACTGAAGAACGTTTAAGGGATATAGCCGAGACTGACCATTTAACAAAATTACCCAATCGATTAGCGTTAACCAATAGGCTCGCCAATTCGCTAGAGCGTGTAGAACGCCGTGGTGCCATGGCCATGTTAAGTTTAGACCTAGACGGTTTTAAAAACGTGAACGACACCATGGGACACGATGCTGGTGATAAGTTATTAGTGCTTGTTGCTAATAGGATTTTAAAGGTATTGCGTAAGGAAGACTTTCTCGCGCGGTTAGGCGGCGATGAGTTCATTGTGTTACTCGAACAATTAGCGGACTCTGAAGTGGCTTCAGCAGTTGCTAACAAAATTTTAAACGCAATGAATAAACCCTTCATTATCGAATCTGAGGAAGTATTTATCTCATCAAGTATCGGTATTTGTTTCGCCCTTGCAGGACAAAAAACTACAAGTTCTCTGCTTATGAAACAAGCAGATATTGCGATGTATCACGCAAAAGACATGGGTCGTAATACCATTCAGTACTATTCATCGAATTTAGACAAAATTTCTCGCGATCGTTTAGAGTTAGGCAATAGCTTGCATAAAGCTGTGAGTCAGAAAGAGTTTGAGCTTTTTTATCAATTACAAATTAATAACTCAGAACAAACCATTGTCGGCCTTGAAGCATTACTCAGATGGCGAAAAAATGGCGAATTACTTATTGGGCCTGAACAATTCATTCCGTTATTAGAAGAAATTGGTTTAATTATTCCCGTCGGAAGATTTGTTATTAAGCAAGCATTAACGCAACTCGCTGCTTGGATCTCAGCAGGAAAATTAACTAAAAATGTAGCGATGGCGGTTAATTTAAGCCCAAAACAATTTCGAGACTCTGATCTCATTAAATTTATATTAAAATGCATTGATGACAATAAGTTACAAGGGAACAATCTCGTACTCGAAGTAACAGAAACCACCTTGTTACAAGATAATAAAGAAGTAACTTTTATTTTAAAAGAACTTGCTAGTTGCGGCATAAAAATAGCGTTAGATGATTTTGGCACAGGTTACTCTTCTTTAAGCCACTTAAAAAATTACCCAATTGCAGAAATAAAAATTGATCGCAGTTTCATTAGCGATATTTTAACCGATGAAAGTGATCAAGAGATCACTAAAGCAGTGATTGCAATGGCACATGCATTAAATATTGATGTTGTAGCTGAAGGCATTGAAAACAAAGAAATACTTGACGAGATTATCCTAATGAAGTGTGTCATAGGTCAAGGCTATTTTTATAACAAACCCTTACCCGCAATTGATATCGAAGCCTTATTTGATAACTATAAGCCTTAGAAAGATAAATAGGATCACTAAATGGACGTTCACAACACACCATGTATCACCCCGAATTACTGTATTGGCATTGGTGCTTCTGCTGGCGGGCTAGAAGCATTAAGATCTTTTGTCAATACCATTCCTAATGACACTAACCACGCTTATATTATTATCCAGCATTTATCTCCTAACTTTAAAAGTATGATGCCTGAGTTACTCGCAAAGCATACTGATTTGCCCATCGAAAACCTTAAAGACGGAACGCTCATCGAAGCCAATCATATCTATTTAGCGCCCCCCCGTAAAAATGTCATACTCGCGGAAGGAAATACATTACTCGTAGAACAAATGGAAAAGCCAGGAGGTAACTTTCCAATCGATGCTTTTTTTCATTCTCTAGCAGAAGACCAACAGAATCAAGCAATTGCTATTATACTTTCAGGTACAGGCAGCGACGGCTCAAGAGGCATAAAATCTATCAAAGAAGTAGGTGGATTAGTCATAGTTCAAGAGCCCTCCGATGCTACTTTTGATGGCATGCCTTTTAATGCCGTAAAAACAGGCTTTGCTGACATAGTTGACACTGCAGACAATATGATGACTAAAATTACTCAATATACTAACCATACCGTGATTTCTGGCGAAAAGCCTGTCGTTGAACCCGACAAAAGTATTGAACATGCGTTATCTGATATATACAGCTTGTTAAAAGCCAAAAGTGATATTGACTTCAGCCACTATAAAGGTAAAACCATCGTTAGACGTATAGAAAGGCGAATGGGAATTAATATGGTCGAGAGTGTAACTGATTACTACACTTACTTATTAAAAAACCCTAAAGAATTACAAACACTCGCAAAAGATATGCTAATAGGCGTTACCCGATTTTTCAGAGATGAAGACGCGTATGACTTTCTAAACAGTGTTATCCCAAACATAATTGAACAATCATCCCCTGACGATATTCTGCGTATTTGGAGTGCCTGCTGCTCAACCGGTGAAGAAGCATACAGTCTCGCTATTTTAATCGATGAATATCTCTCAAAACAAAACATTGACCGGACGGTGCGCGTCTTTGCCACTGATGTTGATGCAGATGCCATTGCTGAAGCTGGTTTAGGCCGATTTGCGCGAAATATCGAAGATGACGTTAGCTCCGAACGGTTAGAAAAATACTTTGATATACAAGATGACTACTATGTTATCAAACCTAATATTCGTAAAATGGTCATTTTTGCTACACATAATCTACTTACTGATCCTCCTTTCTCTAATTGTCAGTTAGCCGTGTGCCGAAATGCATTGATATATTTTCAGCCCAAAGCACAAAAACGTATCCTTACTCTGTTGCACTTCTCACTAAACAAAGATGGATATTTATTCTTAGGCTCTTCAGAATCATTAGGTGAAATGAAACAGCATTTTCATGTTGAGAATGAACGTCAGCGTATTTACCGAAAAATAGACAACTCAAAAATGATGATTGAGTCAGTACCACCACTAGATCAACAAAATGCGAAGACCAATAAAAGTCCTTCAATTAGTCAGCTGTTGTCAAGCTACCAGCAATCATCCAAAAGCCCAAATTATTCACCCGTATTAGAAAAAATCATAGAAGAATATTCACCGCCAGCTATTATTTTATCTGAAGAGCAAAGCGTGGTTCACGTTTTTGGTGATGTAAGTCCATACACTAGAAAAATAAGTGCAGGGCAATTTAGCTCGCTACTTTCAGACTATATTATTGAAAGTTTAAGCGTCGCTGTTTCTACAGCGTTATATCGAGCGCAGTCACTCAATTCAAACGTGCATTACGAAAAGATACATTATCAAGACGATAATAGTGACAGACAATGTGTCAACCTAAGGGTTCTTTATTTAGATTCTCCTAGATTAACCAGTCATTATTTTGTCGTACTTTTTGAACAAGAAAAAATAGCTCCTAAACTTAATCATGAAAACATGATCATTGATGACAATAATAATCAGGATCATAACAAGCAGATAATTTCTGATTTAGAAGACGCGTTGAGAACCAAACAGGAACATCTACAGGTTACCGTTGAAGAATTGCAAACAACCAATGAAGAACTGCAAAGTTCTAATGAAGAGTTAATGGCCGCTAATGAAGAATTGCAAAGCACAAATGAAGAGTTACAGTCTGTTAATGAGGAGTTATATACTGTAAATAGTGAATACCAAGAAAAAATGGAGCTCACCCTTCAAAGCAAACTTGATACTGATAATGTAATCAGATCAGCCGATATTGGCTTTATTTTTCTTGATGAAGCACTACTGATCCGTAAATTTTCTCCTTCAATTGTTAATGATGTAAATTTATTGGATAGTGATATAGGGCGTCCTTTCCATCATATTTCTCATGCGCTTGACTACGATGATTTACTTCATGATATAGCGGAAGTATTAAAGACAAATAATGACATTAGTGTGCAAGTTAATCGACTTGATAATCAAGGCCAACGATTAATTAAAATATCGCCATACCGAGACCAATATGGCGTAGCATTAGGTTGCGTAATCAATATTACTGACATCACTGAAATTGTTACCTTAAAAAGCCAACTTCATGACTCATGGCAGCGACTAAAGCAAACTCAAGGCGCATCACTATTCTTAGAAAATAAAGACGTAATAAACCTATTAATTGTTGATGACGATGAAGTTGACTTACATGCTATACGAAGAAATATAGACATTGAACGAGAAGATCATTATACCTTTAATATATCAACCGCTAATAATGCTGCTGATGCATTAACAATGCTCACCGAAAAAGAATTTGATGTTTGCATTATAGATTATCTTTTAGCTGGCGATGATGGTTTAGTTCTGATTGAAAAGGTACAACAACTCAACTCAAATAGTGCTTTTATTCTGTTGTCAGGCATGCTGACACAAGCGCTAAGAGAAAAAGCTTTTGCTTTGGGGGTTTATGATGTTTTGGCGAAAGACGAGATCACACCGGCACTGATTCAAAGGAGTATTAGTTACACCTTGATTCATAAAAAAACCAACCAATTTTTGCAGTCCTGTAGCTAGTAAAATGATGTAAAAAAACCTGTGCCTTGGCACCATGAAAGGATAAAAATGTTTAATATCAATCATATTGTATTAAGTCGTTACCTCGGTGCTTGCGTTTCCATGCTAGCCATAATCGTAATTTATGGTTGGTTTTCTCGTACACCTTTATTAGTTCAAATACATCACTCTTTTGTGGCAATGCAGTTTAACACTGCTCTATGCTTTTTACTCTGCGGAATAGGCGTTTTTGCTCATTCATTGCAACAAAAAAAACTTTCAACAAGCTATGCATCTTTGGTGGTGTTAATAAGCACGACAACTTTTATCGAATATATTGCTCAAGTTGATTTATACATCGATCAATTATTTATTGAACATTATATTACCACTAATACAACTCATCCTGGTCGTATGGCGATTAGTACAGCGCTTTGTTTTATGCTAACAGGCACAACAATTATCGCTCATAACATTCATCCACGCTTACATATACATAAAATTATTGGTCCTGCCGTAAGTGGAATGGGAGCCGTTGCCTTTATTGGTTATATTTTCAGTATTGAAACTGCTTACGGGTTAGGCAATCTGTCAGCCATGGCAGTTCATACCGCTATTGGTTTTATTGTAATTGGCATTGCTTTGACATTGATGTCAACATTATCATCTGATTCTTCAGTACTCTTTGGACAATACTGGAAAGAAAGCACCTTAACAGTTGCCTTAATTGTCTTTACTTTTGCTTTGTCGCAGGCAGTTGAAAGTTGGCAACACCAGCAACTCCAAGAGAAATTAAACGCCCACACAAAAAACGTAACACAAGCGTTAAAAGCCTTAATCGATACTCGTGTTGATGCCTTAAACAGGTTAGCTCATCGCTGGTACGTGTATGATTCATTAACTAAAAAACAGTGGGAGAACGATAGCCTACATTATGTGAATGACTTCCCAGACATAAAAGCAATTGAGTGGGTTAACAGCAATATGTTGGTCAAATGGGTCGTACCAATAGCAGGAAACGAAAAAGCGATTAATTTTGATCTTTCATCTGAGAGTAAAAGACATACAACTTTACTGCGCTCTCAAAAAATGATGCGCGCTTCTATTTCACCTTCAATTAACTTAGTTCAGGGACCTCCTGGCTTTTTAATCACAGTGCCTTTAAAAAACGAACAAGCTAAAAATGGTTATTTCGTCGCTGTCATTACCTACGACGAACTACTCGAGGTATTAGCGAATAACTTCCACCTTAATAATTTTACGTTATCTATCGCCGAAAATAACCAAAAAATAGCACAGTATCACCAAGAAAAAGAAAGCGATAAACAATACACTTCCACACAGGCTTTATCATTTTATGGTATTAACTGGCAAGTTACACTCAACTTCAGCGAAAACTATGCAATATCGTTACGTTCACGTTTGCCTAACGTAATATTAATATCAGGAATGCTCGCTATTTTTATTAGTTTACTCTTTATGAAGCTATGGCGGGATGCCGCATTACATTCACAAAAGTTATTACACGAAATAACACAACACGAAAACACGAAAGCATTATTGAGCTACGAAGAAAATAGATTAAGAACTACACTTCAAAGTATGGTAGATAGTGTTGTGCTTGCCGATCATCAAGGAAGAATTTTAAGTATCAATCAAGCCACAACGGCACTTTTTGGTTATAACGAAGATGAAATAATTGGCAAAAATATAAGATTGTTAATGCCAGAGCCAGAACATTCCCAACATGATGACTACATAGCTAACAATTTACGCGGCACTACACCAAAAATTATTGGCGTTGGTCGCGAAGTGATTGCGAAGAAGAAAAATCAAGAATCGTTCCCTATCCATCTATCTATCGCGCACATGACTATAGACGATGAGCAATTTTTTTCAGCGATTATTCGAGATATTAGTCAACAGAAGGCTACTGAATTAGCACTCGCTAAATACACAAAAGAACTTGAACGTAGTAATAAGGAGTTATCTGAATTTGCCTATATTGCTTCTCACGACCTTAAAGCACCCTTAAGAGGGATCATGCAATTATCCAACTGGATTGACGAAGAGCTACATGAAAATAAAAATTCACAGATAACTGAATACTTACGGCTCATGCAAAGCAGAACTTCTCGACTAGAAAAGCTACTTGATGACTTGCTTTCATACGCAACATTAACCGAAAAAGTAGAAAAACTTACCACGATCAATGTGGACTTATTAATAGTTGATACCTTTCAACTTTTAAACCCACCGGCAAGTATTCATCTAGAAATAAACAGCGATATTGTATCTTTCAATACCATTGCTGTGCCACTTGAACAAGTATTAAGAAATTTAATTAACAATGCAATTAGACATCACGATAAAGAAACGGGTCATATCACTGTCTCAATTAAACTGATTGAGCAGGGATATCAATTTTCAGTGTGTGATGATGGCCCTGGCATTGAACCACAATATCACCAACAAATTTTTGGTATTTTTAAAACCTTGAAGCCACGTGATGAGTTAGAAGGCAGCGGTATGGGTTTAGCAATTGTTAAAAAGATCCTTGATACTTATGATTGTAACATTACCATAGACTCTAATGGAGATGCTGGTACGTGCTTTGTTTTTACTTGGCCAGATGAAGCAACATTAAAGAGGTTAATTGATGACTAAACATAACCAAAACAATAAAACGGCTATATTACTTGTTGAAGATGACGACCTTGATGCAGTGAGTGTAAAACGCGCGTTAACAAAGTTAAATACAAACAACCCCATTTACCGTGCTAAAGACGGCTTACAAGGGTTTGAATTAATGCGTAGTGAATTAAGCGGACGCCCTTTTGTGATCTTACTTGATTTAAATATGCCCAAAATGAACGGGTTAGCAATGCTTAAAGCATTGCGCGAAGATCCAAAACTTTCACATAACATCGTTTATGTACTCACTACATCGAATAGAGAACAAGATAAAACAAGTGCTTATCAACACCATATTGCTGGGTATTTTTTAAAATCTACACTAAACCATGACTATTCAGAATTGGGGTCAATGCTCAATCAGTACCTACAGATAAATGAACCTCCGGTACAACATGCTAATTAACATTTTTAAGAGCCCTCTCATGACTGGGTTATTGTTGAAAATATACATTTAGCTAAAGGTATATCTAATGCCCCTTTACCTTTAACTTTCCCTGATAGTAATGGTTTATGGCTCATTTCCAACAGCAATGGCGCTGAAGGTAGAATATTATCAATAATAAAAGCGACTTTATCAACCATAATTATCAACTCTCCCTCACCGGCTGCAACTGAATATCGCCTCCGGTTAATAACCTTTACATGCGAATAATCATTAATGTATTGTCCTACGTCATATTGCAGTACCCATTGTTTTTCTTCTAATGTGCCAGAAAGACTATCAATAGCAATCACGTCTTGCGTTTGAAACGTCTTAGGATGTTTAAAACAAAAAACCTCTTTAGGACAGGTAAGCTGCCAATCAACTAATGTAAATGAATGGCATTGTGAACTTAAGCCTTCTTTCGCTTGTAACATTAACGACATCAGACCTGATAGCAATACGACAAGTAACTGCCCTCGTTTCAATAACAGCACCGTTTTTAATACCGACGACTCAAAGGTTGATAGGTTACCTTCACGTTGTGTTGATACAATAATGCAATAACAAGCAACAAAAACAGCACCAATGTAGCCGGCTCTGAAACTT
Source organism: Thalassotalea sp. PP2-459 (assembly GCF_001913705.1). Taxonomy (GTDB): domain Bacteria; phylum Pseudomonadota; class Gammaproteobacteria; order Enterobacterales; family Alteromonadaceae; genus Thalassotalea_C; species Thalassotalea_C hakodatensis. The sequence continues at coordinate 180,054 of NZ_MKQD01000019.1, read as the reverse complement.
TAGTTAGCTCACGTACTATCAATACTGGGTTAATATCAATCCAATAGGTATTATCAATGTTTTGCACTAGCGGGCTTCGACGAATTTGTGCCACTTCAGCCTCAGTGAGTAGCGTTCTATTATTGAGACTAGGATTCATGAGGAATCCGCCATTTAAATGAGGTAAGCCTAAGTTGTGTCCAAGCTCATGGGCTAATAACTCGCTACCATATCCACTATCAGCAAACCTTGATTCCACAACAAAATCATTACCAAAATATTCACCACATCCCACAATATTAGTGCCAGTAGAGCTGCCACAGGCACTAATGGTATCGATAAAATAAAAATTAACGATATTAAAACCACCTGAATGCATATTAAATAATTGGCGCACTTCTTCTCTTGAGGTGATATCTAATAAATTAGGGGCTAAAATTTCAGAGGGCTGGCCGATACGAATATCAATGGGCAAATCACCGAACGAATCCTGTGAATATATCCTATCTAGTTCTTCTTCATTTATGGTGATATAAGCTGCTTGGCTTGAAGCCGAAACAAACAACATCATAATAATAACTGCGATTGATTTTTCCAGTGTCATGTCCGTTCACCTACTATGCGTTAAGGGGAAGTCACCAGCAAAACTCAACGGTTTTTTATTATTGTAATGATCAAGTTACACACTAATGCACTTTGATTACAAACGTTGAAACTCTATTCATTTTACATGTCTTTGCTGATGCTACAGATGGAATAAATTAAACAGAGTAAAAACGATTATTAATTAACTTTAGAACTGATGCTGAAATTTGCCAGTTTTTCACAGTTAAACTTCAGCATTAATAGCGGAGTTTAGCGTTTAATCACTTCTTCACGCATAGGAGCTAAACGTGCCAGTAAACGATTTTGAACAGGATAAGAAATTCCCGTATGCTCCATAGCACGTATGAGTAATTCAACAACTCGATTAAAGTCACCTTCTGTGATGTGCATGCCCGTATGGATATCTATCATAGAATCACCTTTATATTCGCAAGGGCCTTGGCTTATTGCACACATATGATTAATAAAGCCCTCTCGGAAGTGGCTAACACTCGATTTCGCAAAATAGGGGAATATTTCTTTGTCTTTCACAATTTCAACAATGAACTGGTCAACAAGTGTCGTTAGCCCTTCTCGTTCACCCAATGCTTTATACAAATTATTCTGCTGTAGCGACTGTTGTGTAGAACATGACACAACACTGAGACTAAGTAAAACTAACCATTCTGCGTGCTTTAAAGAAAACATTAAAATTGCCCCGACATTGAAACATACCAACCATGCTGATTATCAATATTTGCAATAGTCCCTAAATCTAAATAAGCCACAGTCATATTGAAGTGTTTATTCGGAAACCACGCTAAAAATACATCATGCCAATTACTTTCTTTTACCGCTAGATTTTCAGACTTAACCCGATACTCAGTGCCAAGCGCCAGATGGTTATTTAACATAATCGCTGCTGAAATTTCTGGGTGTAGCGCACCATTACCTTCAGCGCCTCCATAACCTAAAAGCCCCATTTCATTAGCTGATGAATAGCGTAACGTGGCATTCCAGAGAAAATTATAACCGGCAATAGCGCCTAAATGTAATTTACTCGCTGCGAGATACACATCAGTGCCTTTATCTTCTTTGGCGCCTAAAGCAAAGGCAATGCCTGGTGTTTCTAACATTTTATGTTGTACGCCTAATGATATCTGCGGCCAATCGCTATACACCAAATCACCGTATAAGCGCACTTTCATGCCAATAACCTCTTGCGAAAGCGTGAGTGAAAGTGGCTCAACATCAAAATCCTGTTTGGCATAAGACACTTCAACACGATCATAAAAATTAACTTGTGCACCACAGCTATCTAAGCGGAAGTCTTGTACTTGTGCTTTTGAGCAAAATACCGATGCTGCTATTTCATCTTCAGTAGCGTACCCCGCTAATTGTGCCCAAGGAACAATACCGCCACCGCCAGCACCTTCAACCTGTGAAACCCCTGGGGTTGCTAAAATTTTTCCATTGGCAAAGCATACGCAAGGCATGCAGAATAACAATGTACTAAGTTGTCGTTTCATAGCATTCATACCATTCAATTAACTTCTCCGCCGATAGCGGCTTTGATAAATAATACCCTTGTGCATAATCGCATTTGTATTCATCGAGTAACGCTAAGCTTTCTGCCGTTTCAACACCTTCTGCAACGACTTGTAGCCCAAGACGGTGGCCTAGCAATACGGTAGACATAACAATATCTTGATCTTGTTTATTTTTATCTAAATTTAAAATAAAACACTTATCAATTTTTAATTCATCCACCGGTAAATGTTTAAGTTTTGCCAGCGACGACTGTCCAATACCATAATCATCTACCGATATTTGAAAACCTAATGATTTAAGATAAGAAAGCCTAGAAGCGACTAAGTTCTCATTTTCAGCTAAATCCCGCTCGGTTAACTCTAAGGTTATTTGTTGCGGTTCTACTTGTTTTGCTGCGACGGTATCTAATAAATATTCAACAAACGTATCATGTTGAATATCTTGCGCGGATAAGTTAATAGACACTTTAAACGTATAGCCTTGCAGGTTCCAATGCTCTATCTGTTTAACCACATGAAGTATTACCCAGCGCGTTAGGGTAACTATCAATCCTGCTTTTTCTGCTAAGCCAACAAATAACTCTGGATTCACAAAATCACCTTCTTTATTTATCCAACGAATTAACGCTTCAAGTTTATCAACTCGTCCAGTAGCCATGTTTAACTTAGGTTGATAATTCATAAATAAGGGACTATCTTCGGCTTCCAAAGCTGACTTTAACTCATCAATAAGTGAGAGCTTATACATATAAGCTTCATCTTCACCTTGCTGATAATAGCGCACTGTCACTTGTTCATTAATTGCCGCCGAAACGGCCATTGAAGCTCTACGAATCATATGTTCGGCATCAATGCTGATGTGCTCATCAAACTGAGCAATACCAAAGTACAGCGAAAGGTTGATTTTAATATCACTCACCCAATAAGGACGATCTAATTCTGATTGTAAATGCGTTAAAAATTTAGCAATATAATCTGTAGATATTGTATCTATAGCGACAAGAAACTCATCAGCGCCCGTTCGAGCAACCCCTATCACGTTAACATCTCCGGCTGATAAAGGCCCTAGGTAATGAAATGTTCGATGTGCAAGCTCTTGAAGAATTTTATCACCATTAGAAATACCAATGGTGTCATTTAACGTTTTAAAATCTTTGATGTTAAAAGCAACTAAGGTGCTCTGTTTGCTATACGTGGTTGTTTCTTCCAACGATTGCAACATTTTTTGCCTATTATATAGCCCCGTAAGTAAGTCACGCTCTGCTTGATATTTTATCGCTTTTTCACGATTTTCAATTTCTGCGCCCATCACAGAAAAACTCTGATATAGCTCAGTAAATTCACGAGGCAAATCCCCTGATAATTTTGGAATGACTAAATCACCCCGTCCAACTCGTTGGGTTAAATTCATCAAAATATTAAGGGGTTTAGACAAACCATTTGATAATAATCGAGATAATGCTATTGCGATCACAATAACAAACAATGCAATAAACAAAATAGATGAGATTAGTTGATTAAAATCATGATGAATTCGAACCAAAGAGGCAGACAAAAGCACGGATAGAGTTTTAGAATTGCCTAAGGGTCTAACTTGGTGATAGTAATCAGCACTTGATAGTAAAATATTTGACGGCGGTGCTATCGCCTCTTGCATAATTTGTTCGGGTGAATACTGACTTTTCATTGTCGTAGCCAATATTTTTTCACGTTGAACAATAGAGATATCAAGCGAAATCATGTCTTTTAACTCAACCAACGACGTCTGGCCAAACTCAAAGCCAATAACCGTATAAGCAATCACTCTTGGTGCTTTTACCGGTAACACAATCACTTGGTAAACCTCATTATCAATCCGTAAGAATTGCGCATGAACATTACGAAAGGGCAGCGATTGAATACCTTCTGTAACCGCTTGTAATGATAACGTTTTAGATGCACTCGTGGTGATTAAATTACCGGTTAAATCAAGTAACATCATTAAGTCCGCATTTATACGTTCACCATGATTAAGTAACACGCTGTCAATGGTATTTTTATCTTGCGAAGCTACCGCCTGTTTAAAACCAAAATCAGCCGCTAAGACACTGGCAGCAGTAATCAACATTTTTTCTTGAGTGATCAAGTTTTGATTTAATACATTTTCAGCGAAGTTAAACTGTTGTTTAATTTGTTGTTCGGCGTAATCAGCAATGCGAAACCAATAACTTGCCGTTAAAGAAAGAACGGTTAGCAATATCAACCCCGTTGATAGCCATGTTATTTGGGTTTTAAAGCGATATTTAGTGAGCATGACCAAATACATCTTCAAAGCTATCTGTCTTAGCCGGTTCTGTGGTGTTTATCGCCAAGGTGATGCGTTGCTTTTTCACTTCAAATGTTTCAAATGATTGACGGTAATCAACACCTTGCTGCGCGTTAGCATGCCAAACAGTTATATCGGTGATTTGCTCAGCAGGTATATCAATGTGCACCTCTCCACGTTCATTACTGATAAAGGTATTTTTATTATCAGTAACATAAATATAACCAACCATCCCATCATGAATGTTACACCCTAATACAACCAAACCTTGTTTTTCAAAAGGAATGGGCGCTTTAGGTTTACCTGCATATAATTTTAATTCAAATGGTTTGGTAGGTGAAAATGAATACACATGATGACGAATATCATCACTGTTGGGGAAACTAACGTTACTGCTTTTAGGTACAATTAATACTTCAGGAGAGAATCGCTTATTGACTTGATCCATGATAAAAGTCTTATCGTTAGCAGTCCAAGGCGCTGATGCCTTTTTTGTATTTACCTCTATAATTGCCGATTTTAAAGGCTCTTTAGCTTGGTTTTCAACATGTAGTACAGTTTGCGCCTTGATAGACATTGAAAGCAGTACAGTTACTAAAACAACCATACCTGTAATGTTTAAACCATGCATAAGTAAACCCATTAAATAACAGCATTATAAGTCAGCATAACCTTGCTATGCGCCAGTGTCTATTTTTGACGAAAATGAATGCAGTATAAGTAATGCCAAATCAACGCATTATACCAATTCGTTGTACTCAACAATATATTCCTATATAGTTTGATACGTTTATAAATCATAAGCTTACCGCCAAAATATTTAACTATATTTTCATGACGTCTAATTGGAGTATTCGGTCAAGATGAAAAAATATAATATCGCCATTGTGCTATCTTTGGTAATTGCAATACTACCTCCCTTTGTAGATGCATCTACAAGACCTACCAATCAGAATGTGTTAAATCAAACCGACGAATCAGGAAAAATTGCCATAACAGGTAAGCCCTGTAAAAGACATGCTTCATCTTGTAATGGTGTAACAGTTAAAAACCTTGAAACGGGCGCTATTATTTTCCAAGAAAATAAGGTCTCTTATAAGCTTGATTATAATCAAAACCCTTATAGCCCTATAGGGGGGCGATATTATAATTTTACCATGGCACCAAATGGTGAACGCTTCGGTTTTTGGTTTGAACGCTGGAACAGTAGCGAAGACTATTTTTATATCTATCAGACCAACCCGGTAAAACTCATTCAAAAAATAAAAGGTGGAGACTGGGATGACAGAGCAGAGTTTTCCGCTTCAGGTAAACGATTAGTGCTTGAAAACCACAATCGTTTAGCCGTATTTGACGTTGATTCAGGCAAACGTCTACCGTTAGAAAATGCTAAATTCGACAATAGTCGTGAAGTGTTATCAATCGCTATTACGCCAGATGATACTAAATTAATTTCGACTGTCGAATACGGTATTGTCGCTTGGGATTTAGCAACCGGTAAGCATCTTTATAATCATAATACTCGTAAGCGATCTGGCTTCGTGGTTTCCGGCACTAATTATGGTAGTGGGCAATTACGCTTTTCCAAAGATAACAAAACGGCATTATCGGTAAGTGGGAGCATTTTTGTACTTGATGTTAATACAGGCCAATTAATTAAACGCTTTAAAACAAAAAAACTATCACCAAATGATACGCATTATGCAAAAGTAGATTTTATTGACCAAGGTAATTTACCTTTGGTTACCGTATTTTCGCCACTAGAATTCCTAAAAAGTGATAAGTACGAAGTATTTATCGCCGACTGGCAACAAGAAAAACGATTAATGAAGATAGGGGAAACAGGCGATAATTATCATCAATTACGTAAACATGCCCTCGAGCTTACCTCTAGCAAATACACAGAGCAACTGCTTGAAGAAACTGAAAAAGCAAAGCATTTAACAGGGATAGCGCAACTAACCAAACTAGCCGCGTTATATCAGCAAAATGATGTACCACTAAGTCGCTATTTTCCAGAGAGAAGGCAATGGATTGAGCAATTAAAAACAGACTGGTACACACTTGCCAAGCAGCACATTAACCAAGCGAAAAACAATGGCAATGTACAACTATTGCAAACACTTATTAACAGTGATTTGCTTGGTAACAAAGAAAATCGAGTACTCGCCTATCAATCGTTGCATAGCGTTTTAAAAAATAACGATGATTATAAAAGATTAATTGCACTTGCCGAATCTGACTATATTCCTGCTCAAATAAAAAGAGACAGCTTACTTGATGCCATAGAACGTTACCCAGATACAACAAAGTTAACTGACTATTTAGCCTTGGCTGATAAATTTAATGACGATACAAGTGTGACAAACGCGGTATTTAACAAAGTTTATCAACGCGTAAAAGAAGCTGATAACATCGCGTCGTATCAGTGGTATATTAAGCATGTCCCGCAAAGTGAACACACCCAAGAGGCGTTACTTACCTTATATAAGCGCGCATTTGAGCTCGCAGACGACAGAGGCACTATCGCCAGTTATAACGACTTTATCATTGCTTATCCATTTGCCCCACAAGTGAATCAAGCAACTGATAATGCAAGAGAATTAGAAGAAGATGAATACTCAAGTTACTTTAGTAGCGACGAAGAACTTTCGCGTCGTTTGTTAGTACGTTCAAAACAAATATCGCGTATTGCTAATCAATATCGTTATGACAATACGGGTTATTTATTAGTCATTGATCGGATGAATACTCTGTTGCAAGACATGTACCCAGGCCAAGATGCAACGTTACGTCATTTAGAGTCTGAAGAATTTAAAGATTTTCATCGAGATTTTAGTCGAGCAATGCGCTCATTATCGACTAAGTTAGATAATATCAACGATAACGTTAAAGACTTAAAACGACATGTAGCTAAACAATCAGACATGATCGAACAACATTTTGAAAAAGCAGCCCAAGACCGAGAAACTGCAAGTGAGCTAACTCGCCAACACCGCATGTGGGAGCGTTATTTACAAGGTAAAAGTTAACAAAAGCGCAGCGAGATACAATTTATTTGGGCTAACATGATCAGTAAGTTTTATACACTGAACGGGTTAGCCCAAGGCATTAAATCTCATCTAACTCGTAACATCTGAACGATTATGCGCCGTTTGATAATCAATATCAGGTCCTACTGGCACAATTTGAGTAGGGTTAATCATGTCATGACTGAAATAATAATGGCGCTTAATATGTTCAAAATTTACGGTATCAGCAACATGTGGCACTTGAAATAACTCACGAACATAATTCGCAAGATTTGGGTATTGCTCAATCATGCGTTTATTACATTTAAAATGGCCAAAATAAACCGCATCAAAGCGAATTAACGTAGTGAATAATCGCCAGTCTGCTTCAGTAATTTGATCACCCACAAGGTAGCGTTTAGTGGCTAATATTTTTTCTATGTCATCTAAGGCGTTAAACAAGTTTTCGTAAGCTTCTTCATACGCAGACTGCGTGGTAGCAAACCCCGTTTTATACACACCATTATTAATATTGTCATAGACAACAGTGTTTATTTCATCAATATCATGTTGCAATTCGGATGGATAAAAATCGACGGTGTTTCCAGTAATATCATCAAAAGCACTGTTGAACATACGAATGATCTCAGCAGATTCATTGCTCACTATTCGCTGTTGTTTTTTATCCCAAAGCATTGGTACGGTAACGCGTCCAGTGTATTTTTCATTATTGCGAAGGTACAGTTGATAAAGGTATTCTGAATCATATAAATCATCACCAACACCAGCTTTTGTTTTATCGAAGCTCCAGCCCTTATCCAGCATATCGGGGCTAACAATCGACACACCAATGTGTGGCTGTAAACCTATTAATGCCCTAAAAATTAAGGTTCGGTGCGCCCACGGACAGGCTAAACAGACATATAAATGATAACGGCCTGATTCTGCTTTAAACCCTGAATCTCCTGTTGGTCCCGCACTGCCATCTTGCGTTATCCAATGACGAAGTTGTGATTGTTCGCGTTTAAATTTACCTTCATTTTCTTCTGTGTCATACCATGTATCATGCCAAACACCGTCTACTAATAACCCCATATAAACCTCCTATAAATGCTTTGCTGAATGTTAAAACCTATTAATATTTCATCAACTACGACAATTCAAACACTAGTGCAGTAACACTGCTCTTACCATAATTTTTCAATTCAAGTAATGATTCGTTAGTCACTTTTGCCCCATCCCCAGGCGCTAACGCAGTGCCATTTATGTTGAGTACGCCAGAAATTAGATGCACATAAATTTTTCGCCCTAACGGCACTTGATAAACGTCTTTAGTGTTTTCGGTTAGTACAAGCTGGCTTAAGCGCATATCTTGTTTTATCTTCAATGTATCCGCTTCACCTGTGGGTGTAACAATCGTTGTTAAACCTTGAGCGTTACCAAAAGCTTTTTGTTGATAACTAGGTCGTTCACCAAATATGTTGGGTTCGATCCAAATTTGCAAAAAACGTGAAGCCTTATTAGTAGACGCATTGTATTCACTATGAAAAATACCTTTACCCGCAGACATTAGTTGAAACTCACCCGCAGGTAACCTTTCTACATTACCTACACTATCTTTGTGCTCGAGCGCTCCTTCAATCACAAAACTAATAATTTCCATATCACGATGACCATGGGTATCAAAGCCTTTACCCGCTTGCACGATATCGTCGTTAATGACACGTAATGCGGAAAAGCCCATGTGTTTAGGGTCATAATATTGGCCAAAAGAAAAACTGTGCTTACTGTCTAACCAACCAAAGTTTGCCCTGCCTCGATCGTTTGCTTTTCTCAGTTCGATCATTATTTTACTCCTTTTGGTATTAATTCTTCGCCAACGCTTTATTTAACAGGTTATCTAACGCCAACTTACCTGCCCCTGAAAAAGCGAGTGATACACTTGCTGCTAACAACGCTAAACCGAATTCATAACCATTGTTTGACATAAACAACCCGTTCTCGAAATGAACAGCAAAAATAGCGACCACCATGGTTACCGATAACGCAACTGCTGCAGGACGCGTTAACAAGCCAAACAATATAAATGCCCCCCCGAAGAATTCGCCGCTACCGGCTAACAACGCCATTAAATACCCTGGCGATAAACCGATAGATTCCATCCAACCACCAGTTCCTTCTAAGCCATAACCACCAAACCAGCCAAATAATTTTTGTGCACCATGCGCGATAAAAATAATGCCAATAGGAATGCGTAACGCTAATGTGGAATACCCTGCTTTTGTTGCAATAATGGCTTTCAATAATGTTTTCATGTTTTTTCCTCAATAATTTTTAATTAACAATATCGTTGATAACCGCGAATCAACTGTTGAAATCAAGTATACAGCTGCTAATGTATGTAAAATATCGGAAGATTTTGAAATATTACTTCAAAATATTTGAATAAATAAAAATTATGCACCCAGCAATTACATTAGAGGCATTACGCGCGCTTGATGCGATAAATAAAACTGGTAGCTTTGCGGCGGCTGCGCAATCGTTATACAAAGTACCCTCAGCCTTAACTTACACCATTAAAAAGCTCGAAGAAGACATTGGTGCAACATTGTTTGATCGCTCAAAACAGCGTGCTGTATTAACGCCTGCAGGCAAATTAGTACTTGAACACGGAAGAGAAATTCTACACGCCACGTCAAAAATGGTTGATGCGGTCACACAATTAGAGTCTGGTTGGGAAAAACAATTGCGCATTGCCCGCGATACTATCATTCCTAACACCATCTTGTTTGATATACTCGGTGAGTTTACTCAACTAAAACAAAACGTTGACGTAGCATTAAGCGTAGAAGCTTTAGGGGGTGGTTGGGATGCTCTACACAGCCAAAGAGCTGATATCGTTATTGGTGCATCAGGGGAACTACCAAAAGGTATGTTCCACACGTTTAAAATAGCCCAATTAACCTTTATTTTCGCAGTACCACCTGAGCATGCGTTAGCTAACATTAACGTGCCTATCGAGACCGAACATTTACGCGAATACCCTTCTGTTGTTGTTGCCGATAGCTCACAATATTTACCTGCACGTAACAGTGGTTTATTTAATAGTAAGCAAGTGATCACAGTAAACAATATGAATGCTAAAGTTGAAGCACAACGTCGTGGTATTGGGGTTGGCTTTTTACCCCTTCATTATGCACAGCCTTACCTTGAATCAGGAGAACTTATTCAAAAACCTTGCACACTGCCAAGGCCAAACCAAGACGTATTTATCGCTTGGCATAAAGGCCACGAAGGAAAAGCCTTTGACTGGTTTATTGATAAACTCTGTAAAGCTGATTGGCGGTTATAATTTTTCAAGGTGATTTTCTATCGCTTTATCAAAAAGTTAAACACGATTACTCATATAACAAGTGTTGTAAGGGTGTTTTCTTTATCAAAGGGTTTATTAATAGCGTCTGCATGTTTTCATTACTTAATGCGGCATGTATCGGTAAAGTTGCTACGCCTTTATGTGCAATTTGGTGTACGTTTGGCGTTTTAATAAATCTGACAACATCCCGCTCACCGTATTGAGCGATTGACGGTATATAAGGACGCAAATGGGTGATTAATTTGTCAAGCACCTTATCTTCGATGTCACCACCAATGATAATCGTTTGGCAATTAAGTATTGATTCCAGTGTATGTATCGCAATACGCATGGGTTCAGCAGCCTCTTCAATCCAACGATCAACACTGTTTCGGTTTTCAACACAATATTGCGCTAATTGAGCATTGGTTAACAGCGGCTGTTCAATATATTGTTTTAAACTGCTCAGCGATGCAAAATCATTTAAACGGCCCAACTCTCCCGTTACTTGATCTGTTTCAGGCGTCACAAAAATATCACCTAATGCACCCGTCAACCCATTTTGGCCCAACATAATTTTACGATCAAAAACCACCGCTGACTCAACAACATCACCAATATGCACATAAACAAAACTGTTAAGTTTTTTCGCTTCTCCGTATAACATTTGATAAGCCGCACAAGCAGAGGCCGTTGTTTCTAATGCAACCGGGAGTTTAAGTTCACTAGCGATATCTTGCTGTAATCTTTTTGTTGCTTGATAATCATGTAAATTCTGTTGGTTCACTTGGCCAACACTAAGACCTACAGACAGAATATTTTCTATCGTTAATTCACTCTCCGCCATTAACTTTTCAAAGCAATGCACAACACTGTTCAAGGTGTTTTTATCGCTAATAGGTTGTTGAACATAATACTGCCGCTCGCCTGACAGGTTAAAGAATCCTGCTTCTACCTCGCCAGGAAGTACGCGAAAAGCTAAAGAGTATGCACAATCAGCTTTTAAACAAAGCATTTTAGAAGGCTTCCCAACCGCCCCTTCTTTTTTTATGCCTACTTCTTCAATCAATGCAACATGTAAAAGCTCTTCAACTAAATTAGTGATAGTTTGTTTCGTTAAGTGTGTACGTCGAGAGATTTCAACACGAGAAATTGGCCCTTGTGTGACGATTTCTGATAAAACCAGTCGTAAATTTAGCGCTTTATTCTGTTTTGAATTAGAGCCTTTCACTATTTAATATTCCTCATACACTCACATAAACCAACATTTATCTACATATAGCAACATTTTTACTACTTTTAACAACTAAATATGCAACATAGCACGATAACAAAATAATAAGTCAAAATGTTTGACATATTATTTTTCAACCCTAATATGTTAACCAATTAATAATAAATGACCAGCTTTTGAATGGTTTTAAGGAGAATGCGCTGTGAAAATAGCGAAGTGGTATCATTATTCCCGTATGTCATCAATTACGATCAAGGCACTTGTGATCATAAGCACGACAATTGCTTTACCTGGATATAGCAACAATATTCAAGTACTTGAACATACACAACCATCTAAAAATGTCACCATGACTTCAGCGCAAATAACGGCGTTAAAAAACAAGTCACTGACTGCAGCTTTGGTTTGGCACGGCTCTAGCCCTTGGGTAAACGCTGTGACAGCTGGCGCAAAAAAAACCTTTGAACAACTTGGTATTAAAGTGCTCGCCGTAACGGATGCACAGCTTGATACTGCTAAACAAGTCGCAGACATTGAAAATGTTAGCGCGCTTGAACCTGACATTGTGCTATCGCTAGCAATAGATGGCGTGAGTGCAAAAACCAGTTATCAGAAACTTGTTGCTGGGAAAGCTAAATTAGTACTCTTAAGTAATCCTGTTCCTGATTTTGTGTTAGGTGAAGATTACGTTGGTATTGTTACCGATGATATGGTTGGTATGGGTAAAGCTGCTGCTGAGTTAATGGCCACAGCAACACAGAGTCATGGTGAAATAGCAATGATCTATCATGATGCAAACTATTTTATTACTAACAACCGTGATCGTGCGTTTAAGCAAGAGTTGGCTAATTTTCCAAACTTAAAAATAATTGCTGAAAAAGGATTCGTCAGCGAACACGAAACATCTAATATCGCAGCAGCACTTTTGCTTCAACATCCTAACTTAAAAGCTATTTATGTTTCATGGGATACACCCGCAGAAGGCGTAATTGAAGCGCTACGGGCACAAGGTCGTCGTGATGTAAAAGTGGTCAGTCATGATTTAGGAGTTAGCAACCTTGTTGACATGGCAATGTCAGGTAATATGCACGGTGTAGTTTCTGATCGACCGTTTACAATCGGTGCCACTATGGCAAAACTCGGCGCACTCGCTCATTTGGGGCAAAAAGCTGCACCATACACGCTTGTACCGTTTGATAAAGTGACAAAAGCAAATATCGCTGACATTTGGCAACGTGCTTTTAGTCAACCATTACCTAATACATTAACGCGTGCATTAGCACAATAATAAGGAATGCATCGTGATTATTACTCAATCTCAACGACTTAACTTTAAGCAACTGGCATTAAAGCGCGAAGCCTTTATCTATTATATCTTCTTCGCTGTTTTATTAATCTTTGCCATTGCCCTACATGACACTGCATTTTTAAGCGTCAATAACTTCATGAACATCATTCGGCAAACCGCACCAGTAACGATTATGGCAATCGGTTTAACTTTTGCGCTTGCCGTTGGCCATATTGATTTATCTATTGGCTCTGTTGTTGCACTTTCCGCGTTAGTGGGTGCGCTGTTACTTCAACACACCGGCATTCCTTTGGCGATAGCTGGTGCATTATTAGTCGGCATAACAATTGGCTTAATTAATGGCTTGTTAATAGAACGTTTACAGGTATCTTCACTGCTGATCACACTCGGTACAATGGGTGTCGTTACCGGGCTTGCTCGACAATTAACCAATTTAGAATCAGTGCCAATCATTAACCAAGATTTTACTTTCTTTTTTGGTGCTGGCGAAGTGTGGGGCATCCCAGTATTACTAATATGGACCCTAGCAATTGCATTAGTTGCCTTTGTGGTTTTAAACAAATTAGCCTTTGGTCGTCACTTATTGGCTGCTGGAGGAAGTCCAAAAGCGGCACGAGCCATGGGAATAAACGTTGTTAGGGTGAGACTTACAGCGTTAGTGATTTCTTCAAGTGCAGCAGCGTTAGCTGGTTTGCTTTATGCAGGAAGATTACACGGCGCAAGATATACGCTCGGCGAAGCAGATTTACTGACAGTTATTGCTGCGGTTGCTATTGGAGGCACCAGTTTATTCGGTGGTAGAGCCAGTATTGTTGGTGCCATTTTAGGATCATTACTGATGGGTATGATCAATAATGGACTGATCTTATCGGGTTTTTCCACCAACGAACAAATGATCGCTCGGGGCATCATCTTAATTATTGCCGTTGCTATTGGTATTAAGGAGCTTAAAAATGGTTAGAACAGCACTCGATCAAGTTGCATTAGAAGTTAACAACATCAGTAAAAGCTTCGGCGGCGTACAAGCACTTAAAAACGTTTCTTTCACCATCAACAAAGGAGAAGTTGTTGGATTACTTGGTGATAACGGTGCAGGTAAATCAACGTTAGTACGATGTATCTCTGGCATACATCAACCTGATTCAGGTGAAATATTAGTCAATGAACAACCTGTCTCGATAACGTCTCCTTTAGATGCACGCGCATGCGGTATCGAGACTGTATTTCAAGATCTAGCCATGGTGCCAGAATTTAATATCACAGAAAACCTCTTTTTAAACCGAGAAATTCGCCATAAAAACCCCATACTTGCCTGGCTAGGGTGGCTTGATACCAAGGCGATGGAACAAAAAGGTCGTAAGGCACTTAACCGATTAAACAGTCGTATACCTAGTTACACCGAAAAAATTCACAACCTATCAGGCGGCCAACGGCAAGCTGTGGCTATCGCACGAGCGGTCAATTGGGGAGCAGATATTGTCATAATGGACGAACCGACAGCGGCATTAGGTGTAGAACAAAGTGCGCAAGTTAATGAATTAATTAACATCATCAGTGGTCAAGGGGTTGCGGTGTTATTAATCAGTCATAATATGCAACATGTTAGTGAAACTTGTGATCGCGCCGTTGTTTTATATCAAGGTACTTCGACAGCCGATGTCTCTGTAAAAGAAGTCAGTAAAGAGCAGTTAGTGAGTTTAATCACTGGCGCAAGCGTTAGCGCCGCTTAAACATTTTAAAAAAAGCCCTTAAAAATTATGCTCGTGTTCATCGAGTCGGGAAAGTCATGTTTTTATTCAAGGAAAAGTGATGGATTTCACACATAAAGTTAATACCTTAATTGCAAGCTTATCGTTACCAGAAAAGGTTGGTCAATTATTTGTGCTTGCTTTCGCTGGGGAAGATATTGATTATGCCAAAAGTCTTGTCCGTGATTATCATATTGGTGGTTTTTATATTACCGATGATAATGCTAAAACTAGCCAAGCTGCATCAACACTCGCACAAACACTGCAAACACAGGCAAGCCTTCGCGCATGTGACGCCCCCTTGATTCTCGCAGTAGATCAGGAAGGCGCTTGGGGCATATTGACTAACGAAACGGATTTAGGCCCCGGCAATTTAGCGTTAGGCATCGCAAACGATACACAATTAACACAAAATATGTATCAAGTATTTGCAGAGCAAATGCAAACCATTGGTTATAATACGTTGCTCTCTCCTTGTGCAGACGTCAATGCCAATCCTGATAACCCTATCATTGGTCAGCGTGCCTTTGGCGAACAAGCAGAGCACGTAGCTTTACATGTAAAAGCAGCAGTTGAAGGGGTACAAAAATCAAGTAATGTTGCTTGTGCAAAACACTTTCCAGGGCATGGCGACACAAAAACAGATAGCCATAGATCGTTACCTACAGTTGACAAATCACTTGCCGAACTCACACAACAAGATTTATTACCTTTTTCGCATGCAATCAATGCAGGCGTTGCTATGATCATGACCAGTCATATCTGTTACCCACAACTTGATGCTGAAAATCCTGCAACATTGTCCTACCCGATTTTAACAACGTTATTGAAAGAGCAAATGGGCTTCGATGGTTTAATTATTACCGATAGTATGAATATGTGGGCAATGCGTAAAAATTATCAACCAGAGCACGCAGCAGTGCAAGCACTGAACGCAGGGGCTCATTTGATCATGTTAAGTGAAGAACATTACGAAAACCAAGAAACCCCCTACAAAGAAATACAACAACAAACTATTCAGGGGGTTATTGATGCCGTACAACAACAAAAACTCCCCCTATCTGTCATTGATAACGCGTTAGCAAAAGTATTATGTATGCGCTACCAAAAACTACAGCAGCCAGTAAATCACACTCAATTTTCCAAAAAGCGGTGTCAAGAGATCGCCCAGCAATCATGCAGTCAAAGCATTAAATTATTAAGAAACCATGCTAACTGGTTGCCGTTAAATGGTCGGCATTTCTACCTAACATTTGCCGCGAATGAACAGTGTTATGAATCTTTAGTAAACTCGAGAGGTATAGGGCCAAATGATCCCGTACCTGCCCGTCAAGCGTTGATAAGCGAACTAACAACACTTGGCGCTAATTACACCCTAGTACCACTTGAACAGCTCAACGAAGATCATCCAGCATTCACCAGTGATGATCCTATTATTATCACCACTGAAGATTATCCACTCCCCGGTGAAAGCTTTGATACAGATGAGCAACAACAAAAAGTAATAGGCTTACTCAATCTATTTCAGCAGCGACTTATCGTGATAGCTTGTCGTTCCGATTATGAACTGAAGCATTTTCCAAGCTTACAAACTTATTTATGTAGTTATTCAAGTAGAGCCCTTAGTGCTCGCGCACTCGCGCAATACCTTATTAAAAAAGTGTAAAAAATAATCAAATTAATGATTGACATTTAGTCAAATTGATTGATTAATAATTAGTATAATTATTTTACTAATTATTAAAAATAAAACGAATACATAACTAAAACAAATAGCTAAAAGGAAAATAACAAGATGAAAACACCAGTCGCCAGTTACCTTGCATTAGCAATCACCGCTGCCTTATCCGGCTACAGCGTAAATGCTTATGCAGAACAATCTACCTCAGAAAAAGTAGAAGTAATCGAAGTAAAAGGTATTCGAGGAAGTCTTTCTCAGGCATTAAACAATAAACGCTTTACTGATGCGGTAATAGATTCAATTTCTGCTGAAGATATTGGTAAATTTCCAGACAAAAATATCGGTGACGCATTACAACGCATTCCTGGTGTAACTGTCTCGCGTGACTTTTCAGAAGTTGATGGCGTAACAGTACGAGGCACAGCTCCCCAACACAGTATGGTGTTATTAAATGGTCAAAATGTCGCTTCGGTTGGCTGGTTTGACTTAGCGCCTTTTAATCGTAGCTTTAATTTTGAGTTGTTATCCGCAGAACAAATAGGCGGCTTAGATGTTTATAAATCAGTTGAAGCTGATATTAATGAAGGCGCGCTTGGTGGCACCATTAATTTAAAAACACGTCGTCCACTTAGTGTTGAAAGTAATACTTTTTTTGCTTCGACAGAAGGTGCGTATAGTAAATCAGCTGGCGACTGGACAGCTAACGGTTCAGGGCTTTACAGTTGGAAAAATGACAATGAAAGCTTAGGCTTTTTAGTAGCACATTCTGTTGAAAATCAAAGTGTATACCGCGAAACCTTGCGCTCTTTTGGTGAGCCATTAGCGAAACCCGCCGACTCTCTTGGAAATATTCCTGTCGCTCCAGGCGCAATGGCATCCATATTATTTGACGAAGAACGTAAACGTGAGAGTTCACAGGTTACTTTGCAATACCAGGCAACAGAACAATTACAATTAATTGCAGATTATAACAAATTTACCCTTGAGAATGATCACGTCAATACGGCCATGTTCGCCATTCCGGCATTATTTTCACAATACGATGGCACAACAGCCGTTGTAAATGATAAAGGCGTAACAACACGCGTGACAACGGTTCCTTTCGGCGGTGCTCAGCCGTTAGTACCACTGTTTAATAATGCCGTATTACGTAAACCCAAAATGGAAATGGATGTGCTCAATTTAACCGCTGAATACCAAACTGATAGTTGGTCATTAAACGCGGTAATTGGTCAATCAACCGCCAAGTCCAGAGGACTTCAATCAAGTACATGGTGGGGCAATATTGCCGAGAGTGAAAAAACAGGGTTTACGTTTGATACTTCTGGACCATTAGAGCTTGAGTTAACTCACCCAGATTATGCCTTAGATCATGAGCAAATGATGATCCATAGTGAGTTTAGCTACTTAAATAATATCCGTGATAATGAAATCAATTACTATCAAATTGATGTTGTTCATGAATTAGACTTTGGTATTTTTACATCTATTAAATCGGGCATTAAATATCAAGATCAGGAGTTTTCAGCCCGCATTGACCGTTACGATGACGGTATACTTGCTAGCGCCATGAACGACGGTTTAACCTTAGCTGATTACAATGGTGGCACTGTCTCTGGTTTACACAGCAAAGAAGGCAGAGATGGAACGCTATCGTCATTCGCCGTGATCAATAGAGACATTTGGCAATATGCGAAAGATAATCAAGGTGCCTTGCGCATAACCGAAGCTTTTTTAATCGATGAAAGTATCACTTCAGCATATGCAAAAGCTAACTTTAGCGGTGACGGTTTTCGCGGTAATATCGGTGTGAGAATTGTAGAGACTGATGTGAACTCAACAGGCGAAATAGACGGAAAGCCATCAACAGGAAAGAAATCTTACACCAATATTCTACCGAGTATAAATGTCGTTGCTGACGTAACAGAAGATTTATTAGTACGATTTGCAGCGGGCTCTAGTGTTGCTCGACCAGATTACGACCAAATGAAGATGTCAGCGAGTTTAGTGCCTACCATGGGTACCGCAACAATCGGTAATCCTGATATAGAGCCTTATAAGTCAGATCAATATGATTTAGGCATTGAATGGTATTTTGATCCTTCATCATTATTAGGAGCAACACTGTTTAAGAAAAATATTAGTGATTATATCTACACAACTGCCGCACAGGAATCCTTAGCCGGATGCTCAGAAACTTGTTTAGTGACTCGTTCACGTAATGTCGGCACGGCTGACGTTTCAGGCGTTGAATTTCAATACCAACAAGATTTTGGTAATGGCTTCGGTGTGCAGTTTAATTATACTTATACCGACAGTTCTTTAATCAACCCAGCCGGTCAAAAGGAACGGTTAGATCGAGTTTCTCAAAATTCATTTAATTTATCAGGCTACTACGAAAACGAAGACGTTAGCGCTCGTATTGCCTACAACGCACGTGATGAGTGGCAAAGCTTTGAAAGTAGCGCACTTGCAACAAACAAACCTTATTATCAACTTGATGCTTCGTTTGTTTGGCACGTAACAGATAATGTTGATATTTCTATAGAGGGTGTGAATATTTTAAATGAAGCGCGTGTAACTACCTTACCTGAATATAACGTTTACCACAGTGTTGATGAATATGGTGCTCGTTACTTTGTTGGCGCTAGCGTGAAGTTTTAACGCTGGTAACAAGTTAACCAAAGGTTTAGATCCCTTACCCTAAGCCTTTGGTTATTTTTGTTAACACGACAAATCTATCATTTCAGTTAGCTATCATTGCTTTATGTGCTCTCAACTATCAATTTAGGTAATTGCCAACGTGTCACTAGCACCTCACCTTGCCACGTTTAGATCGTTAACCACACTTTGTTGGTGTTTAGGCTTCAGGCGCAAACGCATGTACTACTTGTTCGTGTTCACTACCATGCCATATATCGTGTTTATCTTGTTTTACGTTGCGCCAGCAAACGGCAGCAAAACAATGTAAGATAATTTTATCCCCATGGTATATGAGTGCGTTTCATCGGGGGGGTAATTTATAAAAAATATTGCAAACAGCGTTGGAACAGTAGTTGCGTATCAATGGGTTTGCCAAGGTGGTAAGCAAACCCTTGCGCTAAATACTGCTTAATATCTTCTTCCATTACATTTGCTGTTAACGCGATAACGGGTATGCTCGGGTATAATTCATGGATAATTTTTTGTGCTTGTAAGCCATCCATCACTGGCATTTGTATATCCATAAAAATTAAATCAACCTGCTTATTTGCAAGCAGTTCTACCGCTTCTTGCCCATTATTGGCAATAACCAACTCGACCTTCGTTGGCTTCATCATTGACGAAAATATTGTCTGATTAATACGGTTATCTTCGGCCAATAAAAAGGTCTTACCGCGTAAGTCAGGTGCTGAAAGCTTTTTCGTGCTCAGCGCTTGTTGTGTAACATCAGCTTGAGTAATAGGTAATACCACTTCAAAGGTTGTACCTTGTTGCGGCTTACTTTCTACCTCAATGGAGCCATTCATCATATCGATTAATGATTTACAAATAGACATACCAAGACCAGTACCGCCATATTTTCGCGTAGTGGTATTATCGGCTTGTTCAAAACGGTTATATAAACGATCTATGGCCTCCTGTTTCATACCAATACCACTATCTTGTACGCGGATAAATAAGGCACCTTGCTTATCAGTATCTACCAATACGTTTACTTCGCCAACATTCGTGAACTTGACCGCATTTGAGCTCAAATTTAATAGAATTTGTTTAATTCGTACACTGTCACCTAACCACCCTTGCTGATAGTTTTTTCCTTTAATAATAGAAAATTTTACATGCTTTTCTTCAGCGATAGGCGTTAAAGAGATAGAGAGCACTTCAAGTAACATATCTAAATTGAACGGCTTAGTTTCTAACGTTAACTTATGAGCGTTTATTTTTGAGAAATCTAAAATGTCGTTAATAATAGTGAGTAACATCTCTGAAGAATAACTCGCTTTTTCTAATAAATCTTTTGCTTCATCAGATTGCGGCATCTCTTGTAGTAATTGAATAGTGCCTAAAACACCGTTCATCGGCGTTCGTATTTCATGGCTCATATTTGCTAAAAACAGTGATTTTGCGTTATTCGCTGCTTCTTCTTTTTGCTTTGCAACTTCAATACGTCGCTTTTGTTCAGACAATAGCTCAACATGTTGATGTAATTGTTTATTATTACTTTCAAGTGTTTTAGTTTGTTCATTCACAATGCGCTTTAAACGTTTATTAAAACGCATTTGCACAAAGAGATACGCAACAAACAACAACGCACAAGACAACGCAATGTAAAATATACGCGAGTTTATTTCAAAAGGCTTCGGCTCATAATCACGTAACAATAATCCGGTTAAGCTACCATCTTCCGGTGCCATGTTTAAGTTTTGATACACCTGCGCAGCACGTGAAAATCGTGCAGGAAAGACACTACCAATAGGCACTATATTAGGTTTAATAAGAACTTCCGTTGCCTTAGCTTCTTTTAAAATATTAGTTAGTGTATTTTCTGCACGATACTTATCTTTAATAAGCAGAGCAATTTCTTGTTGATGTTTCAACGCATATAGCCAACCTTTATGGGTTGCTGACACAAAACGCTTAATTGAAGATAAGTCGCGCTTCACACGCTGTTCAGTGGTAAATAGCAGATCTCCGTAGAAATCAATACCGTAACTTGAAGGGTCTATAATATTGTAATCGATCCCTTTAGCATCATAAATAAAAGGCTGATTTGAACGATAAGCTGACATAACATCTGCTGTACCATTAACTAACGCATTATTATTAAAAGTATGAGCCACAAATTCATAATTATTCACATTAAACATTTCAAGCAATGCATTTAACGACGCATCATCTAAATTACGCTGAAACATGATTTTTTTACCGGTAAAATCATACGGACTAGCAATGCCAGATGACTTCAACGACATAAAAATTAATGGGCTAGATTGGAATATTGTTGTCGCAACAACCAGTGGTTGTCCTTTTAACTTGGCAGCAACAATTGATGAGTCACCAACAGCAAAATCCGCTTTGCCGGATAATACATTTTCGATAACGCTGGTATTAATATCCCTTTCTCTTATTTCTACGTCAAAACCTGCGTCTTGATAATACCCTTTTTCTAAGGCCGCATAATAACCAGCAAATTGAAATTGATGAAACCATTTTAGCTGTAAAACAACCTTTTCTTGACCCCATGCAAAAGGAACGACTAACAGCAATAAAATAAAGAACTTCTTCATCACACAACTTATCAAGAACATGTCACTTTACTATAGTACAAACAAGTGAGAGATAAAGATTTTTATGTCTTATTATAGAGGTATCACCTCGAATCACTGAGGTATTCTCCGAACCCCTATATGAAACGGCATACTACTTGCTGTGATTACTGCTCTAGTGTCAATTTTTTGAGTTTTCTATGATTAACAATATTAATAACTATAGCCATTTTTTTAGCGGTAACACGACAAACTCATCGTCTACAGAAGTTGATGAAATAATTGCCTCACATAAATCACCTCAAGAAACGGCTACAAGTACTGTTGAAAATAGCCAATCCCATTTATTTCTCAGTAGTAAAGCACAAAAAATTAATGCCATATCAAATGAGTTTTTCACCGGAAATGATATGAGTTTCGATGATATTGACGCCTTAAAGACACGCGCCTATCAATTGGGGCTCATTAATAAAGAAGAGTATGGGCAGTTATCGAATACCGAATATTCTGCCGAAGAAATACAAGCATCAAAAGATTTATCAACAACAGGAATTGCTCATTACATCACCGACTTTTTGCAGCGTTTAGATGACAGTGATGCAGGTAAAACAGAAAACGCCACCGCAAATGACCAAGAAGACAATACTGAGGAAAGTGATGCATTAGTTGCGTTAAAATCAGCGTTAACAAACGCTAAGAAGATTATTGAAGACGTAGAAAGTGAAAAAGCAAACCCTGAATTTAAAGCCACATTAATCGATACCATTTCTGTTTTAAAAGACACCATTAACGCCAGTGCTTTTGAAAAAATGCCCGTTGACGACAACGTTGGGTTAACCAAAGTGTATCAAACGTTAGAAATCGTAGATAAAATTTCTCCTCAACGACTAACGAATGAAAAATTAAATCGCTATATGTCGGTGTCATTAGGATAATATCCTAATTATTGGCTTACTCAATAGCAAATGATCGGCTAATAACAACTGTTGTACCCTTGAGTGGTTAACGCCTCGTTGTAACAATATTGAGTAAAAGCCCAACTCCTCACGGAAGTGGGCGTTTACTTACATACTTACCCTTCGTTATTTTTTCCTTTATATACCAACTTATACAACGCTGGTAACACAAGCAGGGTTAATAATGTTGAACTCACAATGCCACCTATAACCACTGTCGCTAAAGGCCGTTGTACTTCGGCACCTGTGCCAACATTAAACGCCATAGGAATAAACCCTAAACTGGCCACAAGTGCTGTCATCAGTACCGGCCTTAATCGCTGGCTAGCCCCTTGTTTAATTGCTTGCAGCAACAATAATCCTTCTTCTCTTAATTGACGAATAAAAGATAACATTACAACGCCATTTAATACTGCCACCCCTGAAAGTGCGATAAAACCCACAGCAGCGGAGATTGAAAAAGGCATGCCACGTAAGCTTAATGCAATGACACCGCCGGTAAGCGCTAAAGGCACACCGCTAAACACAATTAATGCATCACGAAGTGAGCCGAAAGCACTATACAACAACCCTAAAATCAACAATAAAGTTAATGGCACAACTAAGGACAAACGACGACTGGCAGATTGCAGTTGTTCAAACGTTCCGCCATAATCCAACCAATAACCTGCAGGTAAACCAAGTTGAGCACGCATTACCGTTTCAGTTTGGTTGATAAAACTGGCTAAGTCTCGCCCTTGCACATTAGCGGTGACTACCACATTACGTTTGCCGCTTTCACGGTTTATTTGGTTTGGCCCCTCTGCAATATTAATATCAGCAACTTCCCCTAAAGGAACATAGGCTAACTCAGCATTTTCTGACTGAGGAACAGCAACAGGAATTTGCGCCAAACGTTGAGGATCGTTTGACCATGATGTATTCATTCTAACCATCAACTTAAATCGACGGTCTCCCTCATAAATCAACCCAGCTTTTATCCCACCAACTGCAGTATTCACCGCTTGTTGAATGTCCATCACAGTTAGCCCTAATAACGCCATATGATCACGCTGCGGTGTAACCACTAACGTTGGCAAACCTGATAACTGCTCTAAACGCACATCAGTAGCTCCTTGAATGCCTGACAGCAAACCCGTTGCTTTTTCACCATAGGTTTTCAATATGGCGAGGTCATCACCGTAAATTCGAATAGCAACATCAGCTCTTACGCCAGCAATAAGCTCATTAAAGCGCATTTCAATTGGCTGAGTAAATTCATAATTATTACCAGGTACATCTTCCACCCGATGCCTAATCTTTTCAATTAGCGCAGCTTTGGTTAGTGAAGATTCAGGCCATTCATTACGTGGTTTAAGCATAATAAAGGTATCTGCCACATTCGGCGGCATAGGGTCATTAGCAATATCTGGAGTACCTATTTTAGAAAACACCCGTTCAACTTCATCAAGTTCTGCGAGTGCATTCTCTAATTGACGTTGCATAGTGACTGACTGCTCTAAACCTGTGCCCGGAATACGCAAGGCATGCATGGCTATATCACCTTCATCGAGTTTAGGCAAAAACTCTGCGCCCATTTTATTGGCATGCCAGCTTACAGATATCAGCAAAACAATCGCACAAAAAAGCACTAAAGCAGATTGACGCAACGAAAACGATAATAATGGCTGATAAAGCTTTCTCGCCCAAGTCATTAAACGGTTTTCCTGCTCAACCACTTTTCCGCGTAGAAAAATAGCTAATGCAGCTGGAACGAAGGTAACAGCAAACAGCAATGCACCTAGCAGCGCTGCAACGACGGTAAATGCCATCGGGTGAAACATTTTCCCTTCAACACCAGATAAGGCAAATATTGGTAAATAAACCAGCATAATGATTAACACCCCAAACACCGCAGGGTTAAACACCTCTTTAGTGCTGAGAAACACTTCATGAAGCCGCTCTTGAAGCGTTAATAATCGCCCGACTTTACGTTGTGCCATACCTAATCGACGTAATGCATTTTCAACCACAATGACCGCACCATCGACGATTATGCCAAAGTCAATCGCCCCTAAACTCATTAAATTACCGGATACACGATTAGCTGCCATTCCAGTAACCGCAAATAGCATGCTTAGCGGAATAACTAATGCGGTGATCAAAGCGGCGGTTACATTACCTAGTAAAAAAAGTAACACCGCAATAACCAAAACAGCACCTTCAAACAGGTTCTTTTGCACCGTTTCAATCGTTTTATCAACAAGCGAGGTACGATCATAAACCGGTTCAAGCAGCACGCCTGCTGGCATACTTTGTTGAATTTTTTCCAGTTGTTTAGCAACATTCTTTGCCACAATACGACTGTTTTCACCCAGCAACATCATTGCTGTCCCCATTACTGCCTCATCACCGCCGTAGGTTGCAGCCCCAGTACGAAGCTCTTTACCGAGAAACACATTGGCAACATCTTTGATCCTTACCGGTGCATCATCACGCTTAGCGACAACCAATTGTTTGATTTCATTTAAGCTTTTTAACTGGCCTGGCGTTCGCACCAAATATTGTTCGCCATTTCGTTCAATATAGCCTGCACCTTGATTGATATTATTACGTTCAAGAGCCTCTACAACATCACCAATGCTTAGTTTATAGGCGAGTAATTTTCCTGGGATCGGCGCTATCTGATATTCACGCTCAAAACCGCCAATACTATTAATTTCAGTAACTCCTGGTACTTTTAGTAACTGAGGTTTCACCACCCAATCTTGTAATGTACGTAAATCTTCAGCGCTATACGCTTCATCTGTGTCTTTAAGTGCTCCAGTTTCGGTATGAATAATGTAGGTGAATATTTCCCCCAAGCCACTAGCTATAGGGCCTAACGTCGGCTCAATTTGATTGGGTAACTCACCACGAATCGCTTGTAAACGTTCTCCTATTTGTTGTCGTGCCCAATATATATCAGTACCTTCATTAAAAATTACTGTCACTTGAGACAAGCCATACCGTGATAATGAGCGGGTATAGTCAAGTTTTGGTATACCAGCCATCGCATTTTCAATGGGAAAAGTTATCCGTTGCTCTACTTCTAGTGGAGTAAACCCTTGAGCCCCCGTGTTGATTTGTACTTGAATATTAGTGATGTCTGGCACAGCATCTATGGGTAGGCGCAGTAAATTATAGACACCTACGGCTGCAATGAATAAGGTCACCGCCATCATCAGCCAACGACGCTTTATCGCAAAAGAAATAATATGATCTATCATGCTAACCTCAATGTGCGTGGCTTGCGCCAGCTTTTAAAACATCTGCTTTAAGAACATAGCTATTGGTGGTCACGTATTCCGTATCGTTTGTTAGGCCTGACAATACTTCAATCCATTGCTCGTCAGCTTCTCCCAATACTAATGGTCGCGCTTCAAAGGTGTTGCCAAAGCGTGCAAATACCACAGGTTTATCCATCAGTTGCTGTATCGCTTGTTTCTCAACACGCATTGCAACCGGCTTATTACCGGTAACGATATCCGCTTTGACATGCATTCCAGGACGCCAATGGCCATCGGGGTTATCAATTAATACTCGCGCTCTAGCAATGTGACCTCCGGTCATTTTCGGTGCTAAATAAAACACTTTCCCCATAGCTTCTAAATGATGGTGTAAATCATATATCTTGGCTTGTTGGCCAATCGCCATATTTTCAATATTCTCAGGGAATGCCGATAATTCTACCCATACTTTGGAAAAATCTGTGATTTCTAATAACGCTTGTTGATCCGCACGTTCTCCCTGACTAACTCCCTGTGCAGTCACCATACCTGCCGCAGGACTATAAAGAGTAAATGACTGTAACGTTTTATTATTTTTTATTTTCAGTACGGCTTGGCCTTTTTTAACGCTATCTCCAATCGTCACTAAAACCGACTCAACTAAACCCTCATAAGGCGACATAATGCTATATTGTCTATCTACCGTAGGGGCAATAACGCCGAATAACGTTTCTTTAAATTCAAGCGTACCAGCTTGCGCTAATTGAGTTTGAATATTGCTTGCTTCAATGGCTCGTTGAGATAGGTTAGTTCTTCCTTCGTGTTTTTCGAACTGCCATAGAAATTGCTCCGCTGCAATGGTCGCTTTTACGGTTACATCAAATGAGTGCGGCTGAGCGATGCTTTGTGTGCTGACTAAATAGTTTTGTTCTACCGTGAAATCAAGACGCTCTTGTTTGCCGTCTAGTCTTGACAATTCAACCTCTAGCGTAACATCATTTGGCGAAATAAGCTGACCATCTTGGTATGCATACACGCGCATTTCAGGTGCAACACCGATTTCATAAAAGCTTACTTCTAACGCGGTATGCCCAGTTGTTAATAATCGGCCACCATGTTCCCCTGTTTGAGTAGATTCTTCTTGATGTCCGTGATCGCCAGAAGCTTGTACCGTAAATACACCGGCAATCATAAGGGTCAGAGTAATACTGACAAATAAAATAAATTGTTTAATATTCATAGGTAATGTCTCTTATTCGTTCGCCGCATCAGCGACCAATGATTTACCGGTTAATCGTTGCATGGTTAATAGCGTGTGATATTGTGCCAAACGTACTACCAATAATTGTTTTTGTGCGTCAAAAAGCGATTCTTGCGCTTCAAGCAGCTGTAACACAGAAATTTGGCCGTTTTGGTAACTCGATTCACTATGGCGCAACAACTGCTCAGCCTGGGGTAATAATTGCTGTTGTAAGGTTTGTTCGATGGTTTCGTTTGCTTGCATGTGCGCATAAAGGCTTGCTAGCTGGTTACGTAACGATTGACGCAAAAGCGCCTGTTCTTCACTTAATTGACCGATTTTTTCTTGTGCCAAGGCGATGTTGCCACGATTCGGTTTTTGCCACGTTAATGGCATTGAAAAACCTAATACCACACCACTATCATTATTTCTCGCGTTGTGTTTCACACCGCCTTCTAGTGTGATGTTTGCCACATTATTCGCTTGTTCAACAGCTAACCGGGCTTGCTGTATTTTTACTTGTTGCTCTAGTAGCACAAAGTCAGGTGCGCGATTAACGGCTTGATACCAAACTGTGTCTGATGGAATAGTCGGTAGCTTGCTTGTATCTCCTAGTACTCGTTCAAAGTCAGGTTCAGATAACCACATCTGACTGAGCGAAAACCTCGCCGCCTTTAATTCGCTTTGCAAATGTATTTTACGCAGTTTTAGCTCTGCCAGCCGATATGAAACCCGAGAAATATCAGCTTTTAACACTGCACCGGCTTTCGCTCTGGTCTTTACCACGTTGAACAATCGCTGAATGTCAGATTCACGTTTTTGATGCCAAGTAAGCAACTGCTGTTGATACAACACCTGATAAAATTTACGCGCAGTATCGGTTAATATTGATAACCTATCTGATTGATATTTCGACGTGCTTTGTTGTTGTTTCTGCTGTTGTAGCGCCATACGTAATGAGCGTTTATCACCAAGCTCAATCACTTGGCTCAATGACAAGGTGAGGTCCGCTGATTTTAGCCCTTGACTTTCACCTGTTCCGAGAACATTTTCCAGCTTCACACCTAACCTCGGCGTAGGCCGTATACTTGCTTGTAGTAAACGAGCGTCTAACATTCGTGCTTCGTACGGATACCTTTTCAACGTTGGATGATAGGTAATACTCTTTTGTAACGCATCCGTTAACGTTAATGATTCATTTGCCAAAGCTTCACTGCACAGTAACAGTACAAACAGATGACATAGTGTTGCCCTACCTAATAGGGCAGTAATAATATGCATAATGTGTATTCTCTTAAAAATTTATGACAAGGCCGTAGCCTGTTTAACTAAAATAGAGAGAATACACATTCGGGGGTGGTAAAGGAGGACTGTAATACAAGCTAGTATAAGCGGGTATAGACTGCGTTAGTGTCGTTGCTACACAGCCAGTAAAATTAACACCAGTACCGTAACCACTAAGACAGCTTAAATGAACATGTATTTCATGTTCCTTGTCTTGCTCTGATGTAACTTTATGATGCAAATCAAGCCCTTCTACATGTTGCACATGAGAATAGCTGGCATGCTCTTGATCAGGAGGATAAAAAGGCGCGCTATCACAGCTAAAAAAGCTATGTACCAACAGCAATATTGCGTAAGTAAGTTGTTTCGCCTTCATTTCAAATATCATTCTTATGGCAAAAAAGTATTGCCGTAGTAGTGTAATAAATTGCCGAGACACTATAACATTATTGGCTAGCATGTCACTCAATAGTGATGATCATGAGCGCGTGAAACCCTTTGATGTTTATTTTATAAGGTAACACGTATCTCTTTACATCAAGTTGTCGTAGTATAAAGCTTCCAGTTACAGGAAGGTCAATATGAAGATTAGTCAATTAGCAGAACAAACACATGTTCCAACAAAAACTATTCGTTATTATGAAGATATTGGGCTTTTAAAACCTGCAAAACGTGCAGAAAACGGCTACCGATATTACCAAGTTGAAGATGTTCAATTACTTATTTTTATTCGTCGTTGCCGAGAGTTAAATATGTCACTCGACGAGATTAAAACGTTAGTGCAAGTACAGCGTCAGCCAAATATTTCTTGTGATACGGTCGATTCGATGATTGCTCAACAACTCGATAACGTTCGAAAAGCCCAAAAAGAACTACAAAAATTGGAACGCTCATTAGCGAAACTAGCAAAGTGCTGCACCAGCAATAAAATAGAAGATTGCAAAATACTTAATACGCTCAATGCTTCGCATTAGGCACATAAAACAATCTTCGCGTTAAAATGCTTCACACTAAAGATAACTAACTATTAATTATTGCCATCTTTTCCTAGTTATTCGTTGTCTTCCTGTAAATGTTCAATAAAGAAACGCCAGCGTTTTTCAACAAAATAAGGGTGTTCATCTAATACATGTCCCATTTTTGGCATGATCAACAGATCAAAATCTTTATTCGCGTCGATCAGTTTATCAACTAAACGCATGGTGGCTGAAAGGTGAACATTGTTGTCTAGTTCACCGTGGGCAAGTAGTAACTTCCCCTTTAGTCTTTCCACGTTCGTGTAATTCGATTGTTGTTGCCATGCCTCACTCATTGGCCAACTCATCCATATTTCATTCCAACCTGCTTTATCAACACGGAAGTCATGGTTACCCGATGCACTGACGCCAGCGCTAAAAAAGCTATTATGCCTTAACATCGCTTGCACAGTATCATAGCCTCCCGCACTGAACCCATAAATACCAACACGATTAATGTCCATATATTGTCGATCTTTAGCTAATTGTTTTATTGCCCAAACATGATCATCGGTTCCTGCTGCTAAGTTTTTGTAACTCACACGGTGAAATTCACGCCCTCTTTTACTGGTGCCACGGCCATCCATTTTAATTACAATAAACCCAAGCTCTGCCAAGGCAGGGCGAGTATTGGCAAAAGTTGAAAAGGATTTTGGCGTGAAAAAATTATGTGGTCCTGTATAAGTATCATTAATAACAGGATACTTTTTGCTCGCATCGAAGTTTGATGGCTTATAAAGCAAACCATATAGAGGAGTTACGCCATCATCCGCAATGACACTAAATGGCTCTGGTGGTTGCCAGCCTAGTGCAGTCAATTGGCCAATGTTTGCTTGATCAAGTTGTGTGAGTTTCTCCCCTGTTACTGCACTTCGCAACCAAGATTGCGGTGGTGTTTTTGCATCAGAGAATGTGTCAATAAAGTAATTAAAGTTTGGCGATAAACGCGTATTATGTTCAAAAGGTTCAGGAGTGAGTAGCGTTAAATCACTTCCATCAAGGTTAATACGATATAAATGACGTAAGTATGGATCACGATTCTTTTCTTTCCCTGAAGCTTCAAAATATAAAACCCCATTTTCTTCATCAACGCCCCGTATGGCTCTCACGGTATATTCACCTTGAGTAATCGGGTTAATCAATGATCCTGTTTTTGTGTCATAAAGATATAAGTGTTGATAGCCTGAACGCTGTGAGCTCCAAATAACGTGGCTTTTATTATTTAAGTGATACGACACTTGCACCCAAGGGTCAATAAATTCATCATTTGTTTCTTTTATCACTGAAACAACTTGTTTCTCTTTCGCGATCACTTTACGCAAAAATAGTGTTTTATTACCTCTTCGACGATCTTGGTAGTAAAAATCACCTTTGTGCCAGTACCCCCAAAGTGCCCTTCCATAATATGTTTGCATTACTTTAGGGGCATTTAGTGCGCTTGCTTCCTGGTTAACAACATCAATAAGTACAACCTGTGCCATAGGCAATGTTTGATCGCCCGCTTGGGGGTAATAGTAACGTACACTATTCACGTTAAAATCATTATCAGCGGTACTATCAGTTAATGTTAATTTAGTAACGCCTTGGCGGAATAGTCGATAAGTGATGACATAATGACTATTTTCTGACCAATAAAGGCCTAAATGGTTCTGTTCATCGAAACCCTCATCATTTAGCCGCTTATTAGGAACTGAATGTGTGACAGCATAAGGGGATGACTCAGATCCATCTTCAGTTAATTGTTTACAGTCTTGCGTGGATGTTTTACACAAAAACAAATTGTAATTTTCCACTTTAACAAAATGTTGCTTATCTGGTGAAGTATATCTTCTTGTCTTATCTTGTGACTTTTGTTTAGATGCCGAACGGCATTGATAAGGACTTGCAACGATATCACA
This sequence comes from Thalassotalea sp. PP2-459, assembly GCF_001913705.1. Lineage (GTDB taxonomy): Bacteria > Pseudomonadota > Gammaproteobacteria > Enterobacterales > Alteromonadaceae > Thalassotalea_C > Thalassotalea_C hakodatensis. The sequence goes on along the minus strand of NZ_MKQD01000019.1, from coordinate 148,409 downwards.
ACGATAAGGTTGGTTATTTATATCAAAATTAAGTACTTTACCATTGAATTTAACGTGACTAAGCGGAGAGCTTTGCCAGTCAATTGGCTCTTCTAGATTAAGCGATTGTGTTAACTTAACTTTGTCAAACAAAGGCGTTTTTACTTTATCATGGGCGTTAACCCGCACGAATTCCTGCCCACGCTTTTCAGAGTAGCGTTCAAACCAAAACTCATCAGCCTTGTCGTCAATCCAATGTGCAGTTAACGAAAAATTATGTACTTTATTACTCAAATTCTTTGCACTGAATGCTTTAGCACGCTCAATATTATCATCTATTGATTTGTGTTTAATTGTTGGCGTGTGCTGACAACTTATTAAACATAAAAGAAGAAAAAACAGGGATATAAATTTCATAAAAATACTCACGTAATTAGCAATGACCTTCACATTGGTAAAATAATTTTTTCGGAAAAAGATAAGGCCAGCATTGACTTGCCGGCCTTATGAAAGCTCTATAAGAGTAACCTGTGGTTATCGTTTAAAAGCGATATGTAGCAGTAATAAAGTACTCTAAACCAACAGGGTTATATTTTGTAATATCAGCAAACGGCCACCACTCTTCTGATTCGTGCTGATGTGGTTTTTTGTCGAATAAATTCGTTACCGCAGCACTCAAAGTCAAGTCATCAGAAATATGATAAGTGGTACTCATATTTACCGTTGTCCATGCTGGATAGCGTTCATTGACATCATCAGACCATCTTACAGGCGATGTACCTAAGCGATTAACAAAAAAGGCAACCGACAAGTCATCATTATTCCAACCCAAAGTAGCGGTTGTGCGTGTGCGGAATTCATTGTTCCATTGATAGTCTCGAATATCTTCTAGCTCATCTTCTGGTAAGAATCGCTCATTGGTTTCAAAAATATGCGTATAATCAATATTGAAAAACACTCGACCAAGTCCAGCTAAGTCATGAGTATATTTCGATGATATATCAATACCTTTCTGCTCACGCTCACCTGTATTAAATGGGCTAGTTACCGTTGAAAGTACATCATTACCCGATGGCCCGCCTCGAGAAACGCGATTTAACATTTCCTGACACTTGGCAGAATTTTGATCAACCGTTTGCCCTGATTCAGTAAAACCAAGCATACATTCAGCTTCATAACGCAATACTGAACTTGCCCCCAAATTACCAATTTTCTTTTCTAAAGATACTTCATAATAATCAAACGTAACTGACCAGTCATCGGTAATGCTAGCAACCAAGCCGATATTTAAACTATCGCCCGTTTCTTCTTCTAAAGAAAGATCGCCCTTAGATTCTTGGCGAACGCTGATGCCGTAATCATCACCACAACCACTCCAGCTTTGCCCTGAAGTTAAGCCAGTGTTGTTCACACAGGTTAAATAATCAATTGGACTAGCAAATGAAGAGCTTTCACCTGCATACATATAATGCATATCTGGTGCTCTAAATGACGTGGAATACATCGTTCTGATTAACAACTCTTCCATTGGTCGCCAAGATAAGCCCGCTTGATAAGTAAACGCTCCGTCAACATTTGATTCATCATCATAGTAATCATAACGACCCGCTAATGTGGCTTCTAATGAACCAATGGTGCTTTCTTTCGCAGCTAGTGGGATAGATAACTCTAAACCTGCAGCATATCGTTCACGATCACCTTTACCTGTAATGCCTGACCAACCATAAATATCACCACGTACGGTTTCTTCGTCAGTGATAAATTCATACCCTTCTTTTAGGTACTCAGTAACAAAAGCAAATTGAGCTTCACCTGCGGGTAATTCAATTAAAGAACCACTAATATCAAATGATAAACTGTGTAAATATGAATCACCTTTTCCGACTGAGTGATGAAGAGCACTGGTAAACATATCAGGCGTTAATTGACCAAAGATGTCGATATTAGTTGGTTCGTAGTTAGCATTTAACTGTGATGCATTAACTACAACCCAACGTGAACCTTCCCAAGGTTGAGTCCAATCAGTACCTTTTTCACCATACAATAAACTCAACATCTTTTGATCATCAAAACGACCTACAGTGTCTTCATAATCATATTGGCCCGTAGTGAAAGTAACCGCATAATCATATTCATCTGCGATCACCCCTTCTATACCTACAATACCTGTCATAGACGTTTCATCAAACTCTTGGTTTGAAGTTGGTACTTCAAAGTTTCTAAATCGTCGCCAAAAGTGACGATTCCCTAAAAAGGTGCTAGCATCATTAATGTCTTCTTGAACAACGTAATCAACACCATAGCTATATCGGTATAATCCGGCATCACCTTCAGATTTTGTGCCTAAAAAGGTAGCAAAAATACGCCCATCATCTAACTCATACTCTGCGTTTACAAAAAGATTAGTTCGATCACGCTCATTACGTACGGTATATGTATTATACGGATTGTCTCCGCAGTAGTAAGGGTCAGGATCAAAATGCACTCGTCCTGGCGGTTGCACCTTTTCATAACCAAGTGGTTCACAACGTCCTGATAAATCTTTCATCGCGATGGGATCTGGTTCCCATTTAGCCCAATAACTCATCACTTGTTCTGGGCCATGTCTATCAGGGTTTGGACCATCTTCCGGCTCGTCAAACCATCCTCGGTCATCACCATGAATTGGATCGCGTTGATCAATTTCAAGCACAGCGGTATAGCTAAATTTATCATGTGTTCCACCAGTGCTCAGTGTAAATTTTTTGCTTGCACCACCGCCGCCTTTAGTATCTCCAAAACGAGCCGTAATTTGATTAAAATCGATATCGTCTTTTAAAATTACATTGACTACACCTGCTACAGCATCTGAACCATAAATTGCTGATGCGCCACCGCTAAGTATTTCAACGCGTTTTACCGCTTCCGTAGGAATCATCGCAAGGTTAACGATATTACCCGCTACATTTCCTGAAGGCTTTGGTAATACCGGTATGCGTCTTCCATTTATCAATGTTAACGTGTAACTTGCCCCAAATCCTCTTAAGTTAATAGCTTGCGCATTCGCATTAAAATTATTTGAGCTTTCTTCACCAACGAAAATACCCGTGTTTTTAGCAAGTGAATCTAACGCATCAAACACGTTAGCATGCCCCTGTAATTGAATATCAGCTGCAGAAATTGTAACGATAGGTGTTACACCTTCAATGGATGTTCTTTTAATTCGTGAACCCGTGACTTCGATGCGTTCTACACCTTCTTCTTCAAGGTTAGCAGCATCTTCAGCTGCAAAACTGGCTGTACTCATCGATGAAAAAGCGCTTGCAACAGCCAATGCTGTTACACTTTTTCGTGTGATTAAAGTTTTAAAGAAATTAACCGTCATACCCCCTCCCGGGTTTTAATACATTCATTTTTGATATTTTTTTATTAATAAAATAAGAGGAATACAACACCAATATAATGTGTAGACCACCAACAGATATAATGTATACAATATATATGTTGGTGGGATCAAGTAAAAAAAGTAACTTACGGATGAAATTTTTTTATTTATAATTTGTGCATAAATATCTAAGAAAATTGAAAGCTATAAAGATAGACGGCTACAGGATAGGTTGGGTACCTATTACATTGTTAGTATCTATATAAGAACAATTATGTATATTGAATGACTGTTGAGGACGTAAGCCACTCTATAACAGAGAAAACATTCCGTTAAAGTACTACTTTACCTACACGAATATTTAGCCTTTTTGATAGCCTAGTTAAATTTGCACGATCAACGGATAAATATTTAGCCGTTTTAGTCCAGTTTCCCTGATGTAGTTCCAGCGCTTGCTTAATTATTCTACGCTGATAGTCATCCATTAAAAGACGTAAATTCACTGTCTTTTCAAGCGTAATTGGCTGTGTGTTCTCGCTAGTTTCGCTCAGGTCATTAAGTTCATCTACCGCAAATGAATTCGCGCTTAATTCATCGCTATCAGCTGGATGAATCGTCACTATTTCTTTATGTTTATTTACAGCTGACACCTTTGCACATGCCTTTAGCGCGGCTCTACTCAGTAAGTGTTCAAGTTCACGTACATTGCCAGGCCAATTATACTCCTGCAACCTAGACATAAGATCAGGTGAAATTTTTAATTGATTAACGCCTAATTTACGTTTGGTGCGCTCAATAAAAAAACCTGACAATAAGGAGACATCACCCTCTCTTGCCCTTAATGGCGGAACGTTTACTGGGTATACATTCAACCGGTGAAATAAATCTGCACGAAAACGACCCGCTTCAACTTCTGTTTTTAAGTCTCGGTTCGTTGCAGCGATCACACGCACATCAATATTTATGACTTCATCTTGACCAACAGGTTGAATTTCTTGACTTTGTAACGCCCTTAATAATTTACTTTGTGCTGCTAATGGCAATTCTCCCACTTCATCAAGAAATAACGTACCGCCATTAGCAATTAAGAATTTTCCTGCCCTTTTATTCTCAGCGCCTGTATAAGCGCCTTTGATATGACCAAACAATTCACTTTCAACTAAATTTTCAGGTAAAGCTGCACAGTTAACATAAATAATCGCCTGATCGGCTCGGCTTGATTGTTGATGAATGCTATGTGCAACTAATTCCTTGCCCGTTCCGCTTTCGCCTTGTATTAATACAGAAAAATTGGATGGTGCCACTAATGAGATCTCATTTCTGAGTTTGTCTATCGCGCTACTTTTCCCAATGATTTCTAGATGGTTTCCGGAAACGCTTGGCTCACTTAATGCCCGCATCACTTCTTTAGAGCGAGTAACATTCGCCTCTAATACATCTACCGTTGAAGCAGTATGTAAACTTACTGACGCCATTGATGCAATTAAGGCTAATGAACGCTCAGAAATCTGTTCAAACACCCCGGGTGATAAGCTATCAAGTGTCAGAACACCGATTAAGTTATTTTCAAAATATAATGGGATCCCCATACAGGCATGAACGGGCAAATCACCATCAGTAGCAGATAATAGGCCATCGTATGGATCTGGCATTGTCGAGTTAGCTGGAAAACGAATCGCTTTTTTAGATTGGCATATAGCATTGAACCTAGGCTGTTCATTAATAATAAATCGACGCCCCATGGTTTCAACATCAAGGCCTTGAGAGGCTAGGGGCTTCAGGCAATCACCTTGATAAACCAATAACACTATGGCATCACAAATAATGACTTTTCTAATCGCGGTTAATAAATCATCAAACCGCTGCTGACTTGCAACACTTTGCGCTAACTCAATAGATAACTCGAGTAATTGGCTATCCGTTAGATTATTCATATCAAGCACCTTAATGACTCTTTATAAGTCAATATGACACACTTTATAAGTATGTCATATTGACACAAGACAAAACTAAAAAACAAACAATGTTTTTAATAACAATATGTTATGAATATGGCACTATTATTGATTATATAAGTTCATTACTCATTAAAAAATGAATCGATATGTACTCTAATTTTGCCCTAGCAACTAACCACCAATTAGACAACACTGAATTAAATTATCAAAAATGTATCATTATTGGTAACTGGACAATGATCGTTTCGTTCTTCATCACTGTTATGTGTTTGATGATCAATTTTTTGTTCGACTATCAATTCTCAATTGCGGTACAAATCAGTGCGCATGTTGCAACCATCCTTTTTGCTAGTTTGTTTAAAGTTAGTTATGTCATTCGCTGCATTGGTGTTCATGGCCTAGGGTTTAAAATTTTCTAAACACTATTATCTCAATAATCACCACTCATCTAATTTATTTCAGCATCTATCGTTACAATAACGACATAACGAAGGGCGCTGTACTTTTCTATTTTCTACAACCGACTGATGCTTTATGCATCACCCATTACCTTCGGAGTTTATATGTTATCTTCACAAGACATTCAAATTGTGCAATCAACCCTGCCACTCATTGAACAAGCGGGCACGCAAGTCACCGACCACTTTTATCATAGAATGTTTACCCACAACCCAGAATTAAAAGATATTTTCAATTTAAGTAACCAACATAGTGGTAAGCAAAAAGTTGCCTTATTTGAAGCTATTATTGCTTACGCTAAAAACCTCAATAACGTTTCGTTACTCAAGCATGCTGTGGAACGAATTGCCAATAAACATACCAGTTTTCACATCAAACCAGATAATTACGTCGTTGTAGGTCATCACCTCATTGAAACCATGCGTGAATTATTGACTGTTCATTTCACACAAGCCGTTGAAGAAGCTTGGAAGGCTGCATATGGAGTATTAGCAAATTTATTTATTCATCGTGAAGAAGAACTCTACTCACAACGAGAATCTATGACTGGTGGTTGGCGCGGAAAACGCGCGTTTAGTTTATTAGCAAAAACAACGGAGTCTTCACTTGTCACAAGCTTTATTTTTGAACCGGTTGATCAACAACCGGTTATGCATTATCAATCTGGGCAATATATCGGTATTGAGTTAAAGCCAACAACTTCTGACTTTAACGAAATTCGTCAGTATTCATTGTCAACAGCGCCGAACGGGAAAACCTATCGTATCTCAGTGAAACGCGAAACGGGCGAACACAAGGGCATAATGTCTAACTATTTGCATGATCATCTTAAACTTGGCGATATTGTTGATTTACATGCGCCAGCTGGCGACTTCTATTGGCAAGATAGACAAAAACCAGTGGTGCTTATCTCGGCAGGTGTTGGTGCTACCCCAATGCAAGCTATGCTAGATAGTTTGGCTGAAAGCCAGTACGAGTTTCCAGTTACTTATCTTCATGCCTGCGAAAATAAAGCATTGCATTCTTTTGCTAAACACACAGAAAAACATTGTAAAGAGCATGGATGGCAATATTTTACCTGGTACAACCAAGAAGTAAGTCATGATGAACATACGTTTGAAGGGTTTATCAATTTTAATCAGGTTGAATTACCCGCAGTAGATGGTGATTTTTACTTGTGTGGCCCAGTAGGCTTTATGAAATATGCAAAAGAAAGTTTAATTACATTAGGTGTTGAGCCAACACGTATCCATTACGAAGTTTTTGGTCCACATTCCACACTTTAAATGATTATAAAAAGAAAGTACGTATAAATACTGCTGTGCATTATCAAAATACGCAGCAGTATTTCATGATTGTAGCTAAAGGCATTTAAGGGCAATAACACCATCAACTATAATTACCGTTAACTTATCTTATCTGGCCCAACTTGCACCACTAATTTACCAAAATTTTTACCTTCCAATAACCCAATAAATGAAGATACAGCATTTTCCAATCCATCAACTTTATGTTCCTTATACTTAATTTTTCCTTCAGTTAACCACTGGAACATATCGTGACTAAATTCATCATATCGATGGCCATAATCATCAAACACAATAAAGCCTTGCATTTTGATACGTTTAACCAATAACGCTCCCATTAACGCAGACATTCTGTCTGGACCTTCTGGTAACTCAGTTGCATTGTATTGTGAAATAAGCCCACATAAGGGCACACGTGCAGATGAATTTAATAAAGGTAAAACGGCATCGAATACTTTACCGCCAACATTTTCAAAATAGACGTCTATGCCGTCGGTGCAAGTTGCTGTCAATTGTTCGGATAAATCGTCATGGTAATGATCTAAACAAGCATCAAAACCAAGCGTGTCTATGGCAAAATCACATTTTTCTTTACCGCCTGCGATACCCACTACTTTACAGCCTTTTATCTTGGCAATTTGTCCAACTAAGCTTCCTACCGCACCAGTTGCTGCGGCAACAACGACTGTTTCACCACGTTGTGGCTGGCCAATATCGAGCAACCCCATATATGCCGTTAATCCTGGCATACCTAATACACCTAAAGCATATGAAGGATTAGCCATATGGTTATCGAGTTTTATTAAGCCCTCGCCGTTAGAAATACTATAATCTTGCCAGCCACCAAACGCGACAACCCAATCGCCTTTTTGATAATCTGCATGATTAGATTGTTCGACACGGCATACACTGCCGCCCACCATTACGTCATTAATACCCACTGGCTCAGCATATGATTTTGCATCATTCATACGGCCTCGCATGTACGGATCTAGTGATAAGTAAACAGTACGTAATAACAATTCACCTGACTGTGGTGTTGGTAGTTTAGATTGTAAAAGAGTAAAGTTTTCATGTGTTGGCGCCCCTGATGGACGTGAAGCTAAAACAATTTGTCTGTTTTTTTGTAAGTTCTGAGTCATAAGCGTGGCTCTCTTTGTCAATATTAGGTCTCACTTATAAAAACCCTTTAAATAGATTCCGATAAGCGTTCAGATTAATCAATAAAATCAAAATGGTTGAGCTTTTGAGCCAACAAGAAACACATGAAGCTCATTGCTCAACCTTATAAATTTCGTCAATTAGGTCAGTGCTGTTGAGTCATTAACACGCAGTTTCAAGTATCTTTTTACTGACGTTGAGATCTATATCACTATGCTCTCCAAGTGCTACCATGCCATGTTGCTCTAACTTTTCAATAAGATCAGGTATATGTTGTTGATTTAAGTTAACGTCAGAAAGTCGTGTTGGCACTCCCATGTTTTTGAAAAAGTCTTCCGTTAAAGCAATTGCTTTAGCTATTTTTTGCTCGTCGCTACCTTCTGTTATGCCCCAAACACGATCTGCATATTGAATGAGCTTATCACGCTTGTCTTCGCGTTTTACTTTCATAACCGCGGGTAAAACAATCGACAGCGTTCTTGCATGATCAATATTAAAGCTGCCCGTTAATTCGTGACCAATCATATGCGTAGACCAATCTTGGGGAACACCAGCACCGATCAAGCCATTTAACGCCATCGTCGCTGACCACATAATATTAGCCCGTATGGATAAATCTTCTTTCGTTTCAGCCTTTAGGGCTTTAGGGCCTTCTTCGATTAAGGTTTGTAGTAAACCTTCCGCAAATCGATCTTGTACTTTTGCATTAACACTATAAGTTAAATATTGCTCCATCACATGAACGAAGGCGTCAACAACACCGTTACTGATCTGACGATCAGATAACGATAACGTCACCTTAGGATCTAACACTGCAAACTGTGGACATACCAATGGACTTGAGAATGGTAGCTTGTTTCCTTCACGTGTAACCACTGAATTGCCGTTACTTTCAGAGCCAGTAGCAGGTAACGTTAATACCGCACCAATAGGTAATGCCTTTTCTACTGGCTCTTGCTTAGCAAGAATATTCCAAGCATCATCTCCTTCGTATAAAGCAGCAGCTGCTATGAATTTCGCACCATCAACCACTGAACCACCACCCACGGCAAGCAAGTAATCAATATTGTGTTGTTTAATTAGTTCTTGTGCTTTCATTAGGGTTTCATAACGGGGGTTAGGTTCAATACCTGAAAATTCAAACCATGTATGATCCGTTAACGCTGCAACTACTTGATCGTATACGCCATTTCTCTTTATAGAGCCGCCACCGTATACCACTAACACGTTTGCGTCTGATGGTATTTCATCACCCACCATACTAATTTGGTCTTCACCAAAATGAATTTTTGTTGGGTTATGGAAACTAAAATTTAACAAAATGTATTCCTTAAAATAAAATATAATTAAGCGCTTAAATTACTCAGTAGCTTTTCAGCTACCAGTTCGGAACTTGCTGGATTTTGACCAGATATAATCAAACCATCTTGAACAGCAAAGGCTTGCCAGTCTTCAACTTTTTGATAATCAGCGCCACGTTTTACTAACTCGTCTTCAAGTGAGAAAGGTACTACCGCCGTTAACTGTACTCCTTCTTCTTCACTGTTAGTAAATCCGGCAACGGCTTTATTGTTAATCACGTAATCACAAGCACTATCCTTAACATTTAATAACGCTGCGGTGGCATGACAAACAACAGCGACTGGCTTTTCAGCCGCAAGGAATTGTACAATTAATTGAATAGAGTCTTTGTTCTCTGTTAAGTCCCATAGTGGACCATGGCCTCCTGGGTAAAACACTGCGTCAAAGTCATTAGCGTTTATATCAGCTAACACCTTTGTATTTTCCACAGCAGACTGTGCCGTTGCATCATTGAAAAATTTAACGGTTGCTGGCGTTTGAGCATCTTCAGATTCACTATTAGGATCAATTGGCGCTTTTCCTCCAAGTGGTGAAGCAAGGGTAATATCAGCACCTGCTGCTTTAAACGCATAATAAGGAGCGGCAAATTCTTCAATCCAAAAACCTGTTTTTTCACCCGTGTTACCAAGTTGGTCATGAGAGGTTAATACCATTAAAATTTTCTGTTTGTTCACTGTAGCCTCCTATATGTATTAGTTTTATAAATAACGCGTTGATGAAATACAGTTTACAGAACCAATAAAAATCTAACAATGCAGAGTAAATAAGCTTCTTTGTATCAATTAATGATACAATTATTATTCCTTTTACCGCGATTGAAATAACTAATGGACTTATCGTTTGAAAAATTAAAAAGTATGGTGGTCTTCGCTCAAGTAGTTGAGCAAGGCACATTAAGCGGTGCTGCAAAACGTATTGGTTTATCAAGAGCGGTAGTGAGTTATCACATCAAAAAACTTGAAGCGCAATTAGGTATTAAGCTAATAAACCGTTCTACTCGTACATTATCGTTAACCGAGGCAGGAAGAGACTATTATCAACATTGTAGCGTTATCGCTGAGCAAGCATCAGCAGCAAACCAACAAATTGAAAACCTAAAAAATAACCCAACAGGCTTACTTAAAATCACTTGCCCAGTAAATGTAGGGCTGCAAACTATTGTGCCCGCTCTCAATGAATTTAGGCATCGCTACCCTAATATTGAACTTGATATTATGCTGACTGATGAAGTCGTCAATATCATCAAAGAAGGCATTGATTTAGCGATTCGTGGCGCGCCACTTTCTGACTCAGGGCTACAAGCAACAAAGCTATCAACCCTCAAAACATGTTTATGCGGTTCACCAGAATACTTTAAAAAACATCCAAAACCACAACATCCAACAGATTTAAACCAGCATCAATGGGTAATCTACAAATTAACCTCAGGTACACTTGAGCTCACAAAAGGTACACGCTCGTTCAGTATCGAAATGAAAGGTAACATTCAAACAAATAACGCTGCTGCTCGAACCGCCTTTGTCGAAGGAGGACATGGTTTAGGCAGAATACCTATTTATGATGCGAACCCAAAAATAAAACAAGGCAGTTTGATCTCAGTGCTTGATGATTACGTAATGAAAGATATTAACGTTTATGGTGTTTTTCCGCCGGGTGCGGCGGAGTCAAAAAAGTTACGGCTATTAATCGATTTTTTAAAGAGTTATTTTGTAAAATCTACTTTGTTAAATCCACTTTAGCTATATTGAACCTATTAGTAGCTTAACCATTTAAGTTGTTAAACCTCAACTTTAATACTAAAATTATTGGCTATATATAGCCCGAACGTACTTCCCTAACACGCTGAAAAATAGCGCGTTGCCGTTAAAACTCTTTACAGGTATTAACCACAAGATGTATATGTTTAATAAAAAAAACAAAGAAATTGAACAGCTAAAGCGAGAACTAGCTAAAGCTAAATCTGTTATTTCTGCAATTAATGACTCTGTCGCTAACATTGAATTCACTCCTGACGGTATAGTGCTAGATGCAAATGACATTTTCTTAGGTGTTATCGGATACAACAAACAAGAAGTCATTGGCCAACATCATCAAATGTTTTGTCAACCAAGCTATGTTAGTTCTTCCGAATATCAACAATTTTGGTCTCAGTTAAAAAAAGGAGAACCAAAGTTCGGTCATTTCGAAAGAATTACCCAAAATGGTGATGTTCTATGGCTAGATGCTACGTATTTCCCTGTAAAAGAAAGTGGTATTGTTACTAGGATCATAAAGATAGCCAATGATATTACTGATGATAAAAAAGCACTGATTGCACAGTCCGCTATTTCTGAGGCATTAGATAAATCGCTAGCAATGATTGAATTTACACCACAGGGTGAAATTGTTCATGCAAATCGTAATTTTCTCCAAACATTAGGCTACAACTTAACAGAAATTAAAGGTGGCCATCACAAAATGTTTTGTAATGACCAGTTTTTACATGACAACCCAAATTTTTGGCAACAATTAGCGAATGGTGAACATAAATCAGGTCGCTTTAGCCGCTTAGATAAACACGGGAATACTGTCTGGATAGAAGCGACTTACAACCCCATTATTGACGAAAATGGCAAGGTAATTAAAGTTATTAAGTTTGCATCAGATATTACAGAAAGGGTAGAAAAATCGTTACAAGTTTCTGAAGTTGCAGAGGCTGCAAAAGTCACCTCAGAACAGACTGAGCAAAGTGCCAACAATGCAAATGTAAAACTTGAAAAGTCGATTGAAACGTCAGAGTTGATCTCTGCCCAAGTACAAAACTCAATGGAATCCATTGGTCATTTGAACGAACAATCAAAAAACATTACAGCGATTGTTTCAACGATTAGTGCAATTGCAGAGCAAACCAATTTACTCGCGTTAAATGCAGCCATTGAAGCAGCTAGAGCAGGAGAACAAGGCCGAGGCTTTGCGGTTGTTGCTGATGAAGTAAGAAGTTTGGCAGCTCGTACTAGTCAATCAACCAATGAAATCAATGAGGTTGTGAAACTAAACGAACAATTAACCAAAGAAGCCACCGACATTATGCATCAAGTGGAAGGGACAACGAAAAAAAGTTTGACTCAAGTGTCAGAGGTGAGCGATGTAATGCGAGAAATTATATCTCGAGCATCAAATTTAACAAATATGGTTAAAGGTATCTCGTCTTAATAATACTACTTTTCTAAATTGTAAATTACACTTAGCCCTAAGGGTTTTAAAGGCTAAGTGTATTTTATCATTCCTACCATTTCATAGTGCTTATACGCTTACGATAAATAGAACAACGTGCTCTTTAACAAGCAGCCAGCCAAAACTACCTCCTTAACATTTATTTGTTTTTCACGTTATTTTTGCAGCAGTTTATTGGTAGGATCCTAAACTTATGCTACTTAATGTTTATAGGCATCAGCATAGATTCAAAAAAAGTGCATTAGATTCAGCAATTACTTTTTCCTAATAATATTCACTAAAAATGAATACGTATGCACACAATGTACTTCATACAGCAATAACGTAATACTCTGAGTAAGTGAATAAGAAATAAGAAATAAGAAATAAGAAATAAGAAATAATAAAATGAAACCACACATTTTAACAATTAACTGGACATTACTCGTAGCTTTACCATTGCTTTTCACCTGTTTTAGTCATGCTCAAAAACCTATAACACAAAATAAAGCTATCGATCCTTTTTGGAACAATACCATCATATATTTCATGATGACTGATAGGTTTTCGAATGGCGATAAATCAAACGATCAAGTGTTGAACCGAAAACAAGATGGTGCGCTTCTACGAAATTTTATGGGCGGTGATATTAAAGGTATCACTCAAAAAATAGAAGATGGCTACTTTGCAGCGCTTGGTGTCAACGTACTTTGGATGACACCGCTAATAGAGCAAGTACATGGCTATTGGGATGAAGACTGGGGACGAAGCTACCCTTTTCATGGTTATTGGCCGAAAGACTGGACAAAAGTTGACCCCAATTTTGGCACCGAAGCTGAGATGAAAACAATGATAGATACCGCACACGCACATGGTATTCGTGTGTTAGCCGATGTGATCATCAATCATACTGGGCCTGTCACTAAGGTAGACACACTTTGGCCGGCTGATTGGGTACGCACTGAACCTGTTTGTCAGTGGCATAATTATAAAAACAATGTTCATTGTGCCGTTGCTGCAAGTATACCCGATGTTCAAACCAACTCAGAAAAGCCAGTTAAGTTACCTTCTTTTTTACTTGAAAAATGGCAGCTTGAAGGAAGACAAGAACAGGAATTAGCTGAACTTGATGCCTTTTTCGATAGAACACAACTACCTCGAGCACCTAAATATTATATTGTTAAATGGTTAACTGATTGGGTAAGAGATTATGGCATCGATGGTTTTCGTGTTGATACTGCTAAGCACGTGGAAGCCGACATTTGGCGGATATTAAAAACCGAAGCATCATTAGCATTCGATCAGTGGAAGTCAAAGAATCCACAAGCACTCGAAACTGAAAAAGACTTTTTTATGATTGGCGAAGTTATGCACTTAGGCGTTAATGGCTTCAAGAATACACCGGCTGGTACTCGCAAATATGACTATGGCGATAAGCAGATTGATTTTTATGATTATGGCTTTGATAGTTTAATTAATATGGGCTTTGCAACCCATGCAAATATGCCAATGGAAGCACTTTTCAGCATTTATTCAGAAGAACTTAGTCAAGGCGCGTTTAAAAACGTTGGTATTTTAAATTATGTCGTCTCGCATGATGACCCTGAACCTTATGATAAAGAGAGAGCCACACCATATAAAACTGCTTTAAAACTCATGTTAGCGCCAGGTGCCGCACAAATTTATTATGGAGATGAATTAGCCAGAGATTTAATAATAGAAGGTACTGTTGGCGATGCTACGTGGCGTTCATTTATGAACTGGCAAGATCTAACGAAAAAAGACACTCAGGCCCTTCTAAGGCACTGGCAAAAGCTTGGCACTTTTAGGCATAAACATCTTTCAGTGGGAGCGGGCGTACATGAAAAGCACAGCGAAAAACCCTATATATTTAGTCGTAAATATATCGCTAAAGTAAAATCAGATAATGTTCTTGTTGGCATTGATTTAAACAAAGGGCGTAAAACATTATCGACTTACCACACCTTTAAAAATGGTACTGTGCTTAAAGATTACTATTCCGATACGTTAGTCACGGTAAAAGATAATAAAGTCAAATTGAACACCAATTTCAGTATTGTACTGCTGGGTAAAGTTAGTGACAACTAACGTTTATCACTTTATCGGTGCATTTAACGTGTAATCAGTTTACCTAATTAGAAAACCCTGATGTAACCATCAGGGTTTAAGAATAAGTGAGTTCACTGGTAAGATAACGTTTGTAACAATTTTCAATTATTACAATTTATAAAATTGATTTAAAATTTATATCCAATATTTAACGTAATAAATGGTTTAGTTTCAATGTCTCCTCTATCGGCGAACCAATGATATTCATCCGATCGAGTAAAACCAACACCAGTCCCCATGACAAAACCATTATTTTCTAATCCGTTAACGTGGTAATCATACGTCACAAATAAAAAACCATATTCGGCCTGAATGCTTTCTTTACCAACAACAAAGCCGTATGCATGCTTATTTTTTTCATCACCAAATGTAGTTTGGGTACCCAATGCAAAACCTGCAACACCAATTGCCGCATAGTATTTTGTTGATGTTGTTTTGTAACCCAGCTGAGCACCAATAATGCCACCGTATTGGTGACCTAAGCCTATCGTAGTTTCATACTCGCCAGCAAAAGATAGCGACGGTAACAAAGCCAAAGTAATGAGTATTTTTTTCATAGAAAATCCATTTGATACAAATTGATAAACGAATTACCAATAAATGTTGAAGGTGTGCAACTGTATCAGTCTAACGGTCAAATAAAGGTAAAATATTGCGTTGTTTGTCAGGCTCGTTCAAGTCCCCCTTTGCTGATCAGTGCAAAGCAAAAGTTACGCAGTATTTTTATATTGATTAAGATAGTTCACCCTTGGTTCACTTCTGGCTTGATATCTTTGCTTTCACTTTACTTAATAAAGCTATTTTAAAGGAAGATTATGAAATCTATAGTGTCAAACCTCTCAATTATTGCGTTAATTTTAGGGGGACTTTCTGCTAACGCTTCACAAGATTATAATTTTTTGCAAGCGCATGGAATTGTCAAATCTGAATACTCAGATATTGACCAATTTGGGTTAAACGGTTTTGAAGTACGTGCTAGCAAGCGTTTGCAAAACGTGTTTGGTGAACTCCGCTACCGAGATCTTAACGATACAGAGGATGGTATTAAGTTCGAAGAAGACCGCTGGAGCGCAAGTTTAGGTTACATCATACCGTTTTCTGAACTAATGCATTTCGATGTACGTGCGAACTACGGCAACATTGAAGCTGAATTAAGCAATAACAACGGCCGCACTGGTTTTGACGTTGACTATTACGGTGCTAGTGGTTTTGTTCATTACTCGGTAGCTAGAGATATCAGCCTTTACGCAGGATTAGAACTTCAGAACACAAAAGATGCACCAAATCAAAAAGCCTATCACCTTGGTGCAAACTATGCCTTTGATAAACTATCTATAGGTACTGAGTACGTTAAATACTCAGACTCTGATGCACTCAGTTTATTTTTACGATACACTTTCTAGGCAAATGAAAGCGAACAAAAATAAGTTCGCTTTTCCCTTCGATAAATTATGCATTTTTCTATACGCTTTTTCGTTAAATCACAAGACATACTTTACTGAACAAAAACTGAACAACCAAAACCAGTGTTCAAATTGTTGTTTTGTAGAAATCGATAAAGCCTTTCAGTAACTGAGTCACTTAATTGAATAAATGCCCTAATCAATATTCCTATATGTAGACAACGTATTTTTCGCATAATCCCTGATAGGCGCTAACCGTTTAGTAATAATACAAAATCATACTTCTAATAGACAAATAGCGCTTCTTTAGGATAATAACAAGACTACTTTTCAGGTTTTGCTAATTGTTGTTTTAGTATACTCATCATCACCTTAACTTGACGGTTTGATGCAAATAATACTTCAGAGGGTTCATTTCGAATCGCTGCATTTGCTTGAAGGAAAATAGCACCATAATCGATCTCCATCGTTGGCTCACCGTACAAGGTTTTAAAACTCGATATAAATGCTTGCTTTTCTTCTTTTGGAAATAAAATCCAAACAATATCTAACTGATCGTCTTGAAAGACGAGTTCTACATTCCTTGCCTGTCCGCCATACATAAAGCCAGAGCAATTGATTTGAGTTTGTGACGTTTTAGCTAACGGGGCAGTTATGGGGGTTATATTTTGAACCTCAATGGATAAACATTCTTTATCTATATCCCTCCTAACGTCCTCTAATGTACTACCAAAAGAAAACTGCATAGGTTTAACAAATGTCTTTTCATCGGCATGTGCACCAACCATAATTGATAAAAGAGAGATAAAAACTAATTTTCTAACCATATTTATAAATTCTTCATGTGGGTAGTAGTACTCAATAATTGAGTTAAAATATTTGATACTGTATTTCGTAGCATTATTCATATGCTAATTACTATGGTTTTTGCAGATGACCAAGACTTTCGATCACTTCATTTAGCACATTATCTTCGCCTTGTGAGTAACTTTCCCAATCATGTTTTATCAGCCTGTCTGGCTGAACTCCTTCAGTTATCATTTCTTGAATTCGGAACAAACGTTTTGAATAAGTAATACGCAGCTTTGAATTTGGCAAAACAAATTCGCCCATGTCTTGATAGCCAGTTGGATTTGAACCCGTTGGCGTACCTACCACTTGCGCATTAAGTAACTGACGGAACAGTGCCGCGTTACTGGCTCCCGCAGAGAAAGTAACGCCACTTGTAAGTACATACACGCCATTTTTCCAATCAACGCTATCAACAAGATTTAAGGCATTTGCTAACACTAATCCAATATAGAGATCTCCCCCGCCATTGTTTCGCAAATCAATGACTAATTGCTGACTTTGATTGTGCGTTGTAAACTCAATCAATTTTTCGACAAAACCCACCACTTCTTCGAAACTAGGGTAGTTGTCAAAACGAATGTAAGTTGCTTTGGTACCTTCAATGTTTGTATACCACAGATAATCAAAGTCAGCATTTTTAGGTTTCCCAACCGCTGAACTTTGAATACTTAAGTGTTCATATTGCTGCTGTGCTAATTCGCTTTTAGGTAAAGCTTTCACTGTTAAATTAAGCTTTTTATTGTCGGCTGTTACCAACCCAAATACCGCTTTTTGAGCAGACTGAGTAATTTTTAAGGTATAAAGTAGCTCACTAATAGGAAGATAATTTCCTATGCGAACCACTTCAGAGTGGGAGTTTTCAACATATTGAACTACGTTCGAAAGCTTTCTCTCTACCTCTTCAATGTTTGTTCCATCGATACTTTCTAATCTTGCACCCAATAGTTCCTTTTTATCTACTGATACTTTCACGACGCGCCATTGATTGCTGATCTTTTTAACCGACATTGGAAATGCATGTGTTTCCCAATTTGTTATAGAAACAGCAGTATGTCCATCACCAATTTTACGCGTCAAGCGCATAAGCTTTACAGCAATTTCCCAATCCGACAGATGGTCAATTGATTTACTAATAGTATTAAGGGTGCTTTCGAAGCTTGCTTTATCGATTTGGTGATATAAATCAATATGATTACTTTCTAATGCTTGATGATAAAGAGCCAAATCTGACAGCCATTGCTCCTTTTTCGTGCTCTGTGCGCAAGCAATACTTGATATAAACACTAGAACAATAATGAATTTACTTTTCATTTTCGACGAACCTTTGTATGTAAGTTAGTATTTTGATCGGTGCCACAATTGACTGCTTAACTTGGCTGGCTTGGTTTAATGTGCCAGACAGATAAACATCTAAACGAGGACAATAAAACATGAACGAAGATGTGCTCCCTGTGTGTCCAATCATTGATAAGTCTGGCCCTGAAGGAAGCCGCTCTCTTATATGA
This sequence comes from Thalassotalea sp. PP2-459, assembly GCF_001913705.1. Taxonomy (GTDB): domain Bacteria; phylum Pseudomonadota; class Gammaproteobacteria; order Enterobacterales; family Alteromonadaceae; genus Thalassotalea_C; species Thalassotalea_C hakodatensis. Next base: position 129,737 of record NZ_MKQD01000019.1, on the reverse strand, counting down.
ACTTTTCGTAAGCCAAAACCATAATAAATGCCTTTGCTTTCTGGTATCCATTTTTGCATCTTTTTTAAAGTGCTTTGACTTAGGAAATTTGATCCATAAAGCGCTAATTGAAACCTATTGATATCTTGAGCGTTAGACACCAACCCGCCACCGGCCCAATCTAAACTTAAGCTTTTAAAGGTCGATATTTCCAGATTATCAACATAAATTTCAGCCATTCTACTTGTTGGTAAAATAGGCTTAGCACGCAAATGCATGTAAGTGTGATTCATGTTAAGGGGCATAAAAATATGTTGCTTGAAAAAATCATGCAAATGCATACCGCTCACGCGTTCTATTACCATACCTAATAAAATATAGCCGGTATCACTATATTGATAACCTGTCCCAGGTATAAAATGTGGCTTCATATTCTGCTTTGCTATATTCAATATCTCTTGTGGCGTCCAAAGTTTTTCTGTATTTGAATGCAATAAGGTCATCGCATTTGCGCTACCATCAGTAGTTTTTCCTTCAAAATAGTCGGGAAGTCCTGATGTATGCTGCAAAAGCTGTGCAATGGTTATTTCATGAGAATAATCTTTTCCTTGAAACAGGTGTATTCCACCGATAATTCTATCAGGTAAATATTTACTTATTTTATCGGTTAAGTTTAAACGGCCTTGTTCGTAAAGCATGGCAATAGCCGTTGCCGTAAATGTTTTACCAATACTTGCAACATAAAATGGACTAGCTTTAGTGACCTTATCACCGCTTTTGAATTTTCCTGCAGCAAAGCTATAATCAATATTTTTTGAGGGAGAATAGACTGCCCATGATGCACTGTGTACGTTTATATTTGACAGTGTTTCATTAAAAAGCGTTTGTATTTCATCATGAACGGCCTTCCAACCATTTGCTTGCAGAGTAAGCGTAAAGAGGAGACCAAAAACAAAAGTTATAAAAGCGTTCATAGATTACCTTCCGCAATTGATGTCTAGTTAGAAAACCTGATAATAATCACTTGATAGGAACATAGTTATCTACTTTTCACCTTCTACCTCTGTGACCGTAAAAGACACGGACGTTATTTTCCAATCTGAATCAACCTTAACCAGGCTCCATGATTCAGTACCCCACGCCCTCTTTCTAGCGCTCACATGATCACTGTAATTAAAATGGACACTCGCTAAATGACCATCTGTTTGTACTTTGATATTCCAAATTTTTTCTTCTTCTGCTTTGTCCCCTGATAACATTTTCACTGGCGGGCCAAACTGACTAAAATCAACAGCAGCAGGATACTTAGGATTTTCAATTCGCTTGCGTGCTAACATTTCCTCACTAAAAACTGCAATAAAGGGAATGTTTTCATTAAAAAAGAGAGAGCTAAAAACTGCTTTGTCTTTATTAATAATACTGACACGGAATTGCTCTATCACATGTCTAATTTCTGTTTCTGAGTCTAACGATGACGCAGAAGCATCTTGCATAATACATAGGGCACAAAGCACACAACTTGTAATTCCTTTGTTCATTTTCATTTTTTCGTCACGAATATCTGTATCAAAAACATAAGGCCTTCCTTGGCATATTTATTTGGCACCAATTGCCAACACTATTCTATTTACCAATCTAAATTCTAATTTTTATCGATATATTTATTCCTCAAGTAGAGAACTTAATACGGTTTGAACCAACTCATCGGTTTGCTCCATGCATTCAGCATTTCCATTGCAATTAAAGAAGGTTGTCACTGTCGTGTCTATTTCTTGAATATAAATATTTGATGTTTTATATCCTGCTTCTTCACCACCATGGTGGTATAAGGTGAAATCGCCAGATATGTTTTTAAACATACCTAAACCAACATAAAACTGACTCGTTGCATCCACTAAGTTAATGCTTTCTTCTCCTAGCAATAATTCTCGGATGTCGTCATTGACAATAGTATCATCAGTCATGATTGCTCTTAAAAGTGTAGACAAGTCTGTTACTGTCGTTGCAAGTGGCGCATCTGCTACCCCCACGTTTTCATAAAAGGGTTTAGTATTAATAATTTCACCGTCATCATTTACATAGCCAGAAATGATGTCACCTAAACTTTTCTCATGACCAAGATAGAAAGTGTCGTTAAGCCCTAGTGGCTCAATGATACGATTACGCATTGCTATATGATGATGTTCACCAAGTACTTCATCTAAAATTAAACCAGCCAATAAGTAACCTGTATTCGAATAGTTAAAACCTTCACCAGGTTTAAAGTAAGCTGGCCGATTTAACGCAAACTGTAATGCATAAGCATCCGTTTTAAGGGTTTCAACATCAGAAAAACCAGTATCAAACCACTCATCTGAAGTGCGATCATCAAGGTAATCGTACACACCTGATGTATGGTTTAGCAGTTGACGCAACGTCATTTGTTCACTGTATTCAATTTGAGAAAGCAGAGAGTCAGGTAACCAAGTATCAATGGTATTATCAATATCTAATAGGTTATCTTGATGTAAGAGCGCAGTTAAAAGCGCGGTCGCTTTTTTACCCGCGCTTCCAGCTGGCATTGCATGGTAAGTTTGCATAGTTTCTAGTGTATTTATATTCGCTAATCCAGCCGCACCTAAAAACGTAGTTTCAGGCCCATCAATTGCTAGAATAATACCCGGTACATCACTGTTGATCGCTTTACCTATAAGCTTTTGATAGTCAAACTCTTGTACTATAGGAGTTGGTTGCGGATTAGTGCTAGCATTTGAGCTTGACCCCGAACCACCACAAGCTGAAAGTATTGCTACGCTGAGCATCGGCAACAGCAATTTAAGTTTTAAGAAGTTATTAGTCGTCATGTTAAAATCCTTTATATCTATTTATGAAAAAGCACGTAAACGAGAAGTTACAGCTTGATTAACTAGCACTCGCTAACATTTAGGGGTAAGTATCACAAGGCACAGGTCAAACAAAGGTGAAATCCCATAGCTTTTTTGAACAACTCGCTCTATGAAGAAATGAAAAGACAAATAACAGCCAATACACTGCTATTTGTCTTTTTAGGTAGACTCAATTACTGATTTGAGAGGAGTTCGAACGCCGCTTCTAAAGCTAGATCTTCTAGCGCACTTCGCTCTGATCGAACGAAAGCTGGATGTTCAATATCTACGGGAACGCCTTTTCCTTCTAACCACTCGCCATGTGTTGTTAGATAATATTCATTAGAAAGACCAAACTTAAGGCCTGATGGTAGCGTTTTTTCTAAGACATCAGAAAACTCACCTTGTGTTCTTTCGCCCATGATATTGACATGTGGTAGATTTGCCATCGTCATTGTAAATACTTCAGCAGCGCTCAGAGTGCTGGCACTCGTTAATAACACGACAGGGTTTAGGTATTGAAAATTGCCTCGGGGTGAAATGTGAACTTCTCTTATCGGTGTTCTTGCACTACCATGGCGAGCCTGCTTTTGATAAGCAAATACTTGCTGATCAGTAAACCGACTGGCGATAGCTAATGAAATAAAGTCATGACCACCATTGTTACGGCGAACATCAATAATTAACCCTTTGGTATATTGTAAATCATTTAATGCTTGTTCAAGTGAAGCCTCTAATATTGATAACTCTTGCTCGTCATCATCAGAACCTGCGAAACCTTGCATGCCAGCTATTTGCAAATAACCTATTCCATCAACTTGAAACCACATTAAATTTTCATTAGCACCTATGGTTATGTCTGATTCATTTTCGGCGTAATCAACGATAATATCGTTCATCAAGTCATTTTGTTCGACAATATAAGCAATTGCAGCTTGCTCTTGAGTTGAATTTTCTATTTGATCAATTCCATTAAGCTCAAGGAATTCATTAAAAAATATAGTGGTAAAATAGGGCTTGTTTGGAAAACTGACCTCTAGTTCCTCTCCAATTCCTGTATGGCCATCCTTTAATGGTTCGATCATATCAACTAAGGCTCGAATTAGGGTGAACTCTGTAGGATCTGCCGCTAATAGTTGTTGAGCTGAAATATACATATTTTCCCAATCTAGTTGTTGAAGTTCTATTGAAATAGATAGCTCTTTAAATGTTTGATAGAAATAAGTTAAGTCTCGCTCATAATTTACACTATATTCTTCATTCCCCACTTGTGGCATAAACCCTTGTTCACATGCTATTGGCATTGATAACTCTTTACTAAATAATATCCCTGGAGCGTAAATTTCACGAGCACCGTAACCAAGCATTTGTTCGATTTCAGTATTGTTCTGTAACGATAATGCTTCTATTAAATCTGCTTCTTCTAACCCATTTAGCACTTCGTCAACAAAACAAAAGTCACTGGTATAGTCAAACAAAGTCAATTGAGTTTCTTTAATTTCCAAGCCTTTACCATAGGCAGGTGCTAGCCAAATCCCTTGATACTTATTCAGTGGTGTATCAGTTTTTATTGGAACTTTCATGGAACCTGAAGAGCCATCACATGCAGTAAGCATTAGTGTGATTGTTCCAACCATTATCCCCTTTAATACCTTCATTATTGCTCCTATTTCAAATCGATTAATAACAGATAAAACTTAGCCAAGGTTTTCAGTTGGACATGGGATGCTTTTTAACTGGTATCCAGGCACAAACCAATTAACTAAAATGATATTCTCTGGATTTAGCTCCACACTGATGCAGTAACGTTGATTGGGTTTAATTTCTAACGAAAGTTCGTTGGCTAAATCGACTATAGCTTTGACATTAAAATCAACAAAGCCAGCAGGTACTTTAGTTGTCATTTGTTCGCCGCTAGATAACGTGTAATAGTACTTTCCATTCCAACCTATATAGGTATCTGACACACTGCCTTGCAGCTGGTTTGTACGATAGAAAGTAACCTCGCCATACTGAGAACTTTTTTCTTGTTGCAGTACCGCCGTGCTGGTACAGCCACTCGCTAACACAACGGCTAATAAAATAATGATTTTTTTCATATTGAACCCTCGCTAAATATAAATAATGATTTGTGCAACTTGTTTTAATGGCGAAAGAATAAATGGGTTGAGGTAAAATTGAGGTGAAGTGCAGTTGTTTTCATTTTAAAAGGAAATATTTTATGGTAAATACTTTTATTTCTTCACCGTTAAATCACCTCATTGTGGTTATATTGCCCTCAGTCTTAACAAGAAAGGATGATCCATGAATAACAAAATGACCGCTTTGTTAATTGAAGATAATCAAGCTATTGCTAAGCAAATTTTAAGCTTCCTTGAAGGTCATGGATGGACAGTTGATTATGCATCCACAGGCAAACTGGGAATAGATCTCGCTGTAAGGTTAAAATTCGACGTCATAATATTAGATTTAAATCTACCCGATATTGATGGCCTAAGTGTTTGTAAAGCGATAAAACAAGAGGCTAATATAAACCCTCCTATCTTAATGCTGACAGCAAGAGATTCTTTTGAAGACAAACACAAAGGGTTTAGCTTAGGTGCTGATGACTACCTAACCAAACCTTTTGATTTAAGGGAGCTAGTATTGCGATGTGATGCTTTATCTCGCCGCACTCAACTTCATGAAGAGCACATCATCAATCGTGGCCATTTATCAATAGATAGCAGAGCTCACCAAGCAACCTGGCATGGCCAAACAATCAAACTGACAAAAGTTGGTTTTATCATATTGAAAAAGCTTGTTAACGATTATCCTTATCCCGTCAGTCGCTCAGACATTATTGAACAAGTATGGGGGGATGAACCGCCGGAAAGCAATGCACTTAAGTCTCACATATACACTCTAAGAAAGTCCTTTGAAAAAGTCGGTATGGGGGAAGTTTTGTGTACTATCAGCAACATTGGATATCAGTTAAAGGATTTAGATGATTAAATTAAGAAAGCTAAACAGTCGCCTTTTGATTGCATTTTCGGTCCTTTCAACCGTTGTTTGTTTATTCTTTATTCAGCTTTCGATGCTACTTGTTGAGCAAACGAAAGAAAATACTTTTCATCAAATTCTGGTCTCAGAAGCAGTCAAAATCGAGCAAGCATATGCCACTAGCGGTGAAATAAAAACAATTGATAGTTCGATCATTAAGATTTACCAGAATGAAGAGGAATTACAGGCTATATTGCCGGACCCGGATACATCACTTATAACCTATAACGGTGCGCTACTAAATATTGAACCATATTTAATTTTAAGACAAGAACTATCACCTTTGGTGCCAATTTGGCTAGTCATCAACACAAACACACTTGATAGCGTGACTAATGTTGCTGATTATATGATGTTGTTTTTATACAGTATCGTCGCAGGTGTTATTTTACTCACTTTTCTTAGCTCTTGGTATTTGGCAAAGCTTTTATCTTTGCCTATACAAAAGCTTACCGAAGGTGTTATTGAAAAAAAACAATCTACTCGCGTTGAGCTTTATGGTTGTAACAGAAGTGACGAAATTGGTACTTTATCAAGATCATTTGAAAAAGCATTTAATGAACTAGAGCAAGCACTTAAGCGGGAGCAAAATTTCACGCGCGATGTAAGCCATGAATTAAGAACACCTATTACACTGATCAAGAACACTTTGACTCTGAATAAACATAACCCCGTTGACCACTCTCAGGCGGAAATATTGCAACAAGCATCACAGGAGTTGGAACAAACGGTTGAAGTGCTGCTAGCACTTGCCAGACAAGAGAATTTAACATTTGAACCGTGCCTTATTCTACCTATCATAGAGAAGACCATATTATCTATCTATAACTGTTTCCCTAAGCTCATTTTTGATGTAAATATTGATCTCAGCTCAAAATTAGAAGTTATTGGCAACCCTTACTTAATAAGTCTACTTTGCCAAAACTTAGTTAACAACGGCTTTTATCACGGCGCAGGTGGCAGCATGGTCATTTACTCTCAAAATAATACCATCGTTTTTGTAAACAGTATTACTAAAGATAAAGCCCGCCCCTATTATCAAGGGCTAGGCCATGGCCAATACTTAGTAACACGCATTGCTGAAGAAATGAACTGGGGGATTAATATAGAGCAAACCATTGACTCATATAAGGTTATACTCACACCGCCCATAGCAAACAACCGAGTAGATTAATAAGTTTAGATGTTTTGAGTATTCTTACGCAGTAGTAAAATACTTATCGCTAAAAACCAAAATATTTGAAGTAGACCAAACAGTGCACCTACTTCTGCTAATGGAGGGTAAAATGTTAACAAACCAATAACCGCAATAATAAAGCCCATAATTATCAATTGTTTTGGAAATCTATGTTGATAGTGCAAACAACTATTTATGAAAATAACCCAAATGGCACCAACCCACTCAACGCCCTCACCAAGCCCCATCTGAATATTATAAATTTGCCGCCACGCCTCTGAAATATTGTAAGTACCGTTACTATTATTTGTGAATAGAAACTCAATAGAAAATATAGCAATAAAGCCACATGCCAAAATGTAACAAGCCCATAAGTAGCTTACTAGCGAAGACATTTGCTCTAATAAATTATGTTCAGTTGTTCGTAATGCTAACAACGAGCGACTCAAAACGAGTAAAGAAAAACCAAAAACGACGTACACCACAAAATACCACAATTGCATGAGTAACTTGTGCTTCATAAAGACAATTAAACGCTGTTCAGCATTTTGATTAAAGTCAGGGACAATCAGGAGAACCACTGCTAGGCCAATAATAAAGCTCAAAGCACAAACCATTGCAGCAATTGCACCTTGGCGTTCACTTGTCATCTTTTATCACTTATATATTCTAAGCTGAGCTTAGTATTAAACCATGTATTCAAAACTAAGCCACCATTCCATGCTTCGGAGTTCACATAAGGATATTATATTTCTTCGAGATATTTAAGGTAAACAAATAAATTCCTATTGTAAGGTAGAGACGTCGTTAGTGGTGTTATTATTTTCAAAAACGAGGTCAACATGCCAAAGAAAATAGTATCAACCGAATTTAAACCTGAATGAGCAGATTTAGTTTTTGTTCATGGTTACAAGTATAAAGATGCAGCTGCTGCAATAGATGTCGGATTATCATCAATTCAACGTTGGTTACTCATTACAGAAAAGAACAACGTGGTATTCCCCCCAAAAACCTTGTGCTTTAACGCCAGAGTATATACGTATTCAAGATCTAGAAAAACAAGTGAAACAGTTAGAAAGTGACAATCAGCTATTAAAAATAGTATCAGCCTTTTTCACAATGGAAATAAAAAACGGCAACATATGTTGTAAAGAAAGAAAATGCTGAGAGTTCTGTTCAACAAATTTATCGATTCATTATTTGATAATGTTTGAACTGGGGTAGTAAAATAGAACAAACTATTAAATCCTATAAAGTGATAGTAACGCCAAATATCTAACTAACTAGCTACGCTATCAAGGCTAATAGGCACTTTGACAACCTGCTTTTCTATCACCATGAGTAAATAGAAAGTTACTCATTCTTAAACAAATAAACAATTTATTTCAAATTTTAACCCTTTTTCCATATCAATAAACAAAGGCTTATATATACTTAGACTTTTAGAACAGTCCACGTTCATTAGCGAGTTTAATCATTGACACAATAATTAATAGATCATTGAACATGGTGAAACCTTCAATACATGAAAGCATTAAGGTTAGATACAAATATCATGTATTTAGCATCAAACATTAACCCAACACTTCGTAAAAGGGGTGCTGTTGCCGCAATCATTTGCTCAGTTTGTTATATCATCGGACTATTTACTCTCATATATATTGCGCCAGATCTAAATCAACTCCCTGCAGGACGGCTTAAGGTTATTGATGAATATGGCAGCTTACTCTACCTTTGGTACTTCACCGTTTACGGTGTTGTTGGCCTTTGCGTATTATTCGTAAACCATGCATTATTACAACCGCATAGTAGTCTACCGAGTATATTAACTATCTTGACGACTCTTGTTGCATATTTGTCAGCAAGTTACTTATTCATTATTTGCAGTATAGAGATCCTTTCAAATGTCTTTTTTCTCTCGCAACATTATGGAGAAGCCGCGAAACGTAACGAGTTAACCGCACAAATTTATTCAGTACTTATTAATTTACGAACTTACACAGAATGGAGCTTAGATGTGTGGCTAATTTTAGTAAATTATCTGCTGTTTCAAGCAACGAAAAAAAACGTGTATCTTCCCATTTTTGGTATATGTATAGGAATCGTTGGTATTCTAATTCTTCACCCTTTACTACAAGCCTATGCCTTATATTATGTTGCAGCTATTGCAACATGGTTTATGCTCGTTGGCATCCAATTTTTATCATCAAAACGTTCATTTAGGTCAATCTTACATATACAAAAGTGACATACTTTATTTATTCAATAGTATTAACTATTCGTGTGCGAAGCCTAAGAAACACGTTTATTGGGCAAAGTTTTTTTATCAAGAGAACAAATTGCTTTAATGCCAGAATAAGTAAGCACTTTTATTATCAACACGGATACTCCGCCGAAGACACTAATAGTAATAAATTTTTAAATGAGCTACAGTGAGTTTTTAAAAAAGTGCTTGCTTATATTCTAGATATTGTTTTCTATGTTGAATTCGAGAAATAGAGCGATACAATACAGAACTGTTGGGTTTAACGATCAAATATTTGATAAAATTTAGAAAACCGCCTGCTTCTATTATAAAAAACAAGCGGTTACTAAATTTGATGAGTTAGCACATAAGCCGGGTTCTGTGTCTTTTCCGTAGAAAAGTGACAATCATTCGTCTAGGCCTTAAATCGCTCTAAGGCTCAAGCAACCTACCCGGTTTCAACGCGAGCCACGCCGTATGAAACCCTATTTGGTCTTGCTCCGGGTGGAGTTTACCCTGCTGCCAACTGTTACCAGTGGCCCGGTGCGCTCTTACCGCACCCTTTCAGCCTTACCTGTGCTATTGCTAGCCATCGGCGGTCTTCTCTCTGCTGCACTTGTCGTCGGCTTGCGCCGCCCAGACGTTATCTGGCACCCTGCTCTTTGGAGCCCGGACTTTCCTCCCCTTGCCCTGTCTATTTAACATCGAAATGATAAATACAACGAACAAGCAGCGATTGTCTCGCTAACTCGGGCGGCATTCTACCCCAATCATCAACTAACAACAAAGCTTACTTTCACTTGCACCTTATTATTTTTATTGACCGTGTTCATACCGATAAAATGTACCTGTGGCATATTGTCGCACTTTCCACTTTTACACTTGTTTTTCAACAAGCTTTCTCGAATTATACCCACCAGCAGTTAACGAAAACCAAGTGAAGAATTCAAGCTAATGAAGTTAAGTATTAACCAACTCACCAAGTCAATTATTATCACCTTTCCTGTCGCAATGTTCACCCCACTGTCAGTAATGGCGGAAAACATTGAAGAAATTGTCGTGCTAGGAGAAAGAAGCACCGAACGAATCGCTGTAGCAAACATAGAAGTTCAGCATAGTGATATTTCAGAAAGTTTACGCTTAGTTGCTGGTGCCAATGTGAACAAAAATGGCGCATTAACAGGCATTGCACAATACCGAGGGCTTTATGGTGATCGTATTTCAACGAAAGTTGGCGGCCAGACAGTTATAGGTGCAGGGCCTAATGCGATGGATACTCCACTTAGCTATAGCCCAAGCATTATAACAAAAAGCATCGAATTACAACGCGGTATTGCTTCGGTAACTTCCGGCATTGAAACTTTAGGCGGCGCGATTAATACCACATTAAAGCAAGCAGATTTCTCTTCAACTGGCAAATTAGAACTCTCGACAGAATTTCGCTTGGGATATCAAGATAATGCCGATATAACAAGCAAAGCGGCGTTAACAAATATTGGCTCAGAAAACGCAGCATTTATGGCCTACATTGATAAAAAAAAAGCAGATAACTTATCATCTGCAGACGATAGGGTTATTTCCCCCACTGGCTTTACTAAAACTCAATCTGGCTTTTCAACGGCGATTAAATTTGCGGACAATATTATTGGTATCAATTATCACTACAATGATACACACGATGCTGGTACCCCCTCTTTGCCGATGGATATTGCTTTTATTTATAGTCATCGTGGACAATTATTTGGTAAACACTCACTGAGGGACGGAGAGTTAAATTGGCAGTTTGGCTTTATGGATGCTGATCATAAGATGGATAACTTTCAGCAACGTATGAACATGATGCCGAATATGTATCGTAGTAATCACGCAGAATCTAACTCCATTTCCTTTTCAATTGATTGGAAAAATGAAGCGCTAACACTAGGTGTTGATGGTTATAAATCAGATCATAACGCTACTATTACTAATCCAAATAACATGATGTTCTCTATCAAAAATTTTAACGATATTGAAGATCAAAGAATTAGCGCTTTTAGTGAATATCAGCATCAATTTTCCAACCATACCGTTAAATTTGGTGCACGTATTAAACGTCTATCTGCTGATGCTGGTGACGTAAGCCACCACATGGCGATGATGAACCCAACAGTAAAAGAGTTGGTGATGACGTTTAACCAAGCAGATCGTATTCAACATGACACCAATACGGATGTGACATTCGATTGGTTGTTCCCAATATTTAATCACACACAAGTACAATTATCACTCGCACAAAAACAGCGAGCACCAAGTTACCAAGAGCGCTATCTATGGGTACCAATGGAAGCAACAGCTGGGCTTGCAGATGGTAATACCTATTTGGGCAACATAAACCTTAAAAGCGAAACAGCAAAGCAGGTAAATTTAGGACTCACTTACCAACAAGATAAATTCGTTATTATTGCAGATACGTTTTACACCCGTATAGATGATTATATTCAAGGCATACCGAACATGAACATGCCTGTAAATATGCTCGCTCAAATGATGATGAACAGCGATACCGTTTTACAGTTTGCTAATGTTGATGCAGCTCTTTCTGGTCTCGATGGCCAGATTATGTATCAATTTAATGAACAATGGCAATTGTCGTCAACCGTGAGCTATGTACGAGGAAAAAGAAAAGATATTGATGATAATTTATATCGTGTAGCGCCATTAAACGGCCATATTGCATTACAGTATCGTGCTAACAATTGGCACATTACTTCCCGCTTTCATGCCGTTTCAGCTCAACATAAAGTAGCTAACATTAATAATGAGCAAAAATCGTCAGGCTATAGCTATATAGACTTAATTGGTGGCTATCAATGGTCAAACAGCCTGACACTTGATTTCGGAATTACAAATCTATTCGATCGTGAATATCAAGATCATTTAGCTGCTTATAATCGTGTAAACGGTAGCGATATTCCATCAATGTCACGTATACCTAGTACCGCTCGTAATATCTGGCTTGCTGCAACATTTCAATTTTAAGTTCCGCATATAGGCACTTGCCTGTACCCTAGCCCTAGCTTTTCTGATGAAAACTAGGGCGTTTTTTTAGCTTTCTTTGCAGTGTACGTCGATGCATTGATAAGTGCCGAGCTGCTGCAGAAATATTGCCTTCATTCGCCTTTAAAACTTGCTGAATATACTCCCACTCGGCTTGTTCTGCACTGAGTTTATCAGGTATTAGAATTTGTTCATCGGCGGTTATGTTGTTGGAAACTTTCAGCGTTTTTAATAACGTATCAGTATCTATTGGTTTTGCGAGATAGTCATCAGCCCCTAACTTTATGGCCTCTACTGCCGTAGCAATGCTTGCATAACCAGTGAGTAATATAATGCGACTATTGGGTAATAAATGCTTTATCGGTGATATTAAAGGTAAGCCGCTGTCTCCGGCTAAATACATATCTAACAAAATCACATCAGGTAAAAATTTTCTCACCATCAGCAATGCATCCGTATTAGTTTCACAGTGTTCAACATGTAGTTGGTGCTTACTTAGCCTTCTTGCTAATACAGATGCGTAAGCGCAATCATCTTCAATTAATAATACTTTCATCTTCAATCAACTTTTGTTGGCATGGTTATAATTACAACAGCACCGCCAGTTTGATGATTATCAAGCCAGAGCTTTCCTTGCAATCTTTCAAGGCTCGCATTGCTAAGCATAATCGACACACCAAAACCGTATTCGCTTAGTTGTGGGAAGTCGCCCAACTCATGCAATTGCTCTATAACAAAGCCTTTTCCGAAATCTTTAATCGATAAACACCATTGTTGATCTTGTAAATACGCTTCAATTTCTATCGTTTTATTTTGACTTTCTTGGCTGGCATGTACGGCATTATCAATCACATTAACCACAGCAGGAATGAATGAACCATCAATAACAATGCGAGCATCAAGCGTTTTATCGATAAATTTGAAGCTCACCTCAGGGTAAGTTAATTGACAATGATATTTAATTTGTTGATGAATACTGGCACAACGAATAGATTGTTTTTCATTGGCTTTAATTTGTTCTGTAGTCACTCTAAATGCTCGCAGGCTCTCTGCACAACGGTTAACTTGCTGTTCAATATCATTAAGTAAATCATTAGGAACTTGTGGTTGTTCAGCGAGCTCTTCAGATAGTAGCTGTAAGGTTGCTAATGGCGTTGCTAAATTATGAGTCACTTGTGCAGAAGCAACACCTAACGCAATAATGCGTTCTTTTTTCAGTTGTTGCTCTCGAAACTTTGCAATCGTTGTTTCTCGACGCGTAATCGCACGCGCTAAATAGCCCACGATGAGCGACAACACTAATGCTGAAAAAAGAAAATTGATCCACATGCCAATAAAGTGTCCAGCCATATTGCCATGCATTACATGCATTGGCATGGTCCAAAGCAATACGGAGTAAATAACAATCGCACAGCTAGCAATAATTAATCCACGCCAGAATGACAACGTAATCGCTGCAATCGCAATAGGAACCAGTAATAAAGAAACAAACGCATTGGTCGCACCGCCACTGAAGTAAAGTAAGCAACCGAGAAAAAACACATCAGCGAGCAACTGTATTAACACATGATTTTTTTTAGAACTCGCCCCATTTCGGGTTATCGAAAAGCTCGCAACATTAAACGCAAGTTCAAGTGCGATAATAATAAACATAGGTAACCAAGGAAGTTGATAATTTAGAACCAAATTCACAAATAATAATAAGAATACTTGCAGTATTATCGACAAGCCGCGTAGCGTCATAATTAACTCTACGGTAGACATTTTCGAGAAGAAATTGATCAGTGATTTAATCATTTTTATGTAGTGTGCGTTTATCCGTTAAGCATTTTACGCCTTAAGCGCCTGTTGTCTTTTAAAAATCTTAACAATTGTCCACATTAAAGTATTTTTAATACGTTGCTGATTCTATTTACAATACGGTACATGTACATTTTTAACAACTCACTCTGGTTAAAATCAATACCACACTTTTTTACCAAAAAAGTGTAATATCTATTTATAGCTTAGCGTTAAATCATAGAGTGCTTTTTTATTTACTTCATATAAATCCGCAGTCACGGCACAGGCTTTTTTAGGCGGCAACTCCTTTAGTAATCGTTTTAGCGCACGTTCAACCTCAGGTGTTATTTCTGAAATTTTTTCAGGTGCACCTTCAATAATCAATACCATTTCACCTTTTAACTGATTCGCATCTTGCGATAACCAATGTAACATTTCACCAGCGGTATTCGAGTAAATGGTTTCAAATGTTTTTGTTAGCTCACGGGCGATCACTAAATATCGACTTTCACCTAGCACCGTAACAATATCTTGAACGGTATCAATGGCGCGTCTAGGCGCATCGTAAAACACCATTGTTCGGGTTTCGTTAACAACCCCTTGTAGTATCGCTTGTCTCGCTCCTGTTTTAGCAGGTAAAAAGCCTTCAAAAGCAAAGCGATTTGTGGGTAAACCGGCAACAGATAACGCCGATATTGCAGCACAAGCACCCGGCACAGGTGACACATTCAAGCCCTGTTGCCGACAGTAACGTACAAGGTGAAAGCCTGGATCGCTAATCAAAGGTGTACCAGCATCAGATACAAGTGCCACATTGCTCCCTGATGCGAGCAATGAACCGATGTATTCCTGCTTTTGCCGCTCATTGTGATCATGCAATGAGATTGTTTTACCGCTAATTGAAAAAGCAGATAAGAGTTTTTTAGTATGTCGGGTATCCTCACAGGCAATAACGTCTACTGCACGCAAAGTGTCGATTGCCCGCTGGCTAATATCGCCTAAATTACCAATAGGGGTTGCAACAATATATAAGGTGCCCGTGTTATCTTCAGCTAAAGTCATTTAATAGTTCTGTTGAGCAAAGAGTCAATGACGTTTATTATAAAGCAATATCGATTGAAAAGATCCATCATTTATAGGGTTTGTTTGTGGCATATCATTACGTTAGTGTTAAACGTTTACGCGTTATCTTCTCTGTTATTACGCTTTTAGTGCTCACAAGTTGTGCCACCAAGCCAGACAAGAAGCCCGTTAAAAGCAGCGACAATACTCAGATATCAAGCAATGAAATATTAACTGAGTCAGCTAAAGACTACCTTACGCTAGCAAAAAATAGTACCGGTGAAACAGCCACGCAATATTTTTTATTTGCGGCACAACAATTTAATAATGAAAAGCAACACAAAAAAGCGCTATGGTTAGCACAGCAAACCCAGGCATTAACAGATAACAATCGTTTAAAATACCAATTAGAGCTGATCAGTGCGCAAAGTTTAGTTAGTCTTGAAGCGTACGATGTGGCGTTAAACCATTTGAATCAGGCAAAAAAATTACGTGGTGAACAGCAGCAACCAAAAGCGTTTTATCAAACATTAGCGATTGTTCAACAACAAAGACAGCTTCCCCTAGCCTCAGTTGATGCAAGACTACGTGCGTTAGCGTTATCTTCTGAGATGGAGTACCAACAGCAAGCGAATGACGTTTGGCTCTCGCTAAATAAACTGTCACAATGGGAGATTCAGCAACTTTCAACGCTAGCTCCTCCTTACTTCGCCGGTTGGCAACAATTGTTAAATTTTGCCCATCGTTTTGGCTATCAATCTGATACTTTTAACCGATATTTAACACAATGGCAGCGAAATTTTCGCGATCACCCTGCCCAGATATTAGTTGAGAAACTGTCAGCCACCACAGTACAAAGTACCGATAAAGAGCATAACATCGCCGTATTACTGCCTTTATCCGGCAAACAGAAAAAAGCAGGTGAAGTTGCTCAGCAAGGCATTTTAGCGGCTTACCAAAATAATTCTGACACAACGTTACATTTCATTGATTCTGTAGCGACAGACTACAGCACACTAGCAGACTACTTAACATCGCTAGAAGTAGATCATGTAATAGGCCCATTGCTTAAATCTAATGTAGATGCATATATCAATCAGTCGCAGCTTAATTTACCCACATTACTATTGAACCTACCGCAAACACACTCGTTAAAAGAAACACATATTGTGCTTTCTATGAACCCTGAAGATGAAGCGATTCAAGCAGCAACGACTCTTAGTCGTCGGCAATTTACCTCGCCCATTGTGTTCGCTCAACAAGATAGTATCAGCCAACGTATTGCCAAAACTTTTAGTGAGCAATGGCAGCGAATTACCGGCAGAACGCCTGAAGTAATCGCTTTTGCTGATGCCAGTAAAGTACAAGAAAAACTAGAAAGTACCTTAGAGCTCGATCTAAGTAAAAAACGAATAGCTGATATTGACAGAAGGATCCGACAACAGCTTAAAACGCAAGAACGTAATCGCTTAGATATCGACATGATTTACATTGTCGCATCTCCCAATGAAACACGATTACTTAAACCTTATATTGACGTAAATATATCACCTTTCGCCCGTGCAATTCCTGTTTTTGCAAGCTCAAGAAGTCATAGCCATAACAGCGACAAAAGTGATAGTCGTGATCTATCAGGTTTGTCGTTTACAGAAATGCCTTGGCAGCTTACCAGCAAACAACAAAATGCATCACTGAAACAGCTAAGCTCGCGTATCTGGCCAGACAGATCTGATAGTCTAGAACGAATTTTTGCCATGGGGTACGATAGCTATTCGTTGATCCATAAGTTTTCCATGTTCAAACAACAACCTTACATTCGCCATTATGGACAAACAGGTGTATTAAAATTAAATGAGCAGGGTATTTTGACCCGCAGCTTATTGTGGGGTAGCTACCAAAGGGACAAGGTAGAAGAAATTGTTTTGGAATAAAAAGTCGTCTGACGATTCACATAATACTTCAGGGCAGCACTGGGAGTCCAAAGCACTCGCGTACTTAGAGAAACAGCAACTTACATTGGTCACAGCCAACTTTCACAGTCGCCAAGGTGAAATTGACCTAATTATGAAAGAAGGTGACTGCTTAGTTTTTGTTGAAGTTAAATACCGTAAAAACAAAGCGTTTGGCGGCGCTATTTCCGCGGTTAGCATCAGCAAGCAAGAAAAAATTCGTAGAACAGCCGCATTTTTTCTGCAACAACAAGGACTAAATGCTTATAATACCGCATGTCGATTTGATATCATCGCCATCGAAGGCGGTAACATTCCCGAATTTATTTGGCTGAAAAATGCCTTTTGACTCGATTTAAACGGAGCCAATATAACCATGTTAGAGCGCATAAAAAGTAACTTTACAGAAAGTATTCAAACAAAAATTGCGGCAAGTGAAGCGCTTGCAGGGCCTATTGAACAAGCATCGTTAATTATGGTGCAATCTCTATTAGGTGGCCATAAAATATTATCTTGTGGTAATGGTGGCTCTGCTGGAGATGCTCAACATTTCTCTGCTGAATTACTTAACAGGTATGAAACTGAACGCCCTAGTCTACCGGCTATAGCCCTAACAACTGACAGTTCGACCATTACATCAATTGCGAATGACTACCACTACGATGAGGTGTTTTCAAAACAATTACGCGCACTTGGAAATGCCGGTGATGTCTTGCTTGCCATTTCAACTAGCGGTAACTCGCGTAATGTCATTAAAGCCATTGAAGCTGCGGTAGCACGTGATATGCCAATTATCGCGTTAACAGGTAAAGACGGCGGAGATATCGCGGGTTTATTGGGTGAAAACGATGTTGAAATTCGCGTTCCCTCATCACGTACAGCGAGGATCCAAGAAGTACACCTAGTGGTTATTCATTGTTTATGCGATATTATCGATTCAACATTATTTCCTCAAAGTGAAGAATAACACTATGAAAGCAAAAAATGGATTATTGCTACTTGCCACCATTTCAATCCTACAAGGTTGCGTTGCCGCGGCTGTGGTAGGGGTTGTCGGCGGCGCTAGCGTTGTTACTGACAATCGCTCTATTGGTAATCAAATTGATGATCAAAAAATTGAAATTGCTGCACACGCTAAGCTCGCTAAAGTAGCAGGAATTTCAGACAACACTAACTTACAAGTTATCAGTGTAAACGGTAAAGTGTTGATAGTAGGGCAGGCGATGAATACGTATTTAAAAAACCTTGCAATTAAAACGGTTAATCAAGTGAAAGGTGTCGAATATATTCATGATCAAATACGCATTGGCAATACAACTTCTCTTTCAACGCGCAGCAATGATGTTTGGTTAACGTCTAAGGTAAAAACCGCATTATTCAAGCAAGATGATTTTGACGCCAACAATGTAAAAGTGGTTACCGAAAATGGTGAAGTTTTCCTCATGGGTCTTGTTACTAACCGTCTAGCCAATAGCGCTGTTGAGATTGCCCGTCGTGTGGGTGGTGTTAATCGTGTTTTCAAAATGTTTGAGATTATTGAGAGCTAACAGACCTCAACCAAAGGCAAACTTGTTATAACTGCATTACTTCGACATAAAAAAACACTCTTTAGAGTGTTTTTTTATTTAACAACTTTTAAACTCGCTCTACCACGAGGTTTACTCGGGGGCGTTGGATCGGGTTCATCATCACTGCTATTGTCAACCGCGCTAACGGGAGAGAGTGACAATTCATCTTCTTCAACAGGATGCTCTATCGCTAATGAAGTACCTGCACCATTTTCTTTGGCATAGATAGCTGAAATAGCACCATATGGCACTGTTAGGTGCTCTAATTTACCAGAAAATCTTGCAGTGAACTCAATACTTTCACCTTCCAAAGAAATTGAACCAACAGCACCAGGGGCAACATTTAAAATAATTTGCCCATCGTTTACAAAAACCATAGGCACTAACACACCGTATACATTTACATCTACGGCAATGTATGGTGTTAGGTCATTGTCACAAATCCAATCATAAAAAGCCCTAACGATGTAGGGCTTTGATGATGTCATATCAACAGACATTAAACTGCAGTACCAAAGCGAAGTTCTCTTTCAACTTCTGTTAAAGAAGCTTGGAACGATTCACGTTCAAATACACGTAACATGTATGTTTTTAGCTCTTTCGAACCTGCACCTTCTAATTCGATACCGAAAACAGGTAAGCGCCATAATAGCGGAGCTAAGTAACAATCAACCAAACTAAACTCTTCACTCATAAAATAAGGAGCTTCATTTAAAATTGGTGCGATGCTTAATAAGCTTTCTGCTAATTCTTTACGTGCTTTCTCTGCTTCACCTGCACTACCATTCATGATGATACGCGCTAAGCTATACCAATCTTGTTCAATTCTGTGCATCATTAAGCGACTACGACCACGTGATACTGGATAAACAGGCATCAATGGTGGATGAGGAAAACGCTCGTCTAAGTATTCGATAATAATTGACGCTTCGTAAAGCGCTAGTTCACGATCAATTAATGTAGGCACAGTTCCATAAGGATTTAAGTCTAATAAATCCTCAGGCAAATTCGCCATATCAACTAAGTGGATATCTACACCAACGCCTTTTTCTGCCAACACAATACGTGTTTGATGACTATACATATCATCCGCATGTGAATATAAGTTCATGACAGAGCGTTTGTTTGCAGCAACGGCCATTTCGCCTCCAAAAATATTCAATAATAACTAACAATGGGGGCTAGTGCCCCCAATAAAATTACCTGATAGTGACCTTCAAATTAATGAACATCTCTCCAGTATTCTTTCTTCAATAAGTAAGAAAATACTAACAGGATAAATAAGAACCCGATCACGTAATAACCTAATTGTTTACGTTCAAGCTTGTTCGGCTCACCAACATATTCTAAGAAATTAGTTAGATCGCGAACGAACTCATCGTATTCTTCTGGTGACATAGTGCCACCCACAGCAGGTGTTAACTCGCCGTTTTCATCAAGTGTTTGTACACCTTGTAAATTTTGTAATACATGTGGCATACCGACATCTTTAAAGATTTTATTATTTACACCGAACGGACGTTCCGCATCTACGTAAAATGAACGTAAATAAGTATAAATATAATCTGGGCTTCTAAAGCGAGCTTCCAGGGTTAAATCTGGAGGCGCAGTACCAAACCATGCACCAGCGTCTTTAGCTGGCATAGTATTGGTAATGTGATCACCTGGTTTTTCACCTGTAGGCATATATTTTTCTTTACCCTCAGCTTCACTTATTCCCAGATCACGGAACGTTCGGTTATAGCGTTGATATTTTAGCTGATGGCAACCTAAACAATATTGTAAATAAGATTCGAAGCCACGCTTTAATGATTCTTTATCTGCTAAATCATTATTTGCTTTATCAAGTGGCATAGAGCCCCCAGCAGCAAGTGCAAAGAAAGGGACGCATGCTAATAGTGTTACAATTAACTTTTTCATTATCCTGTCACCCTCTCTGGTACTGGTTTGGTCTTTTCATTTTTACTGTAAAACCACAGTAAAATAAAGAAGCCAAAGTAGCCTAAACTTGCAATTCGGCCGATTAAATTCGCCAAATCAGTTGCAGGCATTGTACCTAAAATACCTAACACGATAAAACTAATCGCAAATTGCGTTAAGTTAAGTAAGTGCGCTTTACTACGATAACGAATTGATTTAACCGTACCACGGTCAAACCAAGGTAAGGCGAATAACATACCAATAGCGGCAAACATGGTGATCATACCAAACAACTTATCTGGTACCACTCTTAGAATGGTAAAGAATGGTCCGAAATACCATACTGGCACGATATGCTCAGGCGTTTTTAAGCCGTTAGCAGGCTCAAAGTTTGGTGCTTCAATAAAGTACCCACCACCCTCTGGTGCAAAAAACATAACCCATGAAAAACCAATCAAGAAAATGATTACCGCAACCAAGTCTTTAACCGTGTAATAAGGGTGGAAAGGAATCGCATCAACGATGTCATACTTTTTAGTGTACTGTTTATGGAAAGTAAACTTGCTTTGCTCTTCTTCTGGAACACTTCCTTTAGGCTTTTTAATGTCAGTACCGTCAGGGTTATTAGAGCCTACTTCGTGTAACGCTATTATGTGTAAGAACACTAGTACACATAATACCAGTGGTAATGCAATAACATGTAGCGCGAAGAATCGGTTTAGTGTCGCACCAGAGATAACATAATCACCCTTGATCCAAATAGTCAGCTCTTCACCCACAAGAGGTATAGCACCAAATAAAGAAATAATTACCTGAGCACCCCAGTACGACATATTACCCCATGGTAATAAGTAGCCCATAAAGGCTTCTGCCATTAACACCAAGAAGATAAGCATACCGAAAATCCACAGCAATTCGCGTGGTTTTTGATAAGAACCGTACATTAAACCACGGAACATATGTAAATAAACAACGATAAAAAATGCCGAAGCACCTGTTGAATGCATATAGCGCAATAACCAACCGTAATCGACATCACGCATAATATATTCGATAGAAGCAAAAGCACCAGCGCCAGAAGGTTCGTAGTTCATTGTCAACCAAATACCTGTCAGTATTTGGTTCACTAAAACAACCGTCGCTAAAATCCCGAATACATACCAAAAATTGAAGTTTTTCGGTGCAGGATATTGAATAGCATGCTTGTTCATGGCATCCATAAACGGAAGACGCTTTTCAATCCAAGCCATAAAGTTTTCCATTACGCTTCTCCTTGGCTTACACCGATAAGTAAGGTGTCATCTGTTGGGAATGAATGCTCAGGAACCACTAAGTTTAACGGTGCAGGAACGCCAGAGAATACACGACCTGCCATGTCAAATTTAGAACCGTGACAAGGACAATAGAAACCATTTTTAACGCCTTCTACCATCTCTTCAAAGTCACCTTTTCGATACGTTGGAGCGCAGCCTAAGTGAGTACATACACCTAACGCCACCATAATTTCAGGCTTAATTGAGCGATGTTCGTTTGCAGCATAATCAGGCTGTTGTGGTTCAGCAGATTTAGGATCACGAAGCTGATCTTCATGATTTGCTAACGATTTAACCGCTTCATCAGTACGACGCACGATATAAACTGGCTTACCGCGCCATTCAGCACGAATTAATTGACCGGGTTCAATTTTACCTACATTCACCTCAACTGGCGCCCCTGCGGCTTTCGCACGCTCACTTGGGTTCCAGGAGCCAATGAAAGGCACAGCAACACCGACAGCGCCAACACCACCAACTACCGAAGTAGCCGCAGTTAAAAAGCGTCGACGGCTGTTATTCACAGGCGCATTGCTCATCCAACATCTCCAAAATTTGTATTATTTATTTAAAGTTAGAATTCTTGTTGCTTTCTAAGCATAGCCAAAGCGATGATTCTTTTTCAAACAAATAAACTTAGCGATAAAAAAATTTTTCCGATCATAAAGAAAACCCCTGATTTTTACAAGGAAATAAAGTGGTTTATAGCAATGAATAGTGAAAAAATGACAATAAATGTGTCAAGGTTTAGTACGGTCTGTATTAATGACAAAGGTAATGAATAATTCTCGGCGAATAATTGCTAGGTGCTACTCACCAAATAAACGTTCTAACCAGGTTTTCTTTTTCTTTTGTGGTTGGGGTTCTAAACAAGAGTGTTGCATAGATAAACCACGAGAAATTGCAGGCATTTCGATGTTCTGCTGACAATCAACAGCCATTGCCAAGCCTGTTTTGGCATCAAACGATAGCCATTCAATATCGCTAGGTACTGAAGTATGTTTACTTTTTGTACCATAGCTATTTAAGAAGTCTGCAAACAGTACTAACGCGCCTGAACTTCCTGTCAGTGTGGTTTCTTTATTATCATCTCTACCAATCCACGTGGTAATTAGGTGCTGTTGGTCATAGCCAACAAACCAACTATCACGTTGATCATTCGTAGTTCCTGTTTTACCCGCTAATGTCGCGTCTTTGATACGCCAAGCGAGTGATTTAGCCGTGCCTTCAGTCGTGACTTTCGTTAACGCATAATCAACTAAATAACTGGCTTGTTCAGAAAAATAGGGCGTTGGCTCAGCAAAAAATTCATATAAGGTTTCACCTTGGGCTGAGGTTATTTTCTCAACCGCATGGCTTTGCACCGCATACCCTTGATTAGCAATAGGCAAATAAAACTGACTTACCTGATAAGGCGACATATTGATCGAACCTAGAAGCATTGAGGGGCGGAGAGTTATATCACGGTCATAGCCAAGCAAATGCACAATTTCAGCTACACTTTCTAAGCCAAGATCCATCCCTAAATTAATCGTCGGTATGTTAAGCGATCTAACTAAACTGTCTAATAAAGATACTTGTCCTCGAAACTTACCGTCATAGTTTTTAGGCTGCCAAACTTCACCATTATCCGTTGTAAAACTAATTTCAGAGTCGTCTAAAATGGTGGCTAATTGATAGTCTTGATACCGTTCCAGTGCTGCGATATATATAGCTGGTTTGATTAGCGAACCTATTGGGCGTTTAGCATTTAATGCACGATTAAAACCTGCATAACCACTTTCTTTACCGCCTACAATACCTTTTACAGCACCGGTTGTGCGTTCTGTGACAATCATCGCTGCTTCAAGTTCGTGCGTTTGACTCTCAGCTAAAGCCGCTAACTGTTGCTCAACCTTTTTTTCTAGCAATGTTTGTGTGTAAAGTGAAAATTCGGTAAACACTCGAATGCCAGAGGCCTGCATGTTAGGGGGTAGTAGCTCGCCCAACTCTTTTTTGACTAATTGCAAGTATGCAGGAAACTTCTGTTTGTTTTTCACTAATCGTCTAGATTTTCGTACAGAAAGTTCACTCTTAATCGCAGCGAGATATTCAGGCTTGGTCAAATATTCTTGTTCAAACATCAACGTTAATACTAAATCACGACGTTTTTTTACCCGTTCAGCGTAGCGCCAAGGATCATAGTAGCTCGGACCTTTTATAACACCTACTAGCGTAGCCATTTGTTCATCTGATAGCTGTGCTACACTTTTACCAAAATAAAACTCAGCAGCTAATCCAAAACCATAAATACCATTTGCAAAGTGTTGTCCCAAGTAAACTTCATTTATATACGCTTCAAGTAATTGATCTTTGCTGTAACGGTATTCAAGCAATAAGGCCATAATCGCTTCATTAACTTTACGCCAAATCGTCTTTTCACGCGATAAATACATGTTTTTTACAAGTTGCTGAGTCAGTGTACTACCACCTTGCACGGTTCTTCCTGCACGAATATTTTTATAAAGCGCGCGTAAAATACCCACTGGCGAAATACCCGCATGATGATAAAAATCACGATCTTCAACTAATAACAACGTATCTAGCAACCGTTCAGGCACAGACTGTAATGGTACCAACACACGATCTTCTTTATTTTCAGGAATAATACGATCAATAAGATAGGGTTCAAGGTTTACAGAATGTGCTTGCTGTTCATCGAGATATAATTGTTCAACGGTTTGAATATCACCGCTACGTGTTACATCAATCATCACTTTTTGCGGATATTCAATGCCTGAACCAAAATCAAAAGCTCGTCGATAAATAATGATCCGCTTGCTAGATAAAGCAAATTGCCCGGGTTTTGTCACTTTCGTTACGCGACGATAACCCATTAAAGACAATTCCGCTTTTAAGTGGCTAAGGTTAATCTCACTTCCAGGCTGAAATGAATGGATTTTACTATACACTTGAACCGGTATTTGCCAACGCTGACCTTCGAATTTGTCGACCACTCTTGCATCAAGATATAAGGTATAGAATGCCAAAATAATGGCAAATAAAAGTGTAAACTTAGCCAGAAACAAGCTAAATCGCTTTAATTTTGAGCGCTGTTCTGGTGGTGTTTTGCTTGTTACCTTTTTCTCTTTCGACACACTAAAACCTAATTACTCATCGTCTTCGTTGTTTGATACTTTATTATTGCTCGACTTTAACCGCTGTCTAAACTTAGCTTTAGCTAACATTTGCATATCTTCCACTTGATCACTCTCGTCAATTATTTCGCGGCCTAAAAAGGTTTCAATAGCATCTTCTAAGGTAACAATACCCGCAGTTTGCCCGAAATGATCTTCCACAAGAAAAATATGTTCATGGCGTTTTATAAAAAAATCAAGCAAGGGTAATACCGGTAAGCTTTCTGAAATTCGATGTAAAGGTTGTTTAATATCAACCAGTAACGTGTCGCCATTTCCTTGTCTTTCTTGTTCGTAGAGTGTCCCTTTAATAATTAAGCCGGTTATATTGTCGATTGAACCGCTATAAACAGGTATACGGGTAAAACTTGCTGTTTGCTCTGCAGCCAAAGCAGCAGAAATGGTCATGTTTTCATCAAGAGCATGCACAACGCTTCTTGGTGTTAATATATCACCGGCTTTAACTTCTCTAAGGGTAAGAATATTTTCAACCAATTGGTTTTCTTGGTAAAAAAGTGAACCATCTTTATGCCCTAATGCTGCAAAAGCGCGAATTTCATCTCGCGATACCACATCCGTTTTATTTTTATCAAACATACGCGTGAGCAACGATGAAAACCACACCAGAGGATAAACAACTTTCACGAGAAAATTGATGATATAAGCCGAAGGGATCGCCAAGTTGCGCCAAAATTTAGCGCCAATTGTTTTTGGAATAATTTCTGAAAAGTATAATATTGCTAAGGTTAATAAAAACGCGATTAAGGTTTCTTTTTCTTCACCAAAAACTCTAATGGCTTGAGCACCAACACCTGCTGCACCCATAGTATGAGCGAATGTATTAAGGATCAAAATACTAGAAATCGATTTATCTATATTGTCTTTCACATGACTGAGTACTTTGCCACCAAGCGGTTTGTCTTTTTGAATATTTTCTACGAAACTTGGCGTTACCGATAACAGCACAGCTTCTAAGATTGAACATAAAAACGACACACCTATTGCTATTGCCAAGTATGTGAGAAGTAAAGTCATAAATATTGCACGTTGAAAACATTAAAAAATAATCGATGATTGTAAACTAGCTGGCAATGCATTCCTATGTTTTCATCATATTTAGCCATAAATCCGACGATTCCCTCCTCACGATCATTAAAATAATTTGTTCTGAAACTGTTTAGTTATTACTTTTTAGTCAAAGTCTAGCAATTTAAACGCTTATTACTATGCAATAACTCTAGAAATGTATAAGCTAGCCTCAAATTCTCTCAAAGTACATTTGCTATGGAAAAATACGAAGAACTGCTCGTTGCGATCAGAAGAGTGATCAGAGCGATTGATTTGCATTCTAAGCAATTAAATAAGTCAGCTGGGCTAACTGGGCCGCAACTGCTGATCATGCAAGAAATCGCCCGTGTTAAAGGGGTTACAGCGAGTCAAATTGCAAAAAATATTAATTTAAGTGCTGCTACGGTCACGAATATACTTGATAGATTAGAAAATAGATCACTCATAGAGCGAGTAAGAAGCACTGAGGACAAACGTCGGGTTAGCTTGTTTTTATCTGATAGTGGTCGAGAAACCTTAATCAATGCGCCGCAACCACTGCAACAACACTTTATTCAGAAGTTTTGTCATTTAGAGCAATGGGAGCAATCTTTATTGTTGTCGTCAATGCAACGTATTGCAACCATGATGGACGCCAACGAAATAGATGCATCTCCGATGTTAGAACTTGACTTAATGCAGGCTGATATCAACAAAACGCTATAAACGATAATTTGCTAAATTGATTAATTAGGTGTTTTGATCAATTTAGCAATTCATGACTGACAACTCGTTATACAT
Source organism: Thalassotalea sp. PP2-459 (assembly GCF_001913705.1). GTDB lineage: Bacteria > Pseudomonadota > Gammaproteobacteria > Enterobacterales > Alteromonadaceae > Thalassotalea_C > Thalassotalea_C hakodatensis. The sequence continues at coordinate 102,776 of NZ_MKQD01000019.1, read as the reverse complement.
AATATACGCGCCGATCTAAAACGCTATTTTTTCTTCGATCAATTTAACAATGTCATCAGAGTCTAAACTCGAGATTGATTGATCTTCACTATTCGAAATAAGAAAAACATTATCATTACATTCGCCTAGCTGACTTATTTTTGCTGAATGAATGGTAAACCCTTGTTCATTAAATACTTCACAAATCTGTTCAATATAGCCGGGATCATCCAAGGCGTTAATTTTAATCAGTGATTTGTCTTTATCTGGATAAGGTAATACCTCAATATTCGGATCTTGTTCAAAGGTCTCAACGTACATAGGCGCTTTGATTGCTTTACCGGTATCACCAGTATTCAAAATATCTTTAACTCTTTGCACAATGGCGTTTAATCTAAATTCATCATCAACAACATCGTCAGATTCACTGAGTAGCTGAAAGACTTCAATAACATTATCATCTTGAGTTGTCAGCATGTTTGCTTCTTTGACGCGAAGTTTTGCCTTAGAAAGCACTTTAAAAATATCGGAAAATAATTGATCCCTGTCAGGGGTATAAACGACTAAGGTCGTAAAGCCAAGATCATTTGAGTTACATAAAAATACATGATGTTCTTTATTAAAATTACTCATAATGTTTTCGGTAATTTCAACAATGTGTTCAACACAATTGGCAGTGAAAAACTCGCTCGGAAGCTTTTTCCACCATAATTCAACTTTTGCAATATCAACATCACTACAGAGTTGACTTTTCGCGCTGGCTTTCTTCTCGCTAATTAACGTTCTCGCTTCAAAAACATTGTTTGTGCCTTTTGCGATTGTTTTCTTTAAACCTTTATAAAGAAGTGATAATTGATATTCTATCCAAGGGTTCCAAGCACTTTCATTTGTTGCCATTAAATCAGCAACGGTAAAACATAATAACGAATCAAGCTTTTCTTTCGAAGAGATGGTTTTTGCAAGTTTTTGAAAAATAATGGGATCATTTAAATCACTTTGCTTACATACATCAAGCATTAACGTTTGGTTTTTTACCAACCAGAACACCAGTTGAATGGATTTTTCATCGAGCTGATGAAAAGTAGCAAACTCTTTCGCTTGCATCGCACTGAGCTCGTGATCTTCATCAGTTTGACGACCCGATAAATGGTGACATAAAGTCGCCAAACGTAAAGGAAGTTTGTTAGGAATTTTTTGATAGGATTTAACGGGAAAACTGTCTTTTTCATGATGTTTTTCAAAAGCACCAAGATAAGCTAACGCTTTAAACGCATGTTCATCAACTGTATAGGCATTATGCATGTCAAATTGCATTTGCCCTTCGATTAGCTGCCAGTGAGAAAAATATACCGACAAAATACCATAACGATGCATTAAGCCTAATGCTTGCTCGAATCCATCAGTTTTGGATAGAAGCTCGATAAATTCATCTCTACACCCTTGATAATCTTGTAGTTCCCCAAGTAATGAACGCCTTACATTTCTTAATGCCCTAAGCGTCTTAGGCGTAATACCCGTGATAGCATCTATGTCTGATATCAACCTAAACATACGGATAACTTGTTTCTTTTCAATAAATAAGTTTTTATCTTCTACATCAATCAAGCTACCTATTCTTCTAAAGCCGCTATCAAGTTGCTTTACGTTATTAACACGAGAAAATGACGTATGCTCGATTGTTAAGGTGTCTAAAATTAATTGGTTTAATTCACGAATGCGGGTCATGGCGCGAAACAGTTGACGCATCATACGCTCGATGGCTTGTTGGCTGTTCTCACCATCACCAAAGCCTAACATACTTGCTACGTCAGCTTGATGTTCAAACAACAATTGTTCTACCGATGACTCTGCAACCGTATGCAATGCCCATCGCACGCGACAAACAAAATCAAACGCTTCTTTTAGCTCAATTTGTTCGTCTGCCAATAACAGCTTAGTACCGCTAAACACCTCTGAATAGCCCAACCCGTAAAACTTTTGCGCAACCCACAAAATGCTTTGTACATCGCGCATGCCACCGGGGTGATTTTTTAAATTAGGCTCTAAAAATAAGGCGGTATTTTTTGCTTTTACATGACGTGCTTTTTGTTCTTCAAGCTTTTCTTCGAAAAATTGTTGATGAGACCATAAATCTTCGCTATGCATTAATTTATTAATAGCGAGTGCATGCTCGGCTGGCCCAGTAATCCTTCTGATATCAAGTAAATTGGTTGCTACAGTAACATCTTGCTTTACTTGTTTTTTAGTTTCATCAATAGTTCTTACTGATTGGCCAATGTCAGAACCTAAATCCCATAACTTAGTTAAAAAACCAGATAAGGCAGCTTGCTGTTGTTGGCTTATTTTTTTATCGATAATGATCGCTAAGTCAATGTCAGAACCCGGGTGTAATGATGCTCGTCCATACCCGCCAACAGCATTTAGCGAGATGGGGGCATCCACTAAGCCAAAGTGTCGCCATAATTCGGTAAGTACTTCATCAAAAAAGTAAGCTCGTTCTGTTAACAAGCCTTGAATTGCATCTGTCATAAAGCGACAATTAAGCACTTCGTCTTTATCTTTAATGACTTTTTTAAGCGTTAAAGCATCGGGTAGGGTTGTGAATTGCATTGTGTTCTCTATAATCGCTTAAACCAAGTATTTAGGCTATCTAACTCACCATCTACCAATGATTCATTTTTTAATCGCCCACCAAACTCAAATCCTTGTTCAACACATATTGCGTTAATGGCAAGACTGCTTGCTGGTACAATGGTAAAGGCAGTTGTACACTTTAATGCTTTAAAGTGTTGTTCCATTTCTGTGATTAAATTGATCAATAACTGCCAAACATCAAATTCAGCACTTACTATAAAATCAGAAAACTCAACCACTTGCTGTGATTCATCATAGCTTGCTGTGGCGGTTGCGACAATTTTGTCGTTCGATTGGGCAAAAAATTTATGATGCGTGTCATGATCAGCAATTGAATGCTCACGCCCCGTAAACACTAACTTATCTTTGCTTTCTACGTTAGTGCGTACCGTATTTGTACCAACCGTGACACGATCAAAACTAAAATCAGTTAATTTATTTTTTTTACTAATATAAGCCTTTTCAAGCACTTTATCGTGGATATTCTCGAGATGATTTTTATGGTGTTTATCGTTAAGGTAATAAACAACATAAAAAGCATCTTGTAAACCATAATAGGCCATTATCGAGGCTTCAACCTTAAAGCCATGTTGAAAAAAATAAATCGCTTGGGATTCATTTACCTTAATGCTGATTTTTGCTGCATTTATTTGATACGAATAACGCATTACCATTTCAACAAAAATTGATAAATCTATCGTTCCAAGGTCATCAATCAATACGGTATTTGCATCATGATCGTAAACAAAATCAATATTTTCTTCTTTTGCTAATTCTTCAAAACTAAGTGGTTTTATACTCATAACATTAATGTATTTCGCTCCTGATTCAAAAATTAATTAGAACTCTTATTATTTAAATAGTAACAAATGGTCAAAAAATAGCAAACAGAGGCCTGCTAAAAAGCGCTCAAAACGAGCTTTTGCTATATTATTTTCCTTATTGAGGTGTCTGGTTAATTTAATTATTACTCTAATTATTCACGAAAACCCCCTTAAAAAATCCAACACCTGCTAAGCAGGTTTTTGCTTAATAGAACGTCCTGGTTTTTCTTCTAAGGGCTTTTCTGGCCATCGGTGTTTGGGGTACTTTCCACGCATGTCTTTAGCTACATCGAAATAGGAAGATTGCCAAAAATGCCTCAAATCACTCGTGGTTTGTATAGGTCGACGAGCTGGAGATAACAACTCAAAGCGTAACGGCACTTGCCGCATTGCGAGTTTAGGTGTTTCAAGCTGACCAAACATTTCTTGTAAAATCACTGCAACGGTTGGTCCTTGCGATTCATCATAGCGAATTAACACCTGTTTATTGCTAGGCGTTTGATAATGTATCGGCGCATTTTCATCCATAAACTGCTGTTGCTGCCAGTCTAAGTTAGCAATCAGCAGTGGATATATTTCTAGCTGTTTAAGGGCCTTTAAACTATTAATATTATTCAGATAAGGAATAAGCCAATCTTCTATCGTAGAAAGTAAGTGTTGTTCAGATATTTGAGGAAAGGTATCTAATTGTTGACCTAACCATTGAGCTCTTGTCAGCCATGACCGACACCGTGACGACCAATTTAAAAAGCATAACCCTTCTTGTTGAAGAATATCTTTTAGGCAAGTAGAAAAATGTTCTTGTGATAAAGCACCATTATTTTCTTCTACAATCGTTAATGCCTTATAGTAAGTTTTACTAATGCTATGAATGGCATTTTTTTTGTTATCGAGCCTGAATTGTGTCTCTTCTCGTAAATTGTTCTGTAAAATTGTTGGTAGCTGTGATGGCATTACCGGCAGTGCTGAAAATACTTTGCCGTCTTTATTTTTTCCATCACAGTGACAAACGATCAACCATGTTTCACCTCGCAAAGCATCACTTTCATTAAGCGAAACTCCTCGACCATTAGCCAATAAATATCGTTCTCCTTGTTTATCTCGCGCCTTCGCAAGCCGTTCAGGAAAAGCAAAAAATAATAGTTGTGCAGCACATTCTCTAAAGCTATTAATACCTATGTATGTGCGTGCCAACTCTACTGACAATTTATTCGCAAAGTTTTTGGCAAGTTTAGCTACTTGCTCTAAAGCAGAACGATTCACTCCCGTAGGTATCAACTGCTGCTGTAAATATTCAGACACTACAAGAAATCTCGTTGTAATATCTACACTTTGCGACGAAATAAAAATATCTCTTTCAGACAAAAGAGCAGCAAGTAAACAAGCTATGGCAGTTTTTTCTGGTGAATCGGCTCGTATTAACATACTCGCAAGTCTTGGCTCTACACCTAGCAATAATGCCTGTTGCCCTAACCCCGTAATTTTATTGCCGCTATCGACAAAACCTAACGATTGGTTCAACTCACTCGCGACATCAAAATGATATTTCGCCGGTTCAGATAACCAATTTACATCTTGATATTGCGTGATACCCCAAGCAGACAGCTCAAGCACAAAGCTTGTGAGTTCTGCGTTTAATACTTCTTCTGGTTGATAGTCAGCTAACCGTTGCTGCTCACTCTCAGACCATAACCGGATACATTTACCCGCAGTTAGCCTGCCAGCTCTACCAGCTCTTTGACTCGCTGAAGCTTTTGCTATGTTGATAGTATCGAGCCTAGATAAGCCACTTTTTACATCAAAACTTAATACTTTCTCAAGCCCAGAATCTATCACAGTAGTGATACCTTCGATTGTTAAACTAGTTTCTGCAATATTGGTAGCAAAAATAACCCTTCTTTGATGTGAGTCTTTCCTTGTTAATACCAACGACTGCTGAGCAAGAGGTAAGCCACCGTATAAAGGGAGTAAATCTACCGGTGTTTCCAGCACTTGTTCTGCTGCAGCTATGCATCGTTTGATATCTGCTTGTCCTGGTAAAAATACAAGAATATCCCCTTGCTTTTCATCTTCAAGTTCACGCTTTACTACAGATAATACAGTTTCGGTGAGATAACGGCTGCGTTGTCCATTATATTCAATAGCTACAGGGAAACTTCTACCAGGGCATGACATCACTGGCGCATGATGTAGGTAGCTTGAAACTTGTTGAGTATCAATCGTTGCTGACATCACCAACAGTTTTAATGTTTCGTTGTAAGCGTCTTGAACTTCTAGTGATAAAATTAATGCCAAATCAGCATGTAAAGAGCGCTCATGAAATTCATCAAAAATAACCAAGCCAACATCAGATAGTTCTGGATTAGACTGAATTTTTCGTGTTAATACGCCTTCAGTGACAATTTCTAAACGCGTGTTGTTAGACACTTTTCGTTCATTTCGGATATGATAACCGATCGTTTGCCCGACTTTTTCACCTATTTTTCCAGCTAAATAATGTGCAATAGATTTAACCGCAACACGGCGAGGCTCTAGCATGATAATTTTTTTGCTGCCAAACATATCTGAGGCTAATAATGAAAGCGGTACTGCAGTAGATTTACCTGCACCAGGCTCTGCCTGTAAGACCACTCGCTTATGTGCTTTTAACATTGTATTAAGCTCGGGCAAAAACTCGTCTATTGGTAGCAATTTTCTGTCAATGAGGTTGTAAATGGTTGGCAAAATTATATCAGAGTAGAAACTAAAAATGTGCTTGCCATGCAAAATCTCACGTCATGCACGTTGATTTACATTGATACCCAAACACACTCAATCATTTTATCGTCATGAAAATGCAAGAGAATTGTCATAAACCTTAATTACAGTGGTATTTATCATCATAAAACGAGTACCGCAATGAAAACATTAAAGAAATTATCTATTGCCTCAATTTTACTTACCTTGTTAGCTGCTTGTAACGGCGACGATGGTCAAGACGGCACAACGGGAACTGCAGGTCCACAGGGTGAACAAGGCTTACCTGGACAAGACGGCCAAAATGGAGAAAGTGGAAACCTTTCTCTTTCCGCAACACTGGTAGCACGTGCTGTTCTGAGTGCTGAATCGCCAGAAGGCGCTGCAGAAATTGTACAATATCATGCGTCATCACAGCATATATATGCCATTAATAGTTCTGGCAATACCGCAACAGTTGATATTCTTTCGTTGTCTGATGCAGACCCTGCAGCATTAAGTACTAATGCAGAAGGGGTTATCACAAATACGAATATGAATACTATCACTCAAATTGATTTATCAGTTCATACCCCAGGTGATGCAAATAGTATTAGTATCTCTAACGACCTAAATGTTTTAGCTGTTGCTTTAGCTGCCAGTCAAACTGGGGATAAGGGTCACATTGCTCTATACGATATATCCGCAGCCACACCAACTTTTATGAAAAACATTGAAGTAGGTTTTCTACCCGACATGGTCACTTTTACGCCTGATAGCAGCAAACTCATTGTGGCGAACGAAGGAGAACCTAGTAGTGACTACACCATTGATCCTGAAGGTAGTATCTCTCTTATTGCGATTAATAATGGTGTAATAAGTGATACTGCGACAAACATTACTTTTACCGAGTACAACGATAAAAAGTCAGATTTAATGGCTCAAGGAATGATGTTTCCTAACCCTTCCGGAAGAGTAATTAAAGGACAAACAATCAACACAACTGTCGCAATGGATTTAGAGCCTGAATATATTGCCGTTTCTGATGACATTAAATTTGCATACATTACCCTTCAAGAAAACAACGGTATTGCAATTGTTAATTTAGAAACCAATACCTTAGTCGATATTAAAGGGTTAGGATTTAAAGATTGGTCAAATTTTGTTATCGATGCTTCAGATAAAGATGATGGAATAAACTTAAAAAAATACAAAAATTTATATGGTATGTATCAGCCAGATACTATTGCTACCTACACATGGAAAGACGTGAATTTTATTGTGACTGCCAATGAAGGTGACGGTAGAGAATATTTTTTCGAATCTGCATCTGAAACAACCTGTTTAGCTGAAGGTGGCATTGATTATGACGAAGATGACGGTTGTCTTGCTTACCTTGATGAATCACGTGTAGAAGATTTACTTTTAGATCCCATCGCTTTTAGTGCGATTAACAATGATGATTACGATTTAGGTAGACTGAAAGTCTCAATTGAAAAAGGTGATATCGATAATGACGGCGATTATGATGCACTATACACTTATGGCGCTCGATCATTTTCAATTTGGGATGCGAATGGCAATCTCGTCTTTGATTCTGGCGATGATATTGTTCGCATCACGTCTGCGGTTCACGGCGAAGCTTTTAATAATGACGAAGACACTAACGAAGGTGACACACGTTCAGACGCAAAAGGTGCTGAACCTGAAGCACTTACTATCGGTCATATTAACGGAAGAACACTCGCATTTGTTGGGTTAGAACGTATGTCAGGCATTATGATTTACGACATCACCAACCCCTTTAATGTTACATTCGTAGATTACCTCTATAATCGGGGGTTAATTGAAGACGCTGATATTACTGGCGATTTGGCTCCTGAAGGAATGACATTTATTCCAGCTACCGATAATGCAGAGGCGATGCTAGTGGTTGGTCATGAAATTTCAGGCTCTGTCAGTGTATGGCAACTCGCTGTTCAATAGAGTCTGTTGACTTTTTAGCTCAAGAAAACGCGACTATGCTAGTACAGTCGCGTTTTCTTGTAGACTAACCTGCATTAGGGGCTGTAGACAAAATCATACTTTTCTTCTCATTTATACCTCTTCCACACAACAAATTTCATCCTGTGAACCAAGCATAAAGAAAATGATAAAGGGTTGATTTCGTGTTGTTTAAATAATTTGCATCTTTCGAGAAATCTGCTTACTTGGCAAGCAATATTTTTTTTGCTATTGATATTAACCCGACAACAAAACAAGGAAGATGATGTGAATTTAGCCGCCCATGGTGATTACAATATTGAAAAGGAAAACAACATACTCATTGTTGATGCACGAGGTCCGTTCAACGAAGTCACCGCAAATGCTTACGTAAAAGATATGCATATCGCTTGCGAGCAATATCAAGGAAAACCTTGGGGGTTATTAATTACCTTTTATGGTAACAGTATCTTTACTCCAGAAGCGGAAAAGATACTCGTTGATGTCACTCGTTATCGAATGCAGCGAGGTATGATAGCAAACGCTAGTGTTATTGTTGATAGTAATACCGCTGATATTCAGCAAATGCAGCTTAGGCGAGTATACCAGTCGTGCAATCTTACTTTTCATGTATTTACTGATACCTTTAACGCAAAACAGTGGCTGGTAGAATTTGTAAAAGAGCAGTCACAAGCCATGTAACTACTCTTTGCAAAGAGCTACTACTACGAGTGCTATTTATTATTTAACAGCAAGTTTGCTATCGTCGCGATAGACATACCTGTAGCGCCTGCAGCCCACAGACTATTTGCGCTTCCGTTATAAGCAGCAGCTAAATCAAAGTGCAGCCAACCTTTTCCGTCATTCGGCACAAACCTTGATAAGAAGCCAGCTGCATTACTTGCTCCTCCCATACCGCCCCCTTTTTGAGTACGGCTATTTGCGGTATCAGCAAAGGCTGAAGGACACTTTTCTTGATGCCATGGCGCTAAAGGTAATGGCCACAAAGGCTCACCTTCTGCTTTCGCTGCAACTAATGCCCGTTCAGAAGCGACACTATCTAACGACATTAACGCTGTATAATCCCCCCCTGTTGCTAACATAGCAGCCCCCGTTAACGTTGCAGCATCGATAATCATTTTGGGTGAAGATTCACTAGCCAGTAATAAACCATCCGCTAACACAAGGCGTCCTTCTGCATCTGTATTGGCAATTTCACAAGTAACACCATTTTTATAGGTTAAAATATCACTGACTTTATACGCACTACCGCTGATCATATTTTCAGCGCAGCACAAAATCAATTTTACCCGCTTGGTTAGCCCTTGTTGTATTGCATAAGCCAATGCAGCTGCCACAACTGCGACACCGCCCATGTCACACTTCATGTTAAACATGCCTTCATTTGATTTAATGCTGTAGCCGCCAGTATCAAATGTAATGCCTTTACCGACCAAACACACATCTACTGGAGCGGCTGAATTACCGGTAGGGTTAAAATCGATTTCAGCTAAACAAGGTGCATGTTGGCTAGCTTTACCTACGTTATACACGCCAACCCAGCCATTTTCATTTAATGCTTCGCCTTTGATCACATTCATACTAACAAATTCAGGCGACAATGTTTTAACGTAATCAAAAACACTTGATACTAATATTTCTGGCGATTGTTCTGCTGCTGTTTGATTGGTTAAGCGCTTAGCCCAAGCATAAGTCATTAATTTATTTGACAGTTTATTAATTAATTCTGGTTCGCCAGTGAAGTGGATATTATTACTTTTATTGATCGAGCTAAAACCTTGCGCAAAGGCCCATTGATAACTTTCTTGCCAGTTACCTCCAGTTAGAGCTACCTGCTCAAGCCCCATGCTTTCTAATTTTCGAGCGGCTTTTTGGATATTTCTTTCACTATAGTTATCAAACTCAGGAAAGTATAGAAACACCTCACCATTAATATGTTGAATGGTTTTATTCTGTTGCCAATCTGTTGCTTTATTGTCGTTAATTAAATGTACTAGAACACCTTGCTTCACGGGAACACCTTATTTCTTGAAATTCATTGTGTTAGTTTACACCAAACAAACAAGGTGCTCACACTTAGTTCAATAAATATTGTACTATTATGCACACTTTATTTTACAAAATCGTCTTTACTATGAAGCTAACACTTTCTCGAGCAACCCTTGAAAAGCGATATAAGCGATTTCTGGCTGATGTCATCCTTGATAACGGCAATAGAACTACTATCCACTGTGCAAATACAGGTGCAATGACCGGTTGTGCGACTTCTGGAAACAAGGTGCTTTACAGTGTTTCAGAGAATAAAAAAAGAAAATATCCCTATAGCTGGGAGCTTAGTATCACCGAGCAACAACACACCATCTGCGTCAATACCATTCGCGCAAATCAGTTGGTAGAAGAAGCATTAAACAATGGAATAATTAATGAATTCGAACATTTTTCAGCATTAAAGCGGGAAGTTAAATATGGTAACGAAAACAGTAAAGCTGATTTTTATCTTCTCGATGAAAATGGAACTGAAACGTATATCGAAGTGAAAAGTGTCACGTTATTTGAGGATGAACAAGGTTATTTTCCTGATGCTAAAACCCTACGAGGACAAAAGCATTTGCGTGAATTAATGGACATTGTAGAACAAGGTAAACGTGCCGTGTTATTGTTCGCGGTGCTACATTCCGCTATTAATAATGTCAAAGCAGCAGCGCATATAGATCCCATTTATGCTGGCTTACTCCGCCAAGCAAAAGAAAAAGGAGTTGAAATTCTCGCATATAAAGCAGAATTTTCTGTTAGGGAACAGGAAGTCGAAATTCAATTAACAACGCCCATATCTGTCAGTTTTATCGATTAACACTGCAAAAAGTGATATCCCCTTTTGAAGGGTTAAATGAAAATACAACAAAAAAACAGCTAATTTGTTACAACTATTATCAACAAAAGATTGACGAGAGCAGCTAAATCTTGCTAAAAAAGTGGGCTTGCGATAAAACAGGATTCATTCGTTATAAATTATACTTGTAACATTTTGATATTCCACTAAAAAAAATATTTTTAATGATTGTTCTTGAATTTTGTCTAACGTAACACAATATAGTTCTGATATTTCAGGTCTATTTTAAAAATTGGCACATGCAGTCAAATTAGCATTCTTTAATTGTTATTTGAACTAGTTAGCATTAGGAGAATTAGCATGCCAAACAGTAAAGCTTTAGGTATTTTAGCGTTAGCAGGCGTAGAGCCGTATGTAGAAAAACCTAATGAAGAATACATGAGCGCTGAGCAATTGGAACACTTTAAAAAGATCCTAGAAGCATGGCGTACCCAACTTCGTGAAGAAGTCGATCGCACCGTAACTCATATGAAAGATGAAGCGGCAAATTTTCCTGACCCTGTGGATCGTGCAGCGCAAGAAGAAGAGTTTAGCTTAGAATTACGTACTAGAGATCGTGAACGTAAATTAATTAAAAAGATTGAAAAGACTTTGCAATTAATTGAAGAAGACGATTTTGGTTTTTGTAAAAGTTGTGGCATTGAAATCGGTATCCGCCGATTAGAGGCTCGACCTACCGCTGATCTTTGTATTGAATGTAAAACATTAGCGGAAATCAAAGAGCGACAACTTGCCGGTTAATCATCTGTAAAGATGAATAACGAAAACACAACAAAGCGATCTAAGCAATATCGAGGTCGCTTTGCACCATCTCCTTCTGGCCTGCTACACTACGGCTCACTTATCACAGCATTAGCAAGTTTCCTTGACGCTAAACACCATCAAGGTCAATGGCTCGTACGCATGGAAGATATTGATCCGCCAAGAGAGCAGGCAGGTGCTAGTGATATAATTTTAGAAACCTTGCTAGCCTTTGGTCTTCAGTGGGATGAAGACGTAATGTTTCAAAGCCAGCAGTATTCGCGGTATAACCAGATAATTTCATCGTTAAAGCAACACTCTCTTGCTTATCATTGTCAATGTACTCGTGCTCAAATCAAATCTATCGGAGGCATATACCAAGGGCATTGCCGACACTTAAACCTAACCGAACCACAAAGTGCGATCCGCGTAAAAAACCAGCCTAAAATTGCCCATTATGATGATATTTTCCAAGGTAGAGTATCTTGTAATACCTCACTGGCTGCAGAAGATTTTATTATCAAAAGACGGGATGGACTATACGCTTATCAACTAGCTGTTGTCGCAGACGATATTGAGCAAGAAATCACTCACGTGATCCGGGGCTGTGACTTACTCGAGCCAACCGCCAGACAATTAAGTTTTTTTAAAATATTGGATGAAGCAACCCCGCAGTATGGCCATATACCTTTAGCCGTCACTGAATTGGGCTATAAATTAAGTAAGCAAAATAAAGCACCGGCCATTGACCGCAATGATCCTGAATCCAGCTTAATAAATGCCTTATCATTTTTAGGACAACAACCACCAGCATTACTTCAAACTGCTGATGTTAAAACGATTATCAGTTGGGCTATCGAAAATTGGCAGCGCGAACTTGTGGCTAAAACTCGCGAGATCACTATCTAATTTTCTTATCGTTTCTGCGTTATTCCAATCAAATACCTATTATAACCGCAGTTGCCTGTATTTTTTTCATTCTCTTTTTAGCCCTACTGTTATATGATCGCGGCGCTCTTTTTTAGTTTTGAGGTTGTTAAGTATCAAACGCGTTATCAATTTGTGTAAGAAGGTATTCGGCCAATCTATGCGTGAAAAAAATTCCAACAGTTCAATCAGTGCAGTAAGCACCGATGGCCCGCAAATTTTGACCCGAGATCAACACCCTGTCTCTCGTCAATATATCAGTTCTAATGCGCTAAAAGTACTTTATCGCCTGAATAAATCAGGCTTTGATGCATACTTAGTGGGTGGTGGAGTTCGAGACATAATGCTTGGTTTAACGCCAAAAGATTTTGATATTGCCACTAATGCGACACCTGAACAAATTAAAGGATTATTTAGAAACTGTCGTTTAATTGGTCGTCGTTTTCGACTTGCCCACATTGTTTTCGGTAGAGATGTGATTGAAGTTGCTACTTTTCGTGGTCATCACGACAACCCTCAACAAGCACAGAATTGCGGGAAAACATCAAAGCAAAGTGAACATGGAATGCTACTGCGTGACAATATCTATGGCTCGATTGAAGAAGACGCTGAACGTCGTGATTTTACCATTAACGCACTTTATTATTCGATAGCTGATTTTAAAGTGTACGATTTTGCCAATGGTGCCAAGGATATTTCTCAACGAAAAATTCGTTTAATCGGCGATCCAGAAACGCGTTACCGCGAAGATCCTGTGCGAATGTTACGAGCCATTCGCTTCGCCACAAAGCTCGACATGGATATCAGTAAAGAAACTGAAGCACCTATTGTTTCATCGGCGCCATTATTAGAAAACATTCCACCAGCACGTTTATTTGAAGAATTTTTGAAGCTATTTTTGTCGGGTAAAGCCGTTGAAAATTACACGATGCTACGTCAATACGCTTTGTTTCGTTACTTTTTCCCTGTCGTAGAAGAGGCCTTAGTTAATCAATCGCTACCTTATTTATCTCCATTTATCACGCAAGCTCTTACCAATACAGATGACAGAATTAATAACGAAAAGCGCGTAACACCCGCTTTTCTTTTCGCAGCAATGCTTTGGTATCCAATTCAGCAACAAATAAAAGCGCTTAAACAAACATCATCACTTACACCACAAGATGCATTTTTTGCCGCTTATGGCGAAATAATGGGCCGTCAACAGCAGAGTATCGCAATCCCCAAACGTTTTCAGTCAGTTATAAAAGACATTTTAATTTTACAAGATAAACTCGCTCGACGTGAAGGCAAAAAAGCGTTTCGTACCTTTGAACATCAAAAGTTTCGAGCTGGTTACGACTTTTTATTATTGCGCCACCAAGTGGAGTCTGCACAAGGGTGTGATGATTTAGCAGAACTTGTTAATTGGTGGACTGAGTTTCAACAACGTAACTACGATACTCAACAACAAATGGTTAAAACACTTGGCCGTAGTAAACCAGGTGCCAGACGTTCTCCAAGAAAACGTCGTCGTCCTCGTACGAATAACTCTCAGGACTGATCATGGCAATTTGTTATATTGGCTTAGGTAGCAATTTATCTAATCCGCAACGACAAATACAACTTGCTGTTCAATGTATCAGAGCGCATACAGGTATCACTCAAATAGCGCTTTCAGCACTTTATTGTAGTCAACCGATGGGGCCACAAGACCAGCCTGACTATATGAACGCAGTCATGGCTATTAATACTAAACTCACCCCCATTGAATTACTTGATGCATTACAAGCTATTGAGCGGCAAGCTGGCCGTGTCAGAAAAGGCGAACGTTGGGGAGCACGAGTGCTTGATTTAGATATTCTGCTTTATGATCAAGAAATAATAAACACTCCTCGCCTCACCGTCCCCCATTACGGAATGAAACAGCGAGAATTTGTGTTAATCCCACTAGCAGAGATAGCACCTAAACTGACACTACCTTGTAATAGTAACGTGTCAACCCTGGCCGAGAGCATCGATAAAAACGCACTAACAATTCACAGCCAACTCAGTTAAAATCGCTGCAAGAAAATCAATTTATCGCACAAATAACTGTGTTTTTGGATCTTTTTATGACAAAGATAACAACCTCAGTGTTGCAAAAAATGAAGCAACAAGGTGAAAAAATAGCGACAATCACTGCATATGACGCTAGTTTTGCTAAATTATTCGATCAAGCAGGTATTCACGCCATTTTAATTGGTGACTCACTAGGTATGGTTTTACAAGGCCAAGATGACACCTTACCTGTTGATGTTGACCATATGGCTTATCATACGCAATGCGTGAAACGCGGTGTTGAAAATACACTGATCATCAGCGATCTACCTTTTATGAGTTACGCAACAAAAGAGCAAGCATTCACTAATGCAGCTACTTTGATGCAAGCTGGTGCAAGTATGATTAAAATTGAAGGCGGTCTTTGGTTAGCTGACACCATTTCCGGTCTTGTTGAACGTGGGATACCCGTGTGTGCTCACCTTGGTTTAACACCTCAATCAGTTAATGTCTTTGGCGGTTTTAAAGTACAAGGACGTGACGATAGCAAAGCACAAGAAATGATCGAGCATGCAAAAGCACTAGAAGCCGCTGGCGCTCAATTATTAGTATTAGAATGTATTCCTGCTTCGTTAGGTAAAGCTATCTCCGAGGCGATTGACATTCCAACTATCGGTATTGGTGCAGGAAAAGATACCGACGGCCAAATCCTTGTTATGCATGATGCCTTAGGTATTTCATGTAGTTATATGCCTAAATTTTCAAGAAACTTTCTTATCGACACTGGCGACATTAAAAAAGCTATCGAGTTATATATAAGTGAAGTGCAAAAAGAAAACTTCCCAGGTGATGAACACATTTTTAAGTAGGCGGAATAATGATCACCCTTAACGATATTTCTAGTTTAAGAGAAACCATAAACCAGTGGCGACAACAAGGTTTCAAAATTGCCTTTGTACCTACAATGGGTAATTTGCATGCAGGTCATATTGCATTGATCACAGAAGCCCATAAACACGCAGATAAAGTCGTTGCGAGTATCTTTGTTAATCCTATGCAATTCGGTCAGAATGAAGATATTGCTAATTACCCCAGAACGTTGCGAGCAGATCAACAACAACTTGAAGCCGCCAAAACTGATCTACTTTTCACGCCAACACCCGAAATTGTATACCCAAAAGGCCTTGATAAACAAACCTTTATTGAGGTTCCGCAAGTTTCTGAAGGTTACTGTGGAGAAAGTCGTCCAGGTCATTTTCGTGGCGTAGCAACAGTCGTTTGTAAGCTGTTTAACCTTGTGCAACCTGACGTAGCCTGTTTTGGCTTAAAAGATTATCAACAGGTACAAGTCATTCAAACCATGGTTGAAGATTTATCCATGCCAATCGATATTATTCCGGTAGCAACAGTAAGAGAAGCAAGTGGTTTAGCATTAAGTTCACGTAATGGATATTTAACTGAAGAGGAGTTAAAAATTGCGCCTGCACTTAGTCAAAACATTCAGTGGCTTGCTGAGAAAATAAAACAAGATACCGACTTTATTGGTTTAGCGAAGCAAGCGACTAATTTCATTAATAATGCTGGACTAAAAACCGATTACATCCATATTTGTCATGCGAAAACATTACAGCCAGCAAGCGAAGATGATAAAAACTTAGTTATTTTAGCCGCTGCGCACTGTGGTAAAGCACGCTTAATTGATAATTTGCAAGTCAACCTGTAACTCAACAACAAAGATTACATAATAAAAAAGGCCAACAGTGGTTTTTCACTGCTGGCCTTTCAAACGTGTGTTAGTTGATTTTATTCGTATGAACGTTCAAGCCACATAAGTTGACTCTTCAAATCTTCAATTTCTTTTTGCGCATCAACAAGTTGCTGCTCAATAGATTTATCTTCGATAGTGCGCTCATCAATCATTTCTGGCATATTACTGTCCTCTTTATACATCATACAGCCCTCAAAAATGTAATCATAGGTGTAATATTACACCTTAACTTTCATTTTGTAAAACAATCGAAAGAAAAACATTTCGGTTAGAAAGCAAAAGAGTGTAAATTTTAGGCAACAGTCACGAAAAATTTCGATAAGATTCAAGAATCAAGCAATGTTAATCACAATAACATTGCTTCATACTTATAGGTTTTGTGATAAAGCGACCAACTTGGGTAAAAAGTGGCTGCTCTCTTGAGCTAATTCTACTTGTTCCTCTAGAACATCTTTTAAAATCTCTTTTGAAGTAAGTGGATTTGCCAACACAACACGGAAGACTAATGTTTTCCTGCCGTGATATTTTTTCACCTCGATACGCGTACGAGACACAAAAGACTTGCCGTTCTCACGTTGCCTTTTCTGAATGAATTTAGTGAGCTTATCCAATAGATTATTGACGTTAGTAAGCGTGTTTTCATCCGCTTTAGACAATAATTGCTGAACAGAGGCTGGATTATAACGATAGGTTAATAAACATAGTTCAGGTTCTGTTACTAATTCAAAGTCAGGATGTTTATCAATAATATCAGCAAAATATTTTGCCTTCTCAATACCCTGGTTAATCAGCATTTCATAGCCTGGGCGACTAATAATGTGCAAACTTGCATAAACGAGCATCGCCATACCCGGCCTTGAGCCTTCTAATGTATGCGCACCCAAGTCTTTTGAACCTTTACGTAAAATATATTCAGCATGATGCTCAATTGAAGCGACTGACGCAGGATTACGAAAAACAACTAAGCCTGCCCCCATAGGTACATACATTTGTTTATGCGCATCAATAGTGACTGAATCAGCACGCTCAATGCCGTTTAACAAACCTCTGTGTTTACTTGAAAGTAAGGTAGCGCCACCCCAAGCAGCATCAACATGAAAATGACATTGGTATTCATTCGCCACATCTGCTAATTCGTGGAGCGGATCAATATTACCCGTTTCTGTCGTGCCAGCAACGCCGACGATACTTAAAATACGAATATTTTTTGCGGTAAGCTCTTGGCACTTTTCTCTGAGCTTTTGCGGGTCCATTTTATTATGTTCATCGGTTGGTATAGCAACAACGCTGTCTTGACCAATACCTAACACATCAGCTGATTTTTTCAGCGAGTAATGACCTCGTTTAGAAACCAAAATGGCTAAGCCGTCGTACTGATAATGCTTTAATGCATTGAATAAACCTTCTCGTGCGACTCCTTTAAAAGAACCATCTGCTCGTAACAGATTATTGCGAGCCACCCAAAGTGCTGTGATATTGGCCACTGTGCCGCCTGAACAAAATGCGCCTAATGAATGGTTTGCACTGTGCATCCATTGCTGATAAAAATTTTCTTCAAATTGGTACACCAACCGATGCATCATACCTAATACTTGACGCTCTAACGGTGTAAAAGCTTTTGAGGTTTCAATTTTGACCAGGTTCTGGTTTAACCCCACCATCAATTTTGAAAGGGGTAAAATAAAATAAGGCAATGCAGAGGTCATGTGACCAATAAAACTAGGGCTTGAGGTATGAACAGATTGTGACACCAACTTTTCGAGTAAGTGGTGCATGTGATCAGAAACAAATGCAGGTTGCTCTGGAATTTTAGAGCAATCAAAATCTTTTTCTATTTCAGTCAGTGCAGTTTCTTTTGCAGCTATATGTGAACCAAGAAATCCAGCAAGGTTTTGCGAGATCTCTTGTTCTATCCGCCCTAACGTTGAGTCAGGTGCTTCTGGAATAGTAAAAATACGTAGTAACGACTCTTCTGTCGCATTTGCCGCACGTTTGTTTGTTGTCATAAATAGCACTAACTAATTATTGTCATTAACCCGATACTAATGACCCTTCATAGGTGCGGCACTGTAATAAAATTTAGATCAAATGTCTTGCTTTTTTCACGATTAACACTATTTTGCTAACAAAGTGTTAGCCAATTAATGTTGCTAAGTAAACAAAACCAAGTTCCACTATTGCTAAACTACTTAATGCCATCATAAGTACATTTTTTTTGATATTGTGAGTCATTTTCATTTCCTCTATTAAAATTGACTGATGCTTATCTATAAACAAATATCAGACCAATATTGATATACCATTGTTTTATCTGCATTTTTCCTATAAAACAATGATTACCACTATGATTAATAGTAGTTACAAAAACAATAAAATGGTAATTTTAACCAACAATTTTTAAAAAATTGACCAACAATAAAGTACTCACGTAATTTCGCTATCAGCCCATACTAGAAAATATCTAGCTGCCAGCAAGTTTGTCCACTCGCTTGGTACTTAGCTTCAAACGGTGTCAATGCAGGGCTATTTTCCACTTTGCAAATATCACCAGTACGATTAGTTAGCTTAGCCGCAATTAAAAACTCTTCGAGATATAAACGCCAATTACTACGTAAAGTAATACGTTTGCCTAATGAAATTATTTCAGGAAATACAGCACTGCCATGCCATCGACGTTGAATATGCTTACTTTTAGGCCATGGGTTAGGATAAAGAATATAATGCTGGTTTACTTGCCATTTTTCTTGGGCCACTAAACGATAAAAATCATTAAGATCAGCACGTAACAGTAGGTAGTTATTCACCCCTTGCGTATCGGTACGTTCAATCAACTCTTCATCATTACGCTCTATGCGATGCGCCGATTTATCAACCCCAATAACTAAAGCATTAGGGTTGTTTTTCGCCAATAAACGGGTACTTTGGCCAACGCCGCAACATGAATCGAGGATCACCTCTCCTTGGTGTGCTTTAACGCGTTCATTTGCAATAGAAAATGCCTCTAACGTATGTTGTTGATAAGGCTTTTTTGAACGATGCGCTAGATGTTTCTCAACAATTTCTGTCAGTTTCTCGTGAATCCCCGTTTGGTTAGTCACAATAACTTTTGAGTCTCCTAATTGTGTTTCATCCATCAGCTTCTTAATCCAATACCTTTAGTGATCAAATACATGGCAATGGCATATAAACCAATAATAAACGCACCTAGCACACTAAACGCCACTGGTAAGCTGACATCAGAAATACCTAAAAATCCATAGCGGAAAGCATTAACCATATAGACAATGGGGTTGATTTTTGACACGCCTTGCCAAAAATCAGGTAATAAACTTATCGAATAGAATACCCCACCTAAATACGTTAGCGGCGTTAATACAAAGGTAGGAATGATAGAAATATCGTCAAAACTGCCTGCAAATACGGCATTAATCAAACCACCTAAAGCAAAGGTTGCTGACGTAAGTGCGACTGTGGCAATGATCACCCATACATTATGAATTTGGATCTGAGTAAAAAACATCGCGATGATTGTAACAATTAAGCCCACTAATATACCACGAGCCATACCACCGCCAACATAACCAGCAACGATGACCCAATTAGGTACAGGAGCGACGAGCATCTCTTCGACATTGCGTTGCCATTTGGCGCTAAAAAACGAAGATGCCACATTAGAATAGGAATTAGTTATAACGCTCATCATAATCAAACCAGGTACGATAAACGACATATAATCAAAGCCGCCCATTTGACCAATTCTTGAACCGATTAACGAACCAAAAATAACAAAATACAAACTGATGGTAATGGCAGGTGGCACTAATGTTTGCACCCAAATACGCATAAAGCGATGAGTTTCTTTATGTAAAATACTTTTTAAGGCAACCATATTTCTGGTAGATGACATGCTTACGCTTCCTCCGCTTTTTCGCCTGTTCCAACAAGGCTGACAAACAGCTCTTCTAATCGGTTGCTTTTATTTCTCATACTGATCACATCAATGTTTTGCTCGCTCAATTGTGCAAATACATCATTAATTCGTTGTGATTTTTTCACATCAACCTCTACGGTATGATCATCAATAACCCGATAACAAAATCCGTTGAGTACAGGGACATTACTGTTAGGCTTGAGGTCTAAAATAAACGTTTCTAAATCTAGCTTTGCCAATAACGATTTCATATCTGTATTTTCAACAATAACGCCTGAATCAATAATTGCGATATTGCGGCACAACATCTCAGCCTCTTCTAGGTAATGTGTCGTTAAGATAATGGTAATACCTTGCTTATTTAACTCGCGAAGGAAGTCCCACATAGAACGTCTTAACTCAATATCGACACCCGCTGTAGGTTCATCTAAAATCAGCATTTGGGGTTCATGCATCAATGCACGAGCAATCATTAAGCGTCGCTTCATACCACCTGAGAGCATACGCGCTGCATTATCTCTTTTCTCCCATAAATCTAATTGCTTTAGATACTTTTCAGCTCGCTGATGAGCTGTTTCTCGATCTACGCCATAATAGCCAGCTTGATTTACTAATATTTTCGTTAAACTTTCAAACTGATTAAAATTAAACTCTTGTGGCACTAAACCAATATGACTTTTTGCCGTTTCTAGTGCCTGATCAATATCATAGCCAAAAACTTTTACTTTTCCTGCAGATTTATTCACTAAAGAAGTTATCACACCGATTGTAGTGGATTTACCCGCACCATTTGGGCCGAGTAACGCGAAAAAATCCCCACTTTCAACGGAAAGATCTATCCCTTTTAACGCTTGAAAGCCACCTTTGTAGGTTTTCTTGAGATCTGAGATTTCGAGTGCTTTGGTCATATCGATTTCAAAATTAAAACAAATAATGATTATAAGTGAGGCAATAATGCACGAAATTCAAGCGTGTAAATAAAATAAAATTCACCTTTGCGCTAGAATAATAACGGTGACTTATTGCCTTTGAATTGTATACAATTTAAAGTAACGGCGTTATCCATAAGGAATATCACAATGCAATTAACAACAATTAAGCAACTACTTATAGGTGCAGCGCTCACCACAGCGATTGTGGCCTGCCAATCAACAGACAGTAAGCCTAATGAACAGGCAAAGAATAATCTCGCTAAAGAAGAGAACACATTAACACTAAAGCGAATTTATCAAGATTACGAATTTAGCTCAGATAGAATCGGGCGCATTCGTTGGTTAGCTGACAACAGCGGCTATACCGCTATTGAAAAATCAGCCGCTAGTAAAAAAGATAAAGAAGGAAAGTCAGTTTCAGTTGGCAAAGATATCGTTATTTATAACCCTCAAACGCTGGATCGTGAAGTACTAGTAAGCGCTCAGCAGTTAACACCTGAAGGAAAAGATTCTCCACTTTCAATTCATGATTACATTTGGTCAGAAGATCGCAAGCAATTATTAATTTATACCAATAGTAAACGCGTTTGGCGTTCAAATAGCCGCGGTGACTATTGGGTACTTAACCTTGCAACAAATAAACTAGTGCAATTAGGTGGAGCAAACGCAAAACCAAGCAGTTTAATGTTTGCAAAATTTTCGCCTGACGGAACACGCGTGGCCTATGTGCGCGAAGATAACGTGTACGTTGAAAACTTATCAACCAACAACATAACTCAATTAACTGATGATGCAGGAAACGGTATTATCAACGGTTTATTTGATTGGGTGTATGAAGAAGAATTCTCGATTCGTGATGGTTTTCGCTGGAGCCCAGATGGTAGCAAAATTGCTTTTTGGCAATTAGATACCACTGGCAGTAAAGACTTCATCATGATCAACAACACCGACGAACTTTACCCAACCATTACAAAATTTCCTTATCCTAAAGTGGGCGAAACAAATTCACTCGCAAAAATAGGTATTGTTGATTTATCCACTAAAGAAACTATCTTTCCTGATTTACCGTTTAATTCACGTAATATGTATATTCCTCGTATGAATTGGGCAGGTAACGGCAAAGAAATACTGATCCAACACGTGAATCGCAAGCAAGATACTAATCGCTTATATCTTGCGAACAGCACGAGTGGTCAATTAACCCGCATTATGACCGAGCAAGAAGAAACCTTCCTCGATTTTTATGATGATGCCCACTGGTTAAATGATGGCAACTACTTTATCTGGACAAGTGAACGTAGTGGCTGGCGTGATCTATACCGCATTTCAAGAGACGGTAAAGAAGTAATTAATTTAACGCCTGGTGATTTCGATGTGACTGCATTCGGCTCAATACAAGCCATTGATGAACAAGGTGGTTGGGTATACTTTACCGCATCAATAGGCAATACCTCTGAACGCTATTTATATCGTAGTAAACTTGATGGTAGTGTTGTCAATCAACGTTTAACACCTAATACTTTTGCAGGTGTAAATTATTATCAAATGTCACCAAATGGCCAATGGGCTGTGCATAGTTATTCCGCGTTTGATAAGCCAACGCAAAAACGCTTAGTGTCGATTGAAGGGCACCAAGAAAAGCACATGTTAATGAGCAACAAAAAGCTTGTTAACAAGTTAGCAAAATTGAATAAGCCCAGTCATGAATTTTTTCAAGTAAAAGCCAGAGACGGTGTTGTGCTTGACGGTTACATTATGCGCCCAGCTGATTTTGATCCAACTAAAAAGTATCCCATTATTTTCTACGTGTACAGCGAACCTGCTGGTCAAACGGTGCAAAATAGATGGCGAGGAAGTTCATACTTATGGGACAGCTATATGACGGAGCAAGGCTATATTATTGCTTCTATTGATAGTCGTGGCGCACAAACACCTAAAGGGCGCGAATGGCGTAAATCAATTTACGGTGCGGTAGGCATTCTTGCTTCACGCGATCAAGCTGACGCTTTAGACGCCATGGCAAAACGTTGGAATTACATAGATACAAATCGTGTGGGTATTTGGGGACATTCGGGCGGCGGCTCAATGACATTAAATATGTTATTCCGTTACCCTGAAAAATATCATGTAGGTGTTTCATTAGCGCCGGTACCTGATCAAAAGCTATACGATTCTATTTATCAAGAACGTTACTCTGGGTTATTGCCTGACTATGAAGAAGGTTACAAGCAAGGTTCTCCCATCACGCATGCAAAGAATCTAGAAGGTAATTTATTACTTGTACATGGTACGGGTGATGACAATGTGCATTATCAAGGTGCTGAACGCCTAATCAACGAATTGGTAAAACATAATAAGCAATTTGACTTTATGTCTTACCCTAACCGCAGCCACGGTATTTATGAAGGTGAAGGTACAACACTGCATCTAAATACGATGAAAACACAATATTTCAATCGTCATTTAAAAAATAAACAGTAAAACTGCATTGTACTGAAGCATCAAAAACCTGCCAATTGGCAGGTTTTTTTATAACTTTTAAAAACAATACAAAGTGGCAAATTAAACCTAAGAATAGTAAAAACCACTATTACCTCTTCTGCAAAAAATAACTTAACCCATTGTTAATATTTACTTTATATTTTATGGTCACACTTTTGCTTATATTGAGCATCAATAATCAATTAACGGCGATGTTCACTATTTATCATTGCGGTTATGCTTTATTTTAGCAGTAGAGGATATTATGAGAGAAATTAATTCGACAGAGAAAAAGAACTGGTTAAGTGCAAGTACATGGTTACGTGGTTTATTCATGCTGCTATTTGGTTTTATTGCAGGTTTTACCCGTTTTATTATCACCTTAATTGCCATATTCCAATTTTTATCACTACTGGCAACAGGTCGAGGAAACACTCATCTTAAAAGCTTTGGTGAAAGCTTAAATAACTATATTTATCATATTAACCAGTTTTTAACGCTTAATACCGATAAATACCCATTCCCTTTAAGTAGTTGGCCAGAAGAAAAACCACATTACCGTTACACGCCTAGAGATTAAAACAGCACGGAAACCATCGCTAATTATTTTATTGGTTAGCAATGGTTTCAATATAATTACCTATCGAGTTTACGCTATGTACCTGCAAATAGTAAATCGTATCATACCAACCATAATATTTTTGCTGTTCAGCCAAGTGTCAAATGCTAACAGTTACCTGCAAAAGTTTGATCGCTTTCTTATTAACACGATCGACACATTGGACCTTAAAAGCTCTTTATCTGTAGCAGTTGTAAAAGATGGTACAGTCATTTACCAAAATACACACGGCTACGCCAATATTGCCAAACAAGAAAAAGCGACTGCTAACACACTCTATTATATCGCATCTATTACGAAGCCGATATTTTCACTTGCAATACAAAGAGTATTGTCGCAATCAAAGTACAGTTTACATACCACGCTTAAAGAAATGTTCCCTGAAGTTAATTTCCAAACTGAAATAAAGGCAGAACACATCACAATAAAAGATTTACTCGCACATACTTCTGGATTATCAGATCAATATTTAACAACAGCCGTATCACTCACAGGCA
Source organism: Thalassotalea sp. PP2-459 (assembly GCF_001913705.1). GTDB lineage: Bacteria > Pseudomonadota > Gammaproteobacteria > Enterobacterales > Alteromonadaceae > Thalassotalea_C > Thalassotalea_C hakodatensis. The sequence continues at coordinate 77,815 of NZ_MKQD01000019.1, read as the reverse complement.
TACATAATCCAACGCTAAAATTAACCATGCTGACACATTTAACTATTAATGAAGAAAACCCACTTGGTCAGTTTGACTATACAAATTTAGGGTACAACATTATCAGTTTGTGGTACGAAAAAACCTTCTATCATCCCTGGCAAACTGTCGTTAAACAGCATGTACTAACACCGATGAACATGCTCAGTACAACAGGCTTTAAAAGTGAAGCTTTACAAAATAACAAACAGATTGCCAAACCCTATACTTACTTTTCATTATCGCCTCAAAAAGCGCTTTATTTAGAGAAGCAAGACAATACCTTACATGCAGCTGGAGGTATCTATTCGACAATAAGTGATATGGCAACGTTTCTTATTCATCAACTCAGCGCGAAGCAAATATCTTCATTATCCAAAAGTATACATTTCACCCAGAAACCAATCGTGGCACTCGACAGTGCACGAGGTGACTTTAAACGTACTCACTACGGATTAGGATGGTATATCGGTCCATACAAGCAACATAAAACCTATCATCATTTTGGCAGTTTTGATGGTTATCGGCCGCATCTATCTTTTATGCCAGAACAAGGCATTGGATTGGTTATTTTAAATAACGAAGGTATGTTAAACGATAAACTAACAGATGTTATTGCCGATTATATTTATGGCTCTCTATTAAAGGAAAATGCTATAGAACAAACAGCAGCTGCACGTTTAGCTAAACTCGCAAACATGGCAAAAAAATACCGCACAGTCTATGTGAAAAAAGAACAAGGTTACCTAGAAAAACCACTCGCTTTAACACTTGATAAAAAAGCTTTTACAGGTACTTATGCGCACCCACTTGCAGGTGAAGTTAATATTTCGCTAAACGATGAAAAGTATTTCGTGACTTGGGGTAATCTACACGCAACCGCCACAGCTTTTAAGCAGCCAGATATATTACGTATAAAATTAAGACCAACCCGTGGGCAGCTCATTAGGTTTTATATTGAGCAACACAGTATTAGCGCGCTAACGCTAGACGGGATTACATTTAACAAACAATAGCGCAAAAAAAAGCCTTGCTTAGCAAGGCTTACTTAAACGAAACAATAAAACGCGTTATTTACCTGCGCGTGAAACATATTCACCCGTGCGGGTATCGACTTTTACTACTTCACCAATTTGCACAAACAGTGGAACGCGTACAACAGCGCCCGTTGATAATGTAGCAGGTTTACCGCCAGTACCAGCAGTATCACCTTTTAAACCTGGGTCAGTTTCGGTAATTTCTAACTCAACAAAATTAGGTGGTGTTACCGAAATTGGCGTGCCATTCCAGAACGTTATCGTACATAAATCACCTTCCGATAACCATTTTATATTATCGCCTACCGCTTTTTCGTCAGCAGCAACTTGCTCAAAGGTGTCATTATTCATAAAATGCCAGAATTCGCCATCGGCATATAAATAACCGAGTTCTGAATCCATTACATCAGCACCTTCGACAGAATCACCTGATTTAAAGGTTTTTTCTAGCACTTTGCCAGAGATTAACTTACGGATTTTTACACGGTTAAATGCTTGGCCTTTACCCGGCTTAACGATTTCATTTTCTAAAATGTTACAAGGTTCGCCGTCGATCATTAATTTAAGACCGGCTTTAAATTGGTTAGTACTGAATGAAGCCATAAATACTCGCTTTACTTTCGAGAGATTGAAATTATAAATGCCGCAAATAATACCTTATATTCACGATAATTTGCACACTTCTTGGCAAAAAGAGTTAGCAGCCGTTGTGACAGACCCGAGTGAACTGTTAAAAATGCTTGATATTGACCCAAATGCTTACCAAGCTCACTTTTCAGCACGTAAGCTATTCCCCGTGCGTGTACCCAAACCTTTTATTGCGCGAATGATAAAAGGCGACATTGATGATCCACTACTAAAACAAGTAATGCCATTGTCGGATGAATTTATTGAAACCACAGGATTCAGTACCGACCCGCTAGCAGAACATGACACTGTCGCTGAAGGGTTATTACATAAATATAAACACCGTGTGCTTATGATAGTGAAAGCCGGCTGTGCGATTAATTGTCGTTATTGTTTCCGTCGTCATTTTCCTTATGCTGATAACAGCCCGAATAAACAGCGTTGGCAGCAAGCACTTGACTACATCGCAGACCATCAAGAAATTAATGAGGTGATCTTTAGCGGTGGTGACCCTTTAATGGCTAATGATCAACACTTGCATTGGTTGATAACAGAAATAGAACGTATCTCACATGTAAAGCGATTACGAATCCACAGTAGATTACCCGTAGTAATTCCCCAACGGATCACACCTGAGTTGGTGAATATGCTCGCAAACACTCGACTTAAAAGCACCCTTGTGTTTCATATCAATCATCCAAATGAAATAGATCAACAATTTGCAAACGCCATTGAGCCCTTGCGGCAAGCTAGAATACCGCTGTTCAATCAAAGTGTTTTATTAAAAGGAGTTAACGACGAAGTAAACACCTTATGCCACCTTAGTGAACAACTCTTTGATCATGGCATTCAACCTTATTACTTACATTTGTTCGATAAGGTACAAGGTGTCGCGCATTTTGATATTGACAATCAGCAAGCTCAAACATTAGTCGCAGAGATGATGGCTATCTTGCCTGGCTTTTTAATGCCTAAAGTAGTGAGAGAAATTGCAGGTGAAGCTAACAAAACCCCCATAAAGCTGGCATAATAGCCGCCATTATTTTGAACAAACTATGAATGTGCTATGAGTGAAGCTGTTAGTAAACAATTGGTAGACAATATTTCAATTATTTTAAAAAAATCGTTGGCGGCAGATGCCACACTAACGGATTTGCGTGAAAAAAAGATGGCAAATTTTGAAAATATTTTTACCAAAGATGCCGGCTTTAACGCCAATGCCAATACTTTTCAACCCTATGTAGAAGAAGTTGCTGACGACTTATTAAAGTGGCAACAAACTCAAGATCAACAGTTACTTATTATGTTAGTCAAAAAAATAGAACAATTGTTTAATGTCTTAGGTAATTTTGAAAATACCTACCGTCAATAAATAGGTCAAACGCTGGTCAATTGAATTCGATTTTGGCTTAATGTCGCGACTCAATAGTTGACTACGTCACGAAACACCGTTTATTTCAAGACAACACAACAATAGTTATTATGTAGGTGTGTTAATAATAAGCAATAAAAAAAGCTGTAATGACAGCTTTTTTTAAAGCACTACTTATTGTTTAAAAGTACTTTCAAACCAATCGTCTAACATCACTTTTTCATAATGAAGAAAAGAGTTGTTATAACGTAAACTACTACGCATCATGAAGCCCATATCTTTCAAATGTTCTTCGCCTTCTTGAAGAATTTGCTCTGAAGCATCAACTAACTGATATGAAAACTTCATACGTGGGATATGAATATCTTTAATCACACGTATACGCTCCATGGTTTCATGAACATCACCCGCTAAATCAACATCAGTTACGGTAACTTTTAAAACCTGTTCTTTAGGAAGTTGCTCTGCAAGTTTAGCAAAGTGCTGTTCAAACTCTTTAAACACGCGCTTTTTAAACTTAGCCCTATGTTCTTGTCCAGCATACACATCTCTATATTTATCGGGGTTCTGCCACGTTACTTCACTTGTCCCAGCTAAAGCCATTGGCACAACAAATAAAACAGATAATAATGTGGAGATAATTCTATTCACTTTATACATCACGTTTTCCTCTTTGCTATAAGCCTATTAATTAGACCGGAGTTTGACTAAAAAATGTGTGTTCAATTGTAATCAACATCATAATGCTAATAATCACACACTACAATATTCATTCCAAATCTATGCTGTTCACGCTGATTAACGATAAAAACGTTCATTAAAATGAATAAGTATAAGATGCCATAACTGTTCTACCTCTACCAGGCATATGCCTTTTGCCCCCGCTGAGCTCCAATAAGCCTTATCAAATACATTTTCAACTTTAACCGTAAATATACTGTTTACATGTTCCATTTGATATTTAACGCCAACATCAACACGCAAATATGAAGGAAGACTTAGCGTGTTATTGACATTCTGCTGCCTTTTACCAACAAAAAAAGCGCCAAACTGCACATTAGACCAAGCAAGTATTGAAGTTGATAATCAATAAACGCATTGGCTTTAATCTTAGCTACATTCGCGGATTGATTACCATTTAATGTTTGGTTATTCACTAAGCTTGTCAGCTTTCCATCTTGTGAAGTAGTCACTTGTAATATTTTATTTTCACGTCAAGTTTTTAGTATCACATTGACTTATCTAGATAAATTTTCACATCAGAAAAAAGACAAATATTATGCTTGCATTTTAACCAAATGATAACTATTATCACTCGCATAATCATTAAGGGTAGTATTATGTTTGTTTGCATTTGCAATGGCATCACAGATAAAGATATTCAAAACGTTGTACGCAATGAAGGCGTAGGTTCTATGCGTGAGCTTAAAAAACATCTTGCTGTTGGTAAAGACTGTGGATCTTGTGTAAAAGCAGCGCAACGTATTATGGATAACACGATTATTGATGAATCACTTTTTCAAAATGTTGGCTAACCGCCTCTTTTTCCTGTAATTCTCTTATTCTCCTCAAAAACCTGTAAATATTGATGCTTAATAAAAATAGAAACAAGAATAGTTTTCAATATTAAACCATTGATTTTATTTGTTTTTTTGACTTTTAGCCTACACATTCTATAATAGAACCACTATTTGCTAACAGGGCGCTATTCATGCAAAGTCAAAGCATCATTATTACGTCATTAAACACAGTTCTCACTACCGAGCTAACGTCTATTAATCAATACTTCTTGCATGCCCGAATGTATAAAAATTGGGGCTTTAGTAAGCTAAATGATCAATGCTATAAAAAATCTATTAAAGACATGAAGCAAGCAGATGCCATTATTGAGCGCGTGTTATTTTTAGAAGGACTACCTAATTTACAACGACTTGGCGCATTATCAATTGGTGAAAAAACCGAAGAAATGTTGCAATGCGATACTAAGTTTCAATTGGCGCAAATTGAACAAATGAAACAAGCGATCGTGGTTTGCGAACAAGAAAAAGACTTTGTTACTCGTCAGTTATTAGTTGAAATTCTTGATTACGAAGAAGAACATTTAGATTGGTTAGAAACACAAGCATACCAAATTGAGCAAATGGGTTTAGAGAAATATTTACAAGCACAGTTATAGAGGACTAATCATGAAAGGTAATACAGAAATTATTAACGCCTTAAACGGCTTGTTAGCTTACGAATTAGCCGCAATGGACCAATATTTCATTCATTCAAGAATGTACCATGACTGGGGCTTAACAAAGCTATTTGAACGTATCGATCATGAGTTTGATGACGAAAAAGGTCATGCCACACTATTAATAGAGCGTATTCTATTTTTAGAAGGTACGCCTGACATGGTTACACGTACCGGCCTTGATATAGGCAAAGACGTGCCACAGATGCTAAGCAATGATTTAGACGTAGAGCTTGCTGTAGATAACGCTTTAAAAGATGCCATGGCGCTTTGTGAACAGAAAAAAGATTTTGTGACTCGTAACATACTGCAAACGTTAATTGATGATACGGAAACAGATCATGCGTTTTGGTTAGAGCAACAACTTAGACTGATTAAAACTATTGGTTTAGAGAACTATTTGCAGTCACAACTGTAGTTATACGCAGAATAAAAAAAACCGCCAAGGCGGTTTTTTTTATTCATGAATGTGCAAACAATACATTCAGCGTAGGGTAAATTGACAATGACAAGGCGCTTTAAGCGATGCATAGCTCGTGCTATGCGAGTCGAAAAAGCAACGATGTCAGAATCTATTTAATCAAGCATAAATTACATCATGCTGCCCATATATAGAACAAGCAACTGATCATTAACTAAAAAATAAATACATAAAGTAGAATATCCCGCTTGTTGCCCCAATCAAGGGCTTAGTTAAACATTTTTAAATTTTATGAATTAAGATGCATATTGAAAACAGCTTACGATCTTAGCTCTTATATTGAGAAGTTATAATGTAACGTCCTTACCTTAACTTTTCATCAGCTTTTTTAATTGCTCTTTAGCGTGTTTGTTATCAGGTTTTAACTCAAGTACTTTTTTATAAAGTTCAACTGCTTTATGTTTATCACCTAACAACCAATAAGTTTCCGCTAAGCTATCATAGGTATTGGCGCTTAAAGGGTAAAGGTGGGTATTCAATTTAAAAATTTCTAACGCTTTTTGCAACTGCTTTTGTTCTATCAGCTTATAACCCCAGCTATTTAATGCGTCCTCTTCAAACTTTAACTGTTGAGTTTGCTGTAACTCTTTAGCAAGCTGCACAGCCTTTATATAACCTTGTGATTCTAATTCCTTCCAAAGTACTTTTATGGCAGGAGGCAAGCCAAAACCATTTTTTGCTTTCATTTGAGGAATATAAAAACCTGCAATTTCATCTATAAAGTGTGATGGAAGACCGCCCATAAGGTTGGTGAGCACCACAATTGATAGATCATCTTCTGGGTAAACAAAAAACGCGGCACGATCCCCTCCTGATGCTGCAACTGCTGGGTGTTCCGGCCTTTCAACAACAGGCCATCCTAATGCATAACCGTTTAATAATTTATTAAACCCTTTGGTTTTACCGCTAGTGAGTACTGCTGGTGTCCATAAGGTCTCGATACTTGAAGGTTTACTTAGGAGCTTTCCATTTTGTAAAGCAATAATCCAAGTAGCAATTTCTGTAGCAGTAGAACTCATGCCTGCCGTAGTACGAAGAAAAGCCGGGAAGTCTGCCGCCTTTATGTTCGATATTTCGCCCGAGCCATAATAATAAGTATAACGACGCGCAGAGTGCATTACTACGTCTTTAAGATTTGAAAAGCCGGCTTCTTCGGTTCTACCCATATTTGCTCTACGTAACTGGTTTTGAGTTATATAGTCGATAAAATTTTGGCCACTCACATTGTCTATGATTTTACCTATCAGCAAATAATTCGTTTGGTTATAGCGAAATTGGCTATTGGCTTTAAAATCTAGTGGCCTTTTTTTAACTAATTCCCATGACGCTTTTGCACCCTCACTGGAAATTAACTGGGCATTGTTGCTATTCATGATATCTGGTAGCCCTGAAGTGTGAGTTAATAGCTGTTTTACTGTAACGTTATGCCATTCAGCGGGTAAACTTGGTATGTATTTAGAGATTTTTGCAGACACTTCAAGCTTGCCCAGCTCAACCAATTGCATTACCGCGACACCGGTAAATGCCTTAGTAATTGAGTTAATTGAAAATACGGTGTTATCGTCTACCGGAATAGCGTCTTGAATGTTGGCTAAACCATAACTTGCTGTTTTAACTATTTTTCCATTTTTAACAATAGCCAATTGTAAACCAGGAATTTTTCTGTCGAGCATTTCAGCACGCAGAAAATCATCTATCTCGTCTGCCTGTGCTAAACCACTTGTTAGCCCCATTATTAGACAGAGTGAAAGTACAGTAGCTTTCACATATAGTGCTGTATTGTAACTAATAGATCTGCTCATTTTTTACCCTTTATACTAAACATGAAACCCAATAGTAAATATTTCCCTGCTAACTTAGTCGTGGAAAGAATCATTATTGGGCGATCATTTTGCCATTCGTTAAATAGTAATGGCGTCAACATTGAAGGGGTATAATGGCGTAGTTCTAGCAATAGTTCGACCGACTAAAAAAGTCGGACCTTGCATTTATATTGGGCTAGCGTGATTAATGAAAAATTAATTCATACCTATTGATAACTTATGAATGTAATTTTCGATATTGAGAAGGTGTCATCAACAGGTGTTTTTTAAAGGCAGTATTAAACGATGATTTTGAATTAAACCCCACTTCGTGCAAGATCTCTAAAACCGTTTTTGACGGTTGCTCATTTTTGATCAGCATTTCGGCAGCTAAATTTATTCGATACAAATTCACGAAATCAAAGAAGTGTTGCCCTATTTTTCTGTTGATAGTTATTGAGAGCTCACTGCTAGGTAGGTTAATTCGTTCCGCCAAAGTATCTACGCTTAAATAGGGATCTAAAAAAGGCTTATTATGCTCCATGTAGTTCCTTAATCGCAAAACAATAGCATCGTATTTTTCAGTTTCGATAGTGGGAGTTTTAGCAACACTTGAATTATCTTTACTGGTAGCCAGTTCATCAGTCACTGTTATGGTTGAACTTACTCCGTTAAATAGCTCAGGTTTATGCAGCGCTTGCCACAATATACAACAAATACTTAATAACGCCGAAATAACCATGAATAGTTGCACTAGTCTTTCTAACTCATAGTTTTGGTAAATCGAGAACCTAAAATACATTCTTCCTAAACCTATAAAATAGATCAGAGTAAACAAAAATATCAGTTGGGTTAACCAACGCTTGTTTAATCTATCTGCATCAGAGTAATTTTCTACAACAACTTTCCGATACCTTATTATATGTTTATAAATGGCTACAAGGTACAAGCCAAACTGTATAGATGTCATGAAATGAATAAAGGTTAATTCAGCTACAGCAGTGAAGTTGTCATACCAAAGCTGTTTTGAAGCATTATCCACACTGAAAAAATTGGGTATCATCACGAGACAAGCTATGACGTAAGGAATGGTGTGCAATAAGTGTTTAAGTTTTAATGTAAAGTCATTATAAATAGCTGTTTTAACATAAAGGTATAAAGTCGGCCCCATAAACAGTGAAACATTATATCTGAGCATATCTAAATCGGGATAAGTTTGGTAAAAGTCGTTAAATATGATGTTACTCAAATCAATGACTACAACTAATAGATAAGCTGCAAGTAGTTTATGACGTAAGCGATTGCCAGAGCTAAGACTACAAAGATAGGTGGCTACAAATAAATAAGAAAAAAACACCACTAAGACAATATTTTCAAACATTACTACAATACTCTCAACCACTGAATGCTTTCCTGTTTATATGCTATCGATGATTCGAAAATAAGAATTATATCTAAATTTCCGTAAAAGCGAGTAAGTTACTCCAACTTCGTTCTGGCACCAACACGCTTATCGCTCTAAATAACCTAAGCCCTATCGATATAATGATTACTTTGTCTGTGGAGCTCCAATGAGTAAAACAAACACTAACGTCATCAAAAAGTTAGCATTAGTTGTTTAATGATGAATGACTGTTTTAGTAGCTATTAATATGATAGTTAATTTAACGTCTTTTGAATATTAAAAATAGCTAAAAAATTATTGATGATAATGACCGCAATGACAGATCACTTATCGCTAGGTAAGCCAAGACTAACGTTTATATCGTATCAGAGCAGCCGTTTTATAATTAAATACCAGTGTCCGCTATAAGCCTTAATGCAGACCTTTCAGAATGGATAAACTAACGTCAAAAATTCGTATAATTAAAACAAAACATCTGTTGGTAGAATATTAATAGAGATAAAAAAGCCTGAATATCACTATTCAGGCTTCGTTTAAATGGTTAGAGTTAGAGCTACAGTTATAGATTTAAAAATCTATTACATCATACCTGGCATGCCGCCACCCATACCACCCATGCCGCCCATATCAGGCATTGCAGGAGCTGAGTCTTTAACGGGTGCGTCGGTGATCATCGCTTCAGTTGTTAGCATTAAACCAGCAACAGATGCAGCAAACTGTAAGGCACTACGTGTTACTTTAGCTGGGTCAAGTATACCCATCTCTAACATGTCGCCATATGTACCGTTACCTGCATTGTAACCATAGTTACCTTCGCCATTGCGAACTTCATTTAGCACTACTGATGCTTCATCACCACAGTTGGTCACGATTTGGCGTAACGGAGATTCCATCGCACGTAACGCAACGTTAATGCCATGATTTTGGTCTTCGTTGTCACCTTGAAGGGCTTTAATTTTCTCAGCAACGCGTACTAAAGCAACACCACCGCCTGCTACTACACCTTCTTCAACGGCAGCGCGAGTTGCATGTAATGCATCTTCTACCCGTGCTTTTTTCTCTTTCATTTCAACTTCAGTGGCAGCACCCACTTTAATGACTGCTACACCACCAGCTAACTTAGCAAGGCGTTCTTGAAGTTTTTCTTTGTCGTAATCTGAAGATGTTTCTTCAATTTGACCACGAATTTGCGAAACGCGAGCTTGAATGTCTGCTTCTTCACCAATACCATCGATAATCGTGGTATTGTCTTTAGAGATAACAACACGTTTAGCTTGGCCAAGATCTTCTAATGTTGCTTTTTCAAGCTCCATACCGATTTCTTCAGAAATCACTGTACCTGCCGTTAGGGTTGCGATGTCTTGTAACATAGCCTTACGACGGTCACCAAAACCTGGCGCTTTTACTGCTGCTACTTTCACAATGCCACGCATGTTGTTAACAACAAGTGTCGCTAATGCTTCACCTTCAACATCTTCTGCAATAATTAATAACGGCTTACCCGCTTTTGCTACCGCTTCAAGTGTTTGAAGTAATTCACGGATGTTTGATATTTTCTTGTCCACTAAAAGAATAAATGGATTTTCTAATTCAACCGTACCGTTTTCTTGGCTATTAATGAAATAAGGCGATAAATAACCACGATCAAACTGCATACCTTCAACCACATCTAACTCATCAGTTAATGCTTGGCCTTCTTCAACAGTGATTACACCTTCTGCACCAACACGATCCATTGCCGTTGCAATGATTTCACCAACTGTTTTATCAGAATTGGCAGAAATAGTACCTACTTGTTCAATCGCTTTGTTATCTGTACAAGCCGTAGAAAGCCCTTTAAGTTCTTCAACTGCTGCAATTACCGCTTTATCGATACCACGTTTCAAATCCATTGGATTCATGCCCGCAGCAATTGATTTTAAGCCTTCTGTCACTATTGATTGTGCTAATACGGTTGCTGTTGTTGTACCGTCTCCAGCTTCATCATTTGCTTTTGAAGCGACTTCTTTCACCATTTGCGCGCCCATATTTTCAAACTTGTCTTCAAGTTCGATTTCTTTCGCAACAGAAACACCATCTTTTGTGATAGTAGGACCGCCAAATGATTTATCTAAAACCACGTTACGGCCTTTAGGACCTAACGTTACTTTTACTGCGTCAGCTAAAATATTTACACCGCTAAGCATTTTTGCGCGTGCATCATTACCGAATAATACGTCTTTTGCCGCCATTTTTATCATTCCTATTTTTTATGTTTGGCTCAGTTTTAAGTTTCTCACGTAAAACGAGTAGTACTCGTTGTGAGTTAAATAACCTTTAAACCATGCCTAAATTTCAACCAATACGTGAATATAGAATCAACGTACAATGAATTAATATTTACTCAACGATAGCTAAAATATCAGTTTCGCTAAGGATCAATACCTCTTCACCATCGATTTTTTCCGTTTTTACGCCGTAGCCTTCATTGAAGATAACCTGGTCACCTACCTTTACGTCTAAGGCACGTACTTCACCGTTTTCTAAAATACGGCCGTTGCCTACGGCAACTACTTCACCACGAGTCGATTTCTCAGCAGCGCTACCCGTTAAAACGATACCGCCAGCAGACTTAGACTCTACTTCTTTACGCTTAATAATTACGCGATCGTGTAATGGACGAATGCTCATTTATTTCTCTCCTGAGAATGTTGTTAACAAAATAATTAAGTTGAAAGATAAATAGGGCCGTATTTCATCAATACAACCCTTTTTTTAAAAAAATTACTCTTTACGTTCAAATTCGCCTTCAATCGTTTTGTTCTCGTTACGTTGCTCAGGCTGTTGCTCTTCTTGATCAAACGGAGATTGTTGATGAAAGCCAAACTGTTGTGTATGTACAACGGTATGTTGTGATAATTGTTTTTGCACGGCATTAATCAAACCATTTCTAACCTGTGGGATTAATAGCGACAGACCAAAAAAGTCAGTAACAAAACCAGGTGTCACCAATAGCACACCTGCCACTAACAAAAGTAAACCCGCAACAATTTCATTAGACGGTGCTTCACCCTGCGCCATTTTATCCTGCACAGATTGTAGAGTAGCAATTCCCTGCTGTTTTACATTCTTTGCGCCAAGCCATGCAGTAATAACAACAATTGCGATTGTGGGCCATGCACCAATTAATGCTCCTACCTGCATTAATACCATTATTTCAATGATGGGAATGACGATAAATAAAAAAAACAAAATGCGAAACATGTAATAAAATCTCCTAATACATTGAAACAGATATGAGGCTTATCAGGTCTTTTTCAACCAGTGACGTTTTACAGACCCTCAATATTACTTTAGATTAGGGCAAGCACTAACAGATGGCCTCAATATTATGTATCAAATCGTGTTATGTACCTGCCCTTCTAATGAGGTGGCGAATGAAATTGCTGAAGCACTCGTAAAACAAAGCATAGCAGCTTGCGTGAATATTATTTCAAACGTTTCTTCTGTCTATTTATGGCAAGGTAATATTGAAAAAAACGTTGAAGTGCAACTAATCATCAAATCAAAAGCTGCAATATTTAAACAATTAGCTGATACAATTACCCAGCTTCACCCGTATGACGTACCTGAAATTATCGCTTTGGATATTAGCAAAGGGAATCAGGATTATTTAACTTGGCTAGATGAATCAATACATACTCATGATTAAACATATTCTCTCCTTACTTTTACTACTTTGCGTTACAACTGTTTCTCTGGTTTCTGCAAGCCCTCAAGACTCTATTTTTGATAGTAGCGCTAGTTCACTGTTTAACAATGAACAGGAGTTCTTATCACCCGATCTTGCCTTCAATTTTAATTTTGAACAAAAACAACAAACGGTAGAAATTACTTTCGATATTGTTGACGGTTATTATCTATATAAGAAACAGTTTTCTTTTGACGGTAAAAACGTCACAGTAAATGAAGTTGAACTACCTCAAGGGGTTCAACACGAGGATGAATTTTTTGGTATCCAAGAAATTTACGAAAAGCCGCTATCAATTACCCTTGTTTTAGAAAATATTGATGACAATGCACAATTGGTGATCCGTTTTCAAGGGTGTGCCAAAAAAGGACTCTGTTACCCGCCTGAAATTAAAACCATTGATTTAATTTCCTCAAGTGCCAGTTCCGCTGATATTTTTGCGGCTATGTCACAAGATACGGGAGATAGCGCTTCAGTTAATACTAAGGTGTCAGCTAGCCCAAGTAGCGAACAACATCAATTAGTGGAATTACTTAAAAATGAAAGCCTTTGGTGGACCCTTGCAGCCTTTTTCCTTGGTGGTTTATTGTTATCTTTTACTCCATGCGTATTTCCTATGTACCCAATTTTAACGGGGATTATTGTTGGACAAAAACAAACATTAACGACTAGCCGAGCCTTTACATTGTCTTTTACCTATGTACAGGGGATGGCAGTAACCTATACCTTATTAGGTATAGTTGTTGCGTTAGCAGGTGCCAAATTTCAAGCGATGTTTCAACACCCTGCAGTACTGATTACATTAAGCGTGTTGTTTATTTTCCTAGCGTTTTCAATGTTTGGTGTTTTCAATTTAAGCCTACCGACCAGTTGGCAGCAAAAATTAAACAATTTAAGTAATAGCCAAAAATCGGGTTCTTATGGTGGCGTTTTTAGTATGGGTGCAATATCAGGTTTAGTCGCTTCACCTTGCACCACCGCACCTTTAACCGGTGCTCTATTGTATATTTCTCAATCAGGGGATGTTGCCTTAGGGGCTGCTGCACTTTATGCATTGAGTTTAGGCATGGGAATACCACTACTTATTCTGGGTAGTTCTGGTGGCAAGCTACTTCCTAAAGCAGGACCTTGGATGGAAACAATAAAAGTTGTATTTGGCTTTTTATTATTAACGGTACCTGTATTTTTACTCGAAAGAATATTACCAAGTAGCATAGCATTTTCACTATCTATAATTATTCTATTGTCAGCGAGTGCTTACTTCTTAAAGTTAACGTTAAAAAACCGAACCACTATAAAAAAGTTTTTCAATAGTGGTGTAATCGTCGCGATAACGTTATTTTTTAGCTACCACTTAGCACAGTACTACCAAGTGCTACCCACACAACACGCCGAAACAAAAGCCTTTACTTACGTCAATAATTTAGCTGAGCTTGAAGCGGTTGTGAACGAAGCAAATGCTAATGGCGAAACAGTTATGGTCGATTTATACGCTGATTGGTGTGTCGCCTGTAAAGAGTTTGAACATAAAACCTTTCCAGTACCTGTGGTACAAAAAGCATTAGCGAATACTCACTTAGTGCAAATAGACCTTACTGATACTGGCTCTGCTGCAAGTATTGCATTGATGAAGCATTATGATGTGTTTGGCTTACCCTCTATCTTATTTTTTAACTTAGAAGGTCAAGAGATAAGCCATCGTCGGGTTACGGGCTTTATGGCAGCGGATGAATTTGCTAAGCATATTGAAGACACTTTTTAGACAATTAGACTTGCCAATTAATCGGCGCTTTTCCTAACTGCTGTAAATATTTATTGGTTTTGGAAAAGTGCTGGCAACCGAAAAAGCCACGATGTGCAGACAATGGCGACGGGTGAGGTGCGGTTAAAATAACGTGTTTTGTTGCATCGATGTTTTTACCCTTCTTTTGTGCGTGAGCCCCCCACAGCAAAAAAACAATACCTTCACCATGCTTACTTAACAGTTCAATGACGCGATCAGTAAACTGTTCCCATCCTAGTTTTTTATGAGAGTGTGCTTGCCCTTCTTCTACAGTAAGCACAGTATTTAACAAAAATACGCCTTGCTCAGCCCAAGCTTGTAAATTACCGTGTTGAGGAAGTTGAAAGTCAGAGATATCAGTTTGCAATTCTTTATAGATATTCACTAACGATGGCGGTGGTTTAACACCTGGCTTGACCGAAAAACACAAACCATGTGCTTGGCCTGCACCGTGATAAGGATCTTGCCCTAGAATGACCACTTTTATCTGTTCAAACGAGGGCGAATCAAACGCTGCAAAAACCTCTTGTTCAGAAGGGTAAACATTAATTCCTTGCGCTCGACGTTGGTTTACGTACGATAACGTTTGTTGGAAATATTCATTTTGTTTTTCGTCTGCTAGCAACACAGACCAACTATTCACATTCATTAATCAACCCTAAGCTGTTTCGTTATATTATGCGATACTTTACTCTCACGACTTAGCTGCAAGAAGAGCTCAAGAAGTAGTAGATATTGTTGGTTGAGTTTTCCAATAACCGTTAACAAACTGTGTTTCAACAAAGCCAAGAATGTCAACTTCTGGGATCGGCTTGGAAAAATAATACCCTTGGATAATATCGCAGTCACTTTCGGTTAAGCTTCTCAGCTGCGCACTACTTTCAACCCCCTCTGCAATAACCGTTAGCCCTAAGTTTTTAACCATAGCGATTGTCGACATAATGATCTGATAATCAGCATGATTTTCTAACATGCCAAAAATAAAACTTTTATCAATTTTAATCACGTCAATTGGCATTTTCTTAATATATGCCAAGGAAGAGTAGCCTGTGCCAAAATCGTCAATGGCAAAACTAAAACCATTTTCCTTTAGTAAGTTCATGGTATCTATCGCACGATCAATATCTTTGACTAGGGTTTGCTCTGTCAACTCTAATTCAAAGCGATCAGCTCCGACATTAAACTCATCCAATAAATGATGTAAATAATGAGGAAGGTTGTTATCAATAAATTGTCCCGCCGATAAATTTATTGCCATTTTTACGTCATGTAAGCCCAATGCATCCAGTTTTTTTAACAACTCGAAACATCTGCGAATGACCCAATAACCAAGTTCTACCATATGTTCAGAGTTTTCTAATATTGGAATAAAGTCATCGGGAGATATCATCCCTTTTTCAGGGTGTTTCCAACGTAACAATGCTTCAAATCCGTACAACTGTTTTGTTTTTGTCAACAATTGAGGTTGCAAACTCAAGCTGAACTGTCCTTTTGCTAAGGCTTGACGCACTTCCGTTTCCATCATTACACGGTGCGCAACACGCTGATACATATCAGCATGATAAATATGATATTGAGCACCGCCATGATCTTTGGCTTCATACATAGCAATATCGGCTTGGCTGACTAATAACTCAGGCTTGGTTATTTCATCTTCACTGTATGCAATACCGATACTAGTGGATACATAAAATATACTAGAATCAATACGAATTGGCGCTTTAAATCGTTGTAAAATTTTATCCGCAATAGGTATCGCATCCTCCACTGAATTTAAATGCCCTAATACGACAACAAACTCATCACCACCAAACCTACAGGCTAAGTCAACATGACGAACACTCACTCTCACGCGATTAGCAGCTTCAATGAGCAACTTGTCGCCTTCACCATGACCATGGCTGTCATTTACCTTTTTAAAGTCATCTAAATCAAGAAACAATACCGCAATACCTTTGCCTACTCGGCCAATATTGGCTACCGCTTTACGCAACTGGTAATTCAGCATATTACGATTAGGTAAGCCCGTTAACAGGTCATACATGGCAATATTTTCAAGCTCTTTGGTTTTCTGCTCCACCTCAATGTTTAACTGCTCTAACTCATAACTTAACTCGGTGGCAGAATCGGCTACAATATCGAGTTCATCAGCTAGTAATCGGCGGCGTTTTAAGCGAATTTGCCGAAATTGCTCAAATTCTTTTCTTGCTAATAACGGTAAAGCACTTGATAAGGTTAAAATACGGTTGGTAAACGGGCTAGCAACCAAATAAACCAAAACGGCTAGCGTAATGAATATCAATACTGCAGAGAATAAAAACTGTAACACTTGTTGCCTGTATTCTTGTTTAATTGAACTGACATTATCAACTAAGGCAATGTAAAATTGTTTATCTTCTGTGTTTGCCAACTTCATTAAGTTCACCAAATAACTTTGATCTCCTAAGGTCATTTCTAGTCCCGACTCCCTAATATCTTGAGCGGAGATATTACTCTCTAATTTTTCAAAAAGGTCATTCATCAGCTTGGCATTAGAAGTAGAAAGGAACCGCGGATTAGTAGATGACGTTTTTTGGTTATGGTCAAAACTGACGACAGATATTTCACTTTGTAGTACTTGGTTAATAGAATAAATGACATCAAGTAAAGACATAGTCATCGCAACAACGTGGAAACTTCCATCAGCACCCAGTAACGGCACGACAACTAATTGCTCGCATGCTACATCGCAAAAAAGTTGATAGTCAGGTTCTTTGTGTTTGATCACTTTTTTTGCCGCTAAACTTACTTTAGGGTGAGCATCAGCAGTTGTATAAAGTAACTGATTACTTTCATTGAACAACCAAATATTTTCAACATTTTGATTCATTTGTAATGCATCATACTGCCGTTCAAAGGCTTGTGATAATGAGTAATTATCTTTAGTTGCTAGCTGTAGAACATCAGAAAATGATTCGATCCACAAGCTTAACTTTTCTTTGTCAGTACTGGTTTGCATCGCAAACTGATTTTGGCCTTGTGCTATTTTCTCATCTTGAAAGTCTTTAAATTCTTGCTGTAAACGAGAAAGCGACATCATCGAAATACCAATACTCATTAACAAAAGTGCGCTAATGACCAATAGCAATAACTTAGTTGGCACACTAATAAATATTTTATTCATCATTTAGAACCAGTACACAATTTGTATTGCAGAAATTTGCCAATATTCATGATTATTAACCAAAGGGTTTGGCAGCACTACGGGGGTTAACCTCGCAGTACCTTTTACCCAATGGTGCTCAAGTTGTATTTGAACATTAGTGGTAATATCAATGGTAGCACCAATAACAGCCTCATGCTGGTAGCCAAAGTGCTTAGGGACAAATCCATTGGTAGTTTCAGCTAGGTGTGCGCCCGTTTTATCGTCTTTATCGGCATAATAATGTTCCAAGCGACCTAGTAGTTTCACATTCGTACCATAAATATATTCCAACTGAGCAAAACCACCTTGGCCTGTTTTTTCTTGAATAAATGTGTCTGACATAAAGCCTTCAAGCTTCATTTTTTCTTGTAGCAACTCGAAACTAAATGTCCAATTATCTCCTTGGTATTCGCCATTAAGATAGTGTCTCGTCAAAGCCAGATCACCATCGGTAAATGCACTTTCTCGTTCTTTCTCATACTGAAAAGTCGCATCTGTCATGGCTAAGCCAAATCGCCAATTAGTACCCAATGGTGCCCAATAGACACTGGATTGGAAATCAGCCTTATGCGCTAGATCGCCATTTGACATTGGTCCTAGAATAATTTTCGCTTGTTCATCTGAAATATTTGAATAACTCGAACTGATACGAAAATCAAAGTCACCTAAGTCATCGCTAAAATATTTAGCCGTAAGTGCGCCGCCGTCTCCACCCACAGACATATTACGTGTGGCATCAAAATATACTGATTGCGGTAAAATAATACTTGGCCTAGTCATTGGTACGTCTCTCGTGCTGGAATACAACCAATGGTAGTTTTTAATACGCCCTAAATATAAATTCACCTGCCATTTATCATTGGTGAATGCTGACCAGTCCATTAATAAATAATCAATATGAAAGCCTTCGACATAACGATTCCCTCCATTTAGGTAAACCGCTTGCCCAGAAAAACGTAAATTATCAGAATATTGATATGAGGCATTAAAACCTAACTCTGTTAATTCAGCAGACGGTTTTTCATCATTATTTACATAGTTGCTGCCGTCAACATCAATCAAGCCTTGAGCCACGAAGCCGTGTAATTGTATATCTTGCTCTTCATTACCAACGGCAAGATTACTTGTAGCCAGCAGACATACAACAAAAGCTCCTTTACGAGCGCTATCAGTCACTGAACGGATAAATGTATTACAGGGAAATTTCAATAACATTGACGATATCTTCCTTTGTTACGTTTTCCACGTACCCTAAGGCACCAGGGGTAGCACTCACCGCTTTGATTAATAATTCAGGCGTTTCAACAATCGTTGGTGCAACCCCCAACCCAGAAAAGGTGAGTTTATTCCAAATTCGGTCTAGCTTATATGGCAAGATACTGAGTTTTTCTTGTGCAAATTTTTGATGTAATGGATGATTGCTCGGCAGGACAAAGATCTTAATTGGTGAATTATCAGACCACCTTACTTGGCGCATGGTATAAATTCGACGTAGTTGTGCCACAGTTAAAGACTTCTGAGCAACGGCTTTATGCGCAATGATTTCTACCCCAAAAACAGGGGAACTAAAATAAAGCAGAATACAAAAAAGGCTTAATGAGATATATCGACTGATAACAATATCCTTATTAGAGAATCCACTTATATTCAAAATGGCGGAAATTATATATAGCGGTCAGTAATTTTGACCATTACCTTCCTACATTTCAACAACTTAAATGTTTAACTATTTTAATAATTTTAGCGTAATTATCTCAAATCACCAGAAAAAAAATGCGGTTAATTATCAACCTAAAGAGATTAGACCAGTATTTTGCTGCGATTGTCGCCGAAAACACTATAATAATCGGCAAACCAAGTAAAAGTTTAGTTTTTTATAGCAAGCCGTTTCATAATGATTAATTTTATGTAAATATAGGGCTTAAACTAATATTAGCGACATTTTCGATGCAGATGACTACAAAATACCAAGTTTTATTGTTAAATGGCCCTAACCTAAATATGTTAGGAAAACGCGAACCCGAAATTTACGGCTCGCTTTCGTTAGCACAACTAATAGACGAAATAACAATATCTGCAGAAAAATTTAATATTGAATTTAGCCACGTGCAGTCAAATGCAGAGCATGAGTTGATCAATGCCATACATCAGGCACATAACAAAATAGACTTTATACTTATTAACCCTGCCGCGTTTACGCATACCAGTGTCGCTATTCGTGATGCATTAGCCGCTGTTGATATTCCTTTTATAGAAGTACATCTATCTAATGTGCACGCTCGCGAACCTTTTCGCCATCATTCTTATTTTAGTGATAAAGCTATTGGCGTTATTTGTGGCTTAGGACCGCAGGGATATCAATTCGCATTATCGGCAGCACATCAATATTTACAAGACAACAATCGTCAGTAGTGACTACTGACAACATTTACACTCATTTAAGTAAGGTATTTTCATGGATATTCGTAAAATTAAAAAATTAATCGAACTTGTTGAAGAGTCAGGTATTAATGAAATTGAAATTTCTGAAGGGGAAGAATCAATTCGCATCAATAAAGGCAATACTTATGTGCAATCTGCACCTATGATGCAAGCCGCGCCTGCACCTGCTCCAGCATCGGCACCTCCTGCCCCAGCAGCACCGGCGGCAAATGCCGAATCTGCTCCAGCAGCATTAACAGGTCACGTTGTTCGTTCTCCTATGGTAGGCACTTTTTATTCTTCAGCATCGCCAGATGCTCCTGCATTCGTTGAGGTAGGTCAACATGTTAACGCTGGTGATACATTGTGTATCGTTGAGGCAATGAAAATGATGAATCAAATAGAAGCAGACAAGTCCGGTGTTATTAAGGAAGTTTTAGCGCAAAACGAAGACGCTATTGAATTCGACCAACCGCTATTCATCATTGAATAAGCCCAACATAAAGAAGGGTAATTCCATGTTAGATAAAGTTGTTATCGCCAATCGAGGCGAAATTGCGCTAAGAATATTACGCGCATGTAAAGAGCTAGGGATAAAAACCGTAGCCGTTCATTCAACAGCAGATCAAAACTTAAAACATGTTTTATTAGCTGATGAAACTATTTGTATTGGTAAAGCGCCTGCACCTGACAGTTATTTAAATATACCTGCGATTATTACTGCAGCTGAAGTAACGAATGCCGTCGCGATACATCCTGGATATGGTTTCTTAGCTGAAAATGCTGATTTTGCAGAACAAGTTGAAAACTCTGGTTTTGCCTTCATAGGGCCAAAAGCAGAAAGTATTCGTATCATGGGCGATAAAGTGTCTGCGATACAAGCCATGAAAGCAGCTGGAGTACCTTGTGTACCTGGTTCTGATGGCCCATTAACAGATGATGATGAGTTAAACAAAGCCCATGCAAAGCGCATTGGATACCCGGTAATTGTTAAAGCTGCTGGCGGCGGTGGTGGCCGAGGTATGCGCGTTGTTCGTAGTGAAGATGAACTAATTGACTCTATTAGTTTAACGAAAAGAGAAGCTGGCACCATCTTTAAAAATGACATGGTTTACATGGAAAAATTCCTTGAAAATCCACGCCATGTTGAAATACAAATTGTTGCCGACGGTCAAGGTGGTGCAATTCATTTAGGTGAACGGGATTGTTCGATGCAACGCCGCCACCAAAAAGTAGTGGAAGAAGCACCTGCGCCAGGTATTACACCAGAAATGCGCGCTAAAATTGGTGAACGTTGTTGTAATGCTTGTATTGAGATTAATTATCGTGGCGCGGGCACCTTTGAGTTTCTTTATGAGAATGGAGAGTTCTACTTCATTGAAATGAATACTCGTATACAAGTAGAGCACCCTGTTACAGAAATGATCACTGGCGTTGACTTAATTAAAGAACAGCTTCGTGTGGCTGCAGGTTTACCGCTTTCTTGTACACAAGAAGATATAAAAATTGCTGGCCACTCTATTGAGTGCCGAATTAATGCTGAAGATCCACGCACGTTTATTCCTTCGCCGGGTAAAATTACTCGTTTTCATCCCCCAGGTGGATTAGGTGTACGTTGGGATTCTCACATTTACGCTGACTATTCGGTTCCTCCTCATTACGATTCGATGATCGGAAAGCTAATAACGTGGGGTGATAACCGTGACGTTGCTATTGCTCGTATGCGTAATGCGCTAAGTGAGTTGGTCGTTGATGGCATAAAAACTAACATCGCTTTGCATCAAGATATTTTGAATGATCAAGGCTTTGTTAATGGTGGCGCAAATATCCATTATCTTGAGAAAAAGCTTGCTGAAAGCGAATAGCTTTACAATCAAATAAAACGAGTACCCAAAGCCTCATGTAAATTATGAGGCTTTTTTATTTCTGCGTTTCTCTCGTTGGTGTATCATCATCACATTGATTAGCACATTTACTTTGATAAGCCGTTATGACTGAATCAACACTATTAGAAAAACCACAACCACCGGCAGACTACGAATGTTGTGACAGTGCCTGCAACCCTTGCGTATGGGATCACTACTACGCTGCATTAAAGGCTTGGCGTATTCAACAAGTAGAGTTAAAAGCACAACAACAAAACGGATAATTTAATCTAACGAAAAGGTTAATTTTCCTAGTGCTGAATTAAGATCAATTTCAGTGGAACACGACACTATTCTGTCATGACTGACTTGTTTTTCATCAACAAGATAATCAATAAACGTTTCTAACCTTTGTTGCCCAAGTTGTCGTACTTCTGCTAATTGTTGCGGGGATAAATTACCCTTGCGTTGTTCACCTTGAACATCCGCTTTGCCAATTACTGGGCATACGGTCATTTGAATATGATCTTTATCGGTTAAAATTTTAGCGACATCATCAGCAAATTTTTGTTGTTTATCCGCTAGCGGTACTTGTTTTGCTGAATAGTTTAAGTCATCAACATTAATGGCAAATAAAGAATCTCCGGCCATCATAGCGACAGAAATGATATTGGAATAAGGCACAAATGTTTGCATTAAATAATTTCTTGCTCCTCGCTTTAATGCCTTTGTTGTGATCAAAGAGACAAAACCTGATAAACCAAAATTAGGATCATCAAAATGGCCGGTCAGTGGTATATCAATCGTTATATTACCTTTTGAATCGGTTAATTGACCGATTGCTACGTTTAGTGGCACTAAATGGTTACTTGTGACTTTGTGTGTTTGACCAATATGCGGTGATAGCGCAATGGCTTTAATATTTGTTGCAACCTTTCCAGAAATGTCATTGTTATCTACAGTAAGATTTATGATTGCGTTTAGCTGGCCTTGTTTTATTTTGTGGCCAATAATATCTACCACATAAGGTGAAAATTGTGTCAAGTTAACGGTTTTCATTTCCCCTTTAATTTTCAGGGTTTTCGCCGGTTCAAAAGGCGTTATTTCACCTTCCATTTTTACCATTGAGCGTTTATCTAAATGCCCAAGTAACTCAAAACGTGCCGGCTTTGCATTTTTTTCCGACGATATGTCATGAACCACTAATGTTTCCAGCACAATATCTTGAATAACAGGCTCTGATGCAGTGAAATCATGCAATATCACATGAGAGTCTCCAGAGATATCAAGCTTATTAATGGTTAACGCTATCGCGCCTTTATCATTTTCAGGGGTATTGTCATCACCTTCAGTTTGGACAATAGTTTCTTTCTCAGCTGTTATTGATTTTTCGTTGTCTTCATTCTTTTGATTAGTTAATACTAAATTTTCAATAGCATTAGTTTTTGTTTTATATAGTGTCACTTTATCAACTTTTGCCACAATCTCTTCAAAGGTAACTCGTGATTGATCAATCGCCGCGTTGCTAAAATCAATTTGATGGAAAGTTAGCAAAGGTTTTAACTCAACTATATTTTTTGATAACGTTTCTGGCACCTTAGACTTCTGTGAAACCTTACCGTCAGATAACAATAAATTTTGAAACGTCAGTTGAATATTTTCTGGGTCGGCTAATTTAATTTCAGAGCCTTGTAAATTAAGCGCTTCAAGTGAAAAAATTAAATCATCGGATTCAGGTTGGCGCCATAAAAGTTGTTCAATAGAAGCTTGAGAATACAACGTACCTTCAAGAGACTGTGTCGGGCTTTCCCATTTTATTGAGCTGTCATCAAGGGTTAGCTGGAATTTGTTTGCCTTTAGGATAGTTGGCTGCTTATTAACCTCAATAGGCAAACTAAGCTCACTACCTTTTATCGACGATTTACCTAGGTTAATGTGCCATTGTTCATCTTCTTGAGTGATTTTTGCCGACAGTTCAGTATTAAACTTACCTTTAGCGGTTTTATAGGTTTCAGGTAACCATTGGTTTAAGGCATCAATGTTGACACCTGCTTTCATTGTTTCAATATCTAACGTAACGGCTTCTGTCGTTTTTTTAAATGATGAGATCAACGCAAATTCTTCGTTGTT
Organism: Thalassotalea sp. PP2-459; assembly: GCF_001913705.1. Classification (GTDB taxonomy): domain Bacteria; phylum Pseudomonadota; class Gammaproteobacteria; order Enterobacterales; family Alteromonadaceae; genus Thalassotalea_C; species Thalassotalea_C hakodatensis. The sequence goes on along the minus strand of NZ_MKQD01000019.1, from coordinate 53,724 downwards.
CAACATACTTTGAAGCGATACATCACCGATAACGCCTTTAGCATTCAATAGCGTGTTAGACAGGGTTAGCTCTGCAATTTGCCATTGATGTACAGTATTCGCTGCCAAATCAATATTGAAAGCTAATATGCGCATATTGTTTAACATCACATTTGATTCGGAAGCACTTTTTGCTTCTGTATCACTATCTGCAGATTTGGTAGGATCCCAACCGGCAAAGGTAAGACCGTTTTCTGACCATTGAGCGCTTAATGTACCGCCGTTTACAGTGCCTTGTTCAACCACAAGGTTACCTTTAATTAATTGCCGCCATTGCAAATCAACAGCAAGTTCATCAATAACTAAAAATTGTTTAGATTGATGAGCTAATGTCACTGACTCTACATTGATCGATAAAGTAAAAGGGTTTAAACGTACCTTTTTGATGTCAGCAATTAGCGCACTGTTTGGTAAACCTTTATTGACAAAATAGGTAACGAGCCCCGCCGTGCCTAAAGTTAGATAGGCAAAAAGAATTGCAAATACAGTACTGATACCAATAATAACTTTGTATTTTTTAATCATAAATCTCAATGTTAATAGGTGAATGTAAAAAAACTTAATTAAAATTTGTACGATAGATTAATCAAAATGAGAGCTGTTCTTATGCTACTTACCTTGTTCCGTGATATCAACGTGATTCATCACCTAAAATAAAAAAAGCCTACTATCTAAGTAGGCTTAACAAGCTATTGCAGTAAAAATTTACTGACGTATTAAGTGATCAAACGCTGAAAGTGCTGCTTTTGCTCCTTCACCCATTGCTACCACTATCTGTTTATAAGGAACAGTTGTTACATCACCACAAGCAAATATACCAGGTTCCGACGTTTGACCTTTTTCATCAATGATCACTTCACCGTGTGGTGTTAATTCCACAATACCTTTAAGGAACTCGCTATTAGGTAACAAGCCTATTTGAACAAAAATGCCCGCTAGGTGTTTTCTATGCACTTGATCTGTTGTTCTATCAAGATAATCAATGGCAACAACCTTACCATTATCAGCAATAACTTCTTTCGCTGCTGCATTATTGATCAAGGTGATATTATCACTTGCTTTTGCTTTATCAACCAATAACTTATCAGCTTTAAAATCAGATAAAAACTCAAAAACAGTCACATGATTTACCATACCAGCTAAATCTAACGCAGCTTCAATACCTGAATTACCACCACCAACAACAGCAACGTCTTTGCCCTTAAAGAAAGGCCCATCGCAATGCGGACAATAAGCAACACCGTTACCGACATTTTCTTTTTCACCTGGTACACCAAGTTCCCGCCATTTTGCGCCAGTCGCAATAATTAATGCTTTTGTATTAATAACCTCACCAGTAGATAAGGTAAGAGATTTCGTCTTTCCTTTTTCAATCTTATCAACGCGAACATGCTCTTTTAGCGTAATATCGTATTCGGTTAGATGGCTATAAAGGTTTTTGGTTAATTCAGTACCTGTCGTTTGAGGTACGGAAATTAAATTTTCGATACCTACCGTGTCTTTTACTTGCCCGCCAATGCGATCAGCAACCATAGTGACTTTAAGGCCTTTTCGGGCTGCGTAAATTGCAGAAGCCACACCAGCAGGACCACCGCCTATTACGGTAATATCTTGTAAGGGAAGTGCTTCAGTTTCTGTGACTTGTGAAATAGTTGGAAATTTTTGCAACAACTTGTCTAATAACTGAGCCGTATCCACTTTACCATTGGCAAATAACTCACCATTTAAATAAACGCTTGGTACACCTTGTATGCCACGTTCTTCAATTAACGGTTGAAATTCACCGCCATCAATCATCTCGCTACTAATATTCTCATTAAGTAAGGCGAACTGATTTAACGCTTGCACTACATCCGGGCAGTTATGACAGCTTAAACTAATAAACACCTCAAAATGTAAGGGCTGGTCAACACTTTTAACCAATGTTTGCACATGCTTATCTAGTTTTAATGCTGTGCCTGATGATTGTAATATCGCCAGCACCAGTGAATTAAACTCATGACCTGAGGGTGTTCCAGAGAACTCTATACCATTACGAACACCATCAACTTCAAGCTCGAAAGAAATAGGACTACGTAAAGCGTTATCACGCTCTACTAACTGCAATTTATCACTGACTGATACTAGTTGAGTTAAGAAGTCTTTGAGTGCACTACGTTTTTCATGCTCACCCGTTTGTAAAACAAGTGTCACATCATTTGCCATTGTCGCGGTGTAAGTTTTTAATGCATTTAAAATATCGTTAGTTAACATTGTTTTACCTTTATATCATTCAATAGGGATGGTGAAAGGTGAGCACGACCGCCCACCTAAGTAAAAAAGTCTTAAATCTTGCCGACTAAATCTAAGCTAGGCGTTAAGGTTGCTTCACCTTGTTCCCAAGCTGCCGGACAAACTTCACCGTCATTTTCTCGTACGTATTGAGCAGCCTTAACTTTGCGTACCATATCTTTTGCAGAGCGACCAATGCCTCCTGCATGAATTTCAGCTACTTGAATAATGCCATCTGGATCGGCCAAAAAAGTACCTCGATGTGCCATATGATCTTCTTCGATCATCACATCAAAACCGCGCGTTATTTTGCCCGTTTGATCGCCAAGCATTGGAAAGTTAATTTTGCCAATAGCATCACTTGAGTCATGCCACGCTTTATGTGAGAAATGTGTATCGGTTGACACGGCATAGACTTCCACGCCCAATTGCTGTAATTCTTCATATTGATTTGCCATATCTTCTAACTCTGTAGGGCAAACGAACGTAAAATCTGCTGGGTAAAATAAAAATATCGACCATTTACCTTTAACCCCCTCAGATGATATTTCAGTAAATTCACCATTTTGGAACGCTGTCGCCGTAAATGTTGGGATTGATTGACCAATCTTCGCCATGAGTATTTCCTCTTTTCTTAAGTTGATGAAGCAAAAGTGCTTCGATGAGGAAATGATAAACAACACCAGTTGATTAGGAAATTAGAATAACTTGATTTTAACGTTCGGTTTTTCTGAATGTTAAGTCAGCACCGTAAACCGTAAATAAATACCAGCGACTCAAAAATGAAGAGAAAGCGAGTACTCACTTTAATCAACTCAAGGAAGGATTTAATTGAGGATTTAAATAAAGATGAATGATTTACATCGTTTAACGATGAGATAAAAAGTTTTAGTCAGAAAGCTTTGAATAAACGATTCATTTGCAATCAGTGATCAATAACTAGGGCCTGTTGATCACTGATTGCTAATTTAGGTTCGCGTTACGTTAATAATGCTCTTGTTTTGTAACCAACCAAACAGCATGAATAACAGCAGGCACCCAGAAAATAAAACACAGAATAATATTAATTAATAAATCTTGTCCTACGCCTTTTTTCAAAAACACGCCAATAGGTGGCAGTAATACAGCTAAAATTATCAGTATGAGTTTATTGTCCATTCTACACCCTTATAATTAAGTTCAATTAAATTTGTACGCACTTATTATCTGATAGCTTTCTTCGCAAAAATGCATTGCTTTTTGTAGCTTAACGTTGATGTTAACGACTGACAAGGTTATGCAATATGATTTTGCTTCGCCGTTACCTGTGAACTAACAAGTCTTATTTTTTTCGGCTAATTTCAATAGCGCCGTCAAGATGAATATCACGTTGTGGAAATGCCACGACAATACCATCTTGATTAAATTCTCGATTTAAGGCAAACCTAATATTACTAGCAACATGTCTTAATCCCCCTTCAACTTGAGAGTTAATCCAAAAGTACACTTCAAACACTAACGCATTGTCACCAAACTCTTGGAAAAATACTTGTGCCTTAGGTGATTGCAATACTTCCTCTTGTTCATTCGTGACATCTAACATAATACGGGCAACTTGATCACAGTTGCTGCCGTATTGTACGCCGACACTGACAGTTCCACGTATCAATTTATCACGCAATGTCCAGTTAATAACCGTGTTTTCAAGCAGCTTACTGTTGGGGATCAACATATGTACACCATCTACCCGCCGAACTCGGGTAGAGCGAGTATTTATTTCTTCGACCACGCCTTTTACACCTTCAAGCTCAAGAAAGTCTCCGATTCTAATCGGTTTTTCTCCGATCAAGATCCAACCACTAATAAAGTTATTTATGATATTTTGCGCACCAAAACCAAAGCCAATGGCAATAGCACCCGATAAAAAAGCAAAAGCTGTGATAGGTACTTTCAAAACAGCTAAAGTCGCAAAGAAAATAGCCACGAGTACTACCACATAAAGCACTCGCTCAATGAGCTGAATAAAGTTTGGATCTTTATTCCTCGCTTTAAGTACATTGGCGACCTTGCTAATCACCAATTTTGCCGCAATCAAGCTTACGATAATCCAAAGAGGTACAGCTAATACCTCAATCACCGTGACAGTTTCTTCATTAAAGGTGAACAATGGATAGTCTAATAAACGACGTACATCACTTAACATTAGCATTCTTCCCCTATATCGGAAGCAACAAATACATTAGCGGCATCAACATAAAAATGCGAGCCTAAGGCTTCACGGCCTAATAGCATCAGATAGGTCATGTCTGATCTATCTGTAAGTGTTATTTCAATGTCCCATTCAAAGTCACCGAGTTTTGCACCCGTTTTAATCACATAACGTTGTTCACTAATACCATTGGATGATTTTATTTTACGCACATCATGCACTAAGGCTTTACGCCGAACCACCTTTTGAACGTTATGTATTTCAGGATGAATATCAAACGCCACTCCTGGTTTATTACCGATTTTTATTCGTTGAATATTATCAACATGTAATGAAGATGTTTGTGCGCCAGTATCAACCCGTACCGTGAGCTGGTTTATCTCAAGATCTGGCAGGTTTACCGTTTCTAATCGACCTATTATGATTCTTTCATTCATATTAATGCTTCACTATTATCAATATTACCAATGAGCTCTTCTTCAATGGTATCAATATGATCAACAACATGCTGATCATCCTCAGAAAAGAACGCAATGTGGTACATTGCTTCACCTTCTTGTACTAATGGGATATTCTGTTTTCCTATAATAACACCATCTTTATTTGCTATTACCTGCCCTAACACTTTGCCAAATGGCGAACCGATATCGGCAAGCACATCGCCTTTTTTCACTTGATCACCCAGCGAATAATGGTGAGTTACAATGCCGCTAGCATTTCCTCTCACCCAACCACTATGATTGGCAATAAAGTGATTTTCTTTACGTTTTGCCGTTCGACGTTTCGGCATCATTTTTAAGTGTCGCAATATATTCACAATACCTTTGATACCCGCACGAATTGAAAATTCATCAAAACGCAAGGCTTCGCCCGCTTCATATAGTAAGACTTTAGTGTCATTAGCAACCGCTGCTTCTCGTAATGAACCATCAATAATATTTGAATGCAAAATCACCGGAACACCAAATATTTTAGCCAACTCAAGCGTTTCTTCATCAGCAAGATCCGCCCTGATCTGGGGTAAATTAGAACGATGAATAGCCCCAGTATGCAAATCAATACCATAATCGCAATGACTAACAATTTCTTTTAAAAATATGTTCGCCACTCGACCTGCTAATGAACCTTTCGCTGAACCAGGAAAGCAACGGTTTAAATCTCGTCTATCAGGCATATAGCGACTTTGATTTACCATGCCATATACATTTACCATCGGAACGGCGATAAAAGTACCTGCACTAATTTTAAATCCTTTTAAATTAATCAACCGGCGAATAATCTCTACGCCATTCAATTCGTCACCATGTACTGCAGCACTGACAAAAATCGTTGGCCCTGGTTTCTTTCCCCGCACAATATAGACAGGTAGATGAACATCCATATCGGTATATAATTTTGCTACTGGTAAGGCAATATTTTTTATTTCTCCGGGCAAAATAATATGTTCGCCTATTTTTAGTTCATTCAACACATCTCTCCTACAAAGGTGTTATAAAAAAGGGACTTACCCTTTTCCACGCATTCTATTGCTGGTGGTTTTTGCACTTTTTTCAATAAATTCAATTACTTTAGATGCAACATCTAAGCCCGTTGCCGTTTCTATACCTTCTAGCCCTGGAGATGAATTCACTTCCATTACCATTGGGCCATTATGAGAACGTAACAGGTCTACGCCACAAAAGTTTAATCCCATCACTTTGGCTGCATTTAAGGCAGTTAGGCGTTCTTCTTTACTCAGTTTGATCACCTCTGCCGAACCTCCGCGGTGTAAGTTAGATCGAAATTCACCCTCTAGACCTTGACGTTTCATGGCCGCTACTACACGTCCCCCCACGACTAAACATCGAATATCAGCACCGCCAGCTTCTTTAACAAACTCTTGAACTAAAATATTAGCCTTTAACCCCATAAACGCTTCAATAATACTTTCAGCCGCTTTTGCAGTATCTGCCAGCACTACGCCTATCCCTTGCGTACCTTCAAGTAATTTGATCACGAGTGGTGCGCCACCTACATTTTTAATTAAATCTTTGATGTTATCGGCCTTACTGGCAAAGCCTGTTCGTGGTAAGCCAATGCCTTTACGCGATAATAATTGTAAGGAACGTAGCTTGTCACGAGATCGACTAATGGCCACAGACTCATTCACATTAAAGGTGCCCATCATTTCGAATTGTCTTGCAACAGCAGTACCATAAAAAGTTACTGATGCACCTATACGTGGAATTATCGCATCATATTTTGGTAATTCTTCACCATGATATCGCACCGTCGGCCGACTACTGGTGATATCCATATAACAATGTAGGGTATCGACGATATCGACTTCATGTCCTCGTGCTATACATGCCTCTTTTAAACGGCGGGTTGAATATAAATTTTGATTTCTCGATAAGATAGCTATTTTCATTTTTTTCACTCTCAATCTATTTGGTGGCAAGATAATTGAAAAAACATGATTATTAAAACGAAATAAAATAAACTGTTTAATAAATTTTTCTTATTAAAGCATAGTATGAAACTCGCACTTTTAAGTACTTTTTTAGAAGTTAGTCAAACCTTGCATTTTCGCGTGGCTGCTGAAAATTTATTCATCACTCAAGCAGCGGTGAGTACCCGCATAAAACAGCTTGAACAAGAACTAGGTGTAATGCTTTTTGATCGAACTCATAAGCGCTTAACACTAACGGCAGAAGGCCATCGTTTAATAAAGCATGCTAACGACATGATTATTATGTGGCAAAAGCTAAAACAAGAGGTTGGCGTTGCACAAGCAAATTCAGCCCAATTGTTCGTTGGCTCTATGATGTCTATCTGGGATATTGTGTTACAAGACTGGTTGCAGAAAATTCATCGAAACTTAGATGATGTACACCTGATCACGCATACGTTCTCGCCAATGGAACTTAGAAAACAGGTTATTAGTCGACTCGTTGATATTGCGTTTTTATTTGAGCCGCCTTACGTTGAAGATTTAGTCACAGACAAAGTCAGCAGCGTACCATTACAATTGGTTTCAACAGATAGTACCGCGCAGTTGAACACGTTAAATAATATGGTGATGGTAGATTATGGCGAATCCGTCAACGCGCAATTTTTACGTGAATTAGGTGATATGGCCGTAATTAGGCATAACATGAGCCAACCGAGGATCGCTTTGAACTTCATTTTAGAAGCAGGAGGATGCGCTTATTTGCCAAAGCAAATGTGTTTTGAACATTTACGTAAAAACAAGTTATTTCTTGTACCTCAATCACCTGAGTTTAGTCGCGATATTTACGCAATTTATTTGGCGAAAAGTCACAAAGAAGCGCTCATTCAAGATGCGTTACAACTCTTTCCTTACATGCGTACCTAACGGCACGCTTTAATAAGTTTAATAATTATATTTCAAGTGTTTGATAAAATATTTCTATTAAACACTAAGATCTGTTGCTCTTTCGAAATTAAATGTTGTTCGAACTAAACGCGAAAGACCAACAGCCCTTAGCTATTTGACTATAAAATTTAATGTTTTTATTTATTTTCACGTTTTGCTGCGTACATTGCAGCATCTGCTTTTTCGAATATGGTTTGTGTATCCTCGCCGTCGATCCCCATAACAGCACCACCAAAACTCATGGTAATATTAAGCTCTAGTAATTTCTCAGTTGACGAAGCTAGCGCATAAACACCACACAGCTTTTGTTTTTTAGCTTCAATAAACAATGCTAAATCTTGGTGATTATTAATGTGGGGGGCAAGAATAACAAATTCATCACCGCCAATACGCGCTACGGTATCTGATACTCGATTAAACATACGTAGTCTATCCGCTAATAACTGTAAAATGCGATCACCTACTAAATGGCCAAATTCATCATTAATTGGTTTAAAATTATCTAAATCAATTAAAACAAGTGCGAATTTACTTTGGTAACGAATATATTCTTCATATTTTTTTTCGACTTGTGCCTCAAAAGCTTCACGGTTGTATAGTTGTGTTAATTTATCTCGTATTGCTTGTTCTTCTAATGCTGACTGAAATAAAAAACGCTCGCGAGCAAATAAAATTGTACGAGTGATTAATGTGCTAGAAAGCTCCTCTTTTTTTAGAAAATCTTGCGCCCCTAATTGAATCGCTTTAATCGCTATATCTTCATCACTACCTGTTAAGACGATAATGGGAGTTTTCTTAGCGAATGCCTTTATCTTAATTAACGTATCAAGTCCTTGGCTTTCAGGTAAATTGAGGTCAGTGATCAATACATCTGGCTCTAACAAATTAATAGAATTAGCCAGCGACTCTATTGAGCTAAAACATTGCACATTGAACGTTTGCGTTTCAACTTCACTAAGCTTTTGCTTTATTAGGTACTGATCTTCAGAACAGTCTTCAAGTATGGCTACAACAATTCGATTCATTAGCTAGCCTTTTCTGAAAAAGCGTTAACCTCGAACCAATACTCTGTCACGTTGTTTAATAACTTTTGAATACCAGACATTGAATTTGGTTTAAGCAAATAAGATTTAACGCCTAATTCATAGGCGAATTTTATGTCTTTATCATGTGAAGACGTCGTATAAATAATGACAACCATCTGGTTAAAATCTGGGTGGTGACTAATTTTTTTCAGCGCTTCAAAACCGCTTAGTTTAGGCATATTTAAATCTAACAAAAACACGGTGTTTAGCACGGTGTTATTTTGCACATAGTCAATAAACTCTAAACCATTACGTAAAACAGTAAGCTCAATAGTTAATGTCATTTGCTGACACGCAAGTTTGAAAAAATAAATATCATCATCATCGTCTTCAATGAGCACTAATTTACGCATAAAAAGCTCCTTGTTTAGGTAGGTACAAGGTAAATGTTGTGCCTTGGCCTTGCTCACTTTGGCAATATATTTGTCCTTCATGCACATTGATAATTTGCTGGCAAATTGCAAGTCCAATTCCACTACCTTCATATTCGCTATTAGCATGAAGTTTTTTAAACGGTTCAAAAATAGACTCTAAGTACGGTTCATCAATACCTATGCCGTTATCACTCAAGGTTATAATCGTTTCATGGTCACTTTCACGTAAGCGTATATCAATGATAGGATCTTGGTCAGTTTTCGCAAATTTTATCGCATTACCAATAAGATTCTGTAGTACTTGAACAAGTAATGTTTGGTCTGCCATCATTGTAGCGTTGTCGGGCGAAACATGAACTTCAGCGCCACTTTGCTCAATTAAAAATTGCAACCTATCACAGGCAACATTAACCACTTCTTGTAACTGACACTGCTTAATAGTTATGGCTGAGGTATTAATTCTCGATAATTTTAAAATATCTTTAATCATTGTTTTCATTCGCTCGGCAGCATTAATAAGGCGGGAGAATTCATACTCAGCGTCTTGATCATTAGCAATAATAGGTGCTAGCCGCTTGCTTAATAAACTAGAAAATGCCGTGATTTTCCGTAAAGGCTCCTGTAAGTCATGCGAGGCAACAAAAGCAAACCGTTCAAGATATTCGTTTGACTCTTTTAATTTCTGTAATAGCGTGGTTTGTTCTGTAATATCGACAAAAGTACCTAACATTAGCTCAGGTTGGCCAGATTTATTACGTTTTACAATGCAGTCGACCGAATAACACCACACCCAATGGCCTTCTTTATGTTTAAAGCGATAGGTTAATGGTGCCAATGCTTGCTCTTCATCATTCATGACATTATTGATATGTGTTTCTACATGAAGAACATCATCAGGATGAAATAATTGCATAAAATCGGCTGTAGCATTAATGTCATCAATGTTATAGCCTAGAATATCGGTGTAACGTTGATTTATTCTAACATTCACGTTTTGGCGGATATCAAACAGATACAGCCCACAAACCGTTGAATTAATAATCGTTTCGAGAAAGGCTTGATTTTCTTCTAACGCGATTTCACTTCGTTTTTGCGGGGTAACATCAATGGCTGTGCCGACAATTGCCGTGACATTTTTATGCTGATCAAATACGGGATATAGTGTTGCATTATACCAAGCACTTACACCGTTTTTTCTGATGTGTTCAAGGTAATCAAAAGGTTGTTTACTCGAAATACAGTGTTCATAGCGTTGTCTTATTTTATTGGCGACTTGTTCTGTTAACACATTACCTGATAACTGTGTAAGGGTGTAACCCGTGACTTCTGTTTGCATTAAACCAGTCCATTGGCATGCTGTATTGTTATATTCTTCAAACATAAAATCATGTTCAGGGGTAACCGACACTACCCAAACGGCATGACTCGTGCCGTTATAAATGGCATTTAAAAAATCTTTTTTTTCTTGATAAAGTTTTTCAAGTTTTTTTGTTGGGTCGATATTTCTCAAAGAGCCAGACATTAATAAAGGTTGGCCATTTTGATCAGAAAGACTGTTGCCAATACTAACAAACCAACTATAACGTTGATATTTATCACGGCCAACATACTCAACAACATATTGTTCCTTATCGCTAAAATGAGTATCGAGAGCATTCTTGACCTTATCTTGAAAATCAGGATGGATATGCGAGAACCAATCGTCAAAACTAGGTTCTTGTATCTCAGGTTTACCAATTAATTCCATAAATTTGGGTGAATATTCGACATGATTGTTTTTTATATTCCACTCCCAAATGCCATCTTCAGTGGCTGATATTGCTCTTGATAGGCGTTGATGAGATTCAAGTAACTCATTTTTTACTTGGGTAAATTCAGTGATGTTTTTAACCGCAATAAGTGTTACTAGTTGTCCTTCATGTTCTGCGCGATCAAGCGACAATTCAACAGGTACATGAAAATTTTTAATCGCCGATATTCTGCCATTAACAATAAGCTTTTCTTTATCTTTACGCGTTTCATCGGCTAAGTATTGCTGAACACTCTCTGTTGTATTCTGATCAAGTTTTACAATATCAAAAAGAGAAAAATCAGTTAATTCAGGCGTAATATAATGAGAAAATTCATCGGTAAAGGTTTGGTTATAAAATACGATATTATTGTCTTTATCTAGCATTAAGGTACTTACCGGGATGCTATTAAGAATAAATTTTACTAATTTTTGATTGGCTAATTCAGACTCTAATGCATCAACCGTTGCCCGGTTAACATTAAGCTGCTCTTTTACTTCATCAAATTGCGCTACCGTCGGCAAAGTAATGGCTGCGGGCATCAACTTATAGACATAAATCGCTGTAGCAACAGAAACAACCGCGGTGATCGCTTTACTAAGGCCATGATAACCATACACACCATGCCAAATAGTCCAAATACCAAAAATATGGGTGATTCCACAACATAAAATAAACAGGCTGAATAACCAAAACACACCTTGAAAGCCAATGTCTTTTCGTTTCGCTGAAAAAATCATAATTGCAACAGGTAAAGAGAAGTAGGCAAAAGCGATAAGAAAGTCTGATATAACATTTGTCCAAAGAATGTGAGGTTGCCACAAATAGCAGTGTCCGTGTGGCATATAGTCCCCGCGAAAAAATGACGAGAGGGTATTTATTTCCATTTGTAAGATCCTAATAAATCTGTAAAAAACAATTTAGCAGAGGCAATTTTTCGCTAAATTTAATAAGAGATACCTTAGGTATAGCACAAATCGCTTAATGTAGGTTTTGTGCTTTCTTACAGATTAACGCTACAGTTAAAATGCCAACGTTTTATGTTACTAATAGGAAAAAGAAGTAAAGCCACTATCATTGACAATGGCTTTAGTAAGTATTGAAACGCTTGAGGAATTATTTTATCGGTTCAACCATCGCTTGGCTTATTCAGTATTAATTTGAATATGTTTACGCTTTAGCTGCTGATAAACTTAATGCAAAAAAGTCTTTTGTGAGCTTCTGCTCTATTTTTGCTGCTTCTTGCGTAGGACAAAACAAGGTGAATGAAATACAGACCTTGCCCAGATCAGTTGTGGACATTTTAACACTTGGCTCTGGCCCAGGAATAGTGATTTCTAGTCGATTTTCAATCAATGTGCTGTAGCGTTCTGCAACATCATTAAAACCTGCACAGTAGCCAATAGCATTTGTTAACAAACACTCTTGTATGTTCGAGGGTAAATTTGATGCGTCATCACACACTAATGTAAATGAATGGTTCACATAGCGTTTCATATAATTAAGATTTTTAATCGGCTGCATCATCAATTGCGTATTAGGCAGAAAAACACTGCGCCCTGTGTAAGAATAATTAGTTAGACTGACTTCAAGTAGGGTAACTTTTGCCCAATCGGTCTCAGTAACCTCACCGGTATATTCATTTATTTGGATCCAGTCACCAATGCGAAATGCAGGGCTACTCGATAAATAAATAAAACCAATAATACACTGAATAATTTCTTTCGTTGCAATCACAATCGCAACAACAAATGCAGCAATGGAAAATGCAAAACGTTGCAATTCTTCGCTCCATAGCATCATAAGCGCAATCAATACGAATAAATTAATAATATTTTTCAAATGATTAACGACATATCGCTTATCAACACCTTTGCGTTTATAACGCCGCCTGATGACACGACTTATCGCAACTTTTATGGGGATAACAATTAATATCAATGCCGCAGATAACAGCCATTTATTGGTTAAAATAACATCCATTGATAAGCCTTATAGTGAGTATTTAATGTAATAACGTACGCGGTGCATTGTTTACGCGACGATAAATAGTAATAGGTTTATAAAACAGGTGATATCTATCAGCCAATTCGTGTGTAAGTATTTACCAACTTACCAAGTCTAGCGATGGCTTGTTCGATGCCTTCATGCCATTTTACACCAAAGCTAATGCGCATATAATGCGTATATTTACCTGAAGGTGAAAATATTTGTCCTGGCGCAAAGCTTATCCCTTGCTCTATTGCTTGTTGAAAAATATCGCTTGTATCAACAACTGAGCGACATCTTATCCAAAGCACACTTCCTCCTTGTGGATTAGACACGCAGGTAGCTTCAGGAAAGTGCTTTGCGATTAAAGCAATCATCCGTTCACGATTATATCTCAGTATTTTTCTTAATACATGCAAATGACGATCATAATCGCCACTCAGTAAGTAATCTGTTAATGTCCATTGTTGTAACATTGAGGTTGAACATGATTGTGCACGTTTTATGCGTTTTGCTGCCTCTTCAAACTTTCCGGGGATAAGCCAACCAACGCGATATCCTGGTGCTGCCGTTTTAGAAAAAGAGGAACACGTCATTACTAAGCCTTTCTCCGAAAACAGTTGAGCTGGTATAGGTCGCTTCTCTGTAAAATATAAATCACTGTATACATCATCCTCGATTAAAGGGATATCTTTTGATTCAAGCAGTTTTACTAATTGTTGACGCTTTTTCTCCGGCATGAAAGAACCCAGTGGATTGTTAATCGCTGTCGAAAATAAACACGCTTTTACCGGATGCTTTTCCAATACTTTTTCTAGCTCATCAATACACACACCATCTTCGGTGCAGGTGTATACTTCAAGCGCTTTCATTTCTAAACTTTCAATAAGCTCTATTAAACCAAAATAACAAGGTGACTCAACAGCAATAATATCGCCTTTTTTAGCGACACACTGTAACGCAATAGAAAGCGCCTCTTGCGCACCATTTGTTATTATCATGTCATGGTGATTTACACTCATACCATGTTCTTGATAGCGAAGCGCCAACGATAGTCGTAATTTTTCATCCCCATTCACAGGCCCATAACTGACAGCCTTTTCAGCGGTTCTGCTTAACACCGAGCGCATAAGTCGTGCTAATGTTTTATCTGGTGGATGAGCATTAACGGGATTAGAAATCCCTAACGCTACAGTATCAGGCACATGCATGGCATCGTAAACTTGTTCAATAAGGCTGCGACATGATACTTCAACGGGTTGGCATTGTGCCCACTTAGCTCTCATCGGTAATAATGTTCGAGCATTTTTTGCATTCAAATAATAACCAGACTGCGGCCTTGCAGAAACAGTACCTTGACGCTCAAGTTCTACATACGCTTGTTTTACCGTGGGCACACTTATACCAAACTGTTGGCTAAGTTTACGTAAACTTGGAAGTTTATCTCCCGGTCGAATTACGCCGCTATCACTTTGGTTTTCAATAAAGTCGATCACTTGCTGATATAGAAACTCGGGAGCTGAACGATTAACTAGCCTCAAACTGTATAGGTTCCATTTTTAATTTTTTGTATATGTTATTAAAACAAAGAGTCGGTAAACTGTCTACAAAAATTAGCTTTATAATGACAACGCATGAACAACTATTTTCTGTATGGTATTACCGTTTTAATTTGGGGCTCAACATGGTTTGCTATTCATCTTCAACTAGGGGTTGTAGCACCTGAAGCTTCAGTTGTTTATCGCTATGCGCTCGCCTCGGTGATGATCTTTATTTACTGCTTATTAAAAAAACAACGATTACGATTTTCTTTACGCCAGCATTACCAACTTGCTTTGTTTGGGGTTTGCTTGTTTAGCGTGAATTATTATTTTTTGTATCATGCACAAACACAGATTAACTCAGCATTAAGTTGCATTGGATTTTCCACCCTGATGATCATGAATATCATCAACGCGAAGCTATTTTTTGGTACGCGAATTGATACGTCAGTTTACCTAGGAGGGCTATTAGGACTCACAGGTATTGTGATTTTATTTTGGCCGCAAGCCAGTGAAATTTCTCTATCAAATGCCACTGTGTGGGGGTTTTTACTGTGTTTAGTTGGCACACTATCGGCATCATTTGGCAATATGTTATCGATTAAAAATCAATCGGATGGTTTTGCCATTATGCCTGCGAATGCATGGGCAATGGGTTACGGAGCACTCTTTATGACTTTGGTACTACTGATACAGGGAAAGTCATTTACCTTTGATTGGTCAGTTAATTACGTTGCTTCGCTGGTATATTTGTCATTATTTGGCTCAGTGATCGCCTTCGGTTGTTATCTCAGCTTATTAACAAAAATTGGCGCTCATAAAGCTTCTTATGCAAATATTTTATTTCCTGCGGTAGCGGTTGTTATTTCAACATTTTTTGAAGGGTTTACTTGGGATACGTACACCATCATCGGTTTTATTGTCATCATGCTAGGCAATTTAGTATTGATTGTAAAACCCCGCATTACGGTGAAAGAATCACCTGCACTAACCTAATACCAAGGCTGACTAAATAACTAACGTGAAAATAGCACGGCCCTTAAAATTTCGTGCAATACGCACAGCGGCTTAAATAACTTCCTTCCGTTTAAGCCGCTTTTTCTTTTTCGCTCATCTAAGCAGTTAAGCTCCTATAGGTGAGCCAGGCGGTAATGTAATCTTACGATTTTCTTTTACTTTTAATGTGTTTGATAAATACAGTGGAACTTGCGTTGATAACAAACGATATTGTGCAGCTAAAGGATGATCTTCGGTTTGCGTTAAAAACCATTCTTCAAGTGATTTCAACGTAACAAACACCTCTGCTTTAACTTCTGTCACTAAAGACTCTTGCTGCCACAATTGTGCTAGTTTATCGATAACTAAACGATTGATACGCTGTTGCACTAACATTTCATGACCTTTGCCCACGGGCTGTTTTATCGTTTTATTAATTAATTGTGAGAACAACTCGGCGACTGAAGGCACACTATCATCTAAGGCAGATTGCTGTGCCAAACGACTCAAACGTGCTTTATTGAGTAATAGATCAATCGTATGTTTTGCACTTGCTTGTGCTGCTGAAATAGCATCAAACACGAGCCCTGTTTGGCTGGCAAAACTTTCTCTATCTCGATTATAGCCATATGCTTTTGGCGGTATAAGCTCCACAATATGTTTAGGCAGCGTTAATATATTAGGAGATAACGTCGCTAATAATTGGCTTATCGCCGCTTGTTGCTTTTGTCCTTCAACGATGCTTAAAGTATTAACGAAAGGTTGCTCACGTACTTGATAAGTGTAGTTAATACCGGCGACTATTTTTGCCGCTGCTTCTACTTGATAGCGATGAAAATTATAGATTGGTACTAATGCTTGCTCTAGTTCGGATAATGCTGTTCCTACTGGGATAGTATTTATCCCAAGATTTTTTAACGCTACTGCTCTTATGTCTAACACGCGTTGTAATTCTGCAACGGGGTCTTGACCATTATCCCATAAATGAGCAGTTGAATGCCCACCGGATTGAGGACGGGCGTCAGCGTCAGACATAAATTGCAGCCCTTTCTCTTGTGCTGTTTTTATCACGTTTGCCAAATATTGCTGTTCTTTTTTAGGCTCAACATCTTGATAACCATAGGCAACAGCATGTTTGTCCCACGTACCCAAATTAACATCATAGGCATTAGAAAGGTCTATTTTACCTTGGTTTAAACGAATGTAAGGGTGCGGGTAGTCCATCACAGATGTTCTATTATTACTGCTAGCAGAGAAATTATGAGCAATGCCTAGGGTATGCCCGACTTCATGTGCAGATAATTGGCGAATTCTCGCTAACGCCATTTCTTTCATTGCCGTTGTATCGGTATTTGCATCACTAAACGGTGAGGTTAGCCCTAAAGCAATTAAATAATCTTGACGCACTCTTAATGAGCCTAACGTAACATGACCTTTAATGATTTCTCCCGTACGAGGATCCACCACTGAAGAGCCATAAGACCATCCTCTTGTTGCGCGATGAACCCACTGAATAACGTTATAACGTACATCCATTGGGTCAGCATCTGGTGGTAACATTTTCACTTGAAAGGCATTTTTATAGCCAATCGCTTCAAAAGCTTGATCCCACCACATTGCGCCATCAATTAATGCACTTTTTATCGGCTCTGGTACACCAGGATCTAAATAATAAATAATAGGCTCTACCGCTTCGCTTAGCGTAGCTGTTGGTTGTTTTTTCGCTAATCGATGACGGTTAATCACGCGTTTTACTAAAGGTTCTTCAATCGCAGAGGCATAATCTGCAAATTTATGCGCCCAGAAACCACTGAACGGATGAAATTTTCGCATGGAATATTGATCATCGGGCAGAGCAATTAATGAATGATGAAAATTGACCGTTAGCGTATTATTGTCTGGTGTTACCGACTTTAAATATTGACCAGCACCAGTACCTTTAAAAGTAACCGTGGCTTCTAATTCAGTATTTTTTTCAAACGCTTTACTTCTTGGTGCATAAAAGGCGCTTCGAGAATTATCAATAGAAAAGTTACCTTGTTTACGTGCCTTTAACGTTGCAGATAATTTATGAATATCAGATAAAAGAAACGGCGTGTAATCAATAAGGTAACGTTGTTTCCCTTCAGCAACAACGTTAAACCCCCAAATAACCGCACTTGCAAACGCTTGTTCAACCGCTTTTTTTTCTAGTTCATTATCACTATCTGCGCGGTAATAAGTATTGCGTTGTCTTAATAAGGCTTTATCGCCTACTCGTTCAAAGGCAACTAAACGAGTTTGGCCTAACTGCCCTCGATCAAGACCAATATCATTTGAGCCAACACCGTGAGGCATTGCACTTTGAAATAAAAACGATTGTTGTTGTGCTACCTCTAAGAATACCTTTCCTGATGCATCATCATAATAAAAGGTAAAAAAACCTTGGTGCTTTTGCTTATCTTCGACAAAAGATGTTAACTCATCAGTGGCGACCGCAGTAAAAACAAAACAATACAGTAAAATAAATACAATGTTTAATGGCTTCATTTCTTTCTCTTCTATCAACAGCATTGTCATACTTAAATAGATAATACACCTACAAAGCGACGCCGTTTTATTGTTATAATCAAATGAGAATAGGCGAAATAAACGCCTACGCTTAAAGCGACTTAAATGACTCGACACACATTCATCAAGCGCTTAAAAATAAATAAAAAGTACATTTTATACAATTTAACCACCCATACTGTAAAAAATTAGGTATTACAATGCAACGACTTGCCCCTGCTTTACGTGAAGATAATGTGCCATTAGATCTCATTTCCCTAATAAAAACCATTTTAGCCGCCACAAAGGAAATATCATTTCGTGTAAGCCAAGCTCATCTTGGTGGGTTAATGGGTTCAACGCTAGATGAAAATATACAAGGTGAAGTACAAAAAAAACTCGACGTAGTTGCCAATGAACTCATTAAAGATATTTTGCTTGAGTCAGGTTTTGTTCGCGCAATTTCTTCTGAAGAAGAAGAGCATTCTGTCGTTGGTGATGAAAACGGTAAATTTATTGTCTCATTTGACCCATTAGACGGTAGCTCAAATATTGATATTAATTCGCTAATCGGTACCATCTTTTCAATACACGAAGCTCGAGATGATGTACCTGCAGGAGATTCTGCACAATTCCAACAAGCAGGCACTAAACAGGTATGTGCTGGTTATGTATTGTACGGTCCTTCAACCATGTTAGTCATGACAACAGGTAAAGGTACGCATTTTTATGTATTAGATCGTACTCATGGTGGTTTTTTATTAGTTGAACGCAATGTGCAAGTACCTAAAACTACTCAGGAATTTGCAGTAAACATGTCAAACCAACGGTTTTGGCAACCGCCAATGCTGCGTTATATTCAAGATTTAATAGCGGGTGATACCGGCCCTAGAGAAAAAAACTTCAATATGCGCTGGATTGCTGCCATGGTTGGCGATATTCATCGTGTATTAACGCGCGGTGGCATTTTTACTTACCCTGCAGATAGTAAAGATCCTAAAAAGCCTTTTAAATTAAGATTAATGTATGAAGCTAACCCTATGAGCTTCCTTATTGAACAAGCTGGCGGTTTAGCTGTTACGTCTCAAGAACGCATTATGGACATTGAACCTGACGATATTCATCAGCGTGTTGAAGTCATTATGGGCTCAGAAGAAGAAGTTAACATCTGCTTAAATTACTACAAGTAATATTGTTAAATACATACCGTTAATCATCGTATTCTTTCTTGTACGGTGATTAACTTTTTCACAACACTATTGTTCGCTCACCTAATAAATATCTTCCAGAACCCTCAGTGATTGATGCTATAAATTTGTTAATATCATGTGTCAGTTTTCTTTACAAAAAGTTATTTGTACATTCGTACAAACTGGTTAACCTCTTGAATAAATGTAATTAATTTACTTGGCATATTTTGTGCAATCTCAAGTTGAATTTAATATTTATTAAGGTATAAGGACATGTTTAAAAAATTATTAACCTCTGCACTATTTGCCGCTACGGCACTTAGCGCACAAGCAAATACAATTGTAGACTTAGAACTACAACTTCTCGCCGATGTTTCAGGTAGTGTTGATTCCGGTGAATATGCATTACAGCTTCAAGGCTATGAACAAGCGTTTCGCTCTGCAAGCGTGCATGCAGCGATTGAAGCAGGCACCGAAGGTAAGATCGCTGTACAATACCTTGAGTGGTCAGGATCAAGTCAGCAAAGCGTGCAAGTTGATTGGACACTGATTGATACCGCAGCAGATGCCATTGCTTTTGCCGACCAATTAGCATTACTATCAAGAGCTTTTAGCGGCTCTACTGGTATTGGCTCTGCAATTGCATTTGGCGCAACATTATTTGGCACAAACGATTTTGATGCCGCTCGTCAAGTAATGGATGTATCGGGTGATGGCACAAATAATGATGGTGTCAGTGTTACAACGGCACGAGACAATGCATTAGCTGGTGGAATTGACACTATTAATGGTATTACTATTGGTAGTGCAGGTGTTGGCACATATTATCAAAACAATGTAATTGGTGGTTTTAATGCCTTTCATCTACACGCAGCTACATTTGCGGATTTTCAAGCGGGTATTGAGCGTAAATTAATCAGAGAAATCTCAGCAACTGTTTCAGAGCCAGGTACTATTGCTATGGTAGGTTTAGCTTTATTTGGATTAGCGCGTATTCGTAGAAGCTAATTTTTATTAAAAGCTGATATAACAAGATTAAAGTCGCTTATAGCTTAAGCGGCTTTTTTTTGTCTCCATTATTTTGCTAAAATACCCATAACGTTTTAATCGCTCACTACGACAGAGAAATATTTATGCCCAATTATGTTGTCGGTCACAAGATCCCTGACTCAGATTCCATTTGTTCAGCAATTGCTTTATCTTATTTAAAAACCGAACTTGGTGAACATACTGTACCCGCCCGTTTAGGCGAATTATCACCTGAAACACTATTTATCTTAGATAAGTTTGGCTTTGAACAACCAGAACTTAAACTAAGTTATGCAGGTGAAAGCTTATATATCGTTGATCATTCAGAACGCACACAAGGCCCTGATGACATCGATGACGCAACTATTTTAGGCATTATTGATCATCATAAGCTTGGCGATATTACTACTTCTACGCCATTAGAATGCTGGATACGTCCTGTTGGCTGTACTAACACCATTATCAAAATGATGTACGATTTTCACGGTATCGCTATCCCAAAAGATATCGCTGGCGCTATGATGTGTGCAATCTTATCTGATACCGTTATTTTCAAATCACCAACCTGTACCACTGCTGATATAAAGTGTGTTGAAGCGTTGGCTGAAATTGCAGGTATTGACGACCCACAAGCACTTGGTATGGAAATGTTCAAAGTAAAATCAGCGGTTGAAGACACACCAATACGAGACCTCGTTTTGCGTGACTTTAAAGATTTTGACATGAACGGCCACTTAGTTGGTATTGGGCAATTAGAAGTTATCGATTTAGCTATTTTTGATGATATTAAAGCTGAACTTGAAGCAGATATAGCAGCGTTAAAAGTAGAAGGTAATCGCCATAGTGTACTGTTATTGTTAACCGACATTATGAAAGAAGGCTCTGAAGTGTTAATAGTAAGTGATAATGGCGATTTAACTGCTAATGCGTTTGATAAAGCGTCTATAGACGGACGTGTATGGCTCGATGGTGTGCTATCTCGTAAGAAACAAGTGGTACCGCCACTGCAAAAATCTTTTTCTTAAGCGTATAGTTAACCTTATTTTTTTAGAAACTCAGCAAATGCTGAGTTTCTTGTTTCAGGGCAACGATAATGAACATTAACAATAGCGAGCGTTTATCTTTTCGTTTAATGGATAAAAACGATAAGCAATTATTATGGCAGCTCGATCAAGACTCCGAAGTGATGAAATTCATTACTGGCGGGAAAATATCATCAATGGAAAAAATTGAACACGTTTTTATACCACGAATGGAAGCTTACCTTAATAAAGAAAAAGGCTGGGGACTATGGCAAGTCAACCTTCTGACAGACAACACTTACCTAGGTTGGATTTTAATTCGTCCTATGCAGTTTTTTTCAGATCACCCTGAGCTCGATAATTTAGAAATAGGATGGCGATTCTTTAGGGACAACTGGGGGAAAGGGTATGCAACTGAAGCCGCTCAGCAGGTAATGCAATCCTTACATTTACAGTTGGGTTACAATCAGTTTAGTGCGATTGCAGATGAAGACAATCACGCCTCAATTAATGTCATGAAAAAGCTAGGCATGCACTACGTAAAAACATACCACCACAAGGATCAATTAATTGATTGCCAAGTTGCCTATTATCAGGTTAATAAAAACCTTAATATATTGTAATAAAATTCTTTTCGTAGCGACTAAGCGACCACATAACTAAGAACAAGGATTTTTATGCAGTTGCTCGTCAATCAAGTATTAAAGCAGTACGCTACTGTAAAAGCAGTAAATCACTTAAGTTTTAACGTTAATCGTGGGGAAATATTCGCGTTATTAGGTCCTAATGGCGCTGGTAAATCTTCTTTAGTTAAAATGCTCACTGGATTTACAAAGCCAGATGCTGGCAATATTAGTGTAACAATAGACGATGTGGAATATGACGCCATACCCAATTGGGCACTAGGTTATTTGCCAGAAGATCGTGGTTTATATCCGGAGAAATCCGTTATCGATAACATTTGCTACTTTGCACAATTAAATGGCATGGCAAAAAGCGATGCAAAAGAGCAGGCAGCTTTTTGGTTAGAAAAATTTGACTTAAGCGAACGTAAAAGCGACCAACTTAAATCCTTATCAAAAGGAAATCAGCAAAAAGTACAGCTGATCACCGCTGTTATTCATCAACCTCAATGGATAATACTCGATGAACCTTTTTCAGGCTTAGATCCAGTCAACCAAGAAAAAGTCGTTACCTTTTTACATGAACTGAAAAAGCTTGGTATGACAGTACTACTTAGTGCCCACCAAATGGCCATGGTTGAAAAAATCGCTGACCGTATCTTACTCATGAACAAAGGGGAAGCCGTTTTCTATGGCACCCTAGGTGAAATTACACAGCAATTAGGCAGTAATAACCTCGTTGTCGCGAGTTATATACATGCTATCGATCAGGAAAAAATAACGGAATTATTTCCTAAAGACGATGTTGTGCAAATAAACGATACGAAATTACAAGTTGCATGTGCAGAAAAGGATCAATTAAACCACGTGACAGATAAACTCACTAAACTTGGTGCGCTTTCTTCTATTCAATGTCAACAAAGAGATCTACATCAAATTTATATCGATGCTATTGAACAACATGGAGAAATTGCACATGAAGCCTAACAAATCAAAACAAGTATGGCTCGTTACCTGTTGGGAGTTTATGCACTTTTTTAAATGGAAACAGGAACTTATTTCAAAGCTGATCATGATTGCAATTGCAGCAATCGTATACTTTTGGCAAGTGGTTAAACATGATGACATTACGATTTATCAAATAGCCCTGACAAGTCAAAACGTTGTCTTACAAAATGCCGGACAATTTACTTTTGAATATGTTGATAATACATCGCTTTCAGCCTTTGAATTGTTACAGCAAGAAGAGAGTAAATATGACGCTGTTATCGCGATGGGTTCTAATAATCCAAGTGAACAGCAGCAGCTCATTTTAACGGTAAATGATAAGCAAAGCTGGCATAGCAGCTTGAATACGGAAGTATTAAATCAGTACCGTCAATCTATTGCTCAACAATTAAACTTGCAACCTAATCAGCTAGCACTGCTACAAACACCTGTTGCTATAACGCAACAGTACGCTGATCAAGCAATTAAATCTGAAGACGACGTTAGCGATACGATTGCAATCGTGATGATAGTGCTCATGGCAGTCGGTATATTTACCTCTTTCGGACAACTCTTTGCAAGTATTACAGGAGAAAAACAGCAGCGTGTAACAGAACAACTCTATTCGTGTATTAGCGCACAAAGCTGGATAGATGGTAAAATTCTAGGCCAACTACTCCATGCGATTAAAGCGATGGTCACCGCGGGTATTACCGGTTTGCTTGGCTATGCTTTTATGTCAGTTGTGATAAACGATCAAAGTATTGACCTTACAATGATTGATTGGTCGTTTATCCCCTGGTTGTTTATCTTCTCACTTTTAGGTATTTACATCAGTACTGCATTTATCGCGGCTGTCGCTGCTGCTATAGATGATCCGAATCATAGTGCTAAAACGAGTATGATGTTATTACCACTGGTACCTGTCGCTTTAGTTTTTATGACCATGGATGATGCGTCTGGTTGGGCGATGAGTATGCTAAGCTTCTTACCACTGACGTCATTTGTGGCTATGCCAGTTAAAATGTCGCTCATTGATGTGCCGCTATGGCATACACTTTTATCGCTGCTCTTAGGTATTGCTTTAGCCGCGTGGTTAAGATCAGGTGCGGCAAGAATGTTTAAAATGGGTATGACTATGTACGGCAAAGAACCAAGCGTAGGTATGATGTTTAAATGGATGATTAAAGAGCCTAAATAACCTTTCTTATATGAGCCTACCAATGAAGGGTAGGCTCAATATATAAATAACGTTTTATTTAGTTAGTTTTTTACGCGTCACTAAACCTAATAACGTTAAGCTTAATAAGGCAATTGTACCTGGTTCAGGTACCGTTACTGGCGTGGTATCATGACCAATACCACCAACATTGGTTAAATTTTCCCCTGAAATATCAAAGGCATAAAATGAAGTTCTATCGTTATCATCAGCATCAACAAAATTTGTCGTATCTGATAAAGACCATTCACCTGTTACCAAATCACCTGAAATGTAATCGCTGTCGAATTGCGTTAATACTGCAAAGTATGAACCAGTGTTTAACGTTCTTGAAATGAATGCATCCCAACTGTTACCACTTGTAGCTGATACAACATTAGAACCATCGTCATCAGATTCAAGAAGGTTACCAAGGCTATCAAAAATAAACAATTGACTGTCAAAGCCACCGTCAGCAATGGTAGTTCCTTCAGCATTTACGCCACCAGCATAACCCCAGCTTGTTAATTCAACCAACGAATTGTCAGTAGCAACGTCAAAGCTGATATAAAAACGACTTTCATCGTTATCAAAATTACCTGTAAACGATTCTGTAATAAGCGTTGCATTTGCCGTTAGGCTCATCATTAGTGCTGCTGCTGCCGAGATAAATTTTTTCATTCTATTAAATACCTTTCTTAATTAATTACTGCTGAGCAGCATAAAGCAAAAAACGAACCAATAATATATAAGCAATATTTTTCAATTAGTTACATATTGAACCTTCGAATTATTATTATTTTTAAAACAGAGTGTAAACAAACCTGACACTAATTTTATCAATAAAAACGGTAACTTATGGTTAAATATTACACAAAGAAGAGGCAGTACGAGTTTCATGGTATGCAAAAGTTAATCATATTTTTGAACATAGAGGGCGATATTTAACTATTTAGACCCAGTTATAAAAAAGCTAGCGTAACGCCGGGCTATTGAATGAACTTGGAGCTACCAATTATGTTATTGGTAGCTTTTTACTTTTTCCAAAGTAATGTTAAATAAAAACAGTGCATTAACTATTCACATTAAATAAGCCAAAAGCTAAATCATTACAGTTAGCATATAATTTTCAGGATGTTATGATGCCTTTTTAAGCGTACATGCCTTTTACTGTTGATTACGGTTTTCAAAATTGCTAATTTAGAAAGTTATAAAGCAGTTACAAGGAAAGTAATGCAAATCGTATTCAGCCTAATTTTGTTTCTATTCTCAACCTTCAGTATATCTAAAGAGATTAATCCTGCCGATTGGTTACTCTGGCATAAGGTTGAAACTGAGTTACCTTATTCATCAACGTTAACAATTTATCCACCCGTAATGCTTTATGCAGAAAATGGAGTGCTTAGAGGCTCTATTTCTGCACCTTACTCTCTTAGCGGCAATAACAATAGAGTTATTAATGAATTTTTAATTACAGTCACGGATGCGCGAGGAAATACTCATTTTCTTGAACCTAAACTGGAATCAGTGGGCTTTGTTAATGATACTGGTATTAGTATGTCCTCTCTTAGCTCTAACTCTTTCCATAACGGTAAAATTCAAATCCAGCTTTACAAAACTAATTCAGTAGAAAATCGTCAGGAGTTGTCTGATAGAAATAAAAAAGACATGACTAGACAACAAGGAATTGAAAATGCTTTAACCAACATAAGAATTCCTAAACCAGTTTTAGGAGAAGTATGGCCCATTAAAGCTTTAACATTACAAGGACAGAATATAGATGTGATCATCTCTTCATCAAAATTCACAATAATCCAACTTTATAGTGAATTTTGTGGTTTCTGTAGAAAAGCAATTCCTTTGAATAACGCATTGAATGCTTCTGAGAATATTAAAGTTATAGGTATAGCTGGAACAAACAATTTTAACGCATTTAAGAGACACTTAAATACTAGTAGACTTGAATACTCGTTCATTACTTATGAAGACGACTACGCAGAATCAGCTCTGTTAGAAGCTACAGGACAACAGGGTTTCCCTACGTATTTTGTTCTGGACGCGACAAAGCAAGTACTCGGAATTTTTGTAGGGAACTCTTCTCTTGAGAGGTGGCTAGCAGCTCAAGCGATATAACATGAAATTACTTTGTCTTTCTGCTCAACAGGTGTATCTTTTCTTGGTTAAGGCTAAAGCTGAGTATGTGGTAATCCTCCCGAAAAATAGTTGACGTCAAAAGTGGAATTTCTCGTAAAATGATCGAAGGAGATCCTATGACCACCTTTATGCGGATTTAAGCCTGTTATCTCTGTGTCTAAGAAGACCTATCTCGTCATAATTCCCCACGCCACTGAAGGGGTTATAGGTGATTTGACTGGTTTTTATAGTATATTGTTGAAATTTAAATACTAATTGTAATGTATATTGAAGTTAATCTAGATTAAATATAGGTTGATTTTGGTGTAGGTTATTGTTTTATAAAAATAAGAATATAAAAAAGCCACTATTAAGAAACAGTGGCCTCCAAGCTCATTCAGTAGCCCAGCGAAACGCTAGCCTTTTAAACACTAATGTCTAAATCAGTAATTCACATGCATACACTAAACGTATTACACCCGCTCAAACACCGTTGCTATACCTTGACCTAAACCAATACACATCGTTGCTAAGCCAATGTTTGCATCTTTACCTTCCATCAAATTGATTAAAGTAGTTGAAATGCGGGAGCCTGAACATCCTAATGGGTGACCTAGTGCAATCGCTCCACCGTTTAGGTTGATCATGTCATCCATTTTATCTTCAATGCCAAGCGCTCTCACACATGATAATGCTTGTGCAGCAAAGGCTTCATTAAATTCAGCCAGTTCAATATCTTCAATAGTAAGACCAGCACGTTTTAATGCTTTTTTTGTAGCTGGAACTGGACCATAACCCATGGTTGAAGGATCACAACCCGCAACGCCCATACCTCTAATTTTAACCCGTGGCGTTAATCCCATCGCAGCCGCTTTTTCAGCTGACATCACTAACATTGCTGACGCACCATCAGAAAGCGCAGAAGAAGTACCTGCGGTGACTGTACCGTTAGCAGGGTCAAATACAGGACGTAAACCTGACAATGTTTCAATGGTCGTTTCAGGACGAATGACTTCATCATGATCGATCATGGTAAGTGCGCCAGTGACTGAATCATGCCCTTGAGTAGCAACTATTTCACTTGCCCAACGACCTTCAATAGTCGCTTCATGTGCTTTTTGGTGTGACCGCGCGCCAAAGGCATCTTGTTGCTCACGAGTAACACCATGTTGTCTACCAAGCAATTCGGCGGTCAATCCCATATTACCCGCAGCACGTGAGATGTATTTGCTTAATGCTGGATCAAAATCAACATCATACATCATCGGTACATGACCCATATGCTCAACACCACCAATGATATAAACATCTCCCTGTTCGGCCATAATGTTCGTTGCTGCATCATGTAATGCTTGCATTGAAGAACCACATAAACGGTTTACTGTAACAGCACCAACATGCTTGGGAATAT
This sequence comes from Thalassotalea sp. PP2-459, assembly GCF_001913705.1. GTDB lineage: Bacteria > Pseudomonadota > Gammaproteobacteria > Enterobacterales > Alteromonadaceae > Thalassotalea_C > Thalassotalea_C hakodatensis. Next base: position 25,950 of record NZ_MKQD01000019.1, on the reverse strand, counting down.
CTGTTAACAATTGTGCGTTTCTGGCAATATTAAAGCCTTGTTCTTTGGTTTGTTTCACATTTCCCCAAATAATATCTTCAATCGAATTAGGATCTAAATTTGGATTTCTAACTAACAACTGCTGCATCAAATGTGCAGACAATGTTTCAGCACGTGTATTTCGGAAAATACCAGCTTTTGAACGTCCCATTGGTGTGCGAATACAATCAACAATTACGACTTCTTTCATGTTCTTCTCCTAGGCAGTTTTAACGTCAGTGGAAAAATATGATTTACCTTCAGCAGCCATATTACGTAGACCATCTGTTACTTGGTAAATCTCACCTAAATGCGCATATTTATCTGCCATCGCGATAAAATTATCTAAGCCCAATGTTTCTAAATATCGTATTGGGCCACCTCTAAACGGTGGAAATCCTAAGCCGTAGATTAAGCCCATATCTGCTTCAGCGGCTGAACCAACAACCCCTTCTTCTAAACAACGTACCACTTCATTAACCATCGGCACCATTAAGCGTGCAATAGTTTCTTCGCTGGTAAAGTCTTTTTGTTCAACTTCGAATAATTGATAGGCTTTCTCTGAGGCAACCTTAGTTGGTTTACCTCGTTTATCTTTTCCGTAATCATAGAAGCCATGGCCATTTTTCTGACCAAAACAATTTGCTTGGTATAATTTACTTACGGGATCATTGTCAATTTTAGCCATGCGAGTAGGAAAGCCTTCAGACATAACGCCTGTACAATGATCAGCAGTATCAATTCCAACAACATCGAGCAGATATGCTGGGCCCATTGGCCAACCAAACTGTTTTTCCATCACTTTATCAACGGCTGTAAAGTCAGCACCTTCAAGTACCAACTGACTAAAACCAGCAAAATAAGGAAAAAGTACACGGTTAATATAAAAACCAGGGCAATCATTCACAACAATAGGCGATTTACCCATCTTTGCTGCGTATGCAACAACAGCAGCAACGGTTTCGTCAGAAGTATCTTTACCGCGAATCACTTCAACCAGTGGCATTTTATGTACAGGATTGAAAAAATGCATACCGCAAAATTTATCTTTTCGCTTAACACTTTGCGCTAATAAATCGATAGAAATCGTTGAAGTATTTGACGTTAAAATAGCATCTTCAGCAACAGCTGCTTCCACTTCGGCAAGTACCATGCCTTTTACTTTAGGGTTTTCAACAACCGCTTCCACAACGATATCAGCATCTTTAACACCCTCATAGCTTAACGTTGGTGTAATATTATTCAGTACGCCAGCGAGCTTTTTCGCATTAATACGACCTCGATCGGCTAGCTTGGTTAATATGCCAGCAGCCGTGCTTAAACCTAAATCAAGTGCTTCATTATTGATATCTTTCATGACGATTGGCGTACCTTTATACGCCGATTGATATGCTATACCACCACCCATGATACCGGCACCAAGCACTGCAGCACGGTCAACTTGTTTAGTTGCCATTTTACTGGCTTTTTTCGCTTTACCTTTAACAACTTGATCTGCTAGAAACAACCCTATTTGAGCTGTTGCAGCTTCGGTTTTTGCAAGCTTTGCAAAGCCTTCATTTTCTAATGCCATTGCGCCACTACGATCAAGATCAGCTGCGGCTTCAATCACATTGATCGTCGCCATTGGTGCAGGGTAATGTTTACCCGCTTTTGCAGCAACCATGCCTTTACAGGTATTGAACGTCATCACTTTCTCTGTTGCAGATAACGTCAAGGGTGATAACTTAGGTTGGCGTTTAGCTCGCCAATCTAGTTTTCCAGCAATCGCTTCATGTAAAGTACTTAGCGCTGCTACGCGTAATTGCTCTGGCTCAACAACGGCATCCAATACACCTGTTGCCAATGCTTGTGCAGGTTTAAATGCTTTACCTGTAGACATCCATTCAATCGCATTATCGGCACCTATTACACGAGGTAGCCTAACAGTACCGCCAAAACCAGGCATTAATCCTAATTTTACCTCAGGTAGGCCGATTGAAACCGTTGTATCAGCAATACGGTAATCACAAGCTAATGACATTTCACAACCACCGCCTAGTGCAAAGCCATTAAGTGCCAAAACCGTTGGCATAGCTAAATCTTCAAAAGCATCGAATACATCAGAGCCATTTTTAATCCATGGAATAAGTTCATCTACCGGCTGTTTGAATGTTTCTAGAAATTCAGTGATATCAGCACCGACAATAAAGTTGGATTTACCAGAGGTCACTAATACCCCTTTGGCATCTTTACACTGTTTTATCGCTTCAATGACTGCGATGAATTCTTTAAAAGTTTCCTGGTCAAACTTATTTACTGAACCTTCGGCGTCGAACTTAAACTCAACAACTCCAGCATCCAGTAGTTCGGCAGAAAGGCTTTTGCCTTGAAATAACATGCCTAGTCTCCTCACCTATTGAAATAAAAAGGGCTAACAATAAGGCGTACTGTATAAACATACGCCAACGTTCAGCACGTTGTTAACGTGCGTATTCTAATAATAGTCGAATGAGTGTGCCTTGAAAGAAAATGAAAAGCAAATTTTTTAAACAAGCGTTTAAATTATGCGTTTCACTGTGAATTAAACACCACTTCTCAATGCTTCATATGTGCTGATGAAGCATTGGGAAGTTGATAATTAGCCACTGTGCATCAAGTAAGCTCTGACACTAAGAAGTGAAGTAGGCTGAATAAACATCAACCTACTTACGATGCATCTACGTTATACAATTAGTCACTTTGTAACGCATCGATAGGATCTAGTTGCGAGGCTTTAATGGCAGGGTACACACCAAACGTTAATCCCACTAACGCACAAATAGAAAAAGAAAGGATAATGGCCGTTAATGACCAAGAAACTGCCCAGTCAGAATAAAGCGCGATCGCCTCAGAGAGTAAAATACCAAAAACAACGCCTATCAAGCCTCCTAAAATAGAGATAGTAAAGCTTTCAGCCATGAACTGCATTTGAATGTCTTTTTGTGTTGCACCAACAGCGCGTAATAGACCAATTTCTTTGGTGCGCTCTAGCACTGTTGCAAGCATAATATTCATAATTCCAATTCCCCCAACGAGCAATGAAATTCCCGCAACACATGACATAACAATATTGAAAATTTGCTGGGTTTGTTTCTGTTGTGCTAGTAACTGTGCTGGCACCGTCATTTCAAAATCATCAACGTCATTATGGCGCCTAGTCAATAAATGCTCAATTGAAGCAGCAGCAAGTGTCGGATCAACATCTTCTACTAATTTAAACTTTATACTAGAGAGTTCGCTAGAGAGCGTTTTACGCTTAAACTTATAAATCGCGGTGTTTAACGGAATAAATAATTGGTCTTGTTCGTTACCTAATTTAACGCCTTGAAACTCTGACTTTTTTAACATTGGATTGTATATTACGCCAACAACTTTAAACCATAAGTGATTAATTTTAACGTTTTGGCCTACGGCATCATTTTGTGGAAACAATTGCTTTGCTGCGTTACTACCTAACACAACCACTTGCTTATATTCGATGTGATCTTGCTTAGTTAAGAGCCGTCCATCAGCAACCGTTAAACTAGAAAGCTCAAAGTAACTTGGGCTCACACCCACGGCTTCTGTTTTAGATTGTCCTTGCGCGCTAAATATCGTATATGTGTCAATGACCTTTTGTGCACTGAATGCTTCGATAAAGGGTAAAGATGCTAGCGCAATTTCACCATCACGAATAGTGAGTCCAGATGAATGCTTGCGTTGCTCTTTTAATTCCTGTTCTTCAAATGATTTACTGTCTACGATTAGGTTTCTTAGCCCCATAGTTTCAATCATTTTCATTGCTTCTCGCTCAGCACCTTCGCCAATATTTAACATAGCAATAACGGCACCAACACCAAAAACCATACCCAGAAGCGTTAAAAGCGTACGTAGCTTATGCTGTGCGAGCTCTGCTAGCGTGTCATAAAACATCGCAACATATTTCATTAACTTGCTCCTCTTTCAACAAGCGATATTTCTTGTCCCGGCTTAAGACCTTGTTCAATCACTGCATGGCTTAAACTTGTTTGTCCAAGTTCAACCGGCGTTTTTTCAAACTTTCCTTGTGTATATAACCAAACAAATTGCTCATTGTTTTGTGAGAAAACCGCTTGCAGCGGTACCACTAGCTTCTCTTTCGGTGGTTGAATCATGATGGTGGCTGTTACTTTTCTACCCGGTACAAATAATGAAGGTTGCTGTTCAGAAAGCACTACAATTACTTCAAAATATTTTTGCGGATCGCCTCTTTCAATAGAGCTAGGATACGCCGAAATACTTTCTACTTTACCATTAAAACGTTTACTTACATCTGCGTTTAATAAAAAAGAAACAGGCGCATCTTTGGTTAAATCAATTGCTTCTTTTTCTGCCACAAATAATTTTACCTTCATTTCTTGAATATCAGGTAATTCTGCAATTTTTTGACCTGGCCAGTACATCTGTCCTGGTCGAGATTTTTCGCCTCGCCAATTACTTCGATAAACAATCATACCGTCATGCGGTGCTTTAATCTCAAGCTTCGAAAGGCTGTCTTCCAACATATTTAAATTAGTTTGATGCTGATTTTTTTTCATTTCTAACAAGCTCATTTCACCCGATGAACTTTCGCTAAAGTTGCCTTCCTTCCATTCAAGGTACTCTTGTTTAGTGCCTAAATATTGGCTGTCTTGCATTGATTCTAATATCTCAAGTTTTGACAAAATACGCTCATCTTCAATGGCGAATTTATCGGCAAAAGTCTTCTCTTCTCCCACTAACGTGATATCTTTATTAATGCTCGTTAACTCTTTATTAAGCTGGCCGGATTTATCTTGTATATCTTGTAACGTCATGTTGAGTTCATTAAGCTTAGCTTCTTTACTTTTAATCATCACCTCACCATCAAATTTGGCAATGATTTCACCTTGTTTAACAAACGCATACTCCGGAGCCAACCAAGAAAGTACCTGTGAACCACTGCGTGATATCGGTGTACTAATGACCGTCGCTTTAGCGGCGAAAAGCTCACCTCTTGCTGGAATTTGAATAGAGAAATTATCGTGTTGAACGGTGTAAAGTAATGGTTTAGCCGTTTGTTCACTACAACCTAAAAGCACAGAAATAAACGTAATTAGCAGTATTATTTTCTTCATTATTCGTCTCCTGCCTTTCTTGCTTTACTTGTTGTAGGCAGTACTTCAATACGTGCACTCATGCCCGGGCGCATCACTTTCAAGTTGATATCATCAAGTGAAATCACCGCGTCGATTACCCGGGTTTTATCTTGGTGAGTCTTATCACGAAATACACGCCCCATTTCTGCTATTTTGCCTTCATAGGTCACTTCATTGGCACTATCTAAAAGTATTTTAACTGTTTGTCCTTCACTCACTTTGCCACTGTCTGGTTCAGTAATTTGTGCAAGTACTTGCATCTCTTCAAGTACTGCAAGTTCAATAATCGGTTGGCCAAATTGTATATTTTCACCAACCGCTGGCTTTTCACCTTGCCAATTAGCGCGATATATCACCATGCCATCGATTGGCGCTTTCACTTTCAATTTTTCCTTATCAGCTAATAAGGCATTCACCTTTGAGGTAATACGGTTAACTTTTCCGGTAAGACGTTTTAAATTCATCACTGAGTTTTTACGATGGAACTCCAATCGTTTATTGGCCATCACTAAATCACTTTCAGCAATGGTAAAATCTATCTTTGCTTTCCTTCTGTCGTTATCTGATTGGCTATTATCAACAATGTTAATTCGCCGTTGTGACTTATCAAATTCCATTTGTTTTTCGGCCAAGGCAAGAATTAACTCTTGTTCCTTTTCTTGTTCTCTGTTTTGTTTATTTTCCAACTCTTTTTTTGCTTGTTGCAATTTAGCTTGCTCATCTCTCAAACGATCTGAGGTCTTTTTATCATCAAAGGCAACCAGTAATTGACCAGCGTTGACTTTACTGTTGTCTGGCACAAGTGTTTTAATTTGATATTGCCACATATGACCAACAGAGGGCGGTGCAATTAATGCTGATGTTTTAGATTCAAGCTCGCCACTTGCGGTGATGATAGCCATTTTTTCAGACTGAACTTTTGATACGCTTTTAACTTCACTACATGACATTAAAGTGAAACAGCAGGCGATTAAAAATATATATTTCACGATTTTTCTCCTGCAAGCGCTATTTGCACACTCATGCCAGGCAATAATGTAAACTTCGGTTTTTCAGCTAATTCAAACTTAAGGCGATAATAAACATCTTCACCCCACTCTTTGCGCACCTCTGGTTGTGTAGAAATATTTAATAACGACGTTGTAAATTGATGTTGAGGGTAAGCATCAAATATTAGGTTACCAGTGCTACCTTTTGATACTTTTTTATAGTCAACTTCGTGCAACCACGCCTCAATAAACATCCCTTTTGAAGACGGAATTTCAGCTATTTTCCAAGAAGGCTGAGCTGTCATGCCAACAAATACTTTTTCACCATTCCACGGATGAGAACCATAAATAACAGGCCCTTCACGTTCCGCATTAAGGCTCATTTGTTTAAGCTTGTATTGATTATAAGATAGCGAACGTTGATGTTTTTCAATGGTGAGCTTTTTCTTAGTGACACTCACTTCATTGGTGATGTTTACTTGCACTAAATTATCTTTTGCTTTGGCATTAGCGATGAGCGCCTTTTCATAATCAAGCTGATTTTTTTCATAATCGAATTGGCTAATGAACTGTTTACCAACACTTGCATCAATTTTCGCTTTTTCTAACAACAAGGCTGTACGCTTCACTTGATGCTGTGCCTCCAAAAGATTTTGAGTGGCCTCTGAAGTAACACGATGTAATTCATCTTCTGCGACAATTAAATTTGTTTCGGCTTGTTCAATGTTGCTGAGTATTGAGCCACTATCGAACACCACTACCACATCGCCTTCTTTTGCTACCTCTCCCTCTGGTAACATCCATTGTACTTGGCTTCGCCAATTATCCGTTTTCGGTGAATAGAACACTTGGCTTTCATTTGCTTTGACCCGCCCCGAGAGCAACATACTTTCTTGTGCTATTACATGTGACGCCATTAGTGTTAAAAACAATATTAAGCAACGCATGATGTATCCTCTATAATTTTACCATCGCGCATTCTGATCACGCGTTGTGCATATTCAGCAATATCTTCTTCATGAGTCACTAACACGATGGTTTGCCCTAATTGATGCAAAGACACTAACAAATCCATAATTTCATACGATGTTTTGCTGTCTAAATTTCCGGTAGGCTCATCAGCAAAAATTACTTGTGGTTCATTGACTAAAGCACGCGCAATAGCAACACGTTGGCGTTGACCACCTGACATTTCAAAAGGTTTATGATGTGCTCTATCAGTTAAGCCCACTTTCGCTAGCATGGCTTCACCTTTCGCAACCGCTTGTTCAGCGGTATATTGTGAATACCTTAAAGGTACAGTGATATTCTCTAAGGCGGTTAATCGCGGTAACAAATGAAACGTTTGAAAAATGAAACCTATTTTTCGATTGCGAATTTGCGATAACGACTCATCATCCATTTGTTGAATACTCTGTCCGGATAATAAATATTCACCCGACGTTGGTGTATCTAAAGCACCAAGTATATTCATTAAACTTGACTTACCGGAGCCTGACTGCCCCATTACAGCTACAAATTCGTTATCATTAATTGATAAAGAAACATTATCTAACGCGATAACTTCTGAGGCATCATGCCCATACACGCGAGAAACATTATTTAGCGTAATCATAGCGTCCTATCTTACTGTTATATATTACTTTTAAATATACCGAGAAAAAAACATAATAGCTTTTATCAATAGACACCAATTGTTACAGAATGTAAAATTAATAACCAATAAAAATGTGCGTTTTTATCGCCGTAAACGTTAAAATAACGCTTTAAGCAACTAGCTCACCAAATTTGGAACCCTCATGCAGTTACCCGCTAAATATAATCGTCCAGAGTATTTGCTTTTGGCTATGGCTTTTATTATGCCTTTAGTATTTTCCGTTTGGATGGCTTTGCTAAATAACTTTGTGATTGAAAAAGCGGCTTTTACCGGGAAAGAAATTGGCATCTTACAAAGCTTACGTGAAATACCTGGTTTTCTCGCTTTTACAGCGATTTATGTGCTGATATTTTTAAAAGAACAAACTTTTGCCATCATTGCTTTAGGCCTAACGGCTTTTGGTGTTGCCATTACGGGCTATTTCCCGACAACAATGGGCTTATATATTACTACTGTAATTATGTCGATTGGCTTTCACTATTTCGAAACCATTAATCAGTCGCTTACTTTGCAGTTGATAAAAAAGGAAAACACACCGCATTTTATGGGTAAAATGTTATCGGCAAAATCGGCAGCATCGTTATTAGCTTTTAGCAGCATTTGGCTACTGATGGAACATTTTTCTTGGAGCTATAAAGCAACCTATACGTTATTCGGTGGAATTGCATTGTTATTAACCTGTTATTTAGCCGTTGCCTTTAAACAATTTCCACTCCATGTTGAGCAAAATAAAAGGCTGATCTTACGTAAGCGTTACTGGCTATTTTATGCCTTAACCTTTTTCAGTGGTGCTAGACGACAAATATTTGTGGTATTTGCCGGTTTCTTGATGGTTGAAAAGTTTGGTTATAGTGTTGCCGATATTAGTGCATTATTCCTCATTAACTATGTATTCAACTGGTTATTTGCTGCAAAAATAGGCAAGTTAATCGGTATTATTGGCGAACGACGCGTACTAAAATTTGAATACTGTGGTTTAGTCACACTTTTTATTGCTTATGGGCTAGTTGAAAACTCCACTTTTGCAGCAGTACTTTATGTGGTAGATCACCTGTTTTTTGCTTTAGCAATCGCGATAAAAACCTACTTCCAAAAAATAGCGGCCCCAGAAGATATCGCCGCCAGTGCTGGCGTAAGCTTTTCCATTAATCATATTGCCGCTGTTGTTATACCAGCGTTACTTGGTTTAGTGTGGATAGTAAACTCTTCATGGGTTTTCTACATTGGAGCAGGCTTTGCTTTTTGCTCTTTAGTGTTGTCACATTTAATTCCAAGTCATCCTCGCCAAGGTATTGAATTAAAATGGCAAGAAGCGCAATAAATCCCCCATTAATATGAAAAAAGTTGTAGTGATTTAGATACCACTACAACTTTATAATATTCATCGACACACTAAACATTGATACCAATTACTTTATAAAGTATCCGTTTATTTTCGCCTGTATAAAACTATTTATTATTCTCTAAAAACGTTAAAAAATCATCAGCTGGCATCGGTTTGGCATAATAAAACCCCTGCACTTCATCACAATTCTGCGCTTTCAGGTGCATTTCTTGGTCGATGTCCTCTATCCCTTCGGCGATCACTTTTAAGTCTAATTGCTTACCTAAATTAATGATGGTGTCAGCAATAATAGATTCACCAGGTTTAGTAATATCATTGACAAAAGAGCGATCGACTTTTAAACGGTCAAGCGGCAATTGCTTTAAGTAACTAAGCGATGAATAACCTGTGCCAAAATCATCAAGCGCAATGCTAATGCCTTCGGCTTTTAATTCTTTTAACGCCTCAACCACAACTTGAGGTTCATCCATTAAGATGTTTTCTGTAATTTCTAATTCTAATTTTCTAGGGTGTACTTGGTGTTTATTGATCGCAGCAATAATGCGCGCCACAAAATCTACGCGTTTAAATTGCGGAATAGAAACATTAACGGAAATACCGACTTGATCATAAGAATGTTGTTCCAGAATCTTTATTTGCTGGCATGCTTGATTGATCACCCAATCGCCAATTTCAATAATTAACCCTGAATATTCAGCAAGAGGAATAAATTCTGCTGGTGAAATAAAGTTGCCGTCAGCTGTTCGCCATCTTAACAACGCTTCTGCACCAGTAACTTTGCCTGTTGATAAATTTAATTGTGGTTGATACCAAAGCTCTAAACGGTTATCAGCAAAATCTGTTCTTAATTGGCGGATCATACCAAGACGCCAAAGCGTTTTATCTTCCATCGCTTGTTTATAATAAGCAAAATGCTGTTGGTTATTCTTTTTCGCTAAATTCAAGGCAATATTAATTTGGTTTAATACTTTTACTCCTCGAGGGCCTGCGTCTTCTTTCTCGCAGAAACCAAACGTAGCACTTATTGGTAGATGTTGTTCTCCAGCAGAAAATGGCTGGTCAAACATTCTGCTTAATTCATCAGGGTTGACAATATTTTGAGGCCCAATAATACCAAAGACATCTGCCCCTATACGTGCAAATTGACATGGTCCACCAAATGCTTTCATTCGGGTGGTAACCGACATTAACAACTGATTGCCCAAATCTTGCCCTAAGCCATCATTGATATCACTAAAATGGTTAATATCAATAAGTCCTGCAACTAATCCACTATCTTGGCTTTGAGCAAAGTCGTCAAGTAAATTGACAAATTCTAATCGATTCGGAAGCTCAGTTAGCCAATCTTTATACGCCGCATTTCGTAATTTTTGAAATAAATGAACGTTTTCATAACCGATAGATATATTGGTTAAATATACCTCTGCCAGCTGTTTATCAATGTCTGATAATTCGCCCGCTAGCTCAAGAAATATTACTGCTCGGTAGCCACCACTTGTGAGGTATAAGCAGGCATGACTATCGCTAAATTGATGTTGTTTTTGTTGAAAGCAATTTTTAATCGCTTGCTGAATATCAGGATTGACTATTGACTCGATTTTCTGGTTCTTCTCAATGGGAGAACCGCCTGACTTTCCTAATACATAGAGACTGAGATCATCTGCACCTTCTACAATACCCTGACCTCGTGCACAAAACAGACTTGACTTGCTATCAATTAATGGCAGTAATTGTTCTAACACACCGTCGGCGTAGTCATAAACAGAGTGCAGTTCAAGTAACTCAGCCGCAGCCCCCACAATTTTTTCTAATCCTTGACGATTCTGAGTAACGGTATCGATTTGTTGATAAGAACGAATAGCGGCATAAACTGTAGTAACAAGTTTTCGACGAGTCAGCTCTGTTTTTGTTTTATAATCGTTAATGTCATAATCTTTAATGACACTTTCTTCTGGGGCGTATCCTGGCTGTCCGGTGCGTAGTACTATGCGAATATCTTGTCGTGCTAACGATTCACGAATATGTTTGACGACGCTTAAACCCGCATCGTCAGTTTCCATAACGACATCTAGTAACACCAGAACAATATCATCGTGTTGTTCTATTAAATGGCAAGCATCCCTACCAGAGTACGCGTGTATGTACTCTAAACGTTTACCTAGTACGATAAGATCTGATAATGCAAGCTGTGTTACTGAATGTATCTCAGGGTCATCATCTACAATTAAGACTTTCCAAGTATCTATACCTGCGTCTTCTACAATCTCATCTTCATCACTATCATCGATAAACAAAAAATCGTCGTTAGTTTCTTCGGAAGCCTGCATATTTCCCTCTAATCAGTGGCAACCTGCTCACTGAAAACCTAGCGATGTTCACTAGTACATTATTGTAATTTTATTTACTATCTTTTACATAATAAAAGTGAGTGACAGATTATTCAATAAAACAATTGGATAATTATCAACATTTTCCAAGATGTTAATACACTGTTAAACAGGTGTTTAATGTCGGTTTAAAATTAGCCATAGACATTTTTCTGCGTGCCAGTAATACTAATCAAGGTTTTACACGAACTTTTGCCAAGATAAAATATATTTCTTCTATTATTAACGGCAGTTTTATCAGTTTTGTCAATCGCTCTTTGCGTAAATGAGGTAACAAAGATGAAAGTTACAAAAACACCCTCTACTGAAACAGTAGTTGTTGAGGCTGAAAATACCGCCGATATTGTTACCACATCTGAACCAAACCAACAGCATAACAAGCACACTAACCAACTCTCTTCACAAATGCAGTTGCTTGGCTTAGCAAAGCAATTTGTTATTGACGGGTCTTTGCTACCCATTGAAAAACAAATGCCATTAGAAGATAGGTGTAAAAGAAGAGAACGCACGGCTGTATTGCGTAAACAACAAAACATGGAAAGTATTATTCAACGTGCCGTTACCTATTGCGCAGGAGATAAAGTAACAGACCGAGTTGATCAAGACTGGTTTGCCAGCTTTATTGAATTAGCAGAACATATTAGCAATAAAACCATGCAAGATTTATGGGCCAAAATTTTAGCAGGTGAAATATCTGCGCCAGGTAGCTTTTCTTTGAAATCATTACAAACGTTTCGCACGATGAGCATACACGAAGCTAAATTACTAGCGAAAGCCTGTAGCTTAGCGGTAAGCGACAACCATCGTAAAAATATGCGTCTTATTTCAGGCGCTTCTCAAACACCAGGCATTATTAATTTTTTTACTGGTAATCGTTATTATCCTATAAACCTTTCAGCTTTCGGCTTATCTTATGCTGAGCTACTTACCTTAGCAGATAACCATTTAATCTTTATTCAAGAAACAGAAACAACCCCGCTAAAAAAAGGAGATACGCTAAGTTTTGATTACAATGGCGAACCTTTCAATTTAACGCCTAAAAAGAACAACGCGTTGTTATCCTTCTATAAATTCACGCCTATTGGAACAGAGCTTGCGCAATTAATTGCTAATAAGCCAGACAATAAATATCGCGCTTATATCAAAGAAGAGTTTTCGAATATATTTGCTTTACAATAAGAAAAAGCCTTCAAGCGTTACGCTTAAAGGCTTTATCAAATACGTTTAGCTTGATGACAAAAACGGCTAAATGCCATCTCCATCTGTATGCAAACCACATTCTCTTTGCATACCTGAAAAACGAACATCACTTTCATTCATACCCAATGTTAATGGCCGCGTTGAGTGTGTATCACCAACACTCACATAACCTTGATCCCATAATGGATGATACGGTAAACCATGTTTCGTTAAGTATTGATGCACATCTTTGTTATGCCAATCAATAATCGGGTGTACCTTAAAACGCCCACGTAAAATACTTACAACAGACAAACCTTCTCGATGATCTGATTGCTGACGACGTATGCCAGAAAACCACGTACCTGCTGAATGCTCAGTTAAACCGCGCTCTAATGGTTCAACCTTATTTCGTCGGTTATATGCTTTTAATGCTTGTTCATCTTTCGCCCATTCTTCACCGTACTTAGCTAGCTGCCAAGCAGCACTTTCTTTAGCACTATATACATGAAGATTCAGCTTTAATTTTTCTGCAAGCGTATCTATAAATTGATATGTTTCCGGAAACAAATGTCCTGTATCGGTTAATATCACCGGTATATTCGGGTCAACCTGCGTCATCATATGTAGCATAACGGCAGACTGAATACCAAAGCTTGAGGAGAGTACAAACTGACCAGGTAAGTTTTCTAACGCCCACTCTACACGACCAGTAGCACTTTGCTTTTCAAGTAATTCATTCCATTGTATTAACCATGGTTCAGGTAATGACGCTGGAAATTTATTACTGATCACTGTAGAAGCGGCAGTTTGTGTATTATTGGTCATAAAAGTCTCGCTTACTGACTTTCACTTCTTGCACAATACCAACACGAATAACAAAGTCACCAAATGCTTCACTTTGCTCACGTTCTTCAACCCATCGGGCTACCAGTGAATCTATTTCTGTCAGAATATCTTGTTCGTCTAGGTTTTCCTTGTACATTTTAGGAACCCGCGTACCTGCGATATTGCCGCCTAGATGCATATTATACTTGCCTGGCCCTTTGCCTACTAAACCAAGCTCCGCTAACATGGCACGACCACAACCATTTGGACAACCCGTAACACGTAAAATAATATGTTCATCAGGTACGCCGTGTTTAGTAAGTAAGGCATCAACATCATCAATTAGGCCTGGTAAATAACGTTCTGCTTCTGCCATGGCTAATGGACACGTTGGAAATGCTACACACGCCATAGAGTTTTTTCGTTGGTTCGATACTTTATCGTCTAACAAACCATGTTCACGGGCAATTTTTTCAATTAATGCTTTATCTTGTTCTGCAACGCCAGCGATAATTAAGTTTTGGTTCGCGGTCATGCGAAAATCACCTTTATGTATTTTCGCAATTTCAGCAACGCCTGTTTTTAACGGTTTTCCTGGGTAATCCAATAAGCGGCCATTTTCAATAAACAACGCTAAATGGTGTTTACCGTCAATTCCAGCAACCCAACCTAAGCGATCACCACGTTCGGTAAATTCATAAGGACGACTTTGTTCGAATACTACACCGGCTCTTCGCTCAACTTCGGCTTTAAACGTATCAATACCTACTCGGTCTAATGTGTATTTCGTTTTCGCATTTTTACGATTTACGCGGTTGCCCCAGTCACGTTGCGTGGTAACAACAGCTGCAGCAACATCTAACGTATTAGCTAATGGCACAAAGCCAAAATCATCGGCCTTTCTAGGATATGTTGATTTGTCGCCATGTGTCATGGCTAACCCGCCACCCACTAACACGTTAAAACCGATAAGCTTGCCTTGATCAGCAATGGCAACAAAGTTTAAGTCATTGGCGTGAACATCCACATCGTTTTGCGGTGGAATAACAACCGTTGTTTTAAACTTACGTGGTAAATAATTACTGCCTAGAATAGGCTCTTCGGTATTTTCACCTTTTTCACCTTCAAGCTTTTCACCATCCAACCAAATTTCGGCATACGCACGTGTTTTAGGAAGCAAGTGCTCACTAATCTTCTTAGCCCATTCATAGGCTTCTTGATGAAGCTCTGATTCAACTGGGTTTGTAGTACATAATACGTTTCGATTAACATCACCTGCAGTTGCAATTGCATCAATACCAATACTGTTTAACGTTTGATGCATGACTTTAATATTAGGTTTTAATACTCCATGAAATTGAAACGTTTGACGCGTTGTTAGCCGAATAGAACCATACATGGTCTTTTCTTCAGCAAATTTATCAATCGCTAACCATTGCGTTGGCGTAATAATACCACCAGGCATACGCGCACGTAGCATCACATTATGTAACGGTTCTAATTTTTGCTTGGTTCTTTCGGCACGAATGTCACGATCGTCTTGTTGATACATGCCGTGAAAACGTATTAACTGGAAATTATCCCCATTAAAGCCACCAGTGACGGCGTCAGATAAATCTTCTTTGATTGTACCGCGTAAAAAATTACTTTCGCGCTTCAATCGTTCATTATCAGCGAGTGTTCCTTCGACAATTAAAGGGCCGTTTTCTTGGGTTACATCTGTCATTAGTAAACATCCTTCTGATAACGCTTATCATTGCGTAAATCTTTTAAATATTGCTCAGCTTGTTCAGCAGTTTTATTACCTTGTTCAGCGATAATATCGATAAGTGCGGTTTCAACATCTTTTGCCATTCTGCTCATATCACCACACACATACAAATGTGCGCCACGCTCTAACCATGCATAAACATCGGCCGCGTGCTCACGCAAACGATCTTGTACATAAATTTTTTCAGCTTGATCTCGAGAAAATGCAAGATCAAGGCGTGTTAATAAACCAGACTTTAAATAACCCTGCCATTCAAGTTGATACAGAAAGTCTTGCGTAAAGGTTTGATCACCAAAAAACAACCAATTATCACCTTCTGCTTCTGCTGCATCACGCTCTTGCAAAAAAGCACGGAAAGGAGCGATACCAGTACCAGGACCAATCATAATCACTGGGGTATTACTGTCTTGTGGTAAACGGAAGTTATCGTTATGTTCAATGAATACTTTGACTTCACCGCCTTCAGCTAAACGCTTACCTAAAAAGCTTGAAGCACCACCAGACCGTGTATGATCGGCGTGCTGATATTCCACTAAACCAACGGTTAAATGTACTTCTTCATCAACTTCCGACTGGCTCGATGCAATAGAATACAAACGCGGTGTAATTTTACGTAAGGCATCAACAAACACTTGTGCTTCAACCGTAGCTGGCGCGGCTTTTACAATATCTACAATTTGATGATTTGCCGCGTATTCACGTGCTGTGTTTTTATCACTCGCCAGTTTAGTTAATGTTTCATCATTGGAAACGCTTGCCCAAAATTCTATAAATGCCGGTGCTGTTTGGGTTATTTCTAGTTTAGAGACTAAGGCATCTTGTAAACGATACGCTTCTTTATTTACCGTTATTGTATCGTCGGCTGATAAAGACAATGCAGCAATTAATTCATTGACTAATTCAAGGTCATTTTCAAACCAAACACCTAAGGCATCACCTGCTTGATAAGTGATCCCTGACTCGCCTAAATCAACTTCAATATGTCGAACATCTTTATTTGAATCTCGACCGGTTATTTTTTGGCTAAGCGCTAATTCAGCAGTGTACGGGTTCTGCTTAGTATATTGACTCGTTGCGCCTGCTGTTGGCATAGCCACAACATTCGTAGTTGTAACATTGGCACCCAATAAGTCCTGAGATTTCGACAAAATATCTTCTGACCATGCCTGTGCATCGTCGTCATAATCAACATCGCAATCTAAACGAGGAGCAATTTTTTTCGCGCCTAGATTTGCTAAGTATTCGTCAAAGTCTTTACCCGTTTTACAGAAAAATTCATAACTAGAGTCACCCAACGCAAGCACGCTGTAATGTAAATGATCTAATTTCGGTGCTTTTTTCGACGATAAAAATTCATGAAAACCAATGGCGTCATCAGGCGGCTCGCCTTCACCATTTGTACTGGCTACAATTAATAAATGCGTAACGTTTTTAATGCTTTTAGGCTTAAACTCACCCATGCTTTTACAGTCAACGGTTAACCCTTGGGCTTGCGCTTGTTCAGCTAGACTATTAGCAACACCTTTAGCATTGCCTGTTTGCGAACCATAAAGAATAGTTAAGGTAGCTGAGGCTTGAGGTGCACTTGCCGTAGGTAATACCGCAACCGATAAACCTTCACTTTTTGCAGCTAAATAACCGCTTGCCCAAGCTAACTGCAGCGGAGAAAAGCCACCAACCGTTTCTTTAAGCGTGGTTAATTGCTCTTGATTTAGCATGGTTTGATTTAAATTTTGCTCAGACATTTATCGTCAACTCGCCCATTTCTAATATGGGAGAAGAATAGACTGAGAGCTTACAAATTAAAAAGAATATAAACGGCTTTTTTATTCCAAAAAAGCATAAATAACTTTTTTTCTGTACTATCAAGCACTATTGGTGAATCTCACCGAGAATGAGATTACTTTCCGATATTCTCAACGCAAGCTTAAGCTCTCATTTATAGTGATGATTGGATTTCCTAGAATTAGACTACACGCACGGGGTTTCTTTTGCCAAGTAAAATAAATATTTCCAGAAGTTTTAATATACCTAGTGAAGAATAATTTTTGTAGTGTGTTCAAGTAGTATATTTATTTTTCTGCTTTTTTGGTTAATTATTGGACAGTGATATAGGAGGTGCTAATCTATTTATAGATTAACAAATTCAAGGACTGAAAAATGATCAATATTAAACTTTACACCAAAATAGTGTTTACCTTTCTATTAGCATTCACAATTCAAAGCAACGCAGAAGAACGTATTGCAAATCAAATTGATTATAGTATGTATTTTTTGGCTGATATTCGAGATGCTGAAGAGTGCTCTATGTCTTATGAAAATGGAAAGTTTATATTCCCAGCTACAATTACAAATCCAGCAATGACCTGCCCTGATATGTTTTCATGGAAACTATATATTGATGTAATAAATGATAGATTTTGGTCTAACTGGGCTGATGAGACTCAAAACTGGCCTTCCGAACCATATCAATTATGCTCTCAAGGAGGACAGCAAGGCGTTGATTGTTGTCAACCAGGAGCCACTAACAACCCTGAAGGTCATTGTCCAATATTTCCTGGGACAGTGTTTAATGAATCATTAAAAAAATTAAATAATGCAAAATCAATGAGTTCTTTATCATTAGCATCAGATAAAAAGATTATCCGAATTGGTCGTCCTTCAATTATAGAACATCTAGTTACCGATAAAATACGAAAGGATTCTAATAAACTATTACTTTCTAGAAAACAAAGTCTTACTTTACCCAATTGCTCTGCAAACATAGTCAATAACCTTGTTCCTACTGATTATGAAAGTATCGGTAGAATAATTCGTCAAACCAATGCTGAATTGACAGTGAGAAATGCGCCTTTTCATAATTACTTGTTTGCTAATAATTTATATAATTCAGATGGTGTACTGGATGTATTTGACCGAAACTCTAAGAACCTCAATACAAGTAATGCTCCTTATCATAGAATTAATAAGTCCTCTAACACGAGTGAGCCTGCGGCTATTTTAACTAAAATCGATTTACCCTCTAACGCTGTAATGATCAAAAGTAATTGGATGCATAACGACTTAGCTAAGAAACTTAAAATGACCAATGATGAAAGTAATCCCTATATTACCAAACATATGGCAACCCAATTAAAAAATCCTAAAACGAATGAAGAATGTTTGTGGCAAGGTGAACATTACCTTATTGCATTTCACATCAGTTCTAAAGACATCCCTCAATGGGTATGGACAACGTTTGAGCATGTAAATTTACCAGGGCGTTGTGATATTACTGGTTGCAATGACTCCTTTGGTTTTAAAAGTAGTGATAAATTACCAAAAAATGTTTTTGATAACTACGTAGCTCCAAAGGTTAAATCTGATAATTTATCCTCAGTTTCAACTGTTTTTGATCGAAATAAGCGTTACAAACCAGAAAAAATTAAACCTCAACTAGCAAATATTTTTCAGGCTGCAAACATTGGTTCAGGTAAAAGTACAAGTAAACATGAGCCAGACCCTCAAGACAAAGCATGGTTAAGTTATCGATTGAAGGGTTCTCAAATAGATTTCACAGATCACACTGGGCGTCCAACATATCTAGGGAACTCTGTGACAGAAGCTGGGTTTATGGATGGTTCTAGCTGTGTTTCTTGCCACTCAAGAGCAGGGGTTGGAATCAGCAACAAAAAAGCTGATTTTTTCAAACTTAGCGTATTTAATCAAATCGTGACAGATTATGGGTATGCTAAAAGTGTTAATGGTATACCAAACCCAAATTGGTTCAATGAAAGTGACACCCCTCCTAAATTAAATGTATTACAAACAGATTTTGTTTGGGGCTTTTTATTTGCTAAACCACTATCGATAAAAAAATAGGAAAATAAAATGGATGATTCAATTCATAAAGTTTTTGAAGGTAGTTGGACATATCGTAGTTTTAAAAATGACATCAAGCAGATAGATCCAAAGGACCCTATTGAAAACTTGCTTTTTGGCATGGGAACCATCGAAATAGAAACCTCTAAACCTAATATTCTACAAGGGCGGATTTACGGCCCTCAGTGGTCTCTTAATTTAACAGGTAATATTACCTATGGAAATCCTTTTACTATTGATTTCCAAGGTAAGGGTATTGTGGGGAGTGAAAAGTGGATATATAACTATATAGGATATTTAGCAAATTCGTGGTCAAACGGTATTGATCAAACTCCCACTATTATTGGCTCTATTGTTCGGACAATACCTCATAGTAATAGTAATGGAGGAACAAATCCGGCAGGGGTCGTGGCATCATGGTTCGCAGTTAAACAGTAGATGTTCAGGTTTAGTAATTTCGCTAACCATGACCACTTTGGTGGCTTAGTTGTCTGTCAGAACTAAACTAGGTCTATATTAGATCGGGAATTCGCTAGAAGTAAAATTCTCATGTCTAGGGCAAATAAGTATGGCCGCAAAAGATGTATTAACGTTGGTTAAAGCGCTTGCCATTACTAAAGTACTACCCATTCATCGTAGTGCCTACGAATTATATTTAGAGCCAATTTCAGTGCTCGTTGAATTAAAGCAAAAGAATGCAACTGGCTTAGACTTAATTTATGAAGGATCAACCGCAGTACACCAGTAAGCTAATAGAGTAAAAGCGAAGAAAAGGAGGCGGTGGCCATCACCAATACATGAACCTAAAGGCTTTAATACATAGTGCGATGCACGTCCCCCTCGAAGCTTTCGATATCACTGACGATAATGTTGTCGTTATTAACGTCGTAGCCTATAAAGTCATTTAAACGATATTTTTGGCTTTGAGCCTTAGTATCTAATGGCACGGCATGTAAATAGACGCTGCCCTTCTCATCGCTACCATAATACAACACGTTGTCGTCTATTTTTACCAGAAAAAAACCACTAGGCAGCGTTATTTGGGTATTGGTCAAATGTTGTAATTTATCAATTGAATCATCACTGAATGTTGGTGAAGCTACCCGATATAAGGTATTACTCTGTTGATCAATTAAATAGTGATACTCAGGGTGTTTGCTGTCGGTCAAACCATACGACCATTTTCCATTGAGTGGTTGCGCTTTTCGGTTCAGTAAATTAACCACCCTTAATTCAGGTATGCCGTTATTCACAACGGTAATTGCCGCACCATTTTCTGATAACCAATCAAGAGAAATAATGGGGCTTTCATTCGTAAAAATGATCTGCTCTTCTTTGAGGCTTGTTAACGGGCTACGTTCATTCAAGTCATACATGGGAATAAGGTAAACCTTATTATCAACGTTAAGTAATAGGTGTTGATCATTAGGTGATAAAGCCATATAGCTCAAGCGATAAGGTTGAGTAAAATTTGACACTATTTTGGCTTGCTTACCTTCGTTTGATGCCAAATACAATTGTGCTCGGCCACTGCGGTTTGATATAAAAAAATACTGAGAACTCTGGTGAAATAACGCTGGATTAAAGTCGTCTACGGTGGAGTTATCGATCTTAATGTTGACGCTTTCATTTATGTTTTTAGGTGCAACTAACCAACTATTTCCGTAATTGTTCTGCTTGGTGCTAAACAGTAAATTTTTTCCATCTGGGAACAGCGACATTTGTGGGGATAAATATTCAGATGCGCTTACAAACAACGTTGCATTGTTACCTTGTATATCACTTTTAATAATTTGTTCTGCTGGTGGCGCAGCATAATAATACACATGTTCAGAATTATGATGCCAAATAGCTTCAGTAACAAGGTAATCAAATTTTACGCCCTCAGTTATTTCATTCGTACGTAAGTTCAACACCTGCAGCTGAGTTTTGATATCACCGGTGGTACTCATAATAAGTAGTTTGTTGCCATCAGGTGAAATATCAATATTGTGATGTCCCCAACCAACAGGCTCCGCTTGTGTGACAAAACTATGCTTTTTAGTTTCTAAATCAAAAGCATAAATTTGATTAGGCCAATAGTTTTGCGGTTGTGCTGTATAATAAATCGTGTTTCTACCTGCATGATAATCAATATCTTTTATCCGCTTATCTCTACAATCAAACAGCCTTTCATGGTTCTGTTGCCAGTGCATTGTAGGGCTTGTGGAATCGGAAGTTTTAGCCGTTAACGTCGCTTGATAAACACGACAAGTCCCTCGCTGTTTATCAAGATATAGCATGTGGGTTATTGCGTTATTTGGCGTTGAAACAACAGCAATAATTTTACTAATGTTAGTGTTCCCTATATCAATTTGCTTTGTTTGCGCGGTATGAATATTTTTAAGCCACAATTGATAGCGCGTATTTTTAGCAGCTGTATTTACATCCTGCTTTAAATAATAAAGATGGTTGTTATCTGGGTGCATACGTGCTGATTCTTCCATGCCGTGAGCACGCGTTAACGCTTTGGTATAGGAGTTATGAGCGCCTTGATTATTGTTATTATTAACTATTTTCCATAAATACCCACTACCAAGTAACAGTATTAGCAAGAAGGCTACACCGCTTATCACCTTATTTCGAACACTGTGTTGCTGGGCGCTTCCATCATCTACTTCATTATTAATGAGTGGATCTCTGTCAACAACTTGCGATGTATCAAGCAGGTTTACCTGACATATAAATCGGTAACCTCGTTTAGGCACCGTTTGTATGTATTGAGGTTTTTTAGGATCATCTGCCAACACTTTGCGAAGGCTGGCAACGAGCTTATTAATAGCATTATCAGTTACAAGCGAGCCTGGCCACAAATGCGCTAAAATGTCTTGACGGGAAATAATCGTATTTTGCTGATTAACAAAAAGTATTAACAATTCAAATAGCTTTGGTTCTAACGCTATTTCTGTCTCTTGGCAATATAATCGCGCCTGTATTTCATCAAGGATAAACTCGCCAAATTGGATCATAACGACTTGTTTGCTCTGGAGGTTAGCATAAATAACAACGATTAACGTAAATGCAGTTTATCACGCAGCTCACCAGATAAAAAATAGGTAAAATGCACAACACCAGCTTTTCGTTCAAAAAACACACTGAAATGTGCGTTATCACCTTTTCATCACCTTTTTTCCTCAAATAATCATTACATTAGCAACAAAAGAAATCACAGTGATTGCTGTTGAATATGCCACTTAACCTAATTTAACTTAAAGGATCACTTTATGTTTAACCATGTAATCGCAATACTGCTTTTTCTCCTACTAGCCAATATCACGAGTGTTTATGCCAAGGTACGAGGCGAATCAAAAATCGATAGTTTACCCTCTAAAATATTAGCCGAGCAACGAGAACTGTTAATACACTTACCCAATAATTATCAATTGAACACCGAGTTAGATTACCCTGTATTGTACTTATTAGATGGCCAAAGAAATTTTAATCATGTTATTGGCTCATTAGATTTACACAATCAAGATAATAATGCTCAAGAAATGATTATTGTTGCCATTAAAAATACCCACCGTACTCGAGATTTCACCCCTACTTATGATGAAAGTTACAACGAATGGGGTATTTCAGGTGGCGCTGATAACTTTCTTGATTTTCTTGAACAAGAGCTGATCCCTTATATCAACAAAAACTATCGTACCAATAAATTTAAAGTATTATCAGGGCACTCTTTGAGCGGTTTATTTGCCGTGTATGCGATGCAAACTAGACCAGAACTTTTCCAAGCTCATTTTGCTTTTAGTCCGAGCTTATGGTGGCATAACAAGGTAATATTTCAAGAGGCTGAACACTTTTTTGCCAACACCTCTAAGCTCAATAGCTATTTATATATCAACATGGGCAATGAAGGCGGTATGATGCTGAGTGCTTATCAGCAATACTTACAATTATTGAAAAAGCATACCCCTGAAGGTTTTCGTTACCATGAGAGTTTAGTGGAACAAGAAGGTCACAACACCACTGCACTTGCAGGGCACCCTAAAGCATTCCACTCATTACAACAATCATTGCAGTGTCCAAAAGAAATTATTGAGCAAGGTTTAGTGGCAATCGAGCAGTTTTATCAACAACAATCTGAATTATACGGTTATCAGATAACACCTAGTTACCGTGCAATTAATCATGCGGGTTATCTTGCTTTAGAAAAAAAGGACATTAAAAAAGCAATAGAGATATTTACCTATAATGTAAAAAATTACCCTTATAAAGCTGACAGTTACGACAGCTTAGCTGATGGCCTAGCTGCTGATGGACAACTTAACAAAGCGCTCAACATGATGAATACTGCCATTAAAAAAAGCGTCATTGAAAATGTTGAGAATAATTCATTTAAACACCACCGCGACAATTTACTTAATCGCATCAAGGAAAGGTGACACGCTAAAAGCAAAAATCGAATGGCAGAAAAAGTAACAACCAGCGGTTTGGTTAAGCTAAACTAACTACTCTGCTTGAAGAATATCTGTTACCCACGCGACCTATTCAAATAAACAGAATAGGTCGAAGCATTAAAATATATGCGCACCTTTATATAGAGTCTGTAATATTGAGTTCATTTGACGAATCAATACAGAAAAAATATATTTTCTCGCTCTGAAAGAATACTGAAGCTTTCATTTATTAAATCTTATCACTTAAAACTAAGTTAACGCTAAATAGTTAAAATTATCTGCTAA
Source organism: Thalassotalea sp. PP2-459 (assembly GCF_001913705.1). Taxonomy (GTDB): domain Bacteria; phylum Pseudomonadota; class Gammaproteobacteria; order Enterobacterales; family Alteromonadaceae; genus Thalassotalea_C; species Thalassotalea_C hakodatensis. The sequence continues at coordinate 2,032 of NZ_MKQD01000019.1, read as the reverse complement.
AATATTAACAGAGTGATGTTTAGCAAGTAACTTTATTATCAACATGTTACGAAACGGCATGCTTAATCTCTCACCTAGCACTCAGTAATAAACATAGACAGGATCAGTTCTTGAAGAAAATATCATTCCTTGCTTTTACAAAGTTTTTGTTATTATCGCTCTTTTTATTATCCTCGCCATTAACAGCATCAACATCCATCGCACTTGATAGCAAAAGTGCGCATCAAATTGCTGATAAACAACTCTGGCGCAAAGTACCCACGGGAATAACAGACGTAAACAAACAGAATATAGAGCAACTATGGCATGAGTCTTTAATCGTTGATGGCAGTATCGTAGGGCAGTCTGGCGGATATCTTGCGAAACTAAATATAACGAATAGGCAAAATACGGTTTGGTTTTTAGTGGTTAATGCCAACTTTATCGACCAAGGGTTAGCTTATTGGCAACCTATCGATAAAGGCATTGTTACTTTTGGTGACTTTTCGCAACTCAATAATAGAAATACACCGCAATTACTTCATTTTCAGGCGATTCCATTACAACTAGCAAAACAAGAAAGCGGTACATTATGGCTTTACATAACAGCAAAGCATTTTCCTACACCTGCTTCGTTGACAATTTACGATACCAGTAGCTTTTACTGGTATCAGAGTATTAACAACACGGTTACTCTTGTCACGATTACCGCCATGCTACTTCTAGGTATACTCGCACTTTTAATTTACCTTGGCACCCGACATAGAGTAGCAATTACCTGCGCAGGCTATGTTGGTTTGCACGGGATTGGTTGGTTAGCTGCTTCTGGACTCTTCGAAGACATATTTATCGGCTCCCACAATAACTGGAGTTATGCTGGTATGTATATTTTCCCGTTTGCGATCGCCTGTGCTAGCCAGTTTGTTGCCGACTTGTTTGAATGCAAAGCCAAACACAATTCTCTATATAAGTTTCTTAATTTAATAACAGCTGTTTGCTTTTCTTTAGGTTTAGTCATGGTATTTCTGCCGTTTCAATTAAGCTTTTACCTTGCACACATTTTGGCATTTGGCTGGATCATTTTGACCATATCAGTGAGTTGCAAAATGCTAACCAAGCATGATTTTAGAGCGAAGTACTTTCTTATCGGTAACGTGCTGTATAGTTTATCATTAATTTATTTTACCGCTGCCCACAGCCGATATTTTGGTTCATTAGCCTACCCAGAGATAACGGTGTTAGTGGCGTTGTCTATTGATTGTATCTGTATTGTTCTTTCACTATCTGAATGGTTCAAAATAAAGCAATCAGAATTTAATCGACACTTTTATTTATCACGCATAGATCCACTTACCCAGTTAGGTAACCGTTATGCGTTAAACGAAACGTTAAATTGCCTATCAGAATGCTATTTTATCGTTTATATAGACTTTGATGGTTTAAAAATTATCAATGACAAATTTGGTCACGAGCAAGGAGATCTATTAATTGTCAACGGAGCTCGGCTTATATCAAACTTAGTGGTCGATAAAGGAAAAGCATTTCGAACAGGGGGCGATGAATTTATTTGTGTTTTTTCTCATTGTTCATCAGAAAGTTTACCTCAATTACAGGATACTGTTTCACAAGCACTTGAGGACATTAGTAAAACGTTAAAAAACACATGGAAGGCCGCAGGGCTTAGCTTTGGTACTGCTACACACCAAGAAGCTAGCACAGTGTCTGAATGTTTGTCATTAGCCGATAAAAGAATGTATCAACAAAAACAGCAGAAAAAGTAAGCTTGCATTAAATAACGTGTGGCAAGCTTATTTACAGTAACACTAGGGCCTGTTGATCTTTCGCGCTTATTTTTGCAGCAGTTTATTGGTATTTAGACAAGGCATTGCGATTAATGTGTGGTTATTCCACATGAAAAAGCAATAACGACGTATAAATACCAAAAAACGCTGCCCTTTAGGTTGAGCTAAACGCTATTTCTTCATCGTTGTTCGCAATTTACATGGAATAACCATGCGACATTGCTCACGTCTTGAACAAAAAGCGTTTAGTT
>NZ_MKQD01000018.1 GCF_001913705.1 Thalassotalea sp. PP2-459 | reverse complement strand
CTAAATAATCGAACCATAGAGCGACTATGCTTAAATTATTTAGCTTGTTCTAAGCGCGCTAATGAAGTGCTAAGTTGGCTAAATATTTAATAGAATTGGTATTACATCTACTTCCTTCGAATACCACGACTGTAATCATAAGTAGGTTTTATTTGCCTCAATAACATAATCATCAGCTTAATAATCACATTAACTTCTCGTTATTCGTACTTACAGGGCAACATCTTTTCCAAGAAAAGTCTTTTACAATTAAAAGGTTAAAGCAAGAATATCTATAGCTCTTCAAGTGGAAAAAATAAAATGGTTATTTTATATGCAATTAAGTTACTAACAAATATTCCAACTCATTTGAAAGTATATTGTATACCGTATACCTTTAAGTGAGCAATTTAGAAACATTTGTTTACATAATTGCGAAAATAAAAACTAACACATAACAATATAACACTAACGTTTACTAGGAGGATAAGATGAGAATTCCCTCATCAATATTGATAAAAGGACTTTTTAGTTCTTTACTATTTCTATCATATCAATCATTAAGTAATGAATTGCCCGATACTTGTGCAACACAGGGCCCTTCAAATTCTGTCAATGACGGCACACCTGTTTGTGTAAGCAATAATGGTACTGCATACCTCAGTTTGGGAGGTGCTAATGCACACAATAGTGTAGCGATCAGCACCGCGCATGGTACTGGCGATTTAGGCCTATATGTTGGCCAAGGAAACTGGCCAAGCACTGCGGCAAACAGCAACGCTTACAAATCACTGAATGCAAACACTAATAATGAGTGTGTTGTTATCAATAACCCTAGCCAATACTGGCTAATGGTAGCAATAACAGGGACGCGCGATGGCGCATCATTAGCTGTTGATTTTGGGGCGAGTACATGTAGAAGTTCAACTGGCAGTAACCCTGGAGGAAATACCGGCTCGTTAGTTGCACCAAATAACCTTTCAGGTACAGGCAATAGCAACTCCATCAATTTAACTTGGAATGATAATGCTAATAATGAAGATCAATTTGTTATTCAACGATCATCAGCTGGCAGCTCATGGACAACCATTGCCACCCCAACGGCCAACTCAGAAAGCTACATTGATACGGGGTTAGCTGAAAATACCACTTACTATTACACAATGTACGCTGAAAATAGTACTCATAGATCTGGTTGGAGTAATACAACAACCGTGGTAACAACAACAGGATCAACTAACCCCGATCCAAATACTGGTGCGTTGAACGATATTTGTGCTATTGAAGCCCCAACAACTGTTACCTCCTTAAGTGATGGCGTTCCTGTTTGTGTTCCAGCAGCTTCAAAAGGGCATGGTTTTAGTGTTTCTACTTTTAATCAAAATGTTACAAGCATCGCTTTTAGCACCAAATATGGCTTAGGAAATTTAACTCTTGCTGCTAATGCTAATGGCTGGCCAACATCAGGCGATGACAGTATCCGTTCTTCAAGCGTAGGAAACACGGAATGTGTGGTTCTAACTCAGCCAAATAATGGTTGGAATAATGTTCGGTTAGAGGGTTTATTCAAAGGTGTTAGCCTTGTTGCAGACTTTAACGCGACCAGTTGCCGTGTTAACCCTGGCGCTGCCGACCCTGGTAATGATGGTTACGATCATAATGGAGTTCATGTTCTGGTATACCCAATTAGATTTCCAGACCAAGATCTTGAATTTACAAATGCACAAATCAATGCAGAAATGCAAATTGCTAAGCAATATTTTACAGAGCAATCCTACGGTAATTTTAATTTTACGTGGGAAATTAAACCCAAAATAACCATGCCAAATAATCATGATTATTATAATAATGACAAAACTTTATGGAATCCTGGCTATCGAGAACAACTTGTTAACGCAGGTGTAGATCCTAACTTTCCAGGAGATGGAACCATTATCATGGTAACGGCTCCTCCTGTAGGCACAGAAGGAACATACTTCATTAATTCTCAAGCGAGCCCACCGTTAATGGAAATATACACTTATAAAGCCGGTACTATTGCACATGAAACTGGTCATGCTCTAGGTTTGCACCACTCCATGTCGATAGAAGGTGGTAATAGCATGTTAAACGGTAATGCTAATGACAGCGTGATCAACTATGGTAATGTATTTGGCCTGATGGGAATGGGTGCTCACTCTCTAGAAGAAATGAACCTGATGTACAAAGGTTATTTCAATAATTGGATCAGTGAAGCTGATGTACCAATCGTTACAACCTCTGGCGTTTATAGAATATATGCTTTTGATCACGGTACTGCAGCAGGCCATAATGCACCGGGTAATATCGGACTTAGAATAAAATCTGGTGATGGTGAAAAAACTTATTGGGTTGAATACAGAACGATGCAAAAAAGTGAAGTAAATACTGCTCCTGAATATCAATTACGGACACCTTTATTGCAAAATGGTATTTCAATCAATTTACAAAACTACATGGATAATAATGAAGCTCCTTGGTATAACCACAATTCATTATTGTTAGACTCAACACCTAACTCGCGTAGTTCAAGCTGGGCATTAGAAGACTTTAATGATGCTCCTTTGCAGATAAATCATACATTTTCAGATCCTTGGAATGGATTTACTCTATACCCTGTCGATAAAGGCGGTGTATTAGGTACTGCAGGCGCTTGGATTGAAGTACAAGTAACTATCCACTAGTAATAAAGAGGCAGAAACTATTTAGCCAACCTAAAATAGCTTCTCGCCTCTTTCTTTTAGTATAAAACGTAAATTACCGATCAATTCAGGCTTGTATACGGCTTAACCTAAACTAACACTTTCGTAAAAAGATCAATAACGAGTTCAAGAATTAGGGAAAGTTAATAGATCTGAATTAAATCTCGCATCGTGCAGATGTCAAGATGATTGTTGAACAAGCTCAAGTAACGTAAATATCTCACTCTATACTAGGTAAATAATATCGATTCCATAGCTATCATTGGTTTGTTTATCAGTATTGTTAGTTCTTAGTGGGGTTACCTATTTTAGCAATAATATATGCTCCCTTTACCTTAATTTCCGCCTTTAACACGCTTAAAGTAGCGCTGGAACTATTTTATCCAGCGCTAAAATCTTTTTATATTTTCTATAACAAATTAAATATCTAAATCACCAACAAAATCTTGTGCTTTATCTCCGAGTTTATCAATAACCGTTTGTCGAACTCTAGAATAAACATCTTCGTTAAGATTAATTGTTTGTCCACCTTTGTATAGTTCAGTTTGAGAGCTAGAAAAGGTAAACCAAAGTACATTTGTTACAGTTTCGTCAGTTGTAAAATAGAAAGCTCCTATTTTCATCAACAAAACACCATCAGACTCTGAACATGCACTAATTTGAAAATTACCTTTACTTAAGTGCGAGCTATTTTGCTCCCACAAAACCAATCGACCATCTCCTTTATCAAGTGCTTTAACGGCTTTGATTGCTTCATCAACAATAGCCTTATCATCACTAGTTGCTATTGCAGCTAATAACTCAGCAATCACGGCGTCAACAGTAAAGCTCGTACCGCCTGCGTTATACTTTGTAAATTCCCAATTTTGAACAACCCAACCGACATTCTCTAATACTGTTTTGTAAAATGTATACCAATCTACTGGATTAACTTCTCGGTCAAACTTTTTATTAGCAGCCAACTGCGCAAGAAGTGTTGAATTTAAAGCATCACTCTTATGTTGAGCTGACACACCAGCCACAAAAGAAGTCAAACTCCCCGCATCGACATAGCCAGCAGGTTCATTTTCCGTAGGTTCAGACATTAACTTAGCAGGTGATAAACCTTTTAATGACGAATCTAGTTCAAGTGTTTTAATGAAATCAAGGCGTTCATCAATTTTTAACATTTCCATAATAAATCCTTTTTACATTTTAAGTTAGATTAAAAGTACGAAATACATTTCCATACACCCTTATCGCACAGTACAAAAAATAGACATTAATTCATCATGTGTCAAAAAACTAATAGTGAAAGGATCTAAAAATTGTACGGTTTAAAACGTTACAAGGACAAGGCTTAGCTAGCCTGTTAAACATGGTTCAAAAAATGAAAAAATAACGTTCTGGAATTCCCAAACACTATTAGACATCAAATGATGTTATATTTTAATGTCAACTAAAGGTGTTGTTCAGTAAAGCAAAATGACATACCCGAGAGTTTAAAATTAAAGCACTCACAGAACGCGGTTATTCATTTTGAGTAAAAGTCTATTACAGATAACAAGAAAAGAAAGAGAAAAAACTCACTATACGATAATCATAGCATTAGCATTTAAGCGGCTAAGAATACTATTTCGGTGTTGGGAACAAGCATTAAAAAAGGGGTCAGGTACATTTACTAATTGTACCTGACCCCTTTTGTTTTACTTGAGCCTTTTTACTTAGGCTATTGAACTAGGCGGTAATCAAAGAAGGAAAACTTTTAATTAACTCATCAATTGCTTTCATTTGATTAAGGTAAGGCTCAAGTTTATCTAAAGGCAAAGCACAAGGACCGTCACATTTAGCATTGTCTGGATCAGGGTGTGCTTCAATAAAAAGCCCTGCAATTCCTAATGCCATCCCACTACGTGCTAATTGTGCCGCCTGTGCTCGCCTACCGTCAGCAGAATCACTTCTGCCACCCGGTTTTTGTAAAGCATGGGTTGCATCAAAAATAACCGGAGCCATGGCTTTCATCTCATCCATCGCTAGCATGTCAACAATCAAATTATTGTAACCATAGCAACTGCCACGTTCACATAAAATAACTTGCTCGTTACCCGCTTCAGCAAATTTTGTCACGATATGCTTCATTTCATGTGCCGCTAGAAATTGCGGCTTTTTCACGTTGATTGCCGCGCCTGTTTTTGCCATTTCGATCACAAGATCTGTTTGTCTAGCTAAAAACGCAGGTAGTTGAATAATATCGACTACATCTGCAACAGGCTTTGCTTGGTGTGGTTCGTGTACATCGGTGATCACAGGTACTTTGAAAGTATTCTTGATTTCTTCAAAGATTCGTAAGCCTTTTTCCATACCTGGCCCACGATACGAATTAATTGAAGAACGATTAGCTTTATCAAACGATGCCTTGAACACGTAAGGAATGCCTAATTTGTTTGTTACCTCAACATATTGTTCAGCTATGCTCATCGCTAAATCGCGAGATTCAAGCACATTCATTCCACCAAATAATGTAAAGGGCTTGTTGTTGGAGACAGTAATCTCGCCAACCTTAACTTGTTCAATTGTCATTTTAATATCCTAATACTTAAGCCACTGCTTGTAAAAATTGACCACATAGCCATGCCATATAGGTTCCTAAGGTATAACCGAGTACAGCCAATAATACACCTACCGGTGCAAGAGATGGGTGGAATGCAGAGGCAACAATCGGTGCCGATGCCGCGCCGCCAACATTGGCTTGGCTACCTATCGCCATATAAAATAAAGGCGCTTTAATTAATTTCGCCACTAACAACATCAATGAAGCATGAATAATCATCCAAATGACACCAATAACAAAATACAAAGGTGTATCCATAATCATTCTCACATCCATTTTCATACCTATGGTTGCGATTAATACATAAAGAAATGCACTACCTACTTTCGAGGCTCCTGCACCTTCTAAATTTCTCACTTTAGTGAAGGAAAGAATAATACCAACGGTACTAGCAAAAATAACCATCCAAAAGAATTTACTGTGAAAACTGAATTTACCTAACGTCGGATGATTTTCTACAAAGTACGGAGTAACAATATCAGCAAATAAATGCGCAAAGCCTGTAACGCCCAAACCAACAGCAACAATAATCATTAAATCAGCTAAACTAGGTATACGTGAATGTTTCGCATGAAATTGTTCAACTTTTTCTTTCAATTCATTAATGGCACTAACATCTGCGCCCGACTTTTTATCAATAGAGGCTGCCCTCCCTGACATGATCAACAGCACTGCCATCCATAAATTAGCCACGATAACATCAACCGTTACCATGGTTGAGAAAATAGCGTCACCTGCGCCATAAATTTCTTTCATCGCTGCTTGGTTTGCACTGCCACCAATCCAGCTACCTGCCACCGTTGTCATGCCACGCCATGCAGCTTCCGGCCCTGTTACGCCAATAAGCTCTGGTACAACAGCTGATACGATTAATAACGCTATCGGACCACCGATAACAATACCTACCGTACCGGTAAAAAATAAAATAATCGCCTTACTTCCTAAACGTTTGATCGCTTTAATATCAATACTAATTGTCAGTAAGACTAAACAAGCAGGCAATAAATATCTTGAAGCAACATAATAAAGGTTTGAGTCTTCGCCACGAATAATATCGAACGTATTCAAAAGTGAGGGTAAAAAGTAACAAAGCAATACGGCAGGAACTACCCCATAAAACTTTTTCCAAAAAGGCGACTGGCTATTTGACGTATAAAATACCCAACCTAACATTAAGGCAAAAATACCCAGAATAGTTGCGTCGTTTGTTAATAATGGTGCGTGTGCAGCATCTGCTACTGTAGGGTCGGCAAACATAATTAATCTCCAATTTGTTTGTCTTGTTATTTTTATTTGTTTGTTATTGTTTTAATAGCGATCAGTGTAGCACGGTCTCGCCTAAGTTTATGTTATCGAGTTGTAACTTTAATAATTGCGCTGCAGGATCTTTAGGACATTGCTGAACAAAGTACTGATAATCATCGTAAGCCACTTTAAAGCAGTCAAGTTGATGAAGCAAAAAACCTCTATCGCGCCTTTCAAAGGGGTCTTCTGGTTTTATTGCTAATAATAAGTCAACACATTTTAACGCCTGATCAAATTTCGATTCGCTAATTAGGCTATTTTTTAATAATGTTAAATGCTCAACGATAGTACTACTTTTATCCATTGGCTCTAGATATTTACTATGAGGTTCATTAGGTAAACCGTCTAATCGCCTATCTAGTTCTTCCCAATTCAAAGACTCTCCAGTAATGGGGTCAAAAATGATTGAATAAACATCATCACATATAATTCTAACCATCACACTTTCAGGTACATAAACGATTTCAGCCTCTAACTGACAACGATTAATAATGTGTAGAATAACGGCAGCCTTTACCACAGGAGACAATATTCTGTGTGCTATTGCACTTTCAATAACACAAGAAAGAACAGGCCAAGCAGAACGTTGTTTATCGATAAACAACTCATCAACATACAACGCATTGATTAAACATTCAGCTTGCGCCATTGTGTCATCTATGCCCTCAATAGCGTCTTGGCAAGTATCTACAACGGGCGCGATGACACGTTCAAATTGGTTACTAGCGTGCTTGTCAAAAACATACTTTTCAATTAAAACCAACAATGATAATAAATCACTTTGTTCAGAACATATTTCTGACAACAACAAATCATTCATTAAATTTTCTTTTATCCTATAAAAACTTACGGGCGCAATATTAATAAAACAGCGGTTATACGGCTAAAATATAATATTATCTTTTGTTAGTGCTAACCGTACAACAAGTACTATCCAGCCAATCGCACCGAAATAGCCAATAAATTGCATTAAGCGATTTCTTGCCAATTTTAAGGTGTAATAAGCGGTAAAAATATAGGCAACTACTGCTAATAATTTCTCAGCTAACCAAGTATGCTCTAACGGATTCCAGCCAACTTGAACCATTAACGCAATACCAAAAATTAATAACAACGTATCAACGGCATGAGGGGTTACTTTTACCCATTTTTTGTCTAACTGCTTAGAACCAATTAGAGTCCAAACAAATCGAATGGTGAATAACGAAATACTGATCGCCGCCAATGTCATATGTAAATGCTTAAACATGTATAATTCCTTAATATTATTTTATTTATTGATGTAACAAGCCAATGTGACTCGATCATTATTGTTATAATCTTTCACGGTTTGAATATGATGATAATCAAATGCTGAAAAAATGCTTTGTACCTCAAATGCTTGATCGCAGCCATGTTCTATATACAGATACCCGCCTGACATTAAATAGCGTCGCGCATCTGATACTATTTTTTGAATATCTGAAAGACCATTTTTTTCAGCCACTAACGCACTTTTTGGCTCAAATGCTACATCCCCCTCTAACAGGTGTTGATCATTTTTATCAATATACGGTGGGTTGCTTACGATAATATCAAAACGCGTCGCTTGATCAATATGAGCAAACCAGTCACTTTGATAAACAGAAACATTTTGTAAACCAAACCGCTCAACATTTTCTGAAGCAAGTTCAACAGCTTCTTCTTGAAAGTCTACCGCCTCTATTTGCCAATTTGGTTTCTCTGTTGCTAACGCTAAAGCGATAGCGCCCGTTCCCGTTCCTAAGTCTAAACAACGACAACTCTTTGCTTTATGATTTAACAACACTTGCTCTACCAATACTTCTGTATCTGGCCGAGGAATCAAGGTTGCGGGTGAAACTTTTAACGGTAATGACCAAAACTCTTTTTCACCGGTTATATACGCAATTGGCTCACCATTAACCCTTCGCACCACTAACGATTCAAACAATAGTTGCTGTGAATTCGCTAACGTTTTTTCAGGCCAAGTAAACAAGTAACTAGTTGGTTTTTCAAGACAAAACGCAAGCAATATCTGGCTGTCTAATTTAGCTGAGTCAGATACGTTAGAGCATAAATGTCTACCGTGTTCAATTGCTTGCTGTATTGTGAAGCGTGTACGTTCACCCATATAAGTTGATTAATGACTTTCAGAAAGCGCAGCAAGCATATCAGCTTGATACTCTTGTAAAATAGGCTCCAACACTAAATCAAGACTGCCTTCCATAACTTCTGCTAAACGGTACAGCGTCAAATTAATACGGTGATCAGTCATTCTACTTTGTGGATAGTTATACGTGCGAATTCGCTCTGAACGATCGCCACTTGCAACGAGGTTTCGACGCGAATCTTCTTCTTCACTGCGACGTTTCTCATCTTCTGCCGCTTGAAGTCTCGCTTGTAATACTGACATAGCTTGTGCACGATTTTTATGTTGAGAGCGCTGATCTTGACACTCAACCACTAGTCCCGTTGGAATATGGGTAATCCGAATGGCTGAATCAGTTTTGTTAACGTGCTGGCCACCTGCACCTGAAGCGCGAAACGTATCGATACGTAAGTCTGCTTTGTTAATTTCAATCGCCTCTGATTCAGGTATTTCAGGTAACACAACAACTGTACAGGCAGATGTATGAACGCGGCCTTGCGATTCAGTTTCAGGAACACGTTGCACGCGATGTCCACCTGATTCAAACTTCATTTGACCATAAACGCCTTCGCCAGCTATTTTAAAAATCACCTCTTTAAAACCACCCTGCTCGCTTTCGTTCATATTCATTACTTCAATACGCCAGCCTTTAGACTCGCAATAACGAGTATACATACGATATAAATCACCCGCAAAAATAGCAGCTTCGTCTCCACCTGCACCCGCACGAATTTCAACAAAACAGTTGTTATCGTCATTTGGATCGCGTGGCAGTAATAAAATTTGTAACTCGTCTGTTAATGCTTCAACGGCTTTTTTAGCGTCTTTAAATTCGTCTTGAGCCATTTCTCTTAGATCAGGGTCTTCATCTTTTAGCATTTCTTCAGCCGCAGCGAAATCGTCTTGTGCTGATTTATAACGATTGAACACTTCTGTCACTTCATCTAACTGCTTAAACTCTTTGGATAATGCTTGAAATTTTTCTTGATCGGCAATGGTCTGAGGATCAGACAATAGCGCTTGAACTTCCTCAAAACGCTCTACTAACCCTTCTAGTTTTTCGTAAACTGACTTTTTCATGAAACTTCTATCTTTTGATACGTTGATTAAACGGTGTGCTTGCACCATTTATTGAATAATTTCTCTGAGAATTGCGCGAAGTGTAAAGGCTTACTTAGCGACTTTCAACAAAGAGCCCATGTTGTCGCTATTTATCGATATTAAAAATATCACGTAAGTACACGATTTTGTCTAATTCTCCACCTTGTGCAGCATGTTGAATTGCGCTAGTCGGCGCATGCATAAATTTATTGGTTAATTTAGTGGCTAACTCGGCAACAACCGCTTGTGGGTCTTTATTAGCACTTAATTGCTGCATTGCTTTTTCAAGTAATATATCACGTTCTGTTAAACACTGATTGCGGTAACTCACTACCGTATCTTGCGTATTTAAACCACGTAACCATGCCATGAAACTGTCGGTTTGTTCTGTCACTATCGCTTCAGCATCTACTGCTGCTTTGCGTCTATTTTCGATATTTTTAGCGATTATGCCTTGAAGATCATCAACCGTGTATAAAAATACATCCTCTAAGTCTGAAACTTGCTCTTCTATATCGCGAGGAACAGCAAGATCAACCATAAAAACAGGCCGATGTTTACGCTTCGTTAACGCATTTTCCACCATACCTTTGCCTATTATAGGTAATGTACTGCCCGTTGAACTGATGACGATATCAGCATCACTAATTTGTTCAGGTATTTGTGCAAGTGTTATCACATTAGCGCCAATTTGCTCAGCCATTGCTTGCGCGCGTGACAAGGTGCGATTTGCTACCGTTATGCTGCCAACGTTATTCTCATATAAATGTTTCGCCACTAATTCAATCGTTTCACCAGCCCCTACGAGTAATACATTCGCTTTTGTTAAACTGGCAAAAATATGCTTCGCTAAATTCACCGCAGCAAACGCAACTGACACAGCACTTGCACCAATATCAGTATCTGTTCTAACTTGTTTGGCAACGCCAAAGGTCCGTTGAAAGAGTCTGTCCATCACTAATGCCATTGAACCGGCAGCTTTAGCCTGACTATAGGCTTGTTTCATCTGCCCCAAAATTTGAGGTTCACCTAACACTAATGAATCTAGACCACAGGCAACACGCATCATGTGGTTAACTGCTTGTTGGTCCCGGTGCCAATATAAACTTGGTAGGATTGATGATGCTGCTACGTTATGATGTTTCTCTAGCCATGACGTTACCAGCGCTTTAGTGTCAGTAATTGATTTCGTTTCAACTAAATAAAGTTCAGTTCTATTACAGGTGGATAAAATAGCTGCTTCTTTACATTGCACATGGCGTAACATATCTTGCAGTGCTGAAGACAAATTATCAGGGTTAAATGATATTTTCTCCCGAACAGCAACGGGTGCAGTTTTGTGATTTATTCCAACAGCAAGTATGGGCATAAAACGTAAAGATAAACCTATAATATTTTAATAATGAAATAGCGCTGACAATTACTTTTAGTGGTGTATCATACACACAAATAATTGAATAATGACGGTTAGCCATACGCTGCGAACGGCGTAATTTTACGAAATAAACCGACTAATTGAAAGAAATAAACCATGATAAAAGTACGAGTATTACTAATTATTGCCTTTTGTAGCTTTATTAATGCCTGTTCAAGTTTACCCAGTGAAAAAAACACCCCATTAAACAACCTTGATTCTTATCAGGAACGTCAAGCGAAAATAGCTCAACTAAATCAATGGAAATTAACAGGTAAAATTGCATTTCTAGAAGGAAAAAAACGCGAAAGCGCGAATATATATTGGCAATATTTTCCTAAAACTCAAACTCAGCAACTCACCCTCACCACTTATTTAGGCATTCAGGTTTTTTCTCTTACCTCTTTAGATGGTTTGCATACGTTAACACTTGATGGAAAATCTTATACCGACACTAACCTTTCTAGGTTACTCGATTCTTTCACCGGTTACCCATTACCCGCTACCCAGTTAACACAATGGTTATTTGGTCTTGCTGCCAATAACAGTGATCAGGTCCATTTTGCACAAGATAAGAAATTACCCTCAAGGCTAACTACCGAAAGCTATGATTCTCTATGGCAAGTAAAATATGAGGATTATCAAGCAATAAATACGCTTTTTCTGGCAAATAAATTAACCATTAAACATCAAAATTTGACCATAAAATTATTGATCAGTGAATGGACTTTGTAATATGTCGACAAATACTTTTATTTCTTTTCCTTCTCCAGCAAAACTTAATTTGTTTTTACATATTGTGGGGCAACGTACCGACGGCTATCACGAACTAGAAACTGTTTTTCAATTTTTAGATGTTGGTGACACCATAGAAATTGCAACCTTGATCTCTAGTTCCATCACATTATTAACGCCTATTGCCAACGTTAACAATGAAGATAACCTTATCATTAAAGCAGCCACGGCCCTGCAACAATATTCGAACACAACAAAAGGTGCTCAAATAAAAATAAACAAATTACTTCCTATGGGTGGTGGGCTTGGTGGAGGATCTTCTAATGCTGCAACAGTATTAATTGCTTTAAACCACTTGTGGCAATTACAGCTATCACTAGATGAACTAGCCAGTATCGGTATCTCTCTAGGAGCAGACGTACCGGTATTTATTCATGGGTATGCTGCGTTTGCACAAGGTATTGGCGAAAAATTAACACCAGTCTATCCAAAAGAAGATTATTACCTGATTACTAAACCAATGGTCAGTATTTCAACTCAGTCAGTATTTACCGCTCCTTCGCTTACCCGAGACACGCCAAAAATAAAACTTGACCAAATGGACATAGAAAACTGCCGTAATGATTGTCAAACTTTCGTAATAAAACACTATCCTGAGGTTGCCAATCTATTAGCTTGGTTGATAGAATACGCGCCGTCTCAGATGACGGGTACTGGTGCTTGCATATTTAGTCGATTCTCTACCAAAGAGGAAGCTGAAAAAGTGCAATGTTTATTACCGGAAAATATCTCTTCTTTTGTGGCAAAAGGTGTTAATCATTCTCCACTTCATCAGAAAATGGCGATGTTGAAAACAGGATAACACAGTAAAAAGTTGTATAAAAAAAAGCCTAATAGTTGGCTTTTTTGTTAATGTGTGCTGTTATTATCCTAGTGATTGATAACGGTATGAAAGATAAACCAATGTCAAAAGTTTCTGAGGAACTACCTGTGCCTGACATGAAAATTTTTGCGGGTAATGCCACCCCTGAACTGGCCAAAAAAATAGCTAATCGCTTATACATCACCTTAGGTGAAGCCAAGGTTGGCAGTTTTAGTGATGGTGAAATCAGCGTTGAAATCACCGAAAATGTTCGTGGTGCTGACGTTTTTATTATTCAATCTACTTGTGCCCCAACCAACGATAACCTAATGGAATTGATCGTGATGATCGACGCATTTCGTCGTGCATCAGCTGGTCGTATTACCGCAGTAATGCCTTATTTTGGTTATGCAAGACAAGATCGCCGAGTACGTAGTGCTCGTGTACCTATTACCGCAAAAGTTGTTGCTGACTTCCTTTCAAGTGTTGGTGTTGATCGTGTATTAACAGTAGATTTACATGCAGAACAAATACAAGGCTTCTTTGATGTGCCAGTAGATAATGTATTTGGTACGCCAATATTACTAGAAGACATGCAAGAAAAAGCCTTAGATAACCCGGTAATTGTATCGCCTGACATTGGTGGTGTAGTGCGAGCTCGTGCTGTTGCCAAACTTCTTGATGATGCAGACTTGGCAATTATTGATAAGCGCCGGCCAAAAGCAAACGTTGCACAAGTAATGCATATTATTGGTGATGTAGTTGGTCGTGACTGCATTATCGTTGATGATATGATAGACACTGGCGGCACATTAGCTAAAGCTGCTGAAGCATTAAAAGATCATGGTGCTAAACGCGTTTTTGCGTATGCAACACACCCTGTTCTTTCAGGTAATGCTGCTGAAAATCTAAAAAATTCAGTGATTGATGAAGTGATTGTTACTGACTCTATCCCGCTTTCTCCTGAAATTAAAAAGCTTAAAAACGTTCGCCAATTAACCTTGAGCGGTATGCTTTCTGAAGCAATTCGTCGCGTTTGCAACGAAGAATCTATTTCAGCGATGTTTGATAATTAATAACACAAATAATCGAAAAATGGCGCTTATTTTAAGCGCCATTTTTTTCATTTCAACCACCGCTTCACTCCTATTAACGCCTTCTATCGTGCTTAGCTCTCGCTATGCTTAGCCTATCAAATCACGTTCCGTTTTATTACTCATTTCGGCTAGTATTCATCAAATGATAATGTTATTATGCCGCGCCTTTTTTATCCGAACGCTAAGAGCAAGGTTAGAAAAGCATTACGCGGTTGTTTTTGGTCGCAAAAAACAACCAAAATTATACTTTTACATTAGGTAATAACAATGACTGATATATTTACTTTGGATGCTGAAGTACGTACTGATTTAGGGAAAGGTGCGAGCCGCCGCCTACGTCACGCGAATAAAGTTCCAGCGATCCTTTACGGTGAAGGCAAAGAGCCTGTTTCTTTAACACTTGCGCACAACAAAGTTTTCCGTGCACAACAAGAAGAAGCATTCTACTCACAAGTATTAACGTTAAATGTTGACGGTAAACCTGTTGAGTGTCTTGTTAAAGATATGCAACGTCACCCGTTCAAGCAAATCATCATGCACTTAGACTTTATGCGTGTTGATGCTGCTCACCCAATCCACACTAACGTGCCTCTGCATTTCTTAAATGAAGAAGCTATCGTAAAAAGTGGTGGCATCTTAGCTCACAACATCACTGAAATCGCAGTAACATGTTTACCTGGCGATTTACCAGAGTTTATCGAAGTTGATGTAGCTGGCTTAGAAATTGGTCAAACCTTACACTTATCAGATATAACACTTCCAAAAGGTGTAACTTCAGATGAGTTATCAAAAGGTGAAGACCACGACCAAGCTGTTGTAACTGCAAATGCACCTAAAGGTGGAAGCAGTGACGACGAAGAAGCTGAAGAAGAAACTACTGAAGAATAATTAAGGCCAGTCCTTAAATGACTATTCAGTTAGTTGTGGGCCTGGGTAATCCAGGCCCCGAATATACAAATACCCGTCATAATGCAGGCGTCTGGTTTGTTGAAGAACTTGCCGCACGTTATAACATTTCTCTCCGTCCTGAAAAAAAATATTTTGGTCTTTATGGTAAAGGCGATATTGGTGGCAATATTGTGCATTTACTGGTTCCAACAACATTTATGAATAGAAGTGGTCAAGCTGTAGCGCCATTAGCCAACTTTTATAAAATACCTGTTGACGATATGTTAGTTGCACATGATGAACTGGATATGGAACCTGGTGTATGCAAAATTAAAAAAGGGGGCGGACATGGAGGTCATAATGGCTTACGAGACATTATTTCAAGGCTAGCCAATAATAAAGAATTTTATCGATTACGTATCGGTATTGGCCACCCCGGACACCGTGAAAAAGTCACCGGCCATGTGTTAGGAAAAGCACCAGCCAGTGAACAAGCGTTGATTGATCAAAGTATTGATGAAGCAAGTCGCTGTTTTGAGATTTGGCAAGAAAAAGACATCAAAGTTGCACAAAACAGATTACACTCCTTTAAAGCACAAGCTTAATAACGATTACAGGTAAAAAACTATGGGATTTAAATGTGGTATCGTTGGCTTACCCAACGTTGGTAAATCAACCCTTTTTAACGCATTAACTAAAGCAGGTATTGAAGCTGCAAACTTTCCGTTCTGTACCATAGAACCTAACACAGGTGTTGTACCTGTGCCGGATCCTCGATTAGATCAACTGGCTGAAATCGTCAACCCTGAGCGAGTCATCCCAACCTCAATGGAGTTCGTCGATATCGCAGGTCTAGTAGCGGGTGCTTCAAAAGGTGAAGGTTTAGGGAACAAGTTTTTAGCGAATATTCGCGAAACAGACGCGATTGGCCATGTAGTGCGTTGTTTTGAAAACGACAATATTATTCATGTAGCGAACAAAATTAATCCTGCCGATGATATCGACGTGATTAATACTGAATTAGCACTAGCAGATTTAGATACCGCTGAACGAGCCATTACCCGCCAAGCTAAGCGTGCAAAAGGCGGCGATAAAGATGCTAAGTTCGAGTTGCCCGTATTAGAGAAAATATTAAAACACGTTGAAGATGGCGAAATGGTCCGCTCTTTAGCGTTGACAAAAGAAGAAAAAGCCGCCGTAGCCTATTTAAACTTTTTAACCATTAAGCCCACTATGTACATAGCCAACGTCAATGACGATGGTTTTGAAAACAACCCTTACCTAGATGTTGTGCAAGCTATTGCTGATAAAGAAGGTGCTGTAGTTGTCGCTGTTTGTGCTGAAATTGAAGGGGAACTATCTGAAATGGATGATGAAGATAGAGACGAATTTATGGCTGAAATGGGATTAACAGAGCCTGGTTTAAACCGAGTGATCAACTCAGGCTACGGCTTACTTAACCTACAAACTTACTTCACAGCGGGCGTAAAAGAAGTACGCGCTTGGACCGTAAAGCACAATGCAACAGCACCACAAGCTGCTGGTGTTATTCATACTGATTTTGAAAAAGGCTTTATTCGCGCTGAAGTAGTCGCTTATGATGATTTTATCGGCTGTAACGGTGAATCAGGAGCTAAAGAAGCCGGTAAGTGGCGTTTAGAGGGTAAAGATTACCTTGTTAAAGATGGTGACGTAGTTCACTTTAGGTTCAACGTATAACACTCCATTTCGAACCACGAACAAGGCGCTTTTTAGCGCCTTGCTTTATTTCAAATACCGACCAAACTTATACCTATAAGAATTACTTAATATCAATAATAACTTATTAAGGGAAGGTAAAAATATGAATAAAACAATTCTTACTTTAAGTCTGCTTGCAGTTACTGCCTCAATAACTCCCACTTCAAAAGCATTTGCCAATGAAGACATGGCACAACGCATTTGTGAATACGTTGCTGCCAATGATAAAAATAGATTACGCACATATATGAGAGCCCAAAAAATTAAAGTACGATCTATTTTTGATAACATGAAATGTAACGGCGATAACTTACTCATCTTTGCTGCAAAAAATAATGCTTTAGCAGCGGGGGAATTTATTATTGGTAAAATTCCTGCGAAAAAGGTATCTGCAAATATTGACGCCCTAAGTGCACACTCTGCTCATTTAACCGCAGAAGCTAAAGAACGCGTAAAGTAATATCATTATTTACTTGAGGGTATTTGAACTTTCAATTTTTTTTACAACGAACATAATACCCTCTAAATAAGTCGAAGCCACTTGCTGCCACTTACCCTTTTCTCCGCCAACTTTGCACACTTCACCAACGAATTGTTGATGAAATAAGCAAACAACTAAAAAGTGTCATAATTTTCAAAAAAAACGGTTGACGTTACGCGATCAGATTTGCATAATACGCGCCACTTGCTGAGAGGCAAGATTGTAAATGGCTACATAGCTCAGCTGGTTAGAGCACATCACTCATAATGATGGGGTCCCAAGTTCAAATCTCGGTGTAGCCACCATTTACAATGCAAGAATGGCGGAATTGGTAGACGCGCTGGCATTCCTAAGGTAATAGCGTTCCAGTATCTAGAGTTGCAAGCTCTTTAAACTATGCAAAAAATGCGGGAGTGGCGGAATTGGTAGACGCGCTGGATTTAGGTTCCAGTATCGCAAGATGTGAGAGTTCAAGTCTCTCCTCCCGTACCATTCAAGCAACACATGTTGCGAGAATAAGAAACATTGCAGGGGTATAGCCAAGCGGTAAGGCAGCGGGTTTTGATCCCGTCATTCAGAGGTTCAAATCCTCTTACCCCTGCCACTTTCTTTTAACATTCATAAAGAAAGCGGCGAGTATAAATCATCAATGTTTCAACGCTAAGAATTTCGGAAGGGGTATAGCCAAGCGGTAAGGCAGCGGGTTTTGATCCCGTCATTCAGAGGTTCAAATCCTCTTACCCCTGCCAATTCTTACCAATGTTCCATTACTTATTACGTAAATTACCTACTAATTAATAAGAACATCAGCGTTCCAGTAGCGAAGGAGTTGTAAACTCCTTAAACTATACAAAGTTTCAAAGTGCGGGAGTGGCGGAATTGGTAGACGCGCTGGCATTTTGTAGGTATTAGCGTTCCAGTAGCGCAGGAGTTACAAACTCCTTAAACTATACAAAGTTTCAAAGTGCGGGAGTGACGGAATTGGTAGACGCGCTGGCATTTTGTAGGTATTAGCGTTCCAGTAGCGCAGGAGTTACAAACTCCTTAAACTATGTAAAAAATCAAAATGCGGGAGTGGCGGAGTTGGTAGACGCGCTGGCATTTTGTAGGTATTAGCGTTCCAGTAGCGCAGGAGTTGTAAACTCCTTAAACTATACAAAGTTTCAAAGTGCGGGAGTGGCGGAATTGGTAGACGCGCTGGATTTAGGTTCCAGTATCGCAAGATGTGAGAGTTCAAGTCTCTCCTCCCGTACCATTCAAAAATTACCTTTTAATCATTACCTTCTAATAATTACCACGTTAAACATCTGACAAACAACTCTATTTATTCCTAGCAAAATTATTAATGCATTGTTTACCATGATGTTTTTTAAATCTAATTGTTAAGTATTACACTAGTCATTGATTGATACTTGACTACTCAACAAAATGAGATACTATATTCCCCCAAATCATTAGAGAATTTATTAATATGTTAAATGAAGCAAAAGAGCATCTAGTCTTTGAGTTAATTGGCCTACAAAATAGTATGTTAAAAAAATTTACCGGTACGCTCTCAATACACGGGTTAGGACTATCTGATTATCTCGTCTTAGATAAACTTTATCACGCACCACATTGTAAAATAAGACGTTCAGATCTCGCTGAACAAGTAGGATTAACTCCCTCTGGAGTAACAAGATTATTAAATCCCCTAGAGAAAATAGGCCTTGTTACAAAAGAAGCAAACGCTCGCGACGCAAGAGTTAGCCTAGTCGCTCTTTCACCTATTGGTGAACAAGTATATCAAGAAGCGAAAGCCTCGTTTTCGCAAGCGATAAGCTCGTTATTTGAGTCATTAAAGCCAGTCGAAATAAATAGTTTGGTACAGTTATTAAAAAAAATTTAGTTCAGTACGACTTACACTAAAAAGGGTAAAGAGAAACAAGGATATTCTAACAAACGTTATTCAAAACGTTTGGAATAAAGGAATCTGAACTTGTTCGGTAAAGGGAGCACGCTCCGTGTGTTAATTTGCTGCTATCAAATTCAGCAGGTATTTTAAATCCTAAACTTGAATATAATTGCTGTCTATTGTAAAAAATTTCAACAAAGCGTATCAACTTCTCACGCCCTTTTTCCCGAACAATTATTCGGCATTTGATTTATATCGAGGCCCTATCACGAGTATGCAAAACATGTTTATGGCAAGGAACACAGCAACAGGACAAAGCAGGTATTGCAGTGGTTAAACAGTGCTGGTATCAATTTAATGTAAGGGTATTTATTTGCTCATCCGGGCTTTGAATTACTGCCAGAGGTCGACTTTGCTCTCTTCGGGTAAAGTATTACCGGTTAACCTCTTTTATACACCACATGCATACGCCAATGCTTTAGATTTAAGTATTGGCATTTTGTTTACCGTAGCAAGGCCAATATTTCGTAATGATTTAAGCACAGGATTTTGGTTGCTAAAAGCAGCATAAAACATATCCATCGTTGTCATCATCATTAAATTGTCTTTACGGCGCATTTTTTCATAGTTAGCCAATACAGCAGGATCATGCCAACAGCGATTTTCACCAATAGCTTTTGCGATTACCGTTTGTAATGCATTTACGTCTTTAAAACCAAGGTTTACCCCCTGCCCAGCTAAGGGGTTTATTGTATGGGCAGCATCGCCCAGTAGTAATACTCTGCCTTGTTGATATTGATTCGCATGTTGTCGTGTTAACGGAAATGCACCTTTATCAATCACTCGAACATTACCAAGTTTCGTTGGAAAGTGTTGGTTAATTTCTTGCTGTAGTTGCTGGTTATTGAGATTAACAAGGCGAGCTAGTTCCGCCTTTTGATGATACCAGACTAAAGAAGCGTATTTCCCTTTCATTGGTAGCATGGCGACAGGGCCAGTAGGTTGAAATTGTTGCCAGGTAATATCTTGTTGAGGTAATTCAGTTTCAACGTTGATCAACATGGCATCTTGACTATACCCCCAACCGGTAACGCCAATACCAGCAAGTTGACGTACTTGAGAGTTAGCGCCATCTGCTGCCACAAGCAATGTTGTAGAAATTTTTTCAGAGCTTAGCGTCAAGTTAACAGCATCTGCACTTTGTTCTAACGTAATTAATGACTCAGGACATTTAAGCGTTATATTTTGATGCTCAGCAAGTTGTTGCCATAGCGATAATTGAATGAGTCTGTTCTCAACAATATGCCCTAAATAAGGTTGATCAATTTCTTTAGATGAAAATTCTGTATACGCCTGTTCATGCTCCCAAACACCTAATCTTTTATACGGACAACTGCGCCAATTAGCAATTTGCTGCCATGCTTGCATTTGCTCAAGTAAATGTTGCGAAGCAAGAGATATTGCAGACACACGTAAATCAAAAGGTTGTGATGGTTCAAATGCTTTCGGCTGGTGCTTTTCAATCACAGCTACCGTTAACCCTAACTCGGCCAACGCAAGAGCGCTTGTTGCTCCTACCATTCCTCCACCAACAACCACGCAGTCAAACTGATCCATTACTTGCTATTACCTTAAAATATTTATCTCGCAAACATTCTAACCAACCCTAGCGGCTAATTCGATGATTATGATCATCAAAATGTCAACTAAGCATGATTTTTCAGCTTTATCGCTTGTTAAGCTAGCCACCTTGATAAAGAACGAGTAAAATACGCCCCCTGAAATTCTCTAGCATAAACTAGAATCAATTTTAATCGATAATAGGCATTTAAAAATGAGCAAGAAGTTATTCATCAAAACCTGGGGCTGCCAAATGAACGAGTATGACTCGCAGAAAATGGCAGATTTACTCGACTCTACACATGGCTTTTCATTAGCTGAAGAAGCTGAAGACGCCGATGTTATTCTTTTGAATACTTGCTCTATCCGAGAAAAAGCCCAAGAAAAAGTGTTTCATCAACTTGGCCGATGGAAAAACCTTAAAGATCAGAAACCTGATTTAGTTATTGGTGTTGGTGGCTGTGTAGCCTCGCAGGAAGGTGATGCTATTCGTGCTCGCGCCCCTTATGTTGACATGGTATTTGGTCCTCAAACGTTACACCGCTTGCCTGAAATGATCCAACAAGTGAAAGGCGAACGTAGCCCTGTTGTTGATGTAAGTTTTCCCGAAATTGAAAAATTTGACCGTTTACCAGAGCCAAAAGCTGAAGGCCCTTCTGCTTTCGTTTCTATTATGGAAGGTTGTAGCAAGTACTGTACATTCTGTGTTGTCCCCTACACGCGTGGTGAAGAAGTTAGCCGACCATTAGATGATGTTCTCTATGAGATCGCACAACTTGCTGAACAAGGTGTGCGTGAAGTAAACCTACTTGGCCAGAATGTAAACGCCTACCGCGGGGAAACCCACGATGGCAGCATTTGTCGTTTTTCTGATTTGATCCGCTTAATTGCAACAATCGATGGCATTGACCGTATTCGATATACCACATCGCATCCTGTAGAGTTTACAGACGATATTATTGACGTATATAAAGATGTACCAGAGCTTGTAAGTCATTTACATTTACCTGTACAAACCGGTTCAGATCGCATTTTAATGCAAATGAAGCGTGCGCACACTGCGTTGGAATATAAATCTAAAATTCGTCGTTTACGTAAAGCAAGACCAGATATTTGCATGTCGTCTGACTTTATTATTGGTTTTCCAGGGGAAACTAATGAAGACTTTGAAGCCACAATGAACTTGATCAAAGACATTGATTTTGATTTAAGCTTTAGCTTTATTTACAGTGCACGTCCAGGTACACCAGCAGCTGATTTACCTGACGATATTACAGAAGATGTGAAAAAACAGCGGTTAGCAATTCTACAAGATCGTATTAATCAACAAGCTTTGCGAATTGCACGCCAAATGTTAGATACTGAACAACGTATTTTAGTTGAAGGGCCATCTAAGAAAAATCCGATGGAATTACGTGGCCGTACTGAAAATAATCGCATTGTTAACTTTGAAGCACCGCATGCAGTCATCGGGCAGTTTGTAGACGTAAAAATTACCGATGTTTATGCCAATTCATTACGTGGCGAGTTAGTACGTATGGAAAAAGATATGGGTTTACGTATTGCACATTCGCCAGCAGATATTTTGTCAAATAGTCACCATAAATCAACAAATGCTGCTAGCACGAGTGTTGATGAACTAGGTGTAGGTACTTTCGCACCATAATTTTCGCAGATAATCGCAACAAATAGGATACTTTTTTGAGCAACATAGTTACCGAAAACCTCGTATTAGAACCTGTTGATAACAGCAGGCAAGCTAACCTATGTGGGCCGATGGATGATAACCTTAAAGCCATTGAACGCCGTTTAGGAGTGGAAATAAGTTACCGAAGCAATAACTTTAAAGTTGTTGGCGAGCCCAAAAATGCTGAAGCTGTTATAAAACTGCTGAAAGATTTATATGTTGAGACAGAAACGGTGAAAGGTAAGCAACAAACCATCACTGATGAAATGGTACATTTAGCGATTGTTGACGCTAATGTATTAGAACAGGCGCCATCAAAAGTTGATGTTGATTACGAACAAATGGTGACGATTAAAACAAAACGCGGTCTAATTAAACCACGTAATAAGAACCAATCAGCTTATGTTCAAAATGTGTTAACTAATGATATTAGTTTTGGTATTGGCCCTGCTGGTACCGGTAAAACATATTTAGCGGTTGCCTGTGCCGTAGATGCTCTTGAACGCCAAGAGGTAAGGCGTATTTTATTAACTCGTCCTGCCGTTGAAGCGGGCGAAAAACTGGGTTTTTTACCTGGTGACTTATCACAAAAAGTCGACCCTTACTTACGTCCGCTTTACGATGCCTTATTTGAAATGCTGGGCTTTGAAAAAGTTGAAAAGTTAATTGAACGTAGTGTCATTGAAATCGCCCCTCTTGCTTATATGCGTGGTAGAACATTAAACGACGCTTTTATCATTCTTGATGAAAGCCAAAATACCACGGTAGAACAAATGAAAATGTTCTTAACTCGCATTGGTTTTAATTCTCGTGCGGTTATTACTGGTGATATTACCCAAGTCGATTTACCGAGAGGACAAAAATCAGGGTTACGACACGCCATTGAAGTGCTCGATAACATACCCGGCGTTAGTTTTAATTTCTTTATGTCTAAAGATGTGGTTAGACACCCAGTAGTTGCTAGAATTGTAGAGGCTTATGAAGCACACGAAACAAAAATGAACCGTATTCGTGAGGCTAAAAAGCAACAAGCTGAGCTTGAAAAACAACAGCAAGCAGCACAGGATAAAAACGATTAAATGTCTCACCTTGTCGATTTACAAATAGCTTGTAATAAAAACAACCTACCTTTGCCTGCAGAGTTTCAAACGTGGGTTGATACCGCATTAAGCCATGTGAAAAATAGTTATGAGCTCACCATTCGACTTGTTGATGAGGCTGAAAGCCAGCAATTAAATCATCAATATCGTGATAAAGACAAGCCAACCAACGTATTATCTTTTCCTTTTGAAGTGCCTGATGGCGTTGATATTAACTTACTTGGTGATCTTATTATTTGTACCTCTGTGGTTGAAACTGAAGCTAAACAACAGCAAAAGCCCTTAAATCACCATTGGGCTCATATGGTGATCCATGGCTGCTTGCATTTATTAGGTTATGACCATATATCTAGCGAAGAAGCACAAGAAATGGAAACAATAGAAATTGAAAAACTTGCTACACTAGGTATTAACAACCCTTACATTATTAGCGAGTAATAATTGTTCTTTGATCTATTGCGATTTAACATAATCATCGAACATAAATTTTTCTTGAATTGTTTACTAATTAAATAGACACTTAAAAACCGAGTTACATAAGGAATACAGATTGCTCTATGAGCGAAGATAGCCCCCACTCTAGTAACGGTTCTGCAAATAAATCGCTGATTGATAAATTCGTTCAGCTTTTTACTGGGGAACCGCAAAATAAAGAAGAATTGGTTGAGGTATTAAATGATGCCGAAGACCGTGAACTAATAAAGCCTGAAACCAAGCTTATGATTGAAGGCGTATTAGAAGTTTCAGATATGCGTGTTAGGGATATTATGATCCCACGTTCACAAATGATCACCCTAGATATTAATACTCCGCTTAATGAATTGCTACCCGTAATCATCGACTCAGGACACTCTCGTTTTCCAGTCATTAATGAAGACATTGATCACATTGAGGGTATTTTATTAGCAAAAGACCTACTCGCTTATGGTTTCGAACAGCAAGCACCCTTAACCTCTTTACAAGAAGTGATCAGACAAGCGATCATTGTGCCTGAAAGCAAACGCGTAGAACCGTTATTAAAAGAGTTTCGATCTCAACGTTACCATATGGCAATTGTTGTTGATGAATATGGCGGTGTGTCTGGCGTCGTTACCATTGAAGATATTCTTGAGTTAATCGTTGGTGAAATAGAAGATGAAACCGATGATGAAATTGAAGAAGATATAAAATATTTAGCGGGTAATGTTTACCAAGTAAAAGCATTAACAGAGCTCGATGATTTTATGGAATACTTTAATTGCCAACTTGATGAAGGCGACTCTGATACCATTGGTGGAGTAGTACTTCATACTTTTGGCCATATGCCGCGTAAAGGTGAAGAAGTCACT
The DNA here is from genome assembly GCF_001913705.1 of Thalassotalea sp. PP2-459. Classification (GTDB taxonomy): domain Bacteria; phylum Pseudomonadota; class Gammaproteobacteria; order Enterobacterales; family Alteromonadaceae; genus Thalassotalea_C; species Thalassotalea_C hakodatensis. The sequence goes on along the minus strand of NZ_MKQD01000018.1, from coordinate 65,320 downwards.
ATCAACAAATTTGAATATAAAGTAACCTCTGCTGACAGTCGCCGTTTACAAACCTTACAAGTTACCGTACCTAAGAACCATAAAGTAAATGGTAAACCTTCCGAATAGCACAAATGCTTAAAACGTTCATCAACAAACTAGGCACCATTCGCATTGGTGCCGTGTTGTCTAATTCTTCGCTTTGGATAAGTGCGTTTCTTGGTGCCAGCTTGGTTTTTGCTTATGCTCCTTTTTCGCAATGGTGGCTAAGCTGGCTTGTTTTACCTATATGGTTTATTTATGTAAATAATCAGTGTGCTAACAGTCCCTCGTTTATCAGAGATTGTTCTAAACATGGTTTTGCTTTTGGTGTTGGCTGGTTTTCATCTGGCATTAGTTGGGTGCATGTCAGTATTGCTGAATTTGGTGGTATGCCGTTAGTTGTCTCTGTCGCTATTATGTTTTTGCTTTGCTTATATTTAGCGATATACCCTGCTCTGGCGTTGTTTCTCACCGCCAAAATATCAGAGTTGATACGTAAACGTATTCAATGGTGGTTATTAGCACCCATTTGGTTATTTACAGAATACCTTCGCAGTGTAGTGCTCACAGGCTTCCCTTGGCTTTCTATTGGTTACACACAAATTGATTCCCCCCTAGCTTCGCTTGCCCCTATTATTGGTGAAATCGGCTTAACATTTACCGTTATATTTATCGCTGGTTTAACAGTGGATCTGTTCATAACGAAAAATACTAAGCTTATTATAATACCGACAGTTATTTTAGGAGCCGTGGTTTGGCTCAGCCAATCAATTGAATGGGTCACCCCTACAGGTAAATCTAAACGTGTTGCTTTAGTGCAAGGTAATATTGCTCAGTCAATCAAATGGGAGCCAGAACAGCAGTGGCCTACCATGCTTAAGTACTTGGATTTAAGTCGAAAACATTATGATGCAGACATTATTATCTGGCCAGAGTCTGCAATTCCTGCCATAGAAACCATGAGCAGTACACAAGAATTTTTAGATATTGCCAATCAGTCTGCAAGTGTTAACAATGCAGCGATTATCACCGGGATCATTAATTATCATTTTGAATCAAAGCACTATTTTAATAGTTTAGTTGTGCTTGGCAATGAAACGGCCAATGATCAACAAGGTGGTTATTATTACAATCACAAAAACCGCTACGATAAGAATCATTTATTACCCATTGGCGAATTTGTACCTTTTGGCGACTTACTCAGACCATTAGCACCTTTTTTTAACTTACCCATGTCATCTTTTACCCGCGGGGATTACGTGCAGCAAAACTTGCAAGCACATGATACTAGATTATTAGCATTAATTTGTTTTGAAATTGCCTTCGCCAACCAACTTAGCGCAAACTTTTCAGCCAACAGTGACTTTTTGCTTACCGTCAGCAATGATGCATGGTTTGGCAATTCTCATGGCCCGCACCAACATATGGAAATAGCACGAATGCGCGCACTTGAATTCGGTCGGCCATTACTTCGTTCAACAAATACCGGGATCACAGCAATCACCAATCATTTAGGTGAGTTCACCAGTATATTACCGCAGTTTACTCAAGACGTTTTAAAGCAAGATGTGGCATTAGTCACAGGCATAACACCCTATGCCCGTTATGGAAATACACCACTTTATGTTATTTCATTTCTATTAGTGCTATGTGTTCTGATACGAAATTTACGTATTGGTAAATTATAAACAAGTCCCCACACTATAATTTCTACTAAATCCTGTTAAGATTAAAAAACGCACTCTTAATACATATAATAAAAACATGAAATATACACAGCTAATCGCATTGAGTTTAACTTCGGTTTTAAGCACGATTGCATCTGCACAAACAACGCTAATTACCAATATAAATGGTTATACCATCAATAATGATACCGTAACGCGGTTTGCAGCGATAAAGTTTAACGATGATACCATCGAACAAATTTATCAAAAAAACCACCGTCCAATTCACTGCAATGGTTGTATAGTTATTGATGGAAAAGGCAAAACTATGTTACCTGGCTTAATTGATGCTCACGGGCATGTATTAAGTTATGGTGAAAGTTTAATGCAAGCAGATTTAACCCCAGCGAAAAGCGAAAAAGAAGCGGTTGAAGCAACGCTAACCTACGCCAATAGCAATAAAAATTTAACGTGGATCAAAGGCCGAGGGTGGAACCAAACACAATGGCTGAAAAATACTTTTCCAACCGCAGCTTCCTTAGATAAATTTTTTCCCAATAAACCTGTTTGGTTAAGCCGCGTTGACGGACATGCTGGCTGGGCAAATACTAAAGCAATGGCGTTAGCAGGTATAACTAAACAGACCAAGGCACCACAAGGTGGTGAAATTATTCGCGATAAAAATGGTAACGCTACCGGTGTTTTTATTGATAACGCCATGAAACTCATTGAAAAAAATATTGCGCCATTAACCTTAGCTGAGCAAAAAACAATATTAGAGAACGCGATGAATTCACTCGCAGCTCAAGGGTTAACCAGCGTACATGATGCCGGCATTGACAGTAATAATCTCGAAGCTTATTTGCAAATGTCAGGCAATAATAATATGGCAATTCGCATTAATGCCATGCTTTACCTCCCTTCTCCTGATTGGCAACAAACACTAAAATACGGCACATTTAGCACTGACAATGATATGCTGCAATTTAATAGCGTAAAAATTCAAGCTGACGGTGCGCTTGGTAGTAGAGGGGCGGCACTCATTGAAGATTATTCAGATCAACATGGTCATCGCGGTTTGCTATTGCATACCCAAGAAGATTTCGAACGCTACGTAAAAACTGCGATGAAAGAAGGTTTCCAAGTCAACACGCATGCCATTGGTGATAATGCGAATAAAATTGTATTAGACAATTACGAAAAAAATATTGCTAACAGCAAAACTCAACACTTACGCCACCGCGTAGAGCACGCACAAGTACTAAGGTTAAAAGATATTCCGCGTTTTAATGCGTTAAATGTTATCGCATCCATGCAAGCAACACATGCAACCTCTGATAAAAATATGGCTAGCGACCGACTTGGCGAAGATAGAATTAAGGGCGCATACGCATGGCGAAAATTACTGAATGCTAATGCTATTATTGCCGCTGGTTCAGATTTTCCCGTTGAATCCCCCAACCCGTTTTTCGGCTTACACGCTTCAATTACCAGACAAGATAAGCAAAACTTACCTGAAGGTGGTTGGATAAAAGAAGAGAAGATGACGAGAGAAGAAGCATTACAAAGCTTCACTATTGATGCCGCCTATTCAGGCCATCAAGAGGATATCATTGGCTCACTAAGTAAAGGGAAAAAAGCCGACTTCATTATCATTGATAACGACTTCTTTACCATGCCAGAGCAAGATATTTGGCAAATTAAAGTGCTTGAAACCTGGGTCAATGGTAAAAAAGTCTATGTAGCAGGTAGCAACTCAGACCAAATCTAACACAACATGCATAAAAAAAGAGTTACCCGATCCAATCAAAACATGAACGGAAGGTAACTCTCTTATCAAGCGTTTATTAATTAGACTCTTACTTGCCCGGTTCCATTGACTAAAAACTTTTCAGTGGTAAGCGATTCAATGCCCATTGGGCCGTAGGCGTGCAACTTAGTAGTGGCAATACCAATTTCAGCACCTAAACCTAATTCAGAACCATCAGAAAAACGAGAAGAGGCATTAACCATAACAACTGACGCATCAACTACTTGTTGGAAAATAGCTGCTGTTTCATTATTCTCAGTACAAATCACTTCAGTGTGATTACTACCAAAGTCATCAATGTGTTTAATTGCCTTTTCAAGGCTATCAACAACTTTCACTGAAATTTCTAGACTTAAGTATTCTTCACCAAAACCAGTATTTTCGATCGGTTTAAATGAACTAAAGTACTGACTTATATCACTTTCACCATTTACCGTAACCTGCTCTTTTTCGAAGATTTCATTCACCATCGGAAGAAAACGCTCTGCGATATCTTTATGCACGACTAAACCTTCAAGAGCATTACAAACGCCAGGTCGTTGAGTTTTGCCATTAACAAGAATGTTAAGGGCTTTTTCTAGATCGGCATCTTTATCAACATACAAATGGCAAACGCCTTTATAGTGTTGAATAACGGGAATTTTACTATTTTCACTCACAAAATTTATTAACCCTTCGCCCCCTCTTGGGATGACTAAATCAATATATTGCTTTAAGGTTAATAATTCATTGAGAAGTGCTCTATTTGGATCAGGAATAACTGAGACAATAGACGTTGGTAAATCATACTTTTTCAACACACTTTGCAGTGCATCAGCAATTGCTAAGCTAGAACTCAGTGCTTCTTTACCACCACGCAAAATCACGGCATTACCAGATTTAATACACAATCCTGCCGCATCAGCAGTAACATTTGGCCTAGCCTCGTAAATCATACATATTACGCCTAATGGTACGCGCATTTTTTGAATATCTATGCCATTCGGTCGCGTTTCTATCAGGCGAGTGGTGCCGACAACATCAGGTAAGTGAGCAACTGTTTCTAAGCCAACAGCCATATCTTCGATGCGTTGAGCAGTTAACGTTAAACGGTCAATCATGGCATCAGACAACCCGTTGTCACGCGCATTTGCTAAATCTTCACTGTTGGCGTTTAATATTTCATCTTGTCTTATTCTTAATGCGTTCGCCATGTCGCTAAGTAATGCTTTTTTTAATTCTGAAGATTTAGTTGCGAGTACCTTTGCACCGATTGCAGCTTGCTCGGCAATATTTGTAATTAAACTCATTATACTCCTAATAACGTAATATATTGTTTGGAAAGTATCGGTTCGTCAGTATTGTCTAACTGTTCCGAAATGTGTTCGCTGTTTTGAGTCGCAACGAAATTAAGCAAACAACTGCTGTAATTCGTTTTGACTTTGGCAAGTTTGTCGCCATTATCTTTTCTCACCAGTACAACATCGCCAGCTGAAAATTCACCGCTAACTTCTAATAGATCTTGAGGTGAAAGCAGATCACCCGTAGCGTCTTTCTGCATCATAAAACCATCATCTACCACTAACTCACCTTGAATTCTGGTCGTATGCTTCATCCAATGATGTGTATCCTGCATGGGTTTTTTATGCGGGTGAAAATGTGTACCTGGACTGCTACCCGCTAATAAATCGTTAAAACTCGACTCATTAAAGCCATTAACGATATAAGTATCTATACCGTGAGAAACTGCTTTGTCTGCGGCTTGAATTTTAGTTTTCATACCGCCAGTACCGACATCACTCGTTGCCCCACCCGCCATGTTATATATACCGGCATTAATTTCATAAACATCGGTAATAAGCTGAGCGTTTATATCTAATTTTGGATTAGCATCGTATAAACCATCAACGTCGGAGCAAATAACTAACGTATCAGCGTTAGCAGCACTCGCTACCATGGCAGATAAGTTGTCATTATCACCGACTTTCAATCGATCAGTTGCCACCGTGTCATTTTCATTAATAATCGGCAGAATATTATTGTCGAGCAATTCTTCGATAGTATCTCTAACACTGACATACCGATCTCTGTTTTTTAGATCAGCATGCGTTAACAATATTTGCGCGGTATTAAAATCAAATAACCTATCCCACGTTGCCATCATTTCTGATTGACCAGCGGCGGCCATAGCCTTCTTTATGGTAATGGGTGATGTATCAACCCCTTTAAATAAATGAGCACCTGCAGCTACTGAGCCAGAAGAAACCAGCACTACTTGGGTTCCTGACATGCGACAGCGAACAATAAAATTAGCAATGCTTAATAAATATTGGCTACTACAGCCATTTCTGTTGGGGGCGATAAGCGCACTTCCAACTTTAATGACAATTCGTTGCCACGGTAATGATTTAGAATCTACATTCACTTTTTATACTCCATTGAGCTGTTATTCGTAGCATAAAGCCACGCCTTGCCTGCTCTGTCGGCTGTTTTTTTTGACTATCAATAACAAGTAGTCACTAATTTCAGTGGGTGTTTTTACATGGTATTTAGCCTGTAAATATCAGTAGCACACATTAAAGTGCCATCGATTATGCAGTGTAAAAACGTACTAATAACAACGTATTTGATAACGTGCTGTTATTAGATTTAGAAGGTTATGTTTTGCTTGAGAGAAGAGTGTTTAAGCTTTTGAAGCCTGAAGAAAGTAACGTTAGGCATAAGCCTATACCTAGTATTAAATAGAAACATATATAATCAGAAATGTCGGTTTTCATAAACTCTTAAAATCAATTCGTATATTAATGGTTAGTACTCTAATCATTTTCACACTAATTATCAAGTTTAAATTTTGAGCACCAGTATAAATTTCACGCTTGAAAACCGAATTATGCACAGTTTAAAGTAGTATCACCTCAACATATATATAAATAATATCTTTTGTTTTCAAACAAGTAACACAAATGCAAGTAGCACTTATTTCAGGAATCATTTATCACTAAAACAATTAGTACAATAAGTAATTTATAAATAACAATAGTAAATAAAGAGCGGGGACAGTATAAATTGAACGAATTAAGCCCATTAAAAGATCATTTGCTTAGAAAGCCTTTGCGGTGAGTACACAATAAAACCTATATTTGTTTACGTTAAGGTTTTACTTACGTTAAATACGTGACTTAACAACATCCTAAAAACCAATTCAGCCTTGCATAATGACATATAACAATTGGGAGGGTTATAGATTAGAATAAAAAATGACTATGCAAAATACATAGCCACAGTTGTTTTAGCTAGATGAGCTACCTGTGCATTTGTTATATTACCCTTAAATTCAATGAGCGAAATGGCCTTATTTAATCTTCTACTCTTATGCCCCAAACATCGTGTTCATCAGCGTGAATGATCTGAACCCAAAGTTGATCGCCAGGTTCAGCGTCATAATCATCAGATAAATAAACCTTACCATCAATTTCTGGCGCATCCATATATGAACGCCCTACAATGCCTAGATCATTCACTTCATCAACAAGTATTAAATATTCTTGACCAATACGCGCTTGTAACTTCTCCGCACTGATCCTTGCTTGAACCGCCATAAAACGTTGTAGGCGTTCTTCCATCACTTCTTCAGAGACATGATCAGGTAAATCATTCGCCGTAGCACCTTCAACCGGAGAGTATTTAAAACAACCGACACGGTCTAATTGCGCTTCTTCTAAAAAATCTAATAGCTCTTCAAATTCTGCTTCGGTTTCACCGGGAAATCCCACGATAAACGTAGAACGAATTACCAGTTCAGGACAAATTTCTCGCCATTTTTTAATGCGTTCTAATACGCGGTCTGAGCTACCGGGTCGTTTCATCAATTTCAAAATTCGTTTATTAGCATGCTGAAAAGGAATATCTAAATAGGGAAGTATCTTACCTTCTGCCATTAATGGAATGATTTTATCCACGTGTGGATAAGGGTACACATAATGCAAACGTACCCATACGCCTTGCTTCGCTAACTCTTCACATAACTGCTGCATGTGGGTTTTAACCGGCATTCCTTCATGGAAATCAAGTTTATGCTTTACATCAACCCCATAAGCGGACGTATCTTGCGAAATTACCAATAGTTCTTTAACGCCGGCATTTACCAAGCGTTGGGCTTCACCCAGAACATCACCAATAGGGCGAGAGTCTAAATCACCACGCATTGAAGGAATAATGCAAAACGTACAACGGTGATTGCAACCTTCTGATATTTTTAAATAAGCAAAATGCTTAGGAGTGAGTTTTACCCCTTGATCAGGAATTAAATCAACGAATGGGTTATGTTTCGGTTTTTCCAAATGTTCATGAACTTGGGTTAGCACTTCATCGTAAGCATGTGGACCAGTGACTCCTAACACATTCGGATGCAATTCAATAATTTCATCTTTCTTTGCACCTAAACACCCTGTAACTAGCACCTTACCGTTTTCTTTTAGCGCTTCACCTATGGTATCTAAAGATTCTTGTACCGCTGAATCGATAAAACCACAGGTATTCACAATCACCATATCTGCGTCGTTATAACTTGGCACTACGTCATAACCTTCGGTACGCAGTTGCGTTAAAATACGTTCAGAATCAACAAGGTTTTTAGGGCAACCTAACGATACAAAGCCAATGCGCGAGCCTTGCGTTCTACTATGATCAATATGACGAGCTTGCTCTTCTATCACTTTTTGGGGTGTGTCTAAGGTGGTTGTCTGCCTAGCTTGTGTTTGCGATGAATTAGCAGGATCGAATTGTTCAACGGTCATAATGCGCCTTTTTAAATCAATAAAGGTTACTGATGATTTTAAGTGCGCGAATTATACAGGATTCACTAGCGATAGTGAATGAAAGTGCCTATCTGGATATTTATGTATTTAAAGTGAGTTTCAAAGGCCTTGTTCTTATAACTTCTGCATCCTTTAACGCTATTATTAGGTGCTAACTTTAAGGCGGTTATTGGTATCTCGACTGCTTTTTATCAGTTCATCACCTTTATTGATCTCTGAAGATTTAGCAAGCCTATCATACAGAACAACATTGGTTGTTGCTGCTAAGTTCAAACAATCTATTGTTGGCACATAAACAACATGATCTGCTTGATCAATGATCGTCTGACTGATTGAACCATCTTCTGGCCCAAAAATGTATAAAGCGCGTTCAGGATGAGAAAACTCTGTCAGAGACGTTGCACCAAGGCATAGCTCAACACATACAACTTCCATCCCTTCTGCTTTTTTACTAAACAAACATTCAACTTGCGTTAAAGGAATATTGTTTCTGGACTTATGTGTATCAGTATTGGTTTTTACTTCATATTGGGCGGCCCGCGCATAACGAGTACCCGTGTATAATACTTCGTGGGCATTAAAGCACCCTGCAGCGCGCATTATTGTACCGACATTACTTGGCCCTTTAGGGTTGACCAAACCGATAATTACCTGTGATTGACTCATAATTTAGTGACTTCCTGTATAAGGTAACTACCCCTTATGTTTAGGTACATAATTTAATATTGAAACAGGTACCACTTTCTTTACTGGAAAGCCGTCAAATTCTTTTCTTTCAATGATGTGGCCTAACCGACTTTCAATGGCACAAAGTTCACGAAAATTATCTTTTGATACCAAAGAAATAGCTTCACCATTTGCGCCTGCGCGACCAGTACGGCCAATTCGATGGATATATTCATCTGTATGCGCTGGTAAATCATAATTAATAACGCGTGTTAAATTACCAATGTCTATTCCTCGAGCAGCGATTCCTGTAGCGACCAACATTTGTATTTTACCGGCTTTAAAATCAGCTAATATTTGCTCTCTAATTGCTTGCGTTCTACCGCTATGAATACTCTCAGCCTTAATATCACGTTTTGCCAACTGACTCACTAACTTAGCTGCACCATGCTTTGTTTCAATAAAAATAAGTGCTTGGTGCCATTGATTGGTTTGAATTAAATGACTTAATAGTGCTGACTTTTTGTCTTTGTCTACTGTAACTAACCATTGCTCTATGTTAGGTGAAGTTTTGCTATTTTCCTTTATCGTAATTTCAGTAGGGTTTTCCATACTGCGCTTAGCTAAACGACGTACGTCATCAGAAATAGTTGCAGAGAAGAGTAAATTTTGTCGTTGTGTTGGTAAGCGTTCAATAATGTTATTAATATCATCTATAAAGCCCATATCTAACATTCGATCAGCTTCATCAAGCACTAACATCTTTAATTCATCAAAATGGAAAGCTCGTTGGTGCGCCATATCTAACAATCGACCCGGTGTTGCTACCAGTATGTCAACGCCCCAAATTAATTGCTGTTTTTGAGCCTCTATAGCAACTCCACCATACATAGCCATACTAGTAAGCGATAAATGCTTCGCGTATTGTTGAATACTTGCTTCTATTTGTACTGCGAGCTCACGCGTTGGTGTTAAAATAAGCGCACGAATACGTTTGCCTCGCACTACTTTACCATTATCTAGCAGCGTTAACATTGGTAAAACAAAACTCGCTGTTTTACCCGTGCCAGTATGGGCAGCAGCAACAACATTCTTACCTGACAATACGGCAGGAATGGCCATTTTTTGTATCGTTGTTGGTGTGCGGTATCCCAGTTCATCAACCGCTTTAACAATTGATGCTGGTAATCCAAGTGTTGAAAATGACATATTTTACCTTTACCCCGCCTAAATTAACCAAACAATATTTATGCAATGAACCGCTTACTGTCGTTTGCCATCAGACTTTTAGCAAGAAGATCCTGCTCACTGGGCAAATATTCATCCAAAGAACCTTGAAAGTTAATAATTTTTTTGTCTTTAATATCAATGATCCGTGTTGCTAAACTTGAAACAAACGCGCGATCATGGCTAACAAATATCAGTGTGCCTTCAAACGCTTTTAACGCATTATTTAACGCGTCAATGGCTTCTATATCCATATGATTTGTTGGCTCGTCCATGATCAATACATTAATATCTTGCATCATCAACATGCCAAAAAGTAAGCGATTTTTTTCGCCACCTGAACAGTTACGCGCTTTTTTATTGGCGTCGTCTTCAGTAAAAAGTAAACGTCCTAACATACCACGAACCATTAAATCGTTATGACAAGGTCTACGCCACTGCGACATCCAATCCATCAAGGTTAGATCATTATCAAAAAAGTGACCGCTATCTTGAGGGCAATACCCTACTGACGCATTTTCAGACCATTTCACAACACCAGCTTTAGGGCTAATTTCATTCATTAAACAGCGCAGAAAAGTTGTTTTACCAACACCATTTTCTCCAATAACAGCAAGTTTTGCGCCCGCTTCTAATAATAAATCACCTTGTTCAAACAACAGTTCATTATCAAAGCTATGAGAAAGCTTTTCTAGCTCTAATGCTTGTCGGTGCATCTTTTTTCCCGATGCAAAAGCGATATTGGGTGTGATCCGGCTTGAAGATTTAACCTCATCGAGTTTGATTTTATCCATTTTCTTAGCACGAGAACTGGCTTGTTTGGCTTTAGATGCGTTAGCACCAAATCGATTTACAAAATCTTGTAGTTCTTCAATTTCAGCGGCTTTCTTAGCATTTCCTGCTAATAATTGTTCTCTTAATAAGCTAGATTGCGCGAGAAAGTACTCATAGTTGCCTGGGTAAATACGCAACTCGCCATAATCTATATCTGCCATATGAGTACAAACCGCATTTAAAAAATGTCGATCATGCGAAATAATAATCATGGTACATTTGCGTTTGTTTAGCTCACCTTCTAACCAGCTAATGGTATGAATATCTAGGTTGTTGGTAGGTTCGTCTAACAATAAAATATCAGGGTTAGCAAACAATGCTTGCGCAAGCAATACCCGAAGCTTCCAGCCGGGGGCAACTTGCTCCATTAAACCATAATGCAATGATTCTTCTATGCCTGCCTCTAATAAAATTTCACCGGCTCTGCTTTCGGCACTGTATCCGTCCATTTCAGCAAACTGACTTTCTAAATCACCTACTCGCATACCATCAGCTTCGCTCATTTCGGCTTGTGCATAAATGGCATCTCTTTCTTGTTTTATTTTCCATAAAGCGACATCACCCATGATCACTGTGTCAATGACACTGTATTGCTCAAAAGCGAATTGATCTTGGCTTAAAGTACCTACTTTGTTGCCCGAAGCCACTGAAACATTACCCGATGTAGGCGTTAACTCTCCGCTAAGAATTTTCATAAAGGTTGATTTTCCACAACCATTAGCACCGATCAAACCGTAGCGGTTGCCGTTGCCAAATTTAGCAGAGATATTTTCAAATAACGGCTCAGCGCCAAATTGCATGGTAATATTTGATGTAGTGATCAAAGAGAACTTCCTAGAATAAACAAATAGAATTGAACGGCAAGCTATAGGTAAAAACGATAAACAAAAAACATGCTGACTCAAAATAATAAGGTCGCGCAGTATACAGCATTAAACGCAAACCCCCTATAAAATCGCGCATATTTATGACTATTATTGCAACAAGTTCACTTCTGCCATTTTTCTTCGTTTGCAAATAGCTATGCAGCGCAATCGAAAGCCTTGATCATACTATTTGAAGAACTACTCATTTAAAAAGCGTAATATCATTCACCTGCAGTTTTTAGCAAAGCCAATGTTTTATCTAATTGCTGGTCGTCATTTAACCTATTACTGCGAAATAATACCTCATTATCTTTTATTAGAATCAGTTCAGGTAATTCGTTGACACCATATTGGTGAAATATCGAATTGCTTTTATCAATATCTACAAGATAATTAATCGCGTATTTTTTCTTATATGCGGCTAAATCTGAATCACCTGTCCACAATCGAGAAACCAAGCCTTGCCAACTAACATTTGGAAATTTTTTCGCTAAAGCACTCACAGTCTTTTGTGCATTGATACACCTTTGCGATACTGCTGGCCTCGAATCTTTTAAGTACCAATCACACCATGTAGCGCTAAAGAACAACGCATGAATACGTCCGTCATTTAACGACAGTGTTAAACGTGTTTCGTGATCAATCAGCTTATTTGAATCAAGTAACTCTACAGTGCGTTGTTGGCTTAATAACGCTATCTTATTATCGAGTGACTCTGTTGCTTCATGCCCTAAGTGCACAAGGTTCATTTGCTTATCAAACAATAGGTGGTATGGCGTACCGATAAAGTTAAAAGCTTTAGCGAGATCACCACTTTTATCGATGGTTGTTGGCATAGTTAAGCCAAATTTTTCAATGACCTTATTTATTGAATTTATGTCTTCATTAATGCCAATATTAATACTAATAACATCAACTGCTTCGCCATATTCTTCTTGTACGTGTTGAAAGTGAGGCATTTCTTTTAAGCATGGCTGACACCAAGTCGCCCAAAACTTTAAGTACACTGGCTTTTTATCAAGTGAATTAGCTAAACTTGTTTGCTCACCTGACAGCAACAGTATTGGTTCATTGAGTAATTTATTTGGCAAATTACCCGTCAATGCTGACCAAGAAAACAAAAGCGTTAGTGTAAAAAAACACGACTTATACAGAGCATTAATCATAAGAACCTACTGTTAACTAATTAAAAATTTGTTTAAACAACAAGGCTTGCAATACCTAAAATTGAAACCAAAGCAAACAATGTTGTTGATGGGAATCGTAAAGGGGAAATATTTGCCTTCATGGCAACCAAAACACTTAATAACGAAAATGACACATTCAAAACGCTTAGAAAGACGACTAGTTCAGGTTTATCAGGATTAAGTGCAACAAAGGCATATGCCCACCCCATAAAAAAGGTATATAGCGTTGTAATATGCCAACAATAATAATTTAACCATTTAGAGGCAATTGGCAACGAAGTATCTTCTAATAGAGGAGTTGCAACCTTAATACCACCAATAAAGGTATGAATAACAAACGTAAGACCACTGACTAACACTGCAGCCCATAATAAAATGACTTGCATTACCAACCTCTTTAAGCTTTTTAAATTGAATTAAATTCATAGTCTATATATTTTTACAGCCGCTTATTGGTTTTTACACAAGGTAATGACAATAAAAGCTGCCCTTTGGGTTCATCGAAAATCAACAGCCCCTATGTTAATCATGGCAAAATAGTCAATAAATACTTAAGACAACATGGTTAACACACTAATAAGTGTTAGCACCACCCAACCTGGATGTTTACCTTTCGTTGCAAATAACACCAATAATGCGCTGCAAAACATTATTACGGCAATGACATTAGTAGTAATGGCGATTACATCTACATGAGAGGAACTTGCAAAAGCAATAGTCCATAAAATTGCGCCTAATGACCAACCAAATAACGTGACTAAATGCCAACTTGCCCATATTATTCTAATTTGTCTAGCCGCTAATACTGTCCCTCCTTGTGTTGGTACTATCGTATTATGTCTAAGTTTTTTAAAGATAAGCCATTCACCTAAAATTGAATGTATTACACCAAGTAAGATAGCAAAAATTCCCGCAGCAATAAGCATTGCACATTCCCTCGTATTTAAGATCAAAAACTACGTAACAAACTTGCAAACAGTATAACGGATAAATTGTTTGCCAGAAGTGCCACTTATTCATTATATTAATGAATATAATTCATATAAGGATAGTCAGTATGGATAAGTTCAGAGCAATGACGCTTTTTGCAACCACCACTAAAACAGAAAACTTTACTGAAACTGCAAAATTACATGCAACTGATCCATCCACAGTCAGTAAGGCAATCAAGCGCCTTGAAGAACAACTCGGACTACAATTGTTTAATCGCTCAACGAGGCAATTAAAATTAACCTCTGCGGGTAACCGTTACGCTCAAGTGGTTGAAGAGTTACTTGTAAAACTTAAAGATCATGAAGAAGCATTACGGCAAGACTCTCGCGATATTAAAGGCACATTAAAAATAAATCTGCCAGTATCTTACGGCCGTCAATACCTATTACCCATGCTATGTAAGTTTAGAGAAGCGTATCCTCAATTACAGTTAGATATAAATTTTAGTGACGAATATGTTGATATGATCAAAGAGTCTATCGATATCTCCATTAGAAGTGGCACCATAGCTGATAATCGACTTATTGCTCAGAAACTTACCCCGATAAAATTTGTACTTTGCATAGGCAGTAACGCAGATATTACGAACAATATTGAAATAACGCAGGAATGTTTATCTTCTTATCCTTGGGTACTGTTTCGATTCAAACAAACAGGTAAAACCATGCCAATTGATTTTAAATATAAAGGTAAGCGCATCTCATTAGAGCCTACAAGAAAAACAATTGTAGATGATGGCGAAGCAATGGCCGAATTCTGCGCTGCAAACGCAGGTATTGCATTAATGCCCCACTTCATTGCAAAAGAATGGGTAAAAGCAAAAAAGGTAAAAATTATTGCAACTTTAGATGAGTCAGAACATGTAGCATCTGGGGTATATATCATCTACGCTAAGCGTGAACATTTACCGAAAAGAAGAAGAGTGTTTATCGATTTTGTGAAAGCTTACTTAGTAAAACTAGGGGAGTCCCCGCGTAAAACTTGGCTAGATTAACCTTGAAAACAACTTATGAATGGGGTCAGGTACATTTATTATTTTCTTGAAATTTTCCACTAGCAAGTACGTTAAAAATGTAAAAAATACAGTAATTTATTCAGGATAACTAAGTCTGGACGAATTGCCGCACATCGTCCAGATTTTAGTGATCTACCAGCCAATCAAAGAACCGCTGTTAATGTTGCTTAATTAAGTTAAAACCTATGATAAAAGTTATTTAGTACTTTCTTCGATGAAGCGCTGATAATTCGCTACATGTGGTTTCTCAATTAGCACTTTACTCATTGGGTCAATGATCACTAAATCATTTGGTAAAACCTTTATTGTTTGAGGTTTAGTCATATCGAGTGTTAACACTTTACCATTCACGGATACATCTAAAGGCAAAGGGAAAGGTAAATTATTTGGCGTTTTCCACTGTAAAGTTAAACGAGTATCAGTTTTGCTCTGAATAACTTCAGGTAACGCAGATTGATAAAAATACACATCAAAAAACCATCTGAAATCTTGACCTGTTAACCGGTTAACAATTCGAAGAAAGTCTTCCGTATCAGCAAGCACCGGTTTGAAGTCACTAGGTGTTGGCTTTGCTGTGCCATACACTAATTCAGTCGTTGCTTTGAAGAAATGTTCATCACCAATAATGTTACGTAAAGTATGTAATACCCAAGGTGCTTTCGCGTAAATATCTGCTCCTGGACCACCTTTTTCTTCTTGGTACACACCTTCTACAGTTAATAATTCTTTACTCACTATCGGCGCTTTATTCCGTACTTTTAATCGCATATCAAACATGTGTGACATATAAGCAGTTTGCCCATGTAAATAATATTCGTATAACGGATGCATATAAGCACCGAAGCCTTCATGCAACCACATGGCATTGGCATTTTTATTGGTTAATTGATTTGCAAACCATTCATGTGCAAATTCATGAAACATCAACCAATCAAAGCCATACTTGTCAGTAATGTAATTATTGCCATAAGCATTAATGGTTTGATGTTCCATACCTAAATGGGGCGTATCAACAACACCTATTTTGTCTTGGCCAAATGGATAAGGCCCAATTTTACGTTCAAAGAATGTGGTTATGTCTAGCAGTTCTTGTACTAGTTTTTTAGCGCCTTCTTTATTTTCTGGAAGGTGATAAAACTCAACTGGAATTTCATTTCCATACTGGCTATGAAACGTTGTTTTAATCACTTCATAAGGCCCCACGTTTATAGCAACACCATACGTATTTAACTGTGATAATGCCTGCCAGTGATAGGTATCTGTTGTTTCACCTTTAGTTACCGACTGCAGCGTACCATTTGCCGCTGCTACCAACCCTTTAGGAACAGTAATATGCATAGTTGTCGTTTTTGGTTCGCCAATAGGGTTGTCAATACATGGCCAAAATAAGTCACAGCCTTCACCTTGAACAGCCGTAGCAATCCAGTCTTTACCGCTAGATGTTTTCGCCCAAACAAAACCACCATCCCAAGGCGCTTTTACGGCTTCTCGAGGTGCGCCAGAATAGTGTATTTCAACGGTAAATTTACCCTTTATTTTGTTAGGTAAATTGATCAATAGTAGCCCTTCTGGGTTACTGTACTGGTTCTCATCAATGACCTTGCTGTTGATCAGTACTTTATCAATAGAAAAAAAGTTATCTAAATTGATACCAACGTTGTTTCTCGAGTGGTCACTAACAAGAGTTAGTATGCCCTTGCCATTAATTGCTTTCTCTTTAGGTAATATGGTGAAATGAAGCTCTGCATGTTGCAACAAAAGCCCTTGCTGTGACGTTGGTAACGGGCCGTCGCTCCCCATAGTGTATTCACTACGTTCGGAGCCAATCACACCACCCGATAAAACAAGCAAACTAACTATTAAACTCGCGATCAAACATCTCATGATGTTATCCTCAAAATGAAAAAACTTTCATTAACTTAGCTTGTCATCTGTTGTGGTAAAAGAAAATTGCGATTAACAACGAAAAGCACAGTATGAATTACATTCAAAGTACTTATGAACTGAAAAGTTAAGCAGGAAAAAATTATCGAAAACTATACATCAATCGATATTTGACAAAAAATCATGATCAAATACACACAAATAAACGCTACATCAATAGCGTGTTGTCTATACGAGTAAAGTCGCCAGCAGCATTAATTAGTGAGGCCGCTGTTAGTTGCGCCACGCCAAAAACATGTGTTTGACATTGGTACTTATCAGCGACTTTTTGTAATAACAAGTCAAAATCACCATCGCCAGAAAGTAAAACTATTTTATCAATGTCAGGAGCAGCATCAAGTACATCAATCGCGATTCCGACATCCCAATCACCTTTTGCAGAGCCATCGCTACGTTGAATAAACGGTTTTAGCTTTACATCAAAACCAATATGTTTGAGTGCCGTTTGAAATTTATGTTGCTGGTCGTCATCTCGTGCTATCGCATAGGCATTTGCCATGACAATTTCACCTTGTTGAGAGACTCGCTGCCAAAACTGGCGATAATTAAATTGCCTGCCGAATGCTTGGCGCGTGGTGTAATAAATATTCTGTACATCAACAAAAATAGCAATTTTGCTCACAAAATGTTCTCTTTAGTGTAAAATCAATCGCACTATATCACCTCCCCTCTGGTATAATCCAAATAATTCATGTTAATAAGGTTTATCGTTTGTCTGCTCACTCTTTTTCTACTACCGCATTAAGTCCCGAACTTATCGATAATTTAACGCGTTTAGGTTATCTTGAAATGACTCCTATCCAAGCTCAGGCATTACCAAAAATACTGGCAGGACAAGATGTTATAGGCCAAGGTAAAACAGGGTCAGGCAAAACGGCCACTTTTACGCTAGGACTTTTGCACAACTTAAAAGTAAAACGTTTTCGAGTACAAGCACTAGTGCTATGCCCAACGCGAGAACTTGCAGACCAAGTCGCTAAAGAAATTAGAAAATTAGCGGCAGCTATTCACAATGTGAAAGTACTAACACTTTGTGGTGGAACACCGATGGGCCCGCAAATTGGTTCGTTAGAGCATGGAGCACACATTATTGTTGGCACACCCGGACGCATTGAAGATCATCTACGTAAAGGTCGGTTAGATTTATCAGAACTCAATACTCTCGTGTTAGATGAAGCAGATCGCATGTTAGAAATGGGTTTTCAGCCAGCGCTAGAGTTAATTTTTTCACATTGCCCCGCTCAAAGACAATCATTGCTTTTTAGCGCTACATTCCCTGATAAAATACAAGCCATGGCTAATCAGATCATGCAGTCACCAGAATTGATCAAGGTAGAAAGTAGCCATGACCACGCAAGCATTGAACAGCATTTTTTTGAAGTACAACATAATGATGAACGTTCCACTGCTGTCGCATTATTGTTACAACACTTTCAACCCGCTTCTTCAGTCATTTTTTGTAATACTAAATTAGAAACACAAGCATTAGCTGACTCTTTACTACATCGCGGCTTTAGTTGTGCAGCCTTACATGGTGATTTAGAGCAACGTGATCGTGATCAAACCTTAATACGCTTCGCTAACAAAAGTATTAATATTCTTGTTGCGACTGATGTCGCTGCTCGTGGCCTTGATATTGACAATATAAGCATGGTGATTAACTACCATATTGCTCATGATCCAGAGATTCATGTACATCGTATCGGCCGTACTGGACGCGCAGGAAACACGGGTATCGCTTGTTCACTAATGAGCAATAAAGAAGCACACAAGGTCATTCGTTTAGAAGAGTACCTTGATATAGAAGTTCATGCTGACCCTTTACCTAATATCGAGGTATTAAATAATCCTATTTCAATGGCCCCCATGACAACGATTCAAATTGATGGCGGTAAGAAACAAAAACTTCGACCAGGCGATATTCTCGGCGCTTTAACAGCAAACAATATGATTGATGGTAGTGCCATTGGCAAAATACAAATGACACCACTAAAAGCCTATGTTGCCGTTAAACGCACCGTTGCAAAAAAAGCGTTAAAAGTCGTATCTGAAGGTAAAATGAAAGGAAGGAATTTTCGCGCACGGATGATTAAGTAATAATTTAGTGCTGCCTTAAAACGCTAACGCATAACAAAGTGTCTAAAAATTTTACAATAAGTATCAACATTAAAAACAAAAACAAGTAAACCATTGAATATATTCATAAAAATAATAACGACCTATTTTTTGCTTAGTTAAGTACATAAAGTACATTCACATTATAAAGAGAACAATATGGCGTTAACAATTATTAAATCATCGTTAGTTTCCTTATTAGTATTAGCCACTAGTTACGCACATGGTACGCTCATAGATTTTGATACTGATGCAAATGGCAACGTCATTGCGGCCAACACTGCAATTACTAATCAATATCAAAACTGGGGAGTAACGTTTGCAGGGTTTGAAGACAACGCTCCAATAAATATCAATGCAGCACCTGATCCTGATGGCATTACAGCACCAAGTGGCAGTAATGTGCTAACAAACTGTGCTGATGCAAACTTAGGTTGTCCCGGCAATAGAGCTGATTTTATAGAAATATTATTTAGCGGTAGTAGTTCTAATATTTCGCTTATGCTTGATACCCTAGGTTCAGGTTCAGTAACTTTTGAGCTTTACGACATCAATAACTTACTTTTAGAAACTAAAACCGTTTCATCTAATGCATCAGCATATGTACCTGTGAACTTTTCATCAAGCGGTGTCAGTAAAATTTTAGGCATGCAGCCTAATGATGGTTGGGCATGGGCGATGGACGATCTATCATTTGACATGAATTTAAGCGCTGAGATTCCCGAGCCTTCAAGCATACTCGTATTTTCTCTCGGATTATTAGCTTTACTTACCTCTCGATTGAAAAGATAACATCATAAACTCATTAAACTAAGCGTGTGTTTTCCCGCAACTAATAACTAATGCCTATACTAACATTATATTTGCAACCATATTCCTCAGTTCACCTTTAAGAATTACATAAGATAACATTTAACTGCTTGTCGTTTTTTATCGCTGCCTCTAACATCGAACACACTGATTTTTAGGCAACTTTAAGAAATTATAATGAAAAAACCTTACCTTTCAGCACTCATGCTAACCTTAAGTCTTAGTGCTAGCATGAGTCATGCAACCATTGTTGAATTTCAAACCTCGCATGGTAATTTCAAAGTCAACTTACATGACGAAACAACCCCAAAAACCGCAGAAAACTTTCTCGCGTACGTCAATGATGGCAAATATGACAATACCATTATTCACCGTACGGTAGATGATTTTGTTGTTCAAGGCGGAGGAGCAAAGTTCGAGGGTGAATTACCACCAAAATGGATTGAAACCAATGGTACTATTGAAAATGAGCCTGTTTATTCAAACGTAACTGCGACTATTTCAATGGCGAAGCAGCGTGGTAAGATTAATAGTGCTAACAGCCAATGGTTCATCAACTTAAAAAATAATGCCTCAGTGTTAGATCCTGTTGATGTATACGGTGGCGGTGCTTACGCTGTATTTGGTGAAGTTATTGAAGACGGAATGGAGGTGATTAATGCAATTGCTGACGTTCCACGTTGTGACACAGGCCACGGCGGCTTCCAAGAGCTGCCAATGCCAGACTACGAAGATCAATGTGCAGATGCCGACGCAGTGCCAGGTCAAGAGAATTTTGTTACGGTATATCAAGTCGTTATTTATGATGCAACAGTTAGCACTGATGCTGACTTAACCTCAGCGAAAAATACACTTTATGAAAAAAGCTTAGAGCAGCCAAAACCTGGTGACAGCAGTGGCGGCTCTTTCGGCTGGCTTGCGTTATTGCTATGCGCAGTACCCTTGATACGTAAAAAGTAACGTTTGTTTTCGTATTCCCCATCTAAATAAACTCAAACTGTTTATTTAGATGGGTAACAATTAACGTAAAAACAGGAGAAGTAATAAACATTTCAAACTAACATCACTTTTCTTTTTGAGCTTCATTCCCCAAAATTACAGTTCATCACAGTCTAAAATTTACCGCTAAATTAAAAATAGCACAGAAAAACATTTACTCTAACGATAAAGTTAATATAGGATTTCGACCAAAATAAACATTGTAAACAGTACAAGAGTAAAAATGATGGAGCAACTGTCTCAATATTTAGAAATAATGACTTTTATCATCACCATATTTGGTGTGCCTTCGGCAATCTTCGCCTATATTAAAGAGCAAAATAAACAAAGACTAGAAAGAGAATATGGTACTTTTGATGCTTTGGATGAGAAATACATAGAGATTCAGCAACTTTGTATTGAGCATCCAGAACTAGATGTCTTTGACTCCCCATATGAATCACCAAGGGAGTTGACCGAAACACAAAAAAAACAAGAAGAAGCCATTTTGTTAATCAGAATAGCCATATTTGAGCGTGCTTATCTGATGTATAACCGCGTCACTTTTGGATCACAAACAGATCAGTGGCAAGGGTGGGAACTCGAAATAAAAGAGTGGTTTTTAAGAAATAACTTTCGTCAGGTTTGGGCCGTCCATGGTAAGTATTTTGATACTTCTTTTTTTAGGCATTTTGAAAAAGTTTTTCATGCAACAAAGTAAGCTACATTCTGTGTACGTTTGATGAATGGGTGCTTTTTCAAACGTACAATCTCCTAATTTATCTTGCTCTGCAACTTCCTAAAATACTTGAACTGCATCAATAGTGACTAATGCATATATACGTAATATATTGCTTGTTGTCATTTTATTCGTACAATAATGCACTGCTTAGAAAAATAGCACTGGGGAATAACCGTTGTTTTATGAAGGTTCTGAAAAGAAAACAGAGTTAATTGTTGATTGTAAGCAATTAAACTTACTAACTGACATTGATACTTGTGTTTGGAAAGATCTCGTAAACGCTTGCAATGCAAAAATTTTGTCCTCAATTGAAAACAAACATTGCCGCGCATATTTATTGTCAGAGTCCAGCCTTTTTATTTGGAAAGACCGCTTATTAATTATCACATGTGGTATTACTCAACTGGTAAATTCAGCCATTTTTTTCTTCGAGAAATATGGTATTAATGTAGTTGAACATTTCATATACCAACGAAAAAATGAATACTTTTCTCATGCACAATCAAGTAACTTTGGCCAAGACGCGAAACGATTACAAGATTATTTATCAGGAAAAGCATTTCGCTTTGGCAACTTAGATAGTCATCATAATTATTTATTTCAGCTAAATAATAACGTTAAAAGTATTCCTACGGCTAAAACCTATGAGCTAACAACCTACCAAATAAGTGATCGCGCTTCAGCAGTACTCACTAACCCTACGCTTACAGCAAGTGATGTGAGGAAATTTTTACAGCTTAAACGATTAATTCCAGGCTTTACGTTGGATGACTTTGTTTTTGAACCATTTGGTTACTCTTTAAATGCCATTAAAGATAAATGGTACTTTACTATTCACGTAACTCCGCAACGTGGCAGTAGTTATATCTCTTTTGAGTCGAATATCAACTTATTAGCCTTAGTGCCTATTATACTTGAGGTACTAGCACCTAATGCCTTCGATTTACTTACCTTTAATGAAACTAATTTCGACATGTTTACAGCAAAATATATCGATAATAGATATACTTGCCAGTCGAATGTAACAAAACACATTAAACACAGTTATCAAGTAAATTTTGCTCATTATATCTTGCCTCAATCACAAGCAACTTCACCTATTGAACTAGCATTAGACGAAGATTATTTTACCCTATAAATAATCAATCGTTATCTTATATTGTTAATTCCCTCGACCATTTATATTGACTACGCTACGATGACAACAGCGATAATCAAATAATAATGCATTTATGGACAAAGATATTTATTTAGTGTGTATGCCATACACTTCGTTAACAATTCCTTCAATGGCAATGGGAGTGCTTGAAACGTATATCACAGAATATGGCTATAACGTTGAATCACTATACGCCAACTTAGTTTTTGCGAAACAAATTGGTCTGATTGAATATAACTTCATCGATAACACATTTAATGATTATTTAATTGGCGAGTGGACGTTTTCTAAAGCAGCGTTTCCTGACAAACCAGCTGATGATGACGGCTTTTTTGCGCTTTTTACTGATTTGTCTGATGAAAATAAGCAAAAACTGTTAACCATCAGAGAAACCGCTGAGCGCTACATCGACTCACTTGCCAACGAAATTGTCAGCAACAGCCCAAAAATTGTCGGTTGTACCTCTACCTTTCAACAAAATTGTGCGTCACTTGCCTTGTTAAGAAAAATTAAAAGTCTTGATAGCAGTATTATTACTTTAATGGGAGGGGCTAACTGTGAAGGCATTATGGGGCAAACAATCAGTGAGAGCTTTTCATGGGTTGATTATGTTTTCTCCGGCGAATGTGATGACGTGATAGGCCCTTTCATTGACAAACTAATGAAAAACGAGCCAATTAACTACCAAAATTTACCAAACGGCTTTATTAGCCAAAAACACAAGTCACTTGCCGTTGATGCTGGGCAAACACAAAAGCCACCTCGTGCCTATATTTCAGACATGAGAAAAGTTGGAGAGCCAATTTTTGACAGCTATTTTCAATCATTAGAGAGTCTAAAAATTGGACAATACATTTCCCCAGGTTTAGTCGCTGAAACCTCTCGAGGTTGTTGGTGGGGAGCAAAACAACACTGCACTTTTTGCGGTTTAAATGGCGGTACTATGGATCACCGTTCAAAAACACCTGAAGCTGCATTAAGTGAATTTAAAAATTTATCGAGCAAATACAACGTCGATAAATTTTTAATTGTCGATAATATATTACCGATAGAATACATGAAAACGGTGCTACCTACATTAGCAGAAGATCCTGCCTATAATTTATTTTATGAGACCAAAGCTAACTTAAAACAACACCATGTTAAATCGCTAGCTGAGGCTGGAATAAAGTGGATACAACCTGGCATTGAAGGCTTGCATGACGATTTTCTTAAGGCAATAAAAAAAGGCACTACAGCAATACAAAACCTTGCAGCACTTAAGTGGTGTCGTAGTTATGGCGTTCGAGTGACCTGGAATTTATTATGCGAAGCCCCTAATGAGCAAGCATTTTGGTATGATGAAATGGCTGAATGGCTGCCTTTAGTGACACATTACCATCCACCGTTCGATCAAATGGCCAAAATTTGTTACCACCGCTTTAGCCCATACTTTAATACCCCAGAAAAGTTTGGTTTAACACTCGAGCCAACCAAAAGTTATCAATATATTTATCCACTAGATAAACAAGTTGTTTATAACCTCGCGTATTTTTTCATTCAGGCAAACGATAAAGAAACAGGGATATACACGCTAAATTTTACCTTTAAGCCAGCAACTAATTCACATGCAAAGGTGCAATCATTACTAAACAACTGGAGTGATAGTTGGCTAAACGGCACAATTCCAATGTGTTGTATGACAGATCATGGCAATAACATTATTATTTTTGATACACGACAAGTAGCGACTGCTTTTTCTCACACATTAGCGGGTTTAACGGCGGATATTTATCGTTTATGTGCAGAGCCCTTGCCAAAAGATAGATTAATCAAAAAACTCGATGAACAGCAAATTTCAAATAATACTCAGCAAATAGAAGACACGCTGCACTGGTTAACTGAAAACCATCTAATCATTCATTTAAGTAAATGTGTAATGGCCCTTGCATTTCCTCTGGCACAAGCCGAAATGCCTAGTAATGAAGATTCGCCAGGTGGTAATTTAAACATTGAAAAAATAGTGAATGAAATGGCCTCTTCACACGTTAGCTAAATCTCTTAACGTAGAGGAGGTGGTAATAGCGAGAGCTACGAGTTTAAACAAATTATTTTATAAACATTCAAGCACAACTTGATTACGGCCATTGTTTTTTGCTTGATAGAGCAAACGATCTGCCGTATCAAGTACCTGCTGAACATTGTATGCTTGTTCACCGTTGACCAGTATTGCGCCCACACTGATGGTCAAATATTTAGCCGCATCTGAATACTCATGAACTATTTCTTTAGCAGCCAATGCCTTTACTATATTATTTAATACTAGACTAGCTCCTTGTTCATTACAATCAGGCAAGATTACGGTAAATTCTTCTCCTCCATAACGTGCAACGAAGTCTCTTGGCCGATTAAGTACTTCACGAAATAAAGACGCTATTTTTTTAAGCGCTATATCTCCTGCACCATGACCATAGTGGTCATTAAATTGCTTAAAATAATCAACATCTAGCATGGCTACCAGTAATTGTTTTTTATCTCGCTTATTGGCGGCTAACTCATCATTCAGTACTTTATCAAGCTTTCTGCGGTTTGAAATCCCCGTTAAGGCATCAACATGCGCTATACTATCAAGCATTTTACGTTGCTGAATAAGTTCAAGATGGGTTGAAATTCGCGCAGAAACAATATTGGTATTAAAAGGCTTATAAATATAATCACAACCTCCTAATGCAAAGCCTTTTTCCTCATCATTGCAATTGGCTAGACCGGTAATAAATATCACTGAGGTTGCCATGGTAACGGGGTCGTTTTTGATCACTTCTATAACATCAAAACCTGACTTGTCAGGCATCACTACGTCTAATAGAATTAAATCAGGTACGTGTTTCTTAGCAAATTCGATGGCTTGTTCACCGTTTTTAGCAAAGATAATTTTTGCTTGTTCTTGCAAAAGCTCTTTTAATATTTTTCGATTAGCTTTTTCGTCATCAACAATTAACACTTTAAGGTCAAAACTTTCTAGTTCCATACGATGATTATTCTTTATCATTTTTATTATTTGAAACATTAGCGCCAGTTATTGTTGCTAATATCGCCTCTATATCATTAATTGCTTGTGCATATTCAATGTCATCAATGTCATCTGCTATTTTTTTGGCTAATTGCTCATGTTCACTTCCTTGAGTAATTGTTAACAGTCGCGGTAGTAAATCTTCTACTTGGGCATTTTCATCAACTAACAGTTCTTTTATCGATGATAACAAAGATGTTAACTGCCTTTGATAATACTGAACGTTAACAATCGCTGTACCAGACTGCTCTTTAGCAGCTAAACTAAACGGTAAACTTTCAAGTGCGATTAACACATTATTCAATTCAATCGATGTTTCAGCAACCAGTAAATCAGCCGATTCTGGCTCACTTTTAAGTTGAGACTCAAGCTGAGTAGCCCGCTTTGCCAACGTTAATGCACCAATATAATTTGCATTAGACTTTAAAGAATGTGCAACCCTATAAGCACTATCATAATCTTGTTGCTTGTATATTTCACGCAGAGAATCTACTGTATCAGCGTAGTTTTTAGCAAATTGCTGTACTAACTTTTGATATAAATGCTCACGCCCCCCCATAGTTTTAATCGCTGTTTTAGCATCAAGGCACGGGAGCTTTTCTATCTCTGCTAACAGAGACACTTCCTTCGTTTGGTCTGATTCTGTATTTCGCTTTTGATGGGTGATTTTCTGTCGCGTTTCATCGCTTTTTATCAGTGTTACTTGTTCACTCACTGCTTCATTATTTAGCCACTTTGATAACAAGATATATAAAGCATTTGGATCTATCGGTTTAGTAAAATAATCATTCATTCCTACTTCTAAACAACGATCTAATTCCTCTTGCATGGCATGGGCGGTCATTGCAATGATAGGCAAATTACTAAATTGATCGTTTGCACGAATAATTTTTGTTGCCGTTAACCCATCCATTATCGGCATTTGTAAATCCATAAACACAAGGTCGTAGCTTTCACTGTCTAATTTATCAATCGCCACTTGTCCATTTTCTGCGATATCAATATTCACACCTGTTTCTTCTAAAAATCCAAGAACCACTTGTTGATTTAAAGCATTATCTTCAACAAGCAGTATACGACTATGAGATAAATCTAAAATACCTTTTTGTACTTGATGATATTCTAAATGTTTTTGTTCAAGCTTTAATGCATTCATCATCGCATCTAATAATAAAGATGCATCAACAGGCTTCTCTAAGAAGCCGTCAATACCAGCCTCATGCGACAAAGTCATTGCATCATTTTTGTCGAATGCCGTCACCATTAATACTGCTGGTATATCATGCTTTTCAGTTAATTTGTTTATTCGATGCGCCAGTTCAATACCATCCATTTTGGGCATACGCCAGTCAGTGATCACTAAATCAAATGGTTGTTCAAGTAATATCGCGTTATCAATAAGCTCAAGTGCTGTTATAGCACTTTCCGTTGTTGTGATTTTGCAACCAAACTGTTTTAACAAAGCATCTAACACATTTAAACAAAGTGCATTATCATCAACAACCAATACATTTATTCCCTCGATCATTAACGATTGTGCAGCAAGTAACTCACTTTGTTCGACTTCTTCATAATGCACCGTAAAACCAAAAGTACTCCCTTCCCCTAATTGGCTGTCTACCCATATTTTACCCCCCATAAGCGTGGTCAGTTGCTTACAAATCGATAAACCAAGCCCTGTACCACCAAAGCGACGGGTTATAGAGGTATCAGCTTGATTGAATGAGGTAAAAAGGTTTTCCATGGTATTTTCATCTAAACCTATCCCCGTATCTGACACTGAAAATTCAAGTGTGTTATTTTCGGTAGACTTAACCTCAATTAATACGTGACCACTTTCAGTAAATTTGATTGCATTACTCGCAAGGTTCACCAATATCTGTTGCAGCCTGATAGGATCAGATTTAATTTGTTTAGGTACATCAGGTGCAATTCTTACCACTAGCTCTAACCCTTTGCTATGTGCTTTTAAAGCACATATGTTAGCTGTTTTTTTAATCAGCGCCTCTATATTCATCACCACTGACTCAATGGTCATTTTACCTGCTTCAATCTTAGAAAAATCTAATATGTCGTTAATAAGTGCGAGCAACGCTTGTGAGGCATCTTGAATTTTACCAATTAAATCTTTCTGGTGATTATCAAGTTTGGTTTTGAATGCTAAATGACTTAAACCGATAATAGCATTCATAGGTGTGCGAATTTCATGGCTCATTTTAGCGAGAAACTCACTTTTCGCCTGTGTCGCTTTTTCTAGTTCAGCGGTACGGCTAGACACTTGATACTCAAGGTGTCGGTTGATATCAAGTAAACTTAAGTGATTTTCAACACGGGTTAATAGTTCATGTTTAGAAATAGGTTTAGTTAAATAATCATTACCACCAACCGAAAAGCTTTCTACTAAGTCGATTACCTGATTTTTTGCTGTCAGAAAAATTACGGGTAATTCATTTAACGAATACCATTCTCTTATTTGATTACATACCTCATAGCCTGACATTTTTGGCATCATAATATCGAGTAATATTAAATCAAAAGGTCGAGTTTTTTCTTCGCTGCTATCTGTAGCATCTTCAATTAAAGACAATGCTTGTTTGCCGCTGGCAGCTTCTGTTAACTGATACCCTTTCAGATTTAAGTGGTTCAATAACACTTGACGATTAATCGGATCATCATCTACCACTAAGATATGATAGTTTTGATAATTTAGCTGCCTATTTTGCTGAGATATTAACTCGCTTTCATCTATACTGATATACTCAATTTCATTATCAAGGTGTTGTAAACGATTTAGCTTCTGTTGATTCGTCGACTTAACAATATTTGTGACATCAGTAATATGGTCATTATCAATTGGCAAAGTAAAACTAAAACAACTCCCTTTACCCAATTCAGAGGTTACTGATATTGTACCTTCATGTAATTCAACAAGTTGTTTTGTAACGGTTAAACCTAAGCCTGTCCCACTATGATCTCTATTCGTTTGGCCTTTTAACTGTTCAAAAGAGTTAAAAATAAGATGTAGTTGTTCTGCTGCTATACCAATACCAGTGTCTGTTACCGAAATTTTAACGACATTACCGCTTTGTTCTGCATCAATAGTTACCTCACCATTTTCGGTAAATTTTATCGCATTACCGATCAAGTTATATAAAATTTGTTCTAATCGGTTCTCGTCAGCATTAACAATAGGAAGTTCACTAGATACACGGTTAATAAGTGTAATATTTTTATCTCCAATCAGCGGAGTAGACACCGTCATTACAACGTCAGTTAAACTATGTAACTCAACCCCCGTTAAATTCAATTTTAAGGTATGATTTTTTAATTTTGAAAAGTCGAGAATGTCATTAACAAGATTTGATAAACGCTTACCACTGGCAACAACCATAGCAAGGTTTTTATTAGCAGATTCGGGCAACTGCCCAGAAACACCATCAATTAATGATTCAGCTAAGCCAATAATCCCGTTGAGTGGGGTACGTAACTCATGAGATGTATTCGCTAAAAACTCATCCTTTAATCTGTCCGCACGTTTTAACTGCACATTTATTGCGTGCTCTTTTAATCGCTGATAATTTTGCCGATATAAGATCAATCCAATAATGCCGATGATCAAAATTAAATATATTGTATAAGCCCACCAGGTCCGCCACATTGGTGGTAGCACAGTTATATTGAGTGATTTACCTGTTTCATTCCAGTACCCGTCTCCATTGCTCGCCTTTACACGTAATGTATAATCACCTGAGGGTAAACTGGTATATGTTGCCCTTCTATTTTTGGCATCGGTATAAATCCATTGCTCATCAAAACCTTCAAGTTTATAGGCGTATTGATTATTCATTGGGGCTGCAAAATGCAGCGCGGCAAATTCAAAGGTAACCAGCTTTTCATCGTATGTTAACTTTAAGCGTTCTAATTCATTAATATCGGATGGAATCGTGAAACCAGCACTATTCACATTACGTTTTTTCTCATTTTTGTTTTCACTTGACTGAATTTCAACATGTTTGTTATGTACTAAAAAATCAGTCAACACAACTTTAGGTAACGATGTATCATCTTTAATGTCAGCGGGGAAAAAACGATTAAAACCATTCACGCCACCAAAGAATAACTCCCCTGATTTAGCTTTGAAATAACTTAAAGAATTAAACTCACTGCCTTGGACGCCATCACTTTGATTATAGTTTTTAAAAACCTGTCGTTTCATATCAAACTTCGATAGGCCTTTGTTCGTGCTTATCCACAAATTCCCATTCTTATCTGGTAACACTGCGTAAACATTATTATTTGCTAAACCATTTTTTTCATCATAAACAATAAATTTATCAAGTTCAGAATTAAAAGTAATCAAGCCAAACGAAGTAGCAAACCAGTATTGTTGCTGATGCTCTGTAATTGCCC
The DNA here is from genome assembly GCF_001913705.1 of Thalassotalea sp. PP2-459. Taxonomy (GTDB): domain Bacteria; phylum Pseudomonadota; class Gammaproteobacteria; order Enterobacterales; family Alteromonadaceae; genus Thalassotalea_C; species Thalassotalea_C hakodatensis. The sequence goes on along the minus strand of NZ_MKQD01000018.1, from coordinate 35,031 downwards.
ATACAGTTAAGTCGTCAAAAAAACTGTTCTGTTTTTCGCTTGTAGAAAGAACTAAAGGATGAAATTTAGAAGTACTTAAATTTAAAACACTAACACCAGAATCAGTAGCAACCCAAAAAGTATCCTCATCAATCTTTTTTATATCCCAAATATTGTTATTTGAAATACTTGATTTTATATTTTCATCAAATAGAAAGTTTTCAAAGTTTCCATCTGTCAAATCAAGTATGTTTAGACCGCCACCCATTGTACCCACAAGCAACTTTTTATTATCAATAAATAATTTAGTCAACACATTATGGCTAATCGTTTTTGAATCAGTTGATTTGTTTTTAAAATGTTTAATTTTTTCTGTTTCTAAATTAACTACAAATAAGCCATTATCCGCTGTCGCAATGTAAAGAGTTTTTTGGTCATCACTGAATAATAGAGATACAGTTAATAACGTACCTAGTTTATTATTTATAGGCAAATGTGTTAATACTTCAGATTCTTTATCAAGACTGTAAATACCTCCCCCATAAGTTGCAAAGTAATAGTTTTTTGCTGTTTCCTCAAACCCTAAAATAACATTACTCGTAAGTGTATTATATTTGGCCTTATCAACTAACTTAAACTGACCTAAGGTCAAATCAAGCTTGTTCAAACCTCCGGCTCTTGTACCAAACCACAAGGTATCGTTACTGCCCTTCTTAATCAAACTAATTTCGGGATGGCTTAGACTTCGAGATTTAGATTGCTGATGAGAGAAATATAAAATTTCATTATTTTGAAATTGGTATTTATAACCGCCATTACTTGTTCCAATCCATAACTCTGAAGCATTACGAAAATACAATGAATTTACATTTTCTATGCCATCTAACCTTTCAATTTTTTGAAACACTTTTGATTTACTATCAAAAGTGAACACTCCTTTAGTCGTTGCAATAAAAAGTCCCTTTTGAGTGTGTTGCTTAACATCGTTAATTTTAAATATAGTTTCAAAAGCAATAGTAGATTCTGTATCATTACCCTCGATTAAAAATAAATTTGAATTAAGTGCCTTTCGATTCTGCTTGGCTCCCCAAATATTACCCTCACCATCAACTAGTAAACTGGTGACTGCATGTTTAGTAAAGTATTTTCGTACAACTTCATTTGTATTATTAATTAAAAACAAGCCGTTATCAGTACCTACCCAAAGATTCCCTTTCGAATCTGAAGCAATACTGTTAATTATTTCCCCTTCTCTAGACGATGAAAATCCTACTTTTTTAAACTCATCAATTTTCTTAATATAATGATACAAACCTCCATCTGAGCCAGCCCAAATTTCACCTTTGATTGTTTCATGTAAAACAGATATTCTTGGATTATTAAAATTATAATGTTTAAAAATATAGCCATCATATCGGTTTAAATTCCCATCTGTAGCTACCCATAAAAAACCACTTGAATCCTGCAATATGTCATTTACAGTTGTTTGCGACATACCATCAGCAGTACCAAACCGTTCAAAATTAAGATCTAATTGGTTAATGCTGCCTTCTCTAGCTGTAGATAAGTTACAAAAAACAAGAAAGAAGCAATAAGCAGCTAATAAACAAAGTTTAATCATTCGCACATTTCAAAATTTAAGTTATTTTTTATTATCCACATTGTGAAGTAATACTCTAAAAAGTAAAAGCTCATTTTTATTCTCTTGACAATATTAAAAAAATTTCCTTATTCTAGTATTTGCAATTGATTAAAATATAAAACAGATCAAACTTTAAATTTCATAGGATTCATAAAAATGGACAAATCAAACGTAGAACATTTACATGCAGAAGGCGTAATCAATAAAGAGCAGTTACACGATGAGCAAATAAAGGCAATAGAGAGTCTTTCAAAAGAAGAAGTTGAACAATTGAAATCAATCAACAAAAAAGTAAAGGGGACAAAAGGTAAGCCTGTAGGTATCGGTATTTAATGGCTAAAAATCTTTCAAATTTTGAAAGGCTTGAAAAAAGCCTTTCTTTCATGGAAAACAGAGCTTGTGTCGCCAATGAAAACTATACTACTCACTCTCACTCAGTCAATGCATGCATAGAACAAGCATATTCAAGTTATCGAATTTCTAATGCCTCCATTAATCTAATGCAAGAAGCATTAAATGAATCCTTAAAGAAAATGCACGACCCTGTTTATCAATTACTTGCTGGTTATATGAAGAAACATATTCCGGAAGAAACTGGGCATGATGAGTGGTTTTTAGAAGATTTGGCCGTCATGGGTGTTAGCCAAGCAGAAGCGGAAGATCGAATTCCATCTCTCAATATAACCACATTTATCGGTTCTCAATACTTTCTAATAAAGCATGTTGATCCTGTTGCTATTATGGGATATTTGGCTTGCACAGAAACACACCCACCGACAGTTGACTACGTTAACGAGCTGGTAGAGCGCTCAAGATTACCTAAAGAAGCATTTAATGCATTGATGCACCATGCAATTTTAGATGTGCAACACAAGCAAGATATTATAGAAACAATTAATAACATGCCTTTATCAGAAAAACAGTATAAAGTGCTTGAGCTCAGCGCTTTTCAAACTTATCGATATGTAGCTAATATTATGGATGACGCAAGTAAAGCAGCACAAGCAACTTCAGCCTAACAAATCGCGATAAAGGCAAATATTTTATTTAAATAGCGCTAAGACCTCTTTAAGCGCAGCTAAGCACAAAGCAATATTTTCTTTTCGTGCCCCATAGCCCATTAAACCAATACGCCACGCTTTGCCAGCAAAATTTCCAAGCCCTGCGCCTATTTCCAAGTTGTATTCATTAAGTAAATAACGTCGCACTTCTTCATCATTTATCCCTTGAGGAATATACACCGTATTAAGTTGAGCCAATCGTTCGTTCTCAGGAACAACAAAATCTAAACCTAATTCAGCCAAACCCTTGGCTAATAAATCATGCATTTCTTGATGACGCTTCCATGCATTTTCTAATCCTTCTCTTTTTAACGACAGCAATGCTTCATGTAATGCGTACAATGAATTTACCGGCGCTGTATGGTGATAGGCACGTTTGCCTTTTCCTGACCAATACCCCATCACCAGTGATTGGTCAAGAAACCAACTTTGTATCGGTATTTTTCGATGTTTAATCACTTCAACCGCCTTTTCGCTAAAACTAATCGGTGAAATGCCCGGTACACAAGATAAGCATTTTTGGCTACCGGAATAAATAGCATCGATTCCCCATTCATCAACTTTTAGCTCACAACCACCAAGCGACGTTACGGCATCAACAATGGTTAAACAATTATATTGTTGAGCAATTTCGCTCAGTACTTTAGCGTCTGAACGTGCCCCTGTTGATGTTTCAGCATGTACAAAAGCGACAAATTTTGCCTCCGGATGTTGTAAAAGTGTGGCATCAAGTGATTCAGGATCAACCGCTCTTCCCCATTCCCCTTCAATGAGCACTAACTTTGCCCCGATACGTTTCACATTCTCTGACATTCTGGAACCGAATACACCGTTTTGGCAAACCACTACCGTGTCATCAGGTGTAATTAAATTAACAAAGCAAGCTTCCATACCGGCAGAGCCAGGTGCTGACAAAGCCAAGGTCATTTCATTCGAGGTTTGAAAGGCATATTGCAATAAACTTTTTACTTCATCCATCATACCAACAAATAAAGGGTCTAAATGCCCGATAGTAGGTCGTGCAAGGGCTGAAAGTACTTGTGGACTAACATCTGAGGGGCCTGGGCCCATTAAAATTCGCTGTGGCGGAATAAACGAAGAATAAGTCATCACGGTTCTCATCGGTTAACAATAGCGAAAATGTATCACTGATATAGCGTATTCGCTAAATTAATTCACTGTATCTCAACTATTCATCGAATAAATAGTTTCGGTTATACAACACTTAGGCGTATCATTAGCAAAAACATATTACCGATAATCGCCATGGCGCTTAAATCAATTATTTACAAAACAACCATCCACTTATCTGACATGGATCGTCATTACTACGACACCCTAAACTTAACTATTGCTCAGCACCCTTCAGAAACAATGCTTCGTATGAGCGCAAGAATACTTGCTTATATTTTAAATGCCGACCCAGCACTTACTTTTGGCAAAGGAGTGAGTGATGAAGATGAACCTGCTTTATGGCAACAAACGCTAACCGAAGATATTACCTTATGGGTTGAACTTGGCCAACCCGATGAAAAGCGGATAAAGCGTGCTAGCAATAAAGCTGAATCGGTAATAATTTATGGTTACCATTCACCGTTCGATGTTTGGTGGCAACAACAAGAAAAAAAGCTGACACTGTTTAAAAACCTACAAATAACACGGTTTGACTACGATGCTTTAGCCAGGTTTTCTGAATTAATTGAACGTACAACGGAAATCCAAGCAAGTATTCAAGATGGCCAATTATGGCTTACCATTGGCGATGAAAGTCTGCTTATTGAACACCAAACGTTACAAACAAATCGCACTTAGCTTCATGAGTTACTTGCAATAAAATAGCGAATAATCAATAGTAACCTTTTTACTTTAGGGGCTCCCCATGATAACAATAACAAAAAGTGCGTTAGCTCTCGCTGCCTCCGTTGCATTGAGTTCAACTGTCAGCTTTGCCACACAGGCTGACAACACGTCATTTAACACAATAACGAAAGACATAACTTTTTTAGCGAGTGATGAATTAAAGGGTAGAGGTAATTTCAGCAAAGAAATAGATCAAGCGGCTAATTACATTAGCCAACGTTTCAGTGAGATTGGTTTAGTACCGATGCAAGGTGAGAATACCTTTAAACAATCCTTTACAGTAACAACAATAAAGCCAAAATCTATCGCTGTTACCTTAAATGGCAATACTATTGAATCAGCCCAACTTGGTTTGGCCAGCACTATTGAAAAAATTCAGTGGCAAAACACTGATGACTTTACTCTTCATACAGTCGGCAAAAACGATAATATGAGTCAAGTTATTAGCGGTATCAATCAACAAGGTGGTAAACACCTCGTGTTAATTAACCCTGCTCATAAAAAACTATTCGCGAGGTACAGCGGTTATTTTGCAAGAGGGCTAAATAAGCTATCGCTTGAACACCAAGGTGCAATAGTGATGATCATGACAGAAGATTCAGCAATCGACGCTATAAGCATAAGTGCAGACACCAGCATTACCGAACAAACATTAACCAATGTTGTAGGTGTGTTACCTGGGAAGCAACAAAAAGATGAAATTGTTCTGTATTCAGCACATTACGATCACTTAGGCGCATCACAAAGCGGAGAAGGTGATGTGATCTACAATGGTGCGGATGATGACGCATCAGGCACAACAGCAGTGATAAACCTTGCTGAATATTTTACTCACAAAGGTGATAACGCAAGAACATTAATATTTTCTGCCTTTACTGCGGAAGAAATTGGAGGTTTTGGCTCTCAATACTTTTCTAAGCAACTTAACCCTGATGACGTTATAGCGATGATCAACATTGAAATGATCGGTAAACCTTCTAAATTTGGTGCTGGAAATGTTTGGATGACCGGTATGGATCGCTCATCATTAGGCGGAGAGTTGAATAAAGCGCTAACAGATGAAGATTTCAAAATACACAAAGACCCTTACCCAAAGCAAAATTTATTTTATCGTTCTGACAATGCAACTCTTGCACGCTTAGGTGTTCCTGCACATAGTTTTAGTAGTACACAACTAGATAAAGATCAGCATTATCATAAAGTGACAGATGATTTAGCGAGTTTAGATTTAACCTCAATGCATCAAGTAATTGAAGGGTTATCAATTGCTACGCAAGGCTTGGTAGATGGTAAAATCACCCCCACTCGTGTTGATGTAAATAAAGTGAAAAGTCGCGGTAAAATTTATTAATGATTAAGTTTAATGAGGGAAGTAGATGTCTTTCCCTCTTTGACATTAACAGGCAAAACATATTCTACGCCGTTTATTTTAGTAAGTGGCATACCATCGGCGTTGCATTATACCCCCAAACGACTCGCGCTTGTCCCTGATGTTCCCAAAAGGATCCGTTGCGGCCCTTGTATTTTGATCCACTTGCACTGGGCTGTTGAAACATTAACGATACTGTCTCGTTATATTTGGCAATCAGAGTCGCAGGTTTAGTTTGATAAAATACCACTTCTACTTTGCTTGATGTTGCATTATCGCAATAAAAATTGAAAGGTCCTGTAGATGGAACCAATTGGTACTTTGCTTGTAATGTTGCAATACGATCAACATATAGTTTTTTCACACAACGTTGTTGATCTTCTGCCTTCCAACAATCATTTCTACCTTTACGCCAGCCATGTTGCATTGTTCTTAACGTATTAATTTGACTTTCCGGCAATGAGTTTTTTGCTTGTTGGTAAACTTGCGACAATCTTCTATCGAGTAATGCTAAATCTTCATGACTACAAATTAAATCTTCTACACTGCCAAGCTGACTATCAATACACTCAAAAGAAGGTGACATATTGTTAATATCGTTAACCACATTAGTAACAGCTTCAGTGTTAATAATATTAAGAATATAAACGCACCACCGACCACTAGACCGTGCTGGTATTGACGAATTCCCCCTAATACCTAACTTAAATTCAATCACTGATTTCCATTCGTCACTGCCAATATCAGGGCCATGATCTAATTCATCACCTGTGTGCACTTGGTTAGCAATCAACTGATAGCTTTGTAAAGAACAAGACGAGGATTCATCTGTCGACCTGTGTTCATTATTCGAAGTACATGAACTGACAGAGAGCAGAAGCAACATAACTAAAAGGCTTATCTTCATTAACTTTTCCATAACGTTAATTAATTTATTAAATGGTTGTAAACCGTGTTCTACTAAATACAGGCTTAGAATAAATACTAGCGTAACTACGTGTAAATGGTGGAAAATAAATGCTGAATGACAAGGTTAAAAATATCGCAAAACATCCATGTTTGCGATATTTACTTTAGCTCAACGGTTATTTTTTATTAGCCACGTGCAAGAATGTATTAATCGCGACGCGGCTTAATTTTTCGACTGGAAGGAACAGACGATTGTTTACCATGTGAGCTTCTAGTCACTCGTGTATAGGTTTTATTGCTACTTGAGTGACCTCCCTTGGCTATGCGCTTTTGACTTACTTTTATTGGTTTATTTAGATGAGACTTTCTCACTTGAGTATTAGCCATTTTCTTATGAGTAGGTTGTTTTACTCGTGTTGCTTTTGGCGAAGATAAATAAGACTTTCTCTTCTCAACACGATGGTATTTTTTCACCGTGTTGCGTTGTTCTATGCGCTTATCATGACGTTGTATAGCTTTTATTTGCTGTCTATTACGCTCTTTCGCAGCATTACCAGCAGTAGCTTTTCTATGTAACGAGTTACGTAACGGTTTGTTTTTAGCATGTGTCTGTTTTCTAAAGCCTTTATCAATGATACGTTTATTACTATGTTCACGTAGTTTTTTAGTGACGACGTGATGCTTTTTAACTGCTTTACTACGGGCATCATATGTACGAGCTCTTTTTACTGGCTTATTTACAGAGCGATGTGATGCATAGCGTTTTTTAACTTCATGGTTACGGTAAGCTACGCCTTTTCTGCGATGTGGGTTGTGCTGCCAACGTTTAACACGGTGGCTAGTTGTTACTCGCTTTTTACTGTGGTAATTGCGGTAATACTTCGGCGAATGATGAATAACATGACGATTATGCCAATGAAAGCCAACAAAAAAGAAATCCGCCGCTAAATGTATACCAGAACGCCAGTAAAAAGGTCCATTATGATAGCTATAATAAACAGGGCGATGCCAATAAATAGGTGGACGATGTGACCAGTGCCAACGACCATACACGCTACGAGTATCGTAATAAGGCACATAAATAACTTCTGGTTGTTCTGGTTGGATCACAATGGTCTTTTGCTCACGAATGATCTGCACATTGTCCATTTTAGCAAGATTTCCGGCTTCATCAGCTTGTTGTCTTAGTAACTGAATACTTGCTAGCACTTGCTCTTCGTCTTGAAGAAAAGCATCACCTAGCTCTCGCATCCACGTTAAGTCTTCACTTAGTTTTTCCAATACCTGTGGAAAAGCTAATAAAGCAGAAACACTCGGATCCCAATCTTTATCTTGCGCCATTTTTTGCAGTGTTTCACTGCTAGCATGCTTATTACGCTTAACTAACCTGTCTGCATCAATCACTTCTATTGGGTAAGTGGCAGCAATCAATATATGCGTTAATAACGCGTCAGGATAAAGTGCAATGGGTGAAAGCAATTGCGCTAACTCGGCTTGTGTCATTACCGATTGTTCAACCGTTACTTGCGCTTGATTGACTGCTGCAAAACTAACTTGGCTGCTCGTTATTGCACTTGCTACGATTATGCTAGAGATCAACTGGTGATGTATTTTCATCTTCCCGCCTTAACCTAATTGTGGTGTTAAGGTTAATTTACGCTAAGTAAACTGAATGAAGGCTGAATAGGTTTATTAAATGAAAATGTTCCAAAAATAAAGAAGTTATTGGTTAAATGATAAGGTAAAACATGCTCCGCCATAGGTAGCTGAGTCAGTAATAGCGAGTGTTCCTTTATAGCTGTCTACTAAATCACGTACAATCGCTAAACCAATACCGTGTCCTTGTTGATAGGTATCTGCGCGTTTTCCACGTTTTAAGATCTTAGCTACATCTGCTTTTGCAATCCCTTCACCATCATCTTCAACGTTAATGACCAGCTTATTATCAATACTTAGTATCTCAATTGATACAATTGATTTTGCCGCTTTACAGGCGTTATCGAGTAAGTTACCCAATATTTCAAGCAGATCTGCTTCATCGCCTTTAAACATTAGCTGTTCATCACATTGGCTATCGATAATAAGTGCTTTTTCACGGTATATCTTTTCTAGGCTATTGATTAATTTTTGTAAACAAGGTGCAACCGGAACGCCTAAATACCATGCAGCATGCCCTGCACTTTGTGCACGTTTTAATTGATGTTCAATCATCAAATTCATCACATCAATTTGCTCTTGCACATTCGCCGTATTCTTGGTGTTTACATCCCCCTGAATAACCGCAAGGGGGGTTTTTAAGCTATGTGCAAGATCAGAAAGTGCGTTTCGATAGCGAGTACGCTGCATTTTTTCCGTATCAAGTAGGTTATTAAGCTGTTCAGTCACTTGTTGAAGTTCAAGTGGATAACGTGAAGAAAGTTGCTTACTTTTACCTTGCTCTATTGCTGAAATTTCGGCTGTTAGTCGAGACAACGGCTGTAAACTCCAACGTAACCACACATATTGTAATAATAATAAAACGGCCATTAATATCAGCAACCCTAACCATAGTTGCTGTTTAAACTCAGCCATTAACACCAAAAAGCTCGATTGATCTTTAATAAGGTGTAACGTAACAACATGTTCACCTGCTAGATCAGAAAACAGTACAGAAAAACTGTAAATAAAATGATCTTTGTCATCAATTGTAACGGTGGTGAAGCGTTCATCACCTACAGCAGGCGATGGCATTTTATCAGGCAATGCAATAGCAAGTAGAGATTGCGATTGCCAGAGAAGTTGGTTGGTCTTTTTATCCGAAATGGCGGCATATAAACCTGATTGAACGATATTAAACCGATTCTCTGCCAGAACTTCTGGCATTTGCAGCTGTCCTTGCTCATATTCAGCGACAGTAAGTAAGCTATATGAATAAGCGGTCAGTTCATTATTAACACCAGACTCCATATGGCCTTGATATGCTTTAATAATGGTTATACCAACAATGGGCAATAACACAACCACCATAAAAACAGCACTGACGACTAACCGTGACTTAAGCGAGTTGAACCAATTATTTAGTTGAACCATCAGGCGTTAGCTCAACTATTGTTCAAACTGTTTGAGGCGATAACCTTGGCCACGTAACGTTTCAATAAATTGCAAACTACTGTCAGGGTCAAGCTTTTTACGTAGCCGTCTTACAAACACTTCAATGACATTAGAATCAAGATCAAAATCTTGATCATAGATATGTTCGGTTAATTGTGTTTTAGAAATAACATGCCCCATGTGTAACATCATGTATTCGAACACTTTGTATTCATAGCTGCTTAATGGAACTGTTTCTTTATTAACACTAACGACCATACTCGTGGTATCAATTGAAAATGGGCCATTCGTGATAACAGGGCTTGCTTGTCCTACACTGCGACGGATTAAAGCGTTTAACCTTGCAAGTAATTCTTCCACTTGAAAAGGTTTCGTTAAATAATCATCAGCGCCAGCGTCTAAGCCTTCAACTTTATCTTGCCATCTATCGCGTGCAGTTAAGACAATAATCGGGTATTTAATATCTTGCGCGCGTATTTTTTCAATGAGCGATTTACCATCAAGCTTAGGTAAGCCTAAATCAATAATGGCCGCGTCATATTGATATTCTGTCGCTTGAAATAAACCTATTTCACCATCGTCGGCACAATCAACACTATATTTAGCCTGTTCTAATTGATCTTTTAATTGCGTTTGTAAAGTAATATCGTCTTCTACAAGTAATAACCGCATCGCTATCTTCCTACTATTTTTCCGCTTACCGCATCTACTATTACCGACACTACATGGCCTTTATTGGTTAACACTTTAACCCGGTAGCCTAGGTTACCTTTTACGTTGGTACGTTGAACTTTCAACACTTTGCCACCAATACGCGCTTTTACTAAACGCGCTGCTTGTTTTGCATTTGCTACCCTATACGTTTTTCCTGCTTCAAATGGCTGAGCATAAACAGGCGTATAGCTGTTAAGTGAAAACAACATAACGATTAAAATAATGGAGCGAACTACCGTACAAAAATTCATTTAAAATACCGTGCCTATGATAACAACCCTGTCAGTGTAAAAGTAATCGAGTTTGATGACAATCTATCAAGTAGAAACTGAATACGAACTGAACAAAAAACGCCTAATAAACCAAATAAAAACAAAATTATATCGTTCAGGAAGCATTCAGAATAAACACGTTTTAATAAAGCATATTTTTTATTTCGAGGATGGCTCATGACTCACACTATCACAACTATTGCAATATTAGGCGTACTAATGACGTTACCGGTAAATGCAGCTTCGCAAACGCTAGAAAGTAAAAGCATCTCGGCAGCCAAAGTTACATGGGATGCATCAACAGCGCTACGTCAGTTAAAAGATGGCGATAAATTAGAAAATCAATTAGTAGGCCTATCTAGAGACCAAGTGCTAAAGCGAAAATCTGCCAAAAAACAAATGATAAACAATAGTCAAAAATCGGCATCACGTATTTATCAAAGTTTTTCAATTTACCAAGGGTACGCCCAACTTATCGAAGATTATGACCAAGATGGCTTTTTCCAAACCTTTAGCGTTACGTTTGATGCGGATGTTTACAGTTATGATCACATCAACTCAGCTAAGGTTTATGCCGAACTTTATTTAAGTAAAAATGGTGGTGATTGGATACATTATTACACCACTGAAGACTTTGTGATTATTGGTGAAGATGACAATGACGAATATGAAGTTTATACGACGTTAAATCAGGGCTATATTCCTGAATATTATGATGTATTAATTGATTTATATGAAGTTGGCTACCCTGATATTGTAGCCACATATAGTGCAAATGATACTAACGATTTATATGCTTTACCGCTAGAAAGCACTGATTATGATCCTGATTACGCCGATGTTGTTTATGAAAGCGAAAGCCATGGTCACGGCGGTAGTATTTATGCATTACTAGCACTATTAGTAACTATAAGCTTAATAAAAATAAGACGTTAATATGTTGGCTTAACACAGTAAAAACTGTGTTAAGCCAACAAACATGGTGTTATTGCTGTTGTAATGGTTTTTCTTGAGCTTGGCTATCAAGTTTATTTTGTAAAAATTCAGGAGATTGCGTATTTTTCGCTAAGGCATAATACGCCGCAGGAATAATAAACAAGGTTAATAACGTAGCAACTATAACACCAGTAAACACGACAACACCAATAACCATTCGGCTTTCAGCGCCTGGACCAGATGCCAATACAAGCGGTACTGAGCTCATTACCGTTGTTAACGATGTCATAATGATTGGGCGTAAACGTTGTGCTGCTGCTTGCACAATGGCCTCTTTAAACTCAACCCCTTTATCGCGTAATTGATTGGTAAATTCAACGATAAGTATGCCATTTTTCGCACTTAACCCAATCAACATCACAATACCAATTTGACTATAAATATTAATAGTTAACCCTGTCGACCATAAACCAAATAAAGCGCCAACTAAGCCTAACGGTACCGTTAACATGATCACAAACGGATGAACAAAACTTTCAAATTGTGCCGCTAACACTAAAAACGTTACGGTAAGTGCTAAAATAAACACGTAAGTCATCGCAGATGCACCTTCATAGAAAAGCTGTGATTCACCTTTGTAATCTATAGCACCATCAATGTCGTTTTCTTCAGCAGCGACTTGATTAAGAAAGTTCAGCGCTTCTTCTAACGTATAACCATCAGCTAAATTAGCACTTAAGGTAATAGCTCGCATACGATTATAACGATTAAGCCTTGATGCAGTTGCCTCTTCCGTTAACGTTATTAAACTATCTAACGGGACCAATTCACCACTACGCGATTTTAAATAAATATTGGAAATGTCAGTAGGGTTCGTAAAGTCTTTTTTCGTGCCTTTTAGAATAACATCATATTCTTCACCACGATCAATAAACGTTGTTGCACGGCGTTGACCCAACATAGTTTCTAAGGTTCTGCCTATTTCAGAGACAGAAACACCTAAATCAGCTGCTTTATTTTTATCAATATTGACGAGAAACTGTGGAAATGTTTCTTTGTAATCATGGTCAATACGAACCAAGCCAGGATTAGTTTCAGCACGTTTAATAATACGATCACGCCAATCAGCCAGTTGTGCGTAATCATTACCTTGTAACACAAACTCTATTGGCCGAGAAGAGCCACCACCACCGATGCCTCGGCGCATTATTGCAAAAGCACGAACGTCAGTAACCTCTTGCATTTTACCGCTTATTTCATCCATGACTTCCCATGTAGAGCGTTTACGCTCATCCCAGTCAGCCATACCAACAATAGCAACACCACCTCGTCCGCCCCAACCTGGCACACGAATTAACACACGACTTAACTCGCCAGATTGAGAATAAGGCATTAATCTTTCTTCAATTTTTGCCATATTTGCTGCATTATTCTCATAACTTGCCCCTTCTGGGCCATTCATCATTAAGAAAAAAGTACCACGATCTTCTTTAGGTGTTAGTTCCGAAGGGACTTGTTGATAAAGTGAATAACTCGCAAATCCTGCCAATAACATGGTGATTACTAAGCCCCACTTACGTAACATATTTGAACGAATAGAGTTCTTATACGCTTCTTCGATACGGTGAAAGGTTTTATCCATCCATTGACTAAATTTACTTTCTTTTTCTGAAGCTTTTAATACTTTTGAACAAAGCGCAGGAGATAATGTTAACGCGGTAATGCTAGAGAAAAATACTGCAGCACTTACCGCCATAGCAAACTCTGTAAATAACGCACCTATGCGACCATCCATAAATACCAACGGTACAAATACTGAAATAAGCACTAACGTTGTCGCGATTATCGCAAAGCCAACCTCTCTTGCACCGCGGTAAGCTGCTAATAAAGGAGGTTCACCTAGTTCAATTCGACGGTGAATGTTTTCAAGCATCACAATAGCATCATCAACGACTAAGCCAATTGCGAGTACTAACGCTAATAACGTTAATAAATTTATCGAGTAGTCCATCGCGAGTAAAAACATAAAACTACCGATCAAAGCGACAGGTACAGTAACAGCAGGGATCAATGTTGCGCGAATATTCCCCAAAAACAGGTAAATTACTAGCACAACCAATGCCATAGAGATGGCTAACGTTCGGTAAACTTCATCAATGGATTCTTTAATAAAAATAGACGAGTCGTAGCTATCACCTATGGTGGTACCTTCAGGCAAATTACGTTTGATGTTTTCAAGTTCTGCTCGCGCATTATCAACAACGGTTAACGTATTAGCTTTCGCTTGTTTTACAATGCCCAAGCCAATCATGTTACGCCCATTGCCTCGGAATAAGCTTTCGTCGTCAGCCGCTTCAAGGTGTACATCGGCCACTTCACCGAGACGCACTAAATAGCCATCTTCACCGCGTTTAATAACGAGGTTTCTAAAGTCAGTTTGATCTTTATAACTTCTTGCCGTGCGAACAGTAAAATCTCGATCTACAGATTCTATTTCACCTGCAGGCAATTCAACATTTTCAGTTCTAAGTGTGTTTTCAATATCACTACTTGTAATGCCACGCGCAGCCATAGCTTTGCGATTAAGCCACACCTTCATGGCGTATTTTCGCTCACCACCGACACGAACATTAGAGACACCATCTACAACGGCTAAACGGTCAACAATAAAACGTTGCGCATAATCAGACAATTGTAATGAATTCATGGTGGTGCTGTTTAAAACAAACCAAGCTATTGGACTTTCATCACTGTTAGACTTTGACACCTCTGGCGGGTTAACTTGCTCAGGTAAGCTATCTAACGCTCTGGCAACACGTTCACGCACATCATTAGATGCAGCATCAATGTCTCGACTAATATTAAATTCGATAGTGATATTAGAGCGACCATTACGACTTGAAGAGTTAATACTTTTGATCCCTTCTATGCCCGAAATTCTATTTTCTAATACTTGAGTGATTTTGGTTTCAATGATTTCAGCACTTGCCCCTGTATAGCTGGTGCTAACACTAACTATTGGCGATTCAATATCAGGATATTCTCGCAATGGCAGCATGGTAAAAGCCACAATACCAAACGTTAATAACAACAAGTTTATAACAATGGCAAAGACTGGACGCTTTACGCTTGTATCGGTAATTTTCATTTCAATTACCCCTTAATACTAACTTTGCTGCCAGAACGTATTTTAATTAGCCCTTCGGTTACAATTTGTTGTCCATCAGTTAAGCCTTCATCAATAGCAACCCAGCCATCATGGCGGCTAACAACATGCACTTCTACTTTGTTAGCAATACCGTTTTCAATTGCAAAAACAAAATGTTGATCTTTTAGTGGGATCACCGCTTTTTCTGGGATCATTATCGCTTGAGCGGAACTGAGTTGTAATGAAGTCTCTAAAAGCATGCCTGGTCTAAGCAAACGTTGTTCATTCGCAAAACTCGCGGTAACTTCTACACTGCGTGTTGCTGCATCAATGCGAGAACTGATATGTGTAACTTCACCTGTAAAAGTGCGCTCAGGGTATGCATCATTTCTAGTCACAACTTTCATTCCTAACTGCAATTGCGCGAGATACTTTTCCGGTACTTTAAAGTCAACTTTAATAACACTGATATCATCTAAGGTTGTGATGTTAGTCGCCGTATTCACAAAACTACCAATCGATACTTCACGTTTTCCCAATAGACCAGTAAATGGTGCTGTTATCGTCATTTCCGCAAGTTTAGTTTTCGCACTTTCTAATTGCGCTTTTGTTGCTTCCACAATGGAAACTTGCTCTTCTAACATTGATTTAGCTGTTGCTTGCGAGCGAGAAAGTTCCTTTAGTCGATTTAATTGGCGCTGTTCTTCATCTAAATTAATGCTTAACTCTTTTACGGCTATTTTTTCTTCTTCAGATTGTAATTGCACCAGTTTTTGACCTTTAGCAACAAAGTCACCATCATCAAAGAAAATATCGATAAGGTAATCACTTTGGGCACTTTTTATGTAAATCGCTTGATTAGCACGCGCACTTCCAATCGCTTCAATTAGCACTGCATTTTCTTGTAGGGTCGCTTTATGCGCCATAACTTGTGTTGCCGTACCTGCCATTGCGTTTTTTTCACCTTGGCTGGTCGGTAAATATAAATAAATACACAACCCTACTAAAAGGGTAATGATAAAAGGAAATAAGGCTTTACCTGATTGTGTTGAATACATCTTGGTCACACTCAAAAAATACATGAATATAGTATACAAAAGAATTATTACATGCGGAGGTCAGATATCTCAGATTATTGTACATTTATCTTAAAAGCACAGTTACAAAATAACACATCTTGAATAATCATAAATTTAATGATGATTATTCAAGAGTTTTTTGATAGAAATGATCACTTAAGGACATGTTGAAATTGTCTGTACACTTTTTACGACGTAATATTTGGTGTTTGTACAAGGATAAACTTATGTAATAAAGTTGTTCTACATAAATAAGCGAAAACGCCGCAGAAAAATAACAACCCCTAATAACGAAAATCATATAAATAAAGTAATTAACACAGTAAACTTATTGAATATGGCGTCAAGTAATAAAAGGATTTTTATGTTCCAATCGTTTTTAAAAAACGTAGTTTTGTTTCACCGAGCGCAACCTAAAGCACCTAACTTCTTGCTCGTTTATGCGATTATCTGGCTTATTTGTCATCACCAATTCTTTATTTCATTGTTTACCAGCAGTGGAAGTTTTAGCAGTAAAATTAATACCGCAATAACAGAAACTGATCATCAATATATTCTTACGCTTTTATTAACAGGCCTATTTTTCATCGCTCGATTGGTTTATTTTTACCTCGCTCAAAAAGCAAACGCACTTATTGAAGAAGAAGGAGTCGTTGAAAATAAACTTGGCCATGACCAAGTTTTTACAGAAAACAAAGACGTTATTCGATTAATCGCTTTACTTGAAGAATCAAAGGAAAAGCTAGCCTTAGCAAAAACAAAGGAAATTCAATTGCAGCAAGAAAAAACAGTAGCAATTAATACATCACGTGCGCTACAGGCAGAGCTTGATGAGGTTAACGCCGATTTAATCGTAATAACGCAACAATATGAACAACTTAAAGAAAAATCCACACGTAGCGCATAAACGTTAAATAAAACACCTATTATTCATAATTGTAAAAATCACTACAAGACTTGGCTAATTTCATAAGTGCAATAAATACGCCCAGCGTTGTTCATTTTACTGTAGGTCGTCATTGGTAAAAATTGATAACCTTGTAGTAAACCTTCTTCTATTTTACGTGAAAATGGGGCGCGTTCAAAAATTAAGGTAAAGTCGAGTTGTTGACTTGCTAAGAATAAAAAATTACCTTCTTTTAACTTCCAAGTACCTTTAAACACATGCTCATTATATAGTTTTCTTGATGCATCCCATATGTCTTCTTCAATACGAAATTGGCCATTTTTTTGTAATATTAACGTGCTAGTGTTTTGACAATCTCTTGCCGCGTATTCATTTATTAAAGGGATATTATATTTTTGTTCGACATGTATAGCGTTACGAGCAACGATATCATCGGGAACAATATATAACCCCATATTATTTGCACTAAAACTATGATTACTTGCAAGAATAAGCCCCGTATTATCAATAACAATACCTAGTTGGTTCAACAAATTCATTACTTGTTCAGCTTGTTGCTTACTTCCCTTACTAGGCGCATAAATTAAGGTATTGTCACCTATTGAGTTTGGAAAGGGTAAGCGATTTACCTCTACTAACATTTCAGCTTGTGTTAACGAGTTTTTGATTTTATTAATCTCAGCTTGCTTTAAGAACTTAGCATATAAATGCACTGTAGAAGGTGAACTACAGCCAACAGTTGTAAATAGCAAAAAATAGAGGAAAACTACAGGTAACTTCATGGTTTTAATTATAATTTTAAAAAAGGTGAACAGCATATTACATAATAAATTGACTTTCAAAGTATAAATTTATTCAAAATGTAACTACACTGATGAAGACAACACCAATTCGATCAATCAGCATAATTGGCCTTATTGGAATAAAAATAATAATCAATAAAAATAAGCAGGTAACTATGAATCAACAGACTCCACCAGCAATACCAAAATGGTTTTTAATTGTCAGTATTATCGCTCTGATATGGAATATTTTAGGGTTGATGGCATTTGTCAGCCATATAATGATGACACCAGAGATGATTAGCGAATTACCAAGTGCTGAACAAGCACTTTATCAAAATATGCCTATGTGGGCGACAATCGCTTTTGCTACCGCAGTAATCGCAGGCTCGCTTGGTAGTGCACTTTTATTACTGAAAAAATCAGTCGCTAAACCAGTGTTTATTGTCTCTTTAATTGGCGTTTTAGTGCAAAATTATCATAGTTTTTTTGTTATTGACTCAATGGCCGTTTACGGTAGCGCCAGCATTATTATGCCATTATTGGTGATCGTGATTGGCATATTACTTATTGCTTTGTCAAATCATGCTATTGCAAAAGGTTGGTTAAAATAGCCTAACGCAAATAAGGGTTGTCATGACATAACATTCATACAGCCCTTTCTCAGCCAACTTTATAAGCTTATTTATTTAACCAGGATACAAGTTCAGGAAAATGATCTTGTACTGCATTAGCATCGGTCAAAATATCAATATGATCGTAATCTTTTAAGTTACCCGCTTGCTTACTTAAAAGTGACACTTTAGCTGCTGGATTGGTTTCATCAACGAAAGCTTTTACATCGTCTATGTGGCCTAACAAATCATCGTTAACCCCCGTTAAATGCCAAGTGTCAGGCCATTCAATCGAGTTTGCAGCGTTACCATATTCAAATTGATCAACGGGATCATGCCATGGGTTTATCTTTACCCAATAAGTACACTCTTTCAAAAAGCGGCTTGTTTCATTATCTGCACCAAATTTAAGCTTAACAGCGTCAATGAAACCTTTTCGTTTAGCTAAAAAAGGGGCTATACGATTAAACAACACATCAACTTTCCAAAACTTATTGAAGGTTTTACGGTATACACTTCGTTTCGTTCCAAAGCACACCAGCTTTAACACGTGGCTGTGTAAATCTGGAAATCGAGCAAAACTACTACAAAAAACAACGCCCCCCCATGAATGACAAATAACATGCATTGGCTTTCCGGTTTTTTCTGCTACAAATTTAACCAATGAAGGTATATCTGCAACTATCATTTCATGCTGGCCATGCTCAGTTGTTTCATGCAATGTCGGTATACTTAGACCTTTACCGCGTAAATCGGGTACGTAAACATCAAAACCTTGTTTAGCCAGATAACAAGCCAAACCCTTACCTGATTGGGTATAAAAAATTTTGCCGTTTTCAATGGTGCCATGTAGCATCAAAATAGGCGTGCCACCTTCTTGTTGATAAATATGACGCACATGCAATTGATGCTCATCGCTTTTTACAAACAAAGACTCTTGTTTCATTGGTATCAACCTACTTTAAACAGCTAAAAAGATTTCAATAAAAGCAATTACCTTACACAACAAGAGGTCTGACCTCAAGCCTGTCACTCACCATAAAACAACCAAGTGTTCATTATGTACGTTTGATCGTCATCCAAGTCCCTATCCCTGCTAATAAAAGCACTAAAAATAGTCCTATTACACCAAGGTACTGGTCAAGGGTTTTATTACCAGACCAACGCAAATAATGAATGTTATACATCGTATTAATAAAGTCAGTGTCTTTTCCTTGTTGCCTTAGTGATAATAGCGGCCAATTTAAGGTGATTACTACGTTAGTTGTGGTTAAAATTTGGTTATTGGTAATAGACTTTATCTCGCCATAGCGAGTTTTGTTTGCCGTAATCGCATCAGCTACCAGCGCATTGATTTGTTTTTTAGATAAAATATCTACAGCTTGCCAACTTGGCATGATAAAGTGATGCCTTTGCTTATTATCTTTTAAAAAAACATGTTGACCTAATACGGTTTTTAACTGTTTCGTTTCAAGCCACTCCCCTTTAGGCAGTTTATCAATATAAGTTAATGGGTATGTTTTAACATTAAGCGCTTGATAAGCTTCTTGATATCCCGGTTTAAAGAAGAAATAGGTACCCGTTATTGCCCAAGCAATTATAGGTAGCAACATGATTAACCCTAAAATTTGATGTATTTTACGCACAGAAACTCCATTTATCTCTTTATGTAAATATTAACCTATTGATCTAGCAAGAATAAAGAAAATAGAAATAAAAAAGCAGGTAATGTTATAGATAGGTTTTATTCTATAAAAGTCATATAATGTAATCGTTCATTTTAAGGTTTAAGGGATAAAACATCATGAAGTTAACCGTCGCTACTCAACAACATATTCCAACATTAATGGCTTGGTTTCCTAATGAACAAGCATTTTCTCTTTGGTCTGGCCCTGGTTTTCGTTACCCTTTCACCGAACAAACGTTTATAGATGATCTGAAGTTATCAACGTTATCATCTTATGCTTTATTAAATGAAAACAGTGAGATAATCGCATTTGGCCAATTTTACTTACGAATGAATCGATGTCACCTAGCTCGGTTGGCTGTAAAACCAAGCGAAAGAGGCAAAGGTATAGCAACTGTGCTCATTCAAAAACTAGGTGAAATAGGCTGTAAGCTGTTAAATTCAAATGAACTATCTTTATTTGTATTTTCACACAACACATCAGCAGCTAGGGCATATCAAAAACTTGGGTTTGTTTTGGCACAATATTCAGAACCAATGCCGATAGAGAATTGCGTATACATGATCAAAAAAAATAATTAATCGGTTTATACTTTACAGATAAAAATTAGCAAGGTAAAAATAATCACTATGGATTTATTATTCACCGTAATTGTTCTAACCCTACTCTCTGGATTGGCGATGCCCTTTGGTGCTTTGTTGGCGAAGATTGAACATTTACACCCTTCATGGTTAAAAAGTGAATTACGACATAGTATTATCGCACTTGGAGCTGGTGCGCTTTTATCAGCAGTAGCGTTAGTATTAGTGCCGGAAGGTACTTCCAATCTATCGCCATTGGTTGCCTGCTTAGCTCTTACCTTAGGCGGCGTAGGCTTTATGTTGTTAGATATTTTACTCAAAAAAATTAACTCGCCAGCGAGCCAATTAGTCGCCATGCTGGCCGATTTTATTCCAGAGTCCATTGCCCTAGGTGCAGCTTTTGCTACAGGCAGTTCAAGCGCCTATTTAATTGCGCTATTGATCGCTCTTCAAAACCTACCAGAAGGATTCAATGCTTATCGAGAGCTCAAAGATGGCTCATCAATGAAGTCAGTTATCATTATTCTATCATTTGTTGGATTAGCATTATTAGGCTCGCTATCGGGGATTTTAGGCTATACTTTTTTATATGACTTACCTAAAGTTGTTTCATTGATAATGCTATTAGCCTCTGGAGGTATTTTATATTCTATTTTTCAAGATATCGCTCCACAGGTAAGGTTAGAAAAACATTGGTCCCCACCTTTATGGGCTGTGTTTGGGTTTATGTTTGGTATGCTGGGCCATATGTTAGTGCATTAGAGTTGATGCATATTACTAAAAAAGGTTAACGTTTATCATTATGTTGTTGCGCTATGTAAGCTTATTTCTGTTCATTTTAAGTAGTTTTCACGTTTATTCCTGTACCGTTACTATGGGTTACAGAACGAATAACAAGCTACCACTTATTGAAAAAGCCCCCAATAATAATGGTGTTTATCAAATTTTATTTTCCAAAGCGCTTGCCAAAATTAATTGCAAGTTGGCGGTAATACGTGCTCCCAAAAAACGTATCCTGTATATGCTTAAAAAAGGTGAAATAGACTTTTACCCTGGCCTTGGCTTTAACGACGAAAGAGCTGAATTTACCCATTATTTTGAAAATGGTCTTCATTATCGAGCTGCCACCATTTCAAGATCAGACGTTGATGATTTAAAAAGTTTTGCAGATATGCGTGGTAAAACACTCTTGATTTCACAAGGCGCCAATTATGATAAAAAAGACCTTAAAGGTGTGTACATCCGTTATGTATATGACTTATCTATTGGTAAAGCTATTGAGCTAATATCTTCAGAGCAAGCTGACTTTTACGCATATAACGAAAATGTCATGTTATATTATATTATTTATCAAAATACCCAACAAAAGAAATCAAAATACATCAGTGCTGTAGTAAAGATCATCCAATGTATTTAGGCTTTTCATTACGTTCTAAACACATTGATCTTTTGCGTAATCCATTATTTAAACAGTACGAAGATTTATCTTTTAGTAACCAAAAACATCAGTTAACAAAAGAAAGTATTGCGTATCAATTTCAACAAGCATTGCAAACACTAGATAGTAATGGTGAAACCGCTAAAATTTGGCGACAATATAATACGGTAAATATGCACGAAGGTACTGTAGCAACCTCCACTAATGAAAACAACAACCAACCTTGAGCGTAGCAGGCTAAATAATCACTTGATAAGTCTGTACATACTAGACGGTTATTTTTATGCTAGTTAACAACCAACAACGTATGGATCTCCAAACAACTCATGCCCGCGATTAGCCTTTCAGTTTATGTAAAACGTAGAACGGGAGTAAAATTAGGCCATTCTGACTCACTAAAAAACATGCTCGTTCGTTCCTTGGGTGCCAACTCTTTTGCGTTGTTTTGGCGTTATTGGAATCCTATTTGGAGTTATTACTTAGCAAAGTATATTCAAAAGCCTAGCATAAAAATAATGCCTCAATCCTGTGCGTTATTAGTCACTTTTATTATCAGCGGCGCGCTACACGACTCAGCTGTTTCTTTGATAAAGTTTACACCCATATTTTTCTTTACACCGTGGTTTGCTTTAATGGCCTGTATTGTCATTACAACAAGTGTGTTAAACGTCAATTACGCTCACCTTAATAGGGTTTTTCGTATGCTTATCAACGCTGGTTTTGTTGGATTAAGCTATCTAATTACCTTGTTTTTAGAACAAGAAGTGATGAATTACTTTGACACATTAAGTTGATTTTCACACCACCAGTCTATTAAGTAACGGCTAATAGAATGTTCTCCTGGAATTTGAATATTGTCATCCTCACTTCCCCAGTCACTAAAGTCTGCAATATCTTCGGCTGTACACCATTTTACGTGGGTAATTTCATCTGGATCAATTGTTGTTTTATTGCTGGTAACGGTAACGTGAAACCCTAGCATTAACGATGCAGGAAAAGGCCATGGTTGTGAGCGTAAATAGCGAATATTGGTCGTGGTTAAACCGACTTCTTCGAACACTTCTCTTTCTACTGCTTCTTCGATTGATTCTCCCGGGTCAACAAAACCCGCAAGCGTTGAAATAACTTGTCCTTGGCTTCGTTGGTGGCCTGCTAATAAACAACGGCAGACCCCTTGTTCATCAGTATGTTCAATAATCATAATGACGACAGGGTCTGTTCTAGGAAAAACAACCTTTGCACAAACTTGATCACTACACTGCTTAGCATGCCCTGCTTCTTTATCAAGTAAAGGAGAACCGCAATAACCACAAAATTGATGACTTCGATGCCAGTTTATTAGTGCATTTGCAAAACCAGCAATAGATGCAACTTCGACAGGCAGTTCATTCAACGCACGACGTAAGTCAACCAAATCATCTGAACATTGCAGCAATACTCGGTTATGTATTTCTTGCCACTGTTCTTCGCTTAGTAAACTGAAATCTAAGATAAAGACCGCTTGGCCATCATGTGAATATTTACCCAAAAAAATACACGTCATTCGATGATGATTAACGTGTTCAAATTGCGTTCTACTTAAAGTGACTAATTGCCCAGCATTTACTAAAAACTTGCCTTGATAACTCACAAAAAAGTGAGTATTTGGCTTTGTAAGCTGAGTGGATATCCATTCCGGATTTTTCCGTGCACTGCTGCATCGGTCTAAAGACATTTGTGTTAATGATAATGACTTAGACATGTTTATTGTCCTGTAATTTTTTTTCTGTTAATACTGCTTTTTGCCACTCTAACGCCCAAGGCCCTAAAGGAAGTACTAATGAAAACAACTCCTTACCTTGGTCTGTTAATTGATAACCGCTTTGCCCTTTTGTTAACAGTGATAGACACGTTAATTCTTTGATCCGTGTATTTAATAAGGTAGGTGATATTCCCTCACATGCTTTTTGTAATTGACGAAAAGTCAACGTTTGTTTATTTAACTGCCAAATAATACCTAAAGCCCACGTTCTACCAAGTAGATCTAATAAAGCCATGATCGGCTTACCTGTTTTTGAGCCTCTAACAGGGTTTCCTGGAAATGGAATGGTCATAAATACCCACAAAATACGCTACACATTTAGTAGCATACTACAAAATGTGTAGCAAAAGTAAAGCATTGTATTTTACTTATCGATATTTTCTATTTGAATCACATGCTGGTGTTGTTTATAAATTGATCAAGCGAGATAATCATTTGATCAAATTGAGGATTAAACGTTAATCGTTGCATTGCAGGGTATTGTTGTTTATTCGTTTTCGTGGTTTCACCCATGTAGTTTTCATCATCGGTTTTACAAGAAAGAAAATAAGCATTTTCATTAATATGCTGACAATTTCTATATATGCCATGCACACCATAATATACGTTATTAGGTGCGTTAGTTGTCGCTGTATGGGCAACATTTAACACGTGCTGGCAAAATGGCTTATTGTTACAGTGTGCTCTACTCACCTTAAATGTATCTGGAAATCCTTGTAATAGCGCTTCGTTGCCAAAATACATTAATTGATCTGCTGTTTTAGATTGGCGATTTTCACCGCGGTGCCAGCGCTTGAGTAAAGTAAGAGTCGCCATTGTGTTAATGGTTGTATCTACATCACTGACAACCGAAAAAACAGGGACATCAGGGGGTTGTTTAAATGACACTTTATTGGGTGAAATACGCAACATCAGTTTATGTACTTGCGCGCCCGCATTAATGGCAAATGACTCATATTTAGCGATATCGATATCAGCCCCTTTACTGAGATAATCATAAAAAGGAAGGTAATCAATATATCTTGCAGCCCAAGCAAAATCTGACTTTGCTTTACTCGCAGGAGACCAAAGCAATAATCCTTTGATACGTGCAACTTCTTCTGGCTGCCATTGCGAAGAAAGTAACTGATCAATAAGTAAGGCTCCGCCTGTTGAAAAGCCGCCAAGGTAAACAGAGTTATAATCTTTCAATGCCCGTTGAACACCATACTTAGCGGCTGTTCTCCATTGTTGTTCATCGATATCAATTAAGGCTGAAGGCGCTGTACCATGCCCAGGTAACAATAGCGTTCTAACTGCAATACCACGTTGATAAAACTGCTTTGCTAGATCATGAAACATAAAGGGTGAATCTGTTAATCCATGAATCAATAAAACAACGGTTTCAGCTTCTGGAGGCGTTATTTCAAAAGGTTGAATTAAATCAACAACCGTTCTTTCAGATAGATTTTTCTTTAAATAAAGCTCACTTATTGCTGTATCTATCGAACACTTTATCTTCGCTTTAGGGTTTAATTGCTCTATATGCTGACGAGCGAATGTTAAATATTCACCAAAACTTGGTAGTGATTGATAATTAAACTTTATTTCTTTATCAACGGGTAATACTGATCGAAAGGTTGCTTCATCGGCAAACTTTCTTATTTGCGCGACATCTTCGTTTAGCGACATACAATTCATTGATGTTGCTTGCGCAGTTGCTAAACATGGCAAAAAAGCGCTTAACAAAATAATAAGCAGTGATAATACCTTTGGCTGAAAACGTAAACTGTCCATTTAAAAATTTCTACCTTGCTTTATTGACTTATAGTAAACTGATTTTTGCTAATACTGCCATGCAGTAATTTGTTTTACCGTAATGCTTGAATACAATCGTACCAAGGAAATTACACTTTCACACCCTTAAGATCTTTGTGAACATAAAGTATGCTAACTAAATCTCTCGCGTTCCAACAATTACTTCAAGTAATGAATACCTATTACCCGATTAGCGAGTCAACTTGGCAGTGTTTTCAAAAAATTTGTCAATTTCATGAAGTGAAAGCGAATAGCATTATTTATCCTTTAGCAGAAACCCCAAGTTCATTTTCTTTTATTTATCAAGGATTAATGCGTGCTTATAGCGTTGACAATAAAGGTAATGAATACAATAAAATTTTTTTTACTGAGGATATGTTTCCAGGTTCAATGACCTCTTTATTAACAAACACTCCGGCTTTATTGGCGATAGAAACCGTGGAAGATAGCGTTTACATTTCGATTGATTTTGCAAAGTTCCGCCAACTTCTAAGCAAAAATGAAGAAATAAAACTTTTTCATATCCATTACTTAGAAAAAAACTGGGTGCTTGCAAAAGATGCGAGAGAGATTGAATTAGTTCAACAAGACGCTACAACACGTTATCAAAACTTTGTAGATCTTTTTCCACAATTAAACCAACGATTACCGCAATATCATATCGCTTCACACCTTGGCATTACACCTACTCAATTATCTAGGATCAGAAAAAACATTACTCGCTAAATCAACCTATGTAAATGCGCCATGTTTCCTTGTTTTGTATGCTACTTCAGCATCATTTATTTAAGGAATCACATGAATACATTAACGGCATTACAATGGCGATACGCTGTAAAAACCTTTTCTTCACAGCGATTAACTGAACAACAAATCGCCCTACTTATCGAGTCAACTCGATTGGCACCTTCTGCTTTTGGCCTTCAACCGTTAAGGTTAATTGTTATATCAGATCAACAACTCAAGGAAAAATTACTGCCCTATTCATACGGACAAGAAAAGGTGGTGCAGTGTTCACACCTATTCGTTTTTGCTCATTATGTTGGCGATCGACAAACCCTCGTTAATAACTATTTTACTCAATATTGTAGGGGAAATAACACAGAAGCACATCAGATACTTTCTTACCAGCAACAAGTATCACAGTTTGTCAATTCGATGGATAACGCAGCATTTGATAAATGGTCCAGCGAACAAGCCTATATAGCATTGGGTACGTTGTTAACAGCAGCAGCCTTTAATCAAATAGACAGTTGTCCAATGACCGGCTTTGAACAGCAAAAGTACGATGACATTCTAGCACTCAAAGATAGTAATTATAAAACGACAGTTATTTGCCCTGTTGGCTTGCGAGCAAAAAATGATAAGTATGCTAACTATGCAAAAATACGGAACTCCCTAGAACAATTTGCTGAAATGAGGTAAATATGTTCAATTTAATCTTGCTTGCATTACTTGCAGGTTCAGCCATTGCTATACAAGCAATGATAAACAGCAAATTGGCGCTTCTGTTAAATAATACTTTACTGGCAACCGCCTGTGCTTTTTTTATCGCTTTTATTTCAGTCTTGGTACTTTATCTGATCATGGGCAATACCGTTAAATTCAACCAATTAACCCAAGTGCCAAGTTTAATCTGGTATACCGGAGGCGTACTTAGTGCACTTGGTGTGGGTTTACTTTACTATTTGATCCCTAAATTGGGTGCTGGCTCCCTAATGTCATTTGCATTAACGAGCCAACTCATATGTGCGATGATATTTAGTCATTTTGGCTGGCTGTCTTTACCTCAAAAAACAATGAATCTTGAAAGTACGTTAGGTGCTTCGTTGATGATAATAGGACTCATTTTGATAAACTGGAAAGCCGTATGAATATTATCGATAGTGCAAATTTAACTAACCTTAAAAAATTGTGGCGATTATATGGTGCAACCACACTTTATCGCGATGACATGTTCACGCTTAATGCAGTAAGGCATTGGCCGCATCGACATTGGCTAGACTCCTCAGCTTCTGCGCTAACTGAAGAGCTCTTTGAGAAAGAACACCATGAAAAGTTATTAACGCTAATACAAAAAATTTCACATAATGCCATCTTTGCTTTATGGCAAACTGCAGGTAAATCCAACATACACCAAGCGATTAAATCTCATTTACTTTCAAATGGTTGGCAAAAATCATTTAAGCAAACTGCAATGTATTTACCGCTAAATCATCAACATTTATTACCAGAAAGCCCAACGTTAACCTTAACCCCTGTAAGGTCGCGAAAGCAAGTTGAAGAATGGTGTCATATTGGCTCAGCAGCTTTTAACTACCACATTGATATTAATGCTATTCTTCCCTTGCTTAGTAATAACCAAGTGGTGATGTATCTTGCCTCTACGGGTTCAGTTAATGTCGGAGCAAGTATGTTATTACACAGCGAAACATGCTCTGGTGTGCATCAGATGGGTGTGCTGCCTACACATCAAGGGAAAGGATATGCCAAAGCAATCATGGTTGCACTTATCAACCAATGCATTACGCTAAATATCAAACACCTTGTACTGCAAGCCTCGCAAGCGGGTTTACCCCTTTATAAAAAGCTCGGTTTTATCGAGCAATTTACCATTGAAAACTTTCAATTTTTTGATATAGATAACGATACAACCAGAATAAACAATAAATGCCCTTAGCCCTGCATTTATTGTTTTATTTTAGCATACCGCACAGTAATTATATTGCACTTGCAATATAATTACTGTGCGGTATGCTATGCAAAAAAATAAGGGTTTTACAATGAAACAACATGATGCAACACCATTAACTGATTATATTGAATATCCTGAACAGGAGATGCTGTCACGTTCAGAACATTTTTATCAAGAAATTAAACGTCGGCATAGTATCCGTAGTTTTAGTGATCGCCCTGTTGCTAAAGAAATAATAGAAAACTGTATCAAAGCAGCTGGCACTGCACCCAGTGGTGCCAACCATCAACCTTGGCACTTTGTTGCGATAAATAGTGCTGAAATGAAGGCACAAATAAGATCACAAGCAGAAGAACACGAACGTAGCTTTTATGCAGGCAGAGCAGGAGATGAATGGCTAGATGCATTAAAACCTTTAGGGACAGATGCTAACAAACCTTACCTTGAGCACGCTCCTTGGCTCATCGCAATATTTAGTCAAAAGAAGGGGGGGATCCATGCCGAAGATAAACATACTAATTACTATGTTCATGAATCAGTAGGCATAGCAACAGGATTTTTAATTAATGCGTTGCATTCTAGCGGCTTGGTAACACTGACGCACACACCAAAACCAATGTCATTTTTAAGTAAAGTATGTAACCGACCTGAAAATGATCGCGCCTATATGTTATTAGTGGCGGGTTATCCTGCAGAAGGTGCAACAGTACCTCATCATGCTAGTGTCAAAAAATCACTTGATGAGATAGCTACCTTTTTATAAGGGTAGCTATCATTTTACTGCTCGTTAATGCTCTAGTTCTATATCTGTGCAGGTGGCTTTACAAAAAATTTTAGTGCTTCCTTTATCATGATCAACCTTAACAGAAAGCAGCTTTTCACATTGTGGGCAATATACTTTTTGCCCATTAAGTACATTAGCAATCAATTTTTTTTGCTGATGAAATGACCTAGTACTACGTTTTTGTAACGTTTTTAATTGTGATATATCAAGCAAAATTAACCCACCGACTGACAATACCATCCATCAAAATGCCCAGCTAAAGGCGCGCTGCTTTGTTCTAATAGGGTTTGATAGGCGGTGATGTTTTCATAACTTGCTGGCATTTCTGGATAGGCCGTTATTTCCCATGGATAATCTGCATTATCAGGATACGGGCAAAATGATAACTTTTGATTATTTTCCAACAATAGTTGACCGTATTTAAGTGCTGATTCTTCGCTAGCAAAAATTACTGAAAATTGAAACTCTCTAGCAACAGACAAGTCATCCCCTTGCAATAACATTTGCCATAAAGCTTCACCGTGTTCATCTTCTGGGAATAACGTATAATCTCGTTCCATTTGCACTGTTCTCTGGGTAAAATAAAACTAGTGTAACTATTTCATCAAAAAAATTCAGTGATTAATTCTTTAATGTTCATTGCTGTCGAGTATATACATGATCAAATTTGAACTTCATCTTCCCGTAAAATCTCAAGACGACTCGGTCATCGAACTGCTAGCGAATGCCTGTAGAGCGCATGCTTTACTCAGCAACGGACAGTTAAAAATGGCAATCACCAAAGGAGCGTTATGGTTAGAGCGCGGTAAAAATATTGATCGTTTACGTAAGGTGAAAAAAAGCCTTATACCTGATGATGTACTACATTTTTATTATGATGAATATGTGTTATCTCAAGCATGTTTAGCCGCTCACATTATTGAAGACTTTATCGAATATAGCGTTATTTATAAACCTTCAGGTATGCCTTGCAACGGTTCAAAGTGGGCAGATCACTGCACAATAACTAGATGGGCAGAAACACAACTAACACCCCAACGGCCTGCTTTTTTAGTACACAGACTTGATAAAGCAGCTTCAGGTTTATTGTTGATCGCACATAGTAAAAAGGCAGCAAAAGCGTTAAGTCACTTATTTGAGCAGCGTAAAATTACCAAGAAGTATCAAATACTTGTTCATGGCTTAGTTGAAGAAAACATTATACACACAACAACCCCTATTAATAATAAAGCTGCTAGCACATTCTTTTCATATGCCGACAAATCAATAAAAGCTATGATTAGTTTACTTAATGTTGAGATAGAAACAGGTAGAAAACATCAAATAAGGTTACATGCTGCTAATTTAGGCTACCCTGTTGTAGGTGATAGGCTACACGGTAACGCGAATAACGATACACAGGTAAACTTACAGTTAACCGCAGTACATTTATCTTTTATTTGCCCATTAACTGAACAAGTAAAAGATATTAATTTAACAACATCATTAAAACCAGATCTTATTGGCGTTGCTAAAATATTAACCTCATAGGGTTAGGGTGTATAGCGAATATCACTATCATCTAACACGTTGAGTTCTTCACCCACTAGATGTTCGGCGCCTATAGCTTCCATTAATGCAAGCCCCTGTTCACGCTGTTCAATAGTAAGTGCCTTATAAGGTAAACGGAAATTTGGCGAAACAGCCCCTGTCATCATCAAACTAGTATTAATGGCGATAGGATTCGGTTCACAGAATAACCAATTCATTAATCCTTGCATTGAAGCATTCAGACTACTGTCTTGCTCATCCATTAATTTACGCATTAATGTTGGTACTAAGTTAGAGGTAACAGAAATCACACCATGCGAACCAAACTGATGACGACCGGCAAAACATTCATCGTCATTACCTGACCAACAGGCAATACCTTTTTCTTCATAATAACCGATACGCTCATTGCCCGCGCACTCTTTCACCCCAACAAAATTCTCATGCGTTGAAATTGGTACGATGATATCTGGTGTTAAATCTTGGCCAGTTCGACCCGGTACGTTATAAATAAACGCAGGACCAATATCTAATACTTTACGAAAGTGCTCAATTACACCTCGTGAGGAAGTACGTCCGTAATAAGGGTTAATTTGCAACGCAGCATCCATTCCCATGGCAAAGCCATTTTCAGTCGCCTTTATTGCTTCACGGGTATTATTACTGCCAGTATTACCAATAATAATAAGCTCTTTACCATACTGATGAACACTGTGAGCGATAAGCATTAAATGCTCTTCCCAGCTTAGCAAGTGCCCCTCACCCGTTGTGCCACCAACAATTATACCGTCAACACCAGCATCGATTTGTTTAGCAACAAGACGATCATAGGTTGCTAGGTCAATATCACCTTGGTCATCATAGGGAGTTTTAATAGCCGTGATCAGGCTTGCTGAATGTATTTGCTTCATGAATATCTCGATCGATTTGCAATAATAAAAAGAATAATGTCAACAGTGCGCGATTCTATCAACAACGCGCTTAAGGATAAACACTTCTTTCGTGACAATATGCTGATATTTAAAAATATGACTGTCTAATTGGATTACTTGATAAGCATGATAGTTGTCAGGGTTAGCCATATCCATTGGAAATGCTTCTTGTTGATCAATTTCTGCTTTAGCGATAGTAAAATGAACATCGCCTACTAAGCCCCAATCACCTACTTCAATATATTCTTGCATGAGCTGATTTTCTTGATCAAGAACGGTGAACGTAAACTCATAACAGCCATCGCTATGAATTTTTGCTAATTCGTTATGAGTTTCTCCGTTAGTTTGTTGTCTACTGCTAAACCAGCTCCCAATAAGTTGTTCTCGTCTATACATAGTTTTTCTTAAGTAATTTTAGTCATGGTATTTTATACCATTACGCTTAAATAAGTGACCAACTAAAACGATTTCAAAAAATAAAGAGTATTGTTAGGGTCTGTTGATCTTTCGTGTTTAGTTCGAACAAAGATTAATCTCGAAAGATTAACAGACCCTAGGAAATGTACTGGTTGTTTAACTAGCTGGCTTACGTTCTGACTGGCTAAATGCAGACACAATCGAAATAATTAAACCAATCATAAAGACATTTGCAAACATCACAGAAAAATTAACCATAGGGTTCATAAAAAATGATTTCTCTTGTTCTAATTGGGCTATTTGCTGATTAATGACTTCCTCTGTAGCACCACTATTACGTATATTTTCAATGTAGTAATTAAAATAGTTATTCATAAAGTCAGGTTCGATGACGGTTGCATATAATACGTTATAAACGCCAAACATAAATGCAGCAATAAAAGTGATACCAATACCTAATAAAAATATCTGTTTAAAAGATACAACTTCTTTGCATTGCGCCTTATATTCTTTAACGGCTAAAAATATCGTTAATAGTGAAAAAATCATTGTAGAATAGCCAATGATTTCTCCCATTTGGTAGGTGGATGGATCACTACCCATCACTAAACTACCGATAAAAGGTATACAGACAACAATAACACCTGCAATCAAGCCATATTTCATTATTAATTTTTTCATCGCCTACTCCGTGAATGTTAAGAATTATTATCTTAGGTATAGTAAAGAACCTAACGTAGCTTTACCTTATGCAAGCATTATCAAAAAGGCTATCACCCATATGGGTGAGCTAGTTAAAATAAGCGTTTGAACAACGTTAGCTTAATGTATCAGCTTTAACAATTTAGCTTCAGCAACGGCTTGTGTACGATTTGATACATCCAATTTTTCGAACAAAGATTTTAAATGGGTTTTTACGGTATTAGGTGAAATAGACAAGCTTAATGCAATTTCTTTATTGGTATAACCTTGCGCTAAAAACAAGAGCATTTGTTGCTCTCGTTCACTCAATTGCGCTAACTTTTCTTGATCAATTTCTACCTCACGCTCAACAATTTTATCTGGTTTAAAAAACCAAGCTATCGCGCAGCCAACAATAAGAAAAATTGAAGCGATGATCATTAAATAACTCGATAACGGTAATTTATAACTAAAAAACTGAAACTCTATGAACTTTAAAAGTGCCAATAAACCAAACAAAATTAAGCCGTATTTAATAATAACTTTTGACACGCCTTCCTCATTGCATTTAATAAGTAACTACTTTGATCATTAGGCGGTTTATGCGTAGAGTCAATAGTAAAGCATGTCATCATAGCGGCCTATACCAAACGAATTATCATTGTAAGCAGTTTGATGTATAAATGTAACTTTTATTGAAAATACTTAGGTGACAAAGGGTTATATAAAAAACATGTGTCGCTGCTCTAAGCAGCGTTCAATTTATTCGCTCACACTAAGACGACGCTCGCTTTTATAGATAAGGAGACAACATGAGTAATTATCGCACGGAAAAAGACAGCATGGGTTCATTAAATGTACCCATTAACGCGCTTTATGGTGCCCAAACTCAAAGAGCAATTAATAACTTCCCAATTAGTGGCCAACCAATGCCAAAAGCATTTATAAAAGCCTTATTAATTGCCAAGCGTGCAGCTGCAGAAGCTAACGGTGAATTAAATCATCTTTCAAAAAATATGTCTTTAGCGATTATTGATGCCGTAGATAATTTATTGCAAGAAGACTTTACTAAACACTTTCCCGTGGATGTTTTTCAAACAGGTTCAGGCACTAGTACCAATATGAATGCTAATGAAGTATTAGCAACACTTGCAAACCAAAACATTGATGAAAAAGTTAATGCAAATGACCACGTGAATTATGGTCAAAGTAGTAATGATATTATTCCTTCTACCATACATATAAGTTCTGCTATTGAAGTAGAAGAGCGGTTGATACCTGCTTTGCAACACTTTGTAAAGATTACTTCAAACAAAGCTAATCAAGTTGAAAAGTTTGTCAAAACCGGCCGTACACATTTAATGGATGCGATGCCTATTACCTTAGGGCAATCTTTACGTACGTGGGCTGACCAAATAAGTCAAAACATTATTCATCTTAGACAATTACAACCAAGCGTTCAAAGCCTTGCACAAGGTGGAACTGCGGTTGGTACTGGCATAAACGCCGACAATAAATTTTCTGCTGCTTTTAATAAAGCGTTATCATCTTATACCAATATCGCATTTACGCCTGCTGATAATTTTTTTACTCATATTAGCTCACAAGATATTGCCGTTGCGTTATCAGGACAATTAAAAACCGTCGCTATTTCAATCATGAAAATATCTAATGATTTACGATGGATGAATTCGGGTCCTTTAGCAGGTTTAGGGGAAATTACCTTAGAAGCACTCCAACCAGGTTCTTCTATTATGCCAGGTAAAGTTAACCCCGTGATACCTGAAGCAGCCGCCATGGTCGCAGCGCAAGTAATTGGCAATGACACAACGATTTCCATTGCTGGACAGTCAGGTAATTTCGAATTAAATGTTATGTTACCTGTGATTGCAAAAAATTTGCTTGAAAGTATCGAATTACTAAGTAATGTCTCCAAGCTACTTGCAGATAAAGCGATATCAAGCTTTGAAGTTAATGAAGAAAACCTAAAAAAAGCATTAGATAAAAACCCTATCTTAGTGACAGCTCTTAACCCTATTATTGGTTATCAAAAAGCAGCTGAAATAGCGAAATTAGCTTACAAAGAAAATAGACCAATTATTGATGTTGCAGAAGAAAATACCGATTTAAGTCGAGAGGAACTGTCAACATTATTAGATCCTGCAAAACTTACGTTAGGTGGGGTTAATTAGGAAACCAAAAACCTAATGTCAAACTGCATGACATTAGGTTTTAATACCAATTCGCATAAATATTCGGTCATTCAGCGAGAATTAAACGCTTTAGAGGCACGGCGTTGATTGCAGAGAATGGTTATTCAGGAGA
>NZ_MKQD01000017.1 GCF_001913705.1 Thalassotalea sp. PP2-459 | reverse complement strand
GATGTAGAACAACTATACCTGCACACGTTTCGCTTATTCTCCCACCTCTGACATCGCTCTGAACTGACTTAATCTTTATGCGAATTGGTATAAGCTTCCATGTTAACAACTTACTTTCAACTAGAACATCTATTTTATTTATTCATATTCTTATCCAAAGCAATTATAAATTTACTTTTCCGCGCAATGATTTGGTGGCTCCTTTTTTAGTTTTACTGTCCATTCTTTTTCGCTGTGAGCTTTTCGTTGGTTTAGTTGGCCGACGCTTTTTTTGCACAACCATTGCAGAGAGTATCAATTCCTTGAGACGCTCAAGTGCTTCCTGCTTATTCATGTCTTGCGTTCTATGAGACTGAGATTTAATAATGACCACACCATCAGAGGTTATACGGCTATCAGAGACCTTCAATAGTCGCTCTTTATAAACGCTAGGCAATGAAGATCTTTTTATATCGAACCTTAAATGAATGGCGGTAGCGACCTTATTTACTCGTTGCCCCCCGCTTCCTTGAGAACGAATTGCATTAAGCTCGATTTCCCATTCAGCAAGGGTTACGTTGTTTGAAATTTCTAACATATATCACTCTATTACAAAAAGGCATTCAATCAATGACATTATTTCACGCCTTCACGAACTCAATAAGGAGTTTTGATGGTTCAGTTTGAATTGTCTAAAGAAAATAAGAAAAGTAAATTCAGCAAAATGCTACACATTAAGCACTTTGCTGAACAAGCTGGTAAATCTAACCTTTAAAGCGAAACGCCAAGCCTAATGCAACGGCCCTTCTTGTTCGTCAAAGATAAGATCTTCCATTTGTGAATAAGCACTTTCTTTACCAGGTACATTAAACAGCACCATTAAAATCACCCATTTAAGATCATCGAGGGCAAAATATTTCGTGTCTAATTCCATTACCCGATCAACCACCATTTCACGAGTCGTAAAGTCTAATACATTGACTTGTTCAAGGAACATTAAAAAACCTCGACACTCTTTATCAAGTAGCTGCTTTTCTTCTTCGGTATAGATACGGAATGACGGCTTAGCATCGCGTTTAAAATACGGATAAGCATCAGTATCTTGCAATGCCGCTAATTTTTCCAACCAAGTAAGTGCTTTATAAATCTCATCTTGGTGGAAGCCCGCGCGAGTTAATTCATCAGTGAGTATATCGTGATCTACCATCACTTCGGCATCACTGTGAATATAGTTTTCAAAAAGATACATCAAGATATCAAACATAACCAGCCCCTATTAAATTTTAAGGTAGCCACCTGGCACCGCAGTTACCAGACCTCCTAGCTCGAGCATCATCAATCGGGTTAGCACTACATCTGTGGGTAGTTTACTCCGAGAAACTACTATATCTACGGGTGTAATTTCATACCCCACACTAGCTAACAATGGATCGTTAGACAAGCCCTGTTGACAACTTTTTTTTGTTCGCATTTCTTTCGTGCTGCTTTTTAATAAGTTTAGTTCATTTTTTTCAATAAAAGGAAGTTCTTCTACTATATCGGCAGCACACTCTACTAACTTAGCACCTTGTTTTATTAACCAATGACAGCCAGCACTTTGTGGATTAATAACACTACCCGGTAACGCAAATACATCTCTGTTTTGCTCTAGGGCACACCTGGCTGTTACCAATGATCCACTTTGCTTGGTCGCTTCAATCACAACAACACCTAAAGCTAAGCCACTTATGATGCGATTTCGTTTGGGAAAGTGACCCGGCTTAGGGGTAACGCCTGGTAAAAATTCACTCACGATAGTCCCGCCAGCATCTAGTATTTTATTCGCAAGGGTTTTATGCCTAGACGGATAAGTAATATCTATACCTGTAGCTATCACTGCAACGGTTGGCCGAGATAATTTAACGGCTGCTAAATGTGCTTTTGCATCAACTCCTAGCGCTAAACCACTGGTAATTGTGAGCCCACTGCAAGATAACTGCTTTGCAAACAATTGAGCATGTTCTACACCATAGATACTCACATTTCTACTGCCAACAACCGCTATTTGATTGCTGGTTAATACTGACTTATTGCCTTTAACGAAGAGGACAAGTGGGGGATCAAATATTTGTTTTAGTAATTCAGGGTACTGCGGATGACCGTAATAAAGAATATCTGATTTAACAGCAATGGTAGTCTGTATAATTTGGTCGATTTTCTGCCAATCAGGACGAGTAATTGCACAATATTGTTTTTCAGAAAGATTCAGTACATTACGTGTAGGTGGATCAGAAAAAAGCTGCTTAATTGAAAAACGTTCAACTAAAGCCAGCTTTTTATCAATCGCTAATCTTGGCACAAGCTTCAATGCTAGCCAATAACGTGCTTCTTCACAGCCTGTACTTGAGGCCAATATGTTGTGCTCTTCCATGTTGCACAAATGCTTCCCTAATGATTAAGTAATATGCTTATGGTGCTATTACGCTATCTAGCAATCTCACCGGTTTTTCAGAACGTAATATTAATGCCATACTCAGCTGATCAAATACTTTAAACACCATTACTTTACCGATAGTTTCTTCCGGCATGTTATAATCTGAGCTAGCCGTCATCCGATGTAACTTTGAGGCATCATTAACATAAATAGGTCCATCATCAGTTTCGACTATTTCAGGGCCTTTGCGAGAAATCGATAAAATGTCACCCGGCATTACATTCTGCTGACGACCTTGATCAATATAAATAACATCAAATTTTCCAAACTCTCGCATTTCATTCGATGATTTAACAATCATGCCTTTTACTGAAGGTGCAACAGATTGCATGGTAAAAAATGCAGGCATAAGTTGCTCACGACTGATAACTTTCACTAAATCGCCCGAACGTATTTCTTTCAATGCACTATCTATATAGACGGTAGCGGGTTGATTTTTTGAAGTATCCCCTGCACGGACTACTTTACCTGACCCAACAACTTTAGCGTGATAACCAAGTATATCGCCAGTTTCTGGTGAAGTTACTGGCTGACTTTTGTTGTAAATAACTATTGAACGTCCTACAGGTAATGTCTGGCTTACATATAATTTAATACCATCACTAGAAAGTTTATACCCTTCCTCGCTGCCCAGTACATAAGGACCATTTTCAACATCGTCTACTGATAATATTGAGTTGTAATTAATGTAAGGTGCAATGGTTTTTAGTGAGATAGTTTCAATTGGATGTTGTTCTTTTAATGATGTTCTTATTTTTGGCGACCATTTTAATCTTGGCTTTCCTTTCACCAACATCGGCATACCTTGAGCATCATAAACAAGGTTTAATTGATCGCCTGGATAAATTAAATGGGGATTTTGAATTTCAGGGTTTACTCGCCAAAGTTTTGGCCATAACCACGGATCTTTGAGAAACTTTGCGGAAATATCCCAAAGGGTATCTCCCTTAATCACGACATATGATTTAGGTGCATCTGCCAGCAATCTAAGCTCATCAGCATGTAAACTTAAAGACAAGAAACAGAAAATTAGTGTTAATAATGACCTTTTTATCATACTAAAGCACCTATTCTTATTGTTATTAACTCAAAGCACTCGAATTAATGTAATTTAATGGTTAAAATTGAAACATAACACTCTATGACTAATTTCGCGAA
Source organism: Thalassotalea sp. PP2-459 (assembly GCF_001913705.1). Taxonomy (GTDB): domain Bacteria; phylum Pseudomonadota; class Gammaproteobacteria; order Enterobacterales; family Alteromonadaceae; genus Thalassotalea_C; species Thalassotalea_C hakodatensis. Next base: position 62,690 of record NZ_MKQD01000017.1, on the reverse strand, counting down.
TTCTTTTATAAAATTATGGCTGTATTAAACGTACTAACTTTCCCAGACGAAAGACTCAGAACAAAAGCTGAACCCGTTGTTGAAGTAAACGACGAAATAAGACAAATTGTCGATGACATGTTTGAAACCATGTATGCAGAAAATGGCGTGGGCTTAGCCGCTACGCAAGTTGATATTCATAAACGCATTGTCGTTATTGATGTATCAGAAGATAAAGAGCAATCGTATGTCTTAATTAACCCTGAAATCATTAAAAAAAATGATGAAACAATGGTTAATGAAGAAGGCTGTTTATCGGTTCCAACTTGTTATGCCAAAGTAGATCGACACACACAAGTAACGGTTCGTGCCCTCGATAGAGACGGAAATACCTTTGAACTTGACGGTGAAGAACTATTAGCTATTTGTATTCAGCATGAACTCGATCACTTAAACGGTGTGTTGTTTGTCGATTATTTATCACCTTTAAAGCGCAAGCGCATTCAAACGAAGTTAGAAAAAGAAGCTCGTTTAGCCGCTCGTCAATAACTTAGAAATATTTCATTTATATGCCATCACCATTAAACATTATTTTTGCCGGTACACCGGATTTTGCAGCCAAGCACCTGCAAGCACTGATAGATTCAACGCATAACGTAGTAGCCGTGTATTGTCCGCCAGATAAACCCGCAGGTAGAGGTAAAAAACTCACTGCATGTGCTACAAAAATACTAGCACAAGAAAACAACTTAACCGTTGAACAACCGATTAACTTTAAGCAACAGGCAGACCAAGAAACACTTGCAAGCTATCAAGCAGATATTATGGTCGTAGTGGCATACGGTTTATTACTACCTACAGTGATTTTATCAACCCCGCGACTTGGTTGTGTGAATGTACATGGTTCAATTTTACCAAAGTGGAGAGGTGCAGCTCCTATTCAACGAGCTGTAGAAAGTGGTGATCCAAAAACAGGTGTTACCATTATGCAAATGAATGAAGGGTTAGATACGGGTGACATTCTACACATTACTACCTGCGAAATTACGGCAAATGACACAAGTAGTAGCATCTACGAAAAATTAGCAGAATTAGGTCCGCAAACATTAATTAACACGCTTGATAATTTAGCCAATAATACGCAACAAGCGACACCTCAAGATGACAATATAGCGACTTACGCAGCAAAACTCGATAAAACAGAAGCCGAGCTCAACTGGCAATTAAGTGCCAAGGCATTAGACCGTAAAATTCGCGCCTATAACCCCTGGCCAGTAGCACAGTTTACCTTTAACGAAGCGGCTGATAAACAACACCGTATTCGCATATGGCAAGCCGATGTTGTAACGTGTAAAACAGCCACACCGGGAACAATTATTGACGCTGATAAAAACGGTATTTTAGTTGCCACGGGTGAACATGGATTACTATTAAAAAATATTCAACTACCTGGAAAAAAAGCTATGCCAGTTTCTGACATATTAAACGCTCGCTCGGCGTGGTTTACTATTGGAAAATCGATCACTGGTACCGTGGAACAACATTCATGAATAAAAACGTTCGCGCATTAGCAGCTAAATGTTGTTTTTCTGTAGTCGATAAAGGTAGAAGCCTTGGCGATGAACTGCCAACGTTACAAGAAAAAGTAGAAGGTAAAGACAAAGCGCTATTGCAAGAAATTTGTTATGGCGTTTTACGTTACCTTCCTGAATTAGAACATTACACACGCCAATTAATTGCTAAGCCTTTAACAGGCAAACAACGCGTTGCACACTTTTTAATTCTGGTCGGCATTTATCAATTGAAATACATGCGCATTCCTGATCACGCAGCCGTAGCAGAAACAGTGAATGGTGCTAAACCGTTAAAACAGTTTCATTTGAAAAATTTAATTAACGGTGTGCTACGTAATTTTCAGCGTCAAGCTTCACCTGTATTAGAGAATGTTCCTGATGCGATAACTTTTAATCATCCAAGTTGGTTCATTAAAAAATTACAAGCTGGCTACCCTGAACAATGGCAACAAATTTTACAGGCAAACATGGAAAAGCCCCCCATGTGGCTTCGTATTAATCAACAAAAGCAGACCGTTAAAAAATATCTTGCACGATTATCCGACCTAGATATTGCAGTGCAACATGTTGATAAGTATTCAGAAGCAGTTTGTCTAAGCTCTCCTATTGATGTCAATAAGCTGCCAGGCTTTTTTGACGGCGATGTCTCAATACAGGATGGCGCAGCGCAACAAGCTGCCATATTATTATCAGCACAGGCGCAAGAACATATTCTTGATTGTTGTGCTGCACCAGGCGGTAAAACATGTCATATTTTAGAGATTTCTCCTACATCTATTGATGTAACAGCGCTAGACATTGACCAAGAAAGATTAGATCGCGTAACAGAAAACCTGACCCGTTTATCCTTAAACGCAAAAACAATTACCGGTGATGCCAGCAAATCAGATTGGTGGGACGGAAAACTATTTGATCGCATTTTACTTGATGTACCCTGTTCAGGCACAGGCGTTATTCGACGCCACCCTGATATAAAATGGCTTCGTAAAGCGGCAGATATAGATAAGTTAACCATACTACAGCAACAAATATTAAAAAATGTATGGTCTTTGCTAAAACCCGGTGGTACTTTGCTTTATGCAACATGCAGTATTCTTCCAGAAGAAAATAGAGAACAAATACAAACCTTTATTGACTCTAATGAAGATGCGCAATTACAGCCAATTCAGCAAACAACACAAGATATTGGCTGGCAAATTTTACCAAATGAGCAAGCGATGGATGGGTTTTACTACGCCAAGCTTAAGAAAAATAACAACACCTAACGGTTTTGGTTAATAGCATATGAAAATTGTCATCATTGGAGCAGGTCAAGTTGGCGGAACACTCGCCGAAAATTTAGTGGGCGAACGTAATGACATTACGTTAATTGATACCAACGCTGACATTTTACGTGATTTACAAGATCGCATGGATTTACGTGTGGTAACCGGCCACGGTTCACATCCTGATGTATTAAAACAAGCTGGCGCTGAAGACGCTGAGTTGGTCATTGCTGTTACCAGTGACGACGCGACCAATATGATCGCCTGCCAAATTTGCTATTCACTGTTTAACACTGCAACCAAAATTGCGCGAATACGTTCCGCGAAAATATTACGTTATCAAGATCAGCTTTTTCAACAAGAAAATATTCCTGTTGATCATGTTATCGCTCCTGAGCAACTTGTTACCAGAGATATTGCTCGCCTTATCGACTACCCTGGCGCGCTGCAAGTATTAGAGTTTGCTCGTGGTAAAGTCAGCTTAGTTGCAGTAAAAGCCTATTATGGTGGCTTACTGGTTGGCCATGCCCTTTCTACGTTACGTGAGCACATTCCTAATATTGAAACTCGAGTAGCAGCCATATACCGAAACGGCCGCCCTATTCGTCCATTAGGCACTACAGTCATTGAAGCTGACGATGAAGTCTTTTTTATTGCTGCATCTAAACACATTAGAGCGGTCATGAATGAACTGCAAAAACTCGAGCCAGCATACAAACGTATTATGATCGCTGGCGGCGGTAATATTGGCGCTGGCTTAGCGCGTTTATTAGAAAAAAATCATCAGGTTAAGCTTATTGAGCATTCACCTAAACGTGCTGAATATCTAGCATCGGAATTAGACGGTACACTCGTGTTTTCAGGTGATTCATCGGATCAAGAATTACTTGTTGAAGAGCATATTGATCAGTTCGATGTCTTTATTGCCGTGACCAATGACGATGAAGCAAACATTATGTCGTCACTATTAGCGAAACGTTTAGGTGTGCGCAAGGCCATGGTGTTGATCCAACGCAGCGCCTATATTGATTTAGTGCATGGTAGCAATATTGATATTGCCGTTTCTCCACAACATGCAACCATCTCTGCTTTATTAACCCACGTTCGTAAAGGGAGTATCGATAATGTATACAGCTTACGCGGTGGTGCCGCTGAAGCCATTGAAATAGTGGCAAAAGGAAACGAAAGATCATCAAAAGTGGTTGGTCGTACGATTGCGCAATTAAAGTTACCACCAGGTACGACTATCGGTGCAGTGGTTAGGGAAGATGAAGTTATTATTGCCCACTCTGACACCCTGATTAATGCTGAAGATCATGTCATTTTATTTTTAGTGAATAAGAAATATATTTCAGATGTGGAAAAGCTTTTTTATGTAGACCCGTTACAATTTTTTTAAAACATCATTCGATGTTTTATGAGCGCCAGAAGCTTGGGGTAAATAAGACCAGCAAAGTAAATATTTCTAATCGACCAAAAAGCATGGCAATGATCAGTACCCATTTACTAAAGTCGCCGAGTGATGAGAAATTAGCTGCCACTTCACCTAAACCTGGGCCAAGATTATTTAAACACGCAGCAACGGCGGTAAAAGCAGTAATATCATCAACACCGGCCGCCAAAAGCATCAACATACAAATAACGAAAACAGCTGCGTAAGCGGCAAAAAAACCCCAAATAGCTTCCACGACCCTATTGGGCAACGCTTTATGACCCAGTTTTATGGTAAAAATAGCTTTCGGGTGTACTAGTTTATTTAACTCTCGGATACCTTGAAGGTAAAGAAGTAAAACCCTGACAACCTTCATACCACCGCCTGTACTACCAGCACAGCCGCCTATAAAACTAGAAAATATCAATAAAATAGGCAGCAGTGTTGGCCAGTCAGCAAAAGACGTAGTGGCGAATCCAGCGGTGGTACTGATAGAAACAGCCTGAAACAAGGCTTGGTCAAAGGCTTCAAAGCCTGAGCTATAAACACCATAACTCAGTAACACGACCGCACAAATCAATGTTAAAACCAATTGGATAGCAATGAATACTTTGAACTCGGGGTCGTAAAAATAAGCGCGTAAAGATTTACTATGAAGCACCGCAAAATGTAAGGCAAAGTTAACCCCCGCAATTAATAAAAACAGTACACATACAGCATTTATTAATGGACTATCAAAATACCCCATGCTTAAATCATGGGTAGAAAAGCCACCAATTGCGATGGTTGAAAATGCATGACAAATGGCATCAAATACCGTCATACCAGCTGCCCAATAACTTAATGAGCAAGCCACGGTAAGCGATAAATAAATATACCATAAGTGTTTTGCGGTATCGGCGATTCTGGGGGTCATTTTAGAATCTTTGACAGGTCCAGGCGTTTCTGCACGATATAACTGCATTCCACCAATACCTAACATAGGTAACACAGCTACTGCTAATACGATGATACCCATACCACCTAACCACTGTAATTGTTGGCGATACCATAATACAGCATGTGGTAAGCCATCAATTTGCGATAAGATCGTAGCCCCAGTTGTAGTAAGCCCTGAGAATGCTTCAAAAAAAGCATCTGTAATGGTTAAATTAGGCATTTCTAACAGCATTAATGGCACTGCAGAGAAGCTGGCCAAAACAGTCCAGAATAGCACAACAATCAAAAAGCCTTCTCGTGCTCTTAATTCGCCTTTTTCTTTACGAAGAGGATACCAAGTAATAAGTCCGCTAAATAAACAGAATAAAAAAGAAAGGATGAAAGCGACACCACCACCATCGCGGTAGAGTAATGAAATTAGCGCAGGCGGAAGCATAGTAACGCTCAGCAATGTTACTAACAGCCCTAAAATTCTAAGTATATTCTTATACTGCACTGTGCATTCTTATTATTTTTTGTTAATTTTATTCAGCGTTAACTGTCCGGAAGACATTGTTTTTAACTGTTCCGCTAACAATTCTACACCTTGTTCAGGAATAGCCAAGGTCAAATCAACTCTTTCGGTAAAATCTTGAGCCAAAATGTCTGCACCTGCTTGCTTCACTAAGTGCAGTATGTCATCGACCTGTGCATATTGACAAGCTAAGCTTTTGTAGACCTTAGGAATTTTAGTTGCTACATCAAGCAACGACAACGCACTTCTTACACTTGCACTATAAGCTCGTTGTAAACCACCAGTACCTAGTTTCGTGCCACCAAAATAACGAACCACAATGGCCGCTACTTCTCCTACTTCACTGCCCTGTAAAACAGCCAACATTGGTTTTCCAGCCGTTCCTGAGGGTTCTCCATCATCAGAAAAACCATAACATTGACTGTCTTGTGGATGCCCAGCAACAAATGCGTAACAATGATGATTGGCTTGAGGGTGGAGTTGCTGCACGTCATTTAGCAATTGTTTAAACGCAGTTGTTGAATCACAAGGTGATAAATAACAGATAAATCGACTGCGAGTAACCTCGATTTCATCAATAATGTTACTCGCTGCAATATTATAAGGTTCCACAAGCGTTAGTCTAAGCCATTTTCTCGTGTCATATTTTCATTGTGTGATTGATGAACAATAATATTATCTTCAATACGAATGCCACCAAATGGCCTCATTTCATCGACTTTTGACCAGTTAATCATACTACCATTAGCTGATTTTTTTAAATCAGCTAGCAATGAGTCAATAAAATACATACCTGGTTCAATAGTAAACACTTGGTTTGCTTCAACCATTCTCGAAGTGCGTAAGAACGGATGATTATCAGGGGTATTGACATGAGTACCACGCTCGTCTGCCATAAAACCACCCACATCATGTACTTGTAACCCTAAGTGGTGACCCAAACCATGAGGAAAGAAGGTAGAAACAATGCCTGCTTCTAATGCTGACTCAGGAGTTACATTAATAAATGAAAACTCACTCAATACTTGAGCAATTTGTAAGTGTGTTGCTATATGCAGATCAACGTAACTTGCCCCAGGCTTTAGCCCATCCACAGTTGTTAGCATTAAGCGATCCATACGCGCAATAAGTTCTGCAAATCGATTATTTTCAAAGGCATAGGTTCGAGTAATATCAGATGCGTAGCCGTGATAGTTAGCGCCCGCATCAATCAAAAAGGAACGATGGGCATCAGGTTTCGCTTTATCAAGCATGGTGTAATGTAAAATTGATGCATTTTCATTTACACAGACAATACTACCGTAAGGGGTTTCATTTTCACCATATTGCATAGCAAATAAATAGGCTTGCATTATTTCATACTCACTAGCCCCTGCTAAAAATGCTTGTTCAGCGGCTTTATGACCGATTACAGCTAAGGCATTTGAGCGCCTTAAACACTCTTGCTCATAGGCAGTTTTATAGGCTCTATGATAGTGAATATAATTAAGCACGTTTTCAGGATTAATCGTTTCGAAACCAAGAGCTTGCGCTACTTCAATATGCGCGCCAATGTATGCGTAACCTTTTTTATCATACGGCAATAATTTATCAACATCTGTTGCTTTACTTAGCATTTTAATATTGAAATGCTCATTCCAATAATCTTCTGGTAATGCGATTACTTTATGCCAAAAATCTACTGGCTGATAATAAATCAATGTTGGTTTATCTTCGCCATTAAGCAAAAGCCAACTGTTTGGCACATCAATGATTGGCAACCAATGTTTAAAATGAGGGTTTACTTTAAAAGGGTAACCCGTATCGTCTAAAAAGGCTTTTAACTCTTGGCCTGAATGAATCACAAGCCCTTGCAAGTTTTCTCTTGCTAAAACTTGCTTAGTGCGTTGTTGTAACTCATCAATATGTGCAGGATATAAGCTTGCTAGTGTCATCATTTTCATGTCCAAATGTATCATAGTTTGATCTTAACACATGGTAAGTCATCGCGTTATATTCATCCGGTGTAATTGCTCAAATAATGGTGTTGGCTGGCCTACTTTTTGTTGATAAATTTGCTGATAAGCCAATACGCTTTTGACATATTCACGCGTTTCTTTAAAAGGAATTGTTTCTATCCAAATATCAGCTGGCATGCTATCAATTGCGGCTAACCACTTTTTCACTCGGTAAGGCCCTGCATTATAGGAAGCTGTTGCTAATATTTGATTACCGTCATATCTATCTAGCAAATTCTTTAAATATTTAGTACCTAAGCGAATATTGTTTCCACTATCAAATAAATAACTGTTTGATATTTTTTTCTTGCGAGTTAATTGTTTTGCTGTGCCAGGCATTACCTGCATTAAACCCTTCGCGCCAACAGCTGAGTTTGCATCTGACATAAATGAACTTTCTCGACGAGCGATGGCAAATGCCCATGCCGATGGTATTTTATGTTGATCTGAATACGTTGTAATTTGTTCATTAAACGCTAGAGGAAATCGTAAATCTACATCGTCTAAATACCCAACTCGTGATAACGCAAAAATAGCGCGATCATACCAACCTATTTCATTTGCTAACTTCGCCGCCCCTAACCTTTGTCGTTTATCAAGTGTCGACACCCAATAGTTCCATTCTTTTCGTGCATGATAAAAGCGACCAAGTCGAAACAATTCAAACGCCCTTTTACCTGCGGAGTTTTCAAATAGTGATTGCTTTTCTAGTTCAGAAAACACTAATGGGTTATGCTGTAAGTTCATCGGCTGCTGCAAATAACTTGCAGCTAAAAAACCGTAATAATGTCGTTGATCTGCAAGGCTTTTCAGCTGTGCCTTACCCGCAGTGTCATCACCTGTTTCAATTAAACTTCTACCATACCAATACCGCCACTGATAAGTACTTTGCTGATTTTTCGGTAGTGCTGACAACACTTGCTTTATCGCATGCCAATCTTGTTGGCGTAATACATCAGCGATTTTCCACTGTACGATGTTCGATGTTAAGTGCTGGTCTGCTACTTTTGCTAACCAGGTTTTTGCTGCACGATGTTTTTTACTAGCAAGCGCTAATGAAAACTTAAGTGCCACTTGTTGCAACTGGTCATCTGTGATTGGAAATACTTTTGCTGCTTTGTTGAATGTAGCAATTGCATTGTCTGGACTTCGCCATACTAACCGTTTAATACCGTAAATGAAGATCTCAGTTTCTTTCTTAGACTTAGTCGGAAAGCGACTCAGTTTCGTAATATAGGCAGGGTTTCTTCTTACTTTATGCCAAAGCTTGCCTAGATATTGCTGCTTTTTTGGCATTAATGAGGTCAAGTATGGAATTAAGGTATGTTTGCCACCATCAGCAGCCTTTACTAAACGCTGCCATACATGACTCTGTGTACGTAAGCCTGCTTTTTGCCACTTCGCAAATAATGGATCACAAGACTTAGGCTGTGATTTACCGACAACCCATAAGCGTTCAATATTTTTCAATATTTGCTGTTCTTCCGCCCCACTATTGAGTTTATATTGATAGTAATGACAGGTTAAATTGACATCAGACGTTGGTTTAAAAAACGCCATAAACAACGTTTGCCTGTTCCTCTTTATTAAATACTCTAACCATTTTTTCCTCAATGGCCAGTCAAGTGGGCTCCCTTCATATTTTGTTAAGAATTGCTCAATTTCTTTTGCCGATGTTAAACGCATTTTAATCATCAGCCGGCGTTGATCTAGGTACGGTTGTAGTGGGTAATAATGTAATTGCTTATATAAGTTAAGATACGTTGACGAGTCAGTTTTCCATAATTGACGTTCAGCTTTTAAAAACGTATCACGCATCTGCGCATTATCGAAAGCAAATGCGACTTGAGTAAAAAGACTAAACCAACAGAAAAAGAAGGCACAAAAACGCAACATAAATAACCCTGAGAAAAACATTCTGTTTAAGAGTATTCAGGCTAGCATTACAAAGCAAGTAGTTATGAGGAATTTACACTAATTCAAAGAGAAAATAGTGTTACTAATAAACCACTGGTAGTATATCTACATAATCTTTTATTCTATGTGCTAATGCGTACTTATTTGCTACTTTCTTTACTTTTAAGCCTATCTTGTTTTGCTCAAGAACATAGCCTTAGTTTCGGTGTTGACTATCATCACCAGCAATCTTCTTCTAACGGTGTTCATCTTAGTTATCAATGGCAATTTTCCGAAAACTTCGCTATAGAAAGTCGCTTTGTTGATCATAGAACAATCATGATACAAACAAACGCTCAACAACAAGCCATCAAGCTTAAACGTGCAATGGTTGGCGTAAACTTTATTCGTCAAATAAATAATCAACTCACTATTAAAGCAGGCACAGGTTTTGGGTATCTAGTTCATTCTGATAAACCTTCGTTAATTAATAAGGACAGTGTCTCTTCTTATCTTAACTTGGCAACTCAATTTCGCTTTACCAACCAGCTCGCAGTTGAGTTTGGACAAACTAGTTATTTTGATCACTCAACATTAAATGCCAATCACAACCTTTATGCACAAGTAACCTGGCTTTTTTCTGACTCGAAATCTGCCACTATTAAGTCCCCATCGACAAAAAGAACGCTCAAGCAACCGTTAGAAACACCTCTAAAACGAATAGCGATTAATACCAGTTCGCAGTGGCAAGTTCAATTAGGTGCTTTTGCTCAAAAAAGCTATGCAGAAGTATTATTAGCTAAGATAAAAACAAAAATAGGTCAAAAACATTGGAGCATTATCTACCAAAACAAGCTTCACCGTGTGGTAAGTCAGCATTTTTTAGAAAAAGCCAATGCAGAACAACTTCTCAACATGTTAAAATCTCAATATTCTTTATCTGGTTTTCTTCGTCAAGTTAAATAGACTGAATATATCTATGCAAAATCTTTTCAATAATACCGATCATACACTAGATGCGTTGGGGCTTCGCTGTCCTGAGCCTGTGATGATGATTAGGATGAATATAAGAAAAATAAGTGCCGGTGAAACCTTATTGGTTATTGCCGATGACCCTTCTACGACCCGTGATATTCCAAGTTTTTGTCGCTTTATGGAACACGAACTTATTGCTTCACAAACCGATGTCCTCCCTTTTCAATATGTGATCAAAAAAGGGTAATTGTTAACAACTACCCTTTTTAATATAGCTTTGCTTAATTATCGCGTTTCTATTTTAACAATTAAATCAACATGGTTTAATTTTGTAATACCGAAATATCAGCAATATCTAAAAAGCGATTACGTATTTCATTTAACAGGGTTAAACGATTCACTTTCACTTGTTCATCATCAGCCATTACCATGACATTATCAAAAAAGTTATCAATGGGTTGCTTAATGTTGGCAAGTTCAGCTAATGCCTGCTGGTAGTCTTGAGCTGCAACTAATGGTTGAATCTTTTCTTTTACTTTTGCAAAAGTATTAGCCAATTCTGTTTCATTGTCATCAGTAGCATAGTCAGTATTAAAAGTAGAAAATAATTGACCATCAAACTTGGCTAAAATATTACCTACTCGTTTGTTTGCAGCTGCCAATGTTTGTGCTGCTTCCATTGTTTTAAAATGATTTACAGCTAATACTCGCTTTTCAAAGTCTAGTGGTGCCGTTGGTGAGTTAGCTAAAACAGCCTGAATGACATCAACACTAATTTTTTGCTCTTGATAGTGTGCTTTAAATCGACCAAGCACAAAATCAATCACTTGTTGGGTTGTACTGTCATTCGTTAACACTTCACCGTATAAGTTCACACTTCGTGACACTAGATCAGCAATGTCTAAATCAAGCTGTTTTTCAATAATTATGCGAATCATGCCAATGGCAGCTCTACGTAGCGCAAATGGATCTTTATCGCCTTTTGGAGGTTGGTTTATACCAAATATTCCAACCAAAGTGTCAATTTTGTCAGCAATAGCTACCGCACAACCAATAACACCTTTAGGAATACTATCGCCAGAATATCTTGGTCGATATTGATCTTCTAATGCTTGTGCTACCTCAACGTCTTCGCCATCATGCTGCGCATAGTATTTACCCATGGTGCCTTGCACTTGAGGAAATTCTAATACCATTTCTGTCATTAAGTCTGTTTTACTTAATAGGCCTGCACGGTATGCCAGTTTAGGTGATTGATTGATTTTTTCAGCAATATATTCACTTAGCGACGCAATTCGTTCTGACTTCGTTTTTAACGTTCCTAATTGTTTTTGGAACAAAACGGACTCTAAACTAGCAAGCCTTGATTCAAGTGTTTGCTTTTTATCTGTTTTAAAGAAAAACTCGGCGTCCGCTAATCGTGGACGTATTACTTTTTCATTACCGAAGATAACCTGGTTAGCATCTTTACTTTCAATGTTAGCAACAAAAATAAATTTGTTTAATAATTTTCCCTGCTTATCCTCAACTGGAAAATATTTTTGGTGATCTTTCATTGAATAGATTAATGGCTCTGGTGGTACATCTAAAAATTCTTTATCAAAGCTACCGATTAAAGTAACTGGCCACTCAACAATTGAGGTAACTTCTTCTAACAATTCTTCATCAATTAATGCCACAGCATTTAGCTCTTGCTCAGCTTTTTTAATCTGATCAACGATTAATTGCTTTCTTTCTTGATAATCTGCAACAACATACGCTTGTTTTAACGTTGCAACATAATCATTTGCATGCTCAAGTGAAACTAAACCTTGATGATGGAATCTATGACCTTGTAGCACGTTGTTTGACTCAATACCTAACGCTTCACCTTTTATAATGTGTTCACCAAACATTAGTGTTAACGTATGAATTGGACGAATAAATTGTGTTCTTGAGCTACCCCAACGCATTGGTTTTGGAATTGGTAGCTTTGCAATTGCTTTATTAACCATTTCAGGAATCAATTCCTGAATTGTTTTCCCTGGTTGTAATGCTTTGTGTAGTAACCATTCGCCTTTATCGGTTTTTAAACGTTGTGCTTGTTCAATAGTGATACCATTCGATTTTGCCCAACCTAAGGCGGCCTTACTCGGGTTACCTTCTTCATCAAACGCTACATTTATAGCAGGCCCACGTTTTTCAATTTCTTTATCAGCTTGCTTTTCGATTAATTGTGTAATTTGCACGGCTAAACGTCTTGGAGAAGCAAACCAAGAGGCTTGTTCAAAACCTAGTTCGGCTTGTTCCAATTGTGTCGTTATTTGATTGTAGAAAGTGGTCGCTAATTTTTGTAACGCTTTCGGTGGTAGTTCTTCGGTACCTAACTCTATTAATAATGTTTCTTTAATCATTTTTTATTCTCCCACCTTTTTATCACCACACAGTGGGAAGCCTAATTGTTCTCTCGTCGCATAGTAAACCTCTGCACACGCTTTGGATAATGCCCGTACACGTAAAATATAGCGCTGTCTTTCTGTCACTGAAATTGCATGGCGTGCATCTAATAAGTTAAAGGCATGTGAAGCTTTCATCACTTGTTCATAAGCTGGTAATGCTAAGCCTTTTTCAATTAACTTTTCACTGTCTTTTTCACACTGATCAAATTGGCCGAATAGCGCTTTTACATCTGCATGCTCAAAGTTATATGCCGATTGCTCTACTTCATTTTGATGGAACACATCTCCATAGAGGACTTTACCCATCGGGCCATCTGTCCACACTAAGTCATAAATACTATCTACATTTTGAATATACATTGCTAAACGTTCTAAACCGTAAGTGATTTCGCCTGTTACAGGAGCACACTCTAAACCACCGACTTGTTGAAAATAAGTAAATTGAGTGATTTCCATTCCGTTTAGCCAAATTTCCCAACCTAATCCCCAAGCTCCAAGTGTTGGCGACTCCCAGTTATCTTCAACAAAACGGATATCATGTACTAAAGGATCTATACCAAGCTCTTTCAGTGAGTTTAAATATAACTCTTGTATATTCTTCGGAGAAGGCTTTAACATCACTTGAAATTGATAATAATGCTGTAAGCGGTTTGGGTTTTCCCCGTAACGACCATCTGTTGGTCTTCGACAAGGTTGTACATATGCGCTACTGATAGGCTCAGGTCCTACCGCACGCAAAAATGTCATGGGATGAAAGGTACCAGCACCAACTTCTAAATCTAAAGGCTGTACAATGACACAACCCTGTCGAGACCAGTAATCTTGTAGTTGTAAAATCAATCCTTGGAATGTTTTGCTATTAAACGTACTCATGCGTGCCTGTATTTATAATATAAAATTTTAATTTGCTGGCGCTAGTATAACGTTTGTCTGTTTATTCGCCTAGTTTACAGCAGTGATAAATTGAGCAAAAACTCGAATATTTTAACTTTTTATTTATATCTTTGATAAAACCGTATATTTCATGACCGGTCATTATTTCAAATGGATACTTCTCCTTGCTGTATATAAAGCCAGTTATATAAAGCTACTTATACCAATTCTATTAAATATTTAATTGAGTTGGTATTAAAAGTTAAACCATTCCGTTAAGGTTGTTTTCATTCGCAGGCATAGTTTGTTTTTTGACATTCTAATGGTCCTTGATTTGGCTTGTTTTTGCTTTTTAGGCATTACAACCTTTTTTACCCTGTCTGTGCACACCAGAGTATCTTACCTTGAACATAACGCAGACCATAGTGAAACTGATCCACAACGCAGGTTCATTTGTCACTTTAGCTACCTCGCTTATCTCAACCTAACCGGACTTATAAGTAATCAATACCCCAAAATACTATTACCGTTTGTGGAGCGGTAAGCTCCTTTGAAAAACTTATCCGCTTTAGGCACCACAAATGTTTTCACATCATCTAGCCACATCAATTACATAAAAAAATAGCCCTATCATAAAGGTAGGGCTATGGTCGTATAAGCGTTTTATTCCCACCGATCAATTGCTTAATTGATCGGTATTGACTTTTTTATCTAAAACTAAACATCTAAGTTTTCTACTTTCAACGCATTTTCTTCAATAAAATGTCTACGAGGTTCAACATGATCACCCATTAACGTATTAAATAGTTGATCTGCTGCAATGGCGTCTTCAATCGTTACTTTCAACATACGCCTTGTTTCTGGGTCCATCGTTGTTTCCCACAGTTGATCTGGGTTCATTTCACCCAAACCTTTATAACGTTGGATATACTGCCCTCGTTTTGATTCAGCCATTAACCATGTTAACGCTTCATCAAAGGTTGAAACTGGCTTTATTTTCTCATTGCGTTTTACATAGCCGCCTTCTTCAATAAGGCCATTTATTGCAACGTTAAGGTCAATTAACTCTTTAAACTCTTTAGAATGTATAAATTCATAACCACAGTTATATACCTTATCAATTCCATGTTTTCTAACATTGAATCGAGGATAATAAATGTTACGCTCTTTATCTTGCTCTACCGAAGCTGTATAAATTGAACCATTGCCATCTTGATCATGAAGTTGCTTTAACAGGTTATCTTTCCAAGCCGTAACTTTCCCTTCATCTGAAAAATCTTCGATATTTATTGTCGATGAATAGATCATCTTAATGAGAATATCTTCTGGTATTTGGCGAGAAACACGTTTAATCGTGTTATATGCTCTTCTAAATTGATTTACTAATTTTTCTAATGCCAAGCCTGAAATTGCAGGTGCCGATTCATTTACATGTAATGAGGCATTTTCTAACGCTAGTGTTGTGAGGTATTCAATTAATGCATCGTCATCTTTAATATAACGTTCTTGTTTACCTTTCTTAACTTTATATAGTGGTGGTTGGGCAATAAAAACATGACCGCGTTCCATAATTTCTGGCATTTGACGATAGAAGAATGTTAATAACAAAGTACGAATATGAGAACCATCAACATCAGCATCGGTCATAATTATGATTGAATGATAACGAAGCTTTTCAGGATCATATTCATCACGGCCAATACCTGTACCCAATGCCGTAATTAATGTACCTACTTCTACCGAAGCAATCATTTTATCAAAGCGTGCTTTTTCTACGTTTAATATTTTACCCTTAAGTGGCAAGATTGCTTGGTTTTTACGATTGCGACCTTGTTTAGCTGAACCACCCGCAGAGTCACCCTCCACTATGTATATTTCAGATAACGCTGGATCTTTTTCTTGGCAATCAGCAAGCTTTCCAGGTAAACCCGCGATATCAAGTACACCTTTTCTTCTTGTCATCTCACGCGCTTTACGAGCAGCTTCCCTTGCTCTAGCGGCATCAACAATTTTCATGATTACTGTTTTTGCAGTACCCGGATTCTCTAATAGATATTCCCCAAGCTTTTCACCCATCGCTTGTTCTACCGCAGTTTTTACTTCAGAAGAAACTAGCTTATCTTTAGTTTGCGATGAAAACTTTGGGTCTGGGACTTTAACAGAAATAACCGCTGTTAATCCTTCACGGGCATCATCACCAGATGGATTTGTTTCACCTTTTTTAGATTTATTTAACCCTTCTTTTACCATGTAGCTATTTATGGTACGAGTTAACGCCGCTCTGAAACCACTTAAATGCGTTCCACCATCACGTTGAGGTATATTATTGGTAAAACAATGTATATTTTCTTGGAAACCATCATTCCATTGCATTGCTACTTCAACAGCAATTCCATCTTCACGTTCTAAGTCAAAATAAAATATCTCTTCATTTACCGCTGTTTTATTTGTATTTAAATAATCAACAAACGCTTGAATACCGCCTTCATAAAAGAAATGTTCTTCTTTACCTTCTTCACGTTCATCAATGAGTTTTATTGAGACACCTGAATTTAGGAAAGATAGTTCACGGATACGTTTTACCAGAATGTCATAATGAAACTCTACATCAGTGAATGTTTCTTCGCTTGGCCAAAACCTTAACTCAGTACCTGTTTGATCTGTTTCACCAACGAGTGCTAACGGTGCTTGCGGCTCTCCTAATTTATATTCTTGTTCGTGAAGTTCACCGTTCCTACGAATAGTAAGTGTTAGTTTATGGCTTAATGCATTAACTACAGAAACACCTACACCATGTAAACCACCTGAAACTTTATAACCAGAGTCTTCACCGCCAAATTTACCACCCGCATGTAATACCGTCATGATAACTTCTGCTGCAGAAACACCTTCTTCTGGGTGAATATCCGTTGGTATACCACGGCCATCATCTTTTACAGATACAGAACCATCAAGGTGAATAGTTACAACTATATCACTACAGTGACCTGCAAGTGCTTCATCTATTGAATTATCTAACACCTCAAAAACCATGTGATGTAAACCTGTGCCATCATCTGTGTCACCAATATACATACCCGGTCTTTTTCTTACAGCGTCCAGCCCTTTTAAAACCTTGATACTGTCTGAGCCATATTCATTTTCTACACTCATAGCTTTAGCCTACTCACTCATTAAAGAAATATTGCCATGTTTCACGTGAAACATTTTATAATTTTTGTTTTTCGGAACCAATGGTTCCACTGCACTTTTATCAATTGCGGTTATTATTGATTGACAATTCAATAACTGATTTGCCACAGACATTGCTGTTCTAGAACTTATGTCTAATTCAGCACCAATATCATCAATTAATAAAATTGGCTTTACTCGTTTAACTTTTTCAATTAACTTTGTTTGTGCAAAAGTTAACGCGAGTAAAAACAACTTTTGTTGGCCTCTTGAGAGTCTTTGCTCTAACGATAATGTATTAAATTGAAATCTAACATCAAATTTATGAGCACCAAAAAGTGAATGGCCACGTTCACGCTCTTTCTCTTTATTTTGACTTAGCACGTCAAATAACTCTTTTTTACTGTGCCATCCCTGTAAATATTGAAGCTTAATGGCATCGTTAATTTCTGGTAATAACACCGATAACCAATTGGTGACTTCTGTTGATAATTCTTTTATATACTCCGATCTTAATGCGGCAATTGTTTCTGAAAGTTGGCAGAATTGATCTGTCCAATAGTGTAATTGCTGATCACTCAATCGTTGTTTTAAACATGCATTTCGTTGTTTTAATGTTTTATTAAACTGTCGCCAAACTTCAGGAAAAGAATGTTTCACGTGAAACAATCCTAAATCGATAAACTTTCTACGTTCTCTTGGCCCACCAATAAACAACTTAAAACTCTCTGGTGTAACAACTTGTACCGCTAAATTTCTTGCAAGCTCAGAAAGTTTTGTTTGGCGTTCACCGTCTATTTTAATTCGTTTTTCACCCGTTAGAGAATATTCAATGCCTAACATTTGATCGGTAGATGTTTTAGCGCTTAACACAAAACGTTGTGACTCATTGCGAACTAAATTACTAACATTCGTTGTTCTAAACGACTTTCCATGGCTAAGATAATAAATACTTTCTAAAAGACTACTTTTTCCACTACCATTATCACCCAGAATAAAATTAAATTCAGAATGAAGCGAAACTTTTCCGTCTACTAAATTTCTAAATTGATATGCATTTAAATCTTTAATACTCATTACAAACGCATAGGCATCACAACATATAACGCTTCGTTTGAATCCTGCCCTTCGATAACAACACTACTGTTAGCATCAGCTAAAGTAAATTTAACCCCTTGCTCTTTAATTGCATTTAGTACATCAAGTACATAGTTTACATTAAAACCAATCTCGACATCTTCATAAGGAAAGTTCACTTCTAAAATTTCCTCTGCTTGTTCTTGTTCAGGATTATTTGCAGTAATTTTTAATTCACTGTCAGCAAAATTCAGACGTACACCTTTGAATTTTTCATTCGACAAAATTGAAGCTCTAGATAAAACTTGTTTAAGTTGATCTTTGTCTGCATTTAGTATTTTGTCACCATTGCGCGGAAGAACTCGGCGATAATCAGGAAAACGACCATCAACTAATTTACTGGTAAAAGAAAATTCAGTATCAATAATACGAATATGATTAGAACCTAAAAAGACTTGAACTTCTTCATCGACTGGGTCAAGTAAACGGATGATTTCTAAAATACCTTTTCTAGGTACAATCACCTGTCGATTTGGCAGTTGTAATTCATCATTTGAAATTTTACAAATAGCTAAACGATGACCGTCAGTTGCAACAGAGCGAATTTCATTAGCTTCTGTTTCAATAGACATTCCATTTAAGTAATAACGAACATCTTGGTTAGCCATGGAAAAGTGGGTACTTTCAATGAGGCGTAATAACTGAGCTTTACTTAATTTAAATTCAACGTCGCCTTTCCACTCTTCAATATTAGGAAAATCTGTTGCAGGTAAAGTAGATAATGAATACTTACTTCGACCGGAAGAAATAGTGACAGTATCTTCTGTAGATTCGAAGCTGATCAAGGCTCCATCAGGTAAGCTTTTACAAATATCTAAAAGCTTACGTGCTGGTATTGTTAATTTACCGTTGGCTTCGGCATTATCGATATCTGCATAAGCAACCATTTCCAGCTCTAAATCTGTGGCAGTCAAGGTAAGTGATTGCTCACTAACTTCGATTAACACATTACCAAGAATAGGTAAGGTACTTTTACGTTCAACCGCTCCGGATACCAATAGCAATGGTTTTAACAATAATTCTCTATTTAAGGAAAACTTCATTTTTTACCTACTCTTTATTACTCTTTTTGTTAGGAAGATAACGTTCTATTTAAATTTGAATAATCTTCTTTAATATCATGAGATTCTTCACGTAATGCTTTTACTTTCCGACAAGCATGTAATACCGTTGTATGGTCTTTTCCACCAAACGCTTCGCCTATTTCAGGTAAGCTATGATTAGTGAGATCTTTCGATAAAGCCATTGCTATCTGTCTTGGTCTTGCTACCGAACGATTACGTCTTTTTGATAATAAATCTGATACTTTGATTTTATAATATTCAGCAACAGTTTTCTGTATGTTATCGATAGTAACTAACTTATCCTGTAAGGCAAGTAAATCTCTTAGTGCTTCTTTAACAAAATCAATATTAATTGCTCTGCCAGTAAAATTAGCATTAGCGATTACACGATTAAGTGCACCTTCTAATTCCCTAACGTTTGACCTTAAACGCTTAGCAATGAAAAAAGCAACTTCATCAGCGAGATTGACGTGACTCTCTTGTGCCTTTCTTTTTAATATCGCAACACGCGTTTCAAGCTCCGGCGGTTCAATCGCAATGGTTAACCCCCAGCCGAAGCGAGATTTTAATCTATCTTCTACACCATCAATTTCTTTTGGATAGCGGTCACTGGTTAAAATAATTTGTTGATTACCTTCTAATAACGCATTAAAGGTATGAAAAAACTCTTCTTGTGTACGCTCTTTATTAGCAAAGAATTGAATGTCATCTATCAATAAGGCATCAACAGAACGGTAGTACTGCTTAAATTTTTCAATCGCATTATTTTGTAATGCACGAACCATATCTTGAACAAAACGCTCTGAATGCATATAAGCTATTTTTGCATCAGGTTTATTCAACAAAATACCGTTACCAACTGCATGTAACAAATGCGTTTTACCTAAACCAGTTCCACCATATATAAACAAGGGGTTATAAGCAGAGCCTGGGTTATCAGCTACTTGAGAAGCAGCCGCTCGTGCTAATTGATTAGACTTACCTTCTACAAAGTTATCAAAGGTATAATTAACTCTAACATTCGTTTTTTTCGGTAAGTTTGATTCTGGAACCTGGTTATTCGGAGCTTTCGGTTGACTAAGCGTCGCGGAAGGCATGGAAGCAGTATTATTACTACTAACCTTAACTTTAGGAATACTACCAACATCAAAACGCAATAAAGGCGGATTGCCACTTTCTTCCAAGCTGACTAATTCATTAATACGATTAACATATTTATCACGAACCCAGTCTAGTACAAAACGATTTGGCGCATACAACGTCATGACATTATTATCTACGACACATTGAAGCGGTCTAATCCACATACTAAACTGCTGAGCAGGCAACTCTTCTTGTAATACTGACAAGCAGCGTTGCCACAAAGAATGATCCAACGATAGGCTCCTAGCTGATCTACCACTTTAAAATTAGAATAAAGGGATAAACCTGTTTATCTTTTTTATAATATCCAAGCATTATCCCTCTACTTATCCACAACTTCAATATTGACTTTTGACTATTTTACAAAAAAGTAAAAATAATCGTTAAAGTCAGCTATTTAATGGCTTGATTTTTTATTTATCACTTGAAAAGAGCAGAAATTAACATCAGAAAAAACGCAAACAAGGGATAGAAAGATGGAATTACAATCGTAAATGTTAGAAAACTGTGGATATGTACAGGATCGATAAAAAGATCTATTTTGATCCTCTAACAATATAATCAAGATTAATGATTGACATTAGCGCGTATAATATATAGAATTCCGCCTCTTTTTTTGACCAAGTGTGCTCGAAACGGCGGTTTTGCCAGGGCAACAACAACCGACGGATAGCGTAATGAAAAGAACATTTCAACCTAGCGTATTAAAACGTAAGCGTAACCACGGATTCCGTGCTCGTATGGCTACTAAAAACGGTCGTGCAGTATTAGCACGTCGCCGTGCTAAAGGCCGCGCACGCCTAAGCGCTTAATCTCTTTATTAATCTTTCAATAAAGAGTTTGTAACCTCATGGTTACTTTTGAATTTACTCGGGAGTCAAGACTTTTGACTCCCAGTCAATTCCAATCAGCTTTTAAAAACCCATCTCGTTTTGGCTCTAGCCATATCACTGTACTAATTACACCAAATTCAGAACAAAATAGTCGTTTAGGTTTAGCCATTGCTAAAAAACGCGTAAAACTTGCTGTGCAAAGAAATCGGATAAAAAGATTAGTACGAAATAGTTTTCGCTTGAAACAACATCAACTACCCCATATTGATATAGTAGTTATGGTTCGCTCAGGCACAGATGAACTCGATAACCAACAAATAAGAAAGCAGTTGGATAAAATATGGCGAAAAATAATTCAACGCCACAAAAAATAGCCATATCTGCTGTAAAAGCTTACCAACGCTGGCTTAGCCCGTTATTAGGGAATAACTGCAGGTTCACGCCAACATGCTCTTTTTATGCAATTGAGGCAATTAATCGCTTTGGTGTTGTAAAAGGTTGTTGGTTAGCAGGCAAACGTATACTAAAATGCCACCCACTAAATGCGGGCGGTGAAGATCCCGTACCACCAAAAAAGAAGAGAAAGTATTAATTATGGAGTCTCAACGCAGTTTTTTATTTATTGCGCTTATGGTTGTTAGTTTTTTGCTGTATCAGCAATGGCAACAAGACAATGCGCCTGAACCGATCACACAATTCAGCCAAAGCGACAATGATTCAGCTATCACACAATCAAGTGATGACGACTTCGTTCCTGCGCCAAGTGCTTCAAAATCAACAGAAGTTACAACAAAAGCTAGTGCAACTTTAGTGGAAATTACAACGGATGTATTAGCCATAAAAATAGATACCAAAGGCGGTGATATCGTTGAGGCGACGTTGCTTAATTATGACACGGAACAAGGTAATGGTATTCCGTTTACCATGATGCAAAATGGTAACTTTAGATATATTGCGCAAAGTGGATTAACGGGTGCACAAGGCATAGACCGAACAGTGAAAGGTCGCCCTATTTACCAAGTTGAAAGCACTACTTATCAAATGAGCGAAGGACAACCCCTTGTTGTTTCATTAACTTATATTACAAACGATGGCTTAACCGTTAAGAAAAACTTTTCCTTTACACCAGGTAGTTACCAAGTCGACGTAGATTATATTGTTGAAAATGCATCAAACAGTGCAGCAAGTGTTGAACTATATGCTCAGCTACGCCAATCGGCTAGTGTTGATCAATCTAGCGCTTTAATACCAACCTATCGAGGTGCAGCTTATTCTACCCAAGAAGAACGCTACGAAAAATATGACTTTGATGACATTGCTGACGCAAAATTAAATGAAACAACTCAAGGTGGTTGGGTTGCAATGCTTCAGCATTACTTTGTATCAGCTTGGGTACCTAATGCTGAGCAAGTAAACTTATTATATACTGAGTTTTCACGTAGTAAGAATGAAGCGGTTATTGGCTTTAAAGCACCAGCTCAAATTATTGAATCAGGTTCAACTGAAACTATCTCAACAACATTCTATGTTGGACCTAAAGATCAAGACGCACTAGCTGAAATAGCAGATGGACTTGATCTCACCGTCGATTTTGGCTTTTTATTTATGATCAGTTCACCACTACATTGGTTACTGATTCAAATACAAGCACTTGTCATCAACTGGGGCGTTGCAATTATTATCATTACGGTCATCGTAAAAGGTATTATGTACCCGCTCACCAAAGCGCAATACACGTCTATGGCAAAAATGCGTGAACTACAACCAAAAATGACGCAGTTAAAAGAGCGTTTTGGTGACGATAGACAAAAACTTTCTCAAGCCATGATGGAGCTTTATCGCAAAGAGAAAGTAAACCCTGCCGGTGGTTGTTTACCGTTATTAATTCAAATGCCTATTTTCTTAGCATTATATTGGGTGTTTTTAGAAAGTGTTGAATTAAGACATGCGTCATTCGGTTTATGGTTAACTGATTTATCTTCTAAAGATCCTTACTACATATTACCAGTGTTGATGGGTATCAGTATGTTCATTATGCAAAAAATGCAGCCAATGACCATACAAGACCCAATGCAGCAAAAAATTATGCAATATATGCCGGTAATGTTTACTATCTTTTTCTTCTGGTTCCCGTCAGGCCTAGTATTGTACTGGCTAGTAAGTAATGTTATTTCCATCATTCAGATGAAAATTATATTTGCCTCACTCGAAAAGCAAAAAAATAAATAACATTAAGCGACCGAAAGGTCGCTTTTTTTTACCCTGAATACGATTATGTTTATAATACTGGCATTCATATTTAGTCGTTAGAGCATTATGACAACAACAGTATCCAATATTGAAACCATTGCAGCACAAGCTACTCCACCAGGTAGAGGCGGTGTTGGTATTATTAGAGTATCGGGCCCCTTAGCCTCTATAGTTGCAGAAAAAGTATTAGGTAGATGCCCTGCGATTAGAAAAGCTGAATACTTACCCTTTTATGATAATAATCAACAAATCATTGATCAGGGTATCGCATTATTTTTTAAAGGGCCACATTCATTTACCGGTGAAGATGTATTAGAACTTCAAGGTCATGGCGGCCCCATTATTCTTGATATGTTGTTAAAATCTATCATCGCAATTGACAATATTCGTATGGCCAACCCCGGTGAATTCAGTGAGCAAGCTTTTCTAAATGATAAGCTCGATTTAGCACAAGCTGAAGCGATTGCAGATTTGATCAATGCCACATCAGAACAAGCAGCAAAAAGCGCATTACATTCGTTACAAGGCGATTTTTCAGCACTAATTCACGAGATAGTAAACGACACAATTCATTTAAGAATGTATGTGGAAGCAGCTATTGATTTTCCAGAAGAAGAAATTGATTTTCTTGCAGATGAAAAAGTCGTCAATCAACTTAAAGCACTGATCAAAAAAGTAGAAGATGTGCAGCAAAAAGCAAAGCAAGGTAGTTTATTAAGAGAAGGTATGAGGGTTGTAATCGCTGGCCGTCCTAACGCAGGCAAATCGAGCCTGTTAAATGCGCTAAGCGGTAAAGAAAGCGCTATTGTTACAGATATCGCAGGAACAACACGAGACGTATTATCAGAACATATTCATATTGATGGGATGCCGCTACATATTATTGACACCGCAGGGCTTAGAAAATCATCTGATAAAGTCGAGCAAATAGGTATTGAACGCGCATGGCAGGAAATAAAACAAGCAGATCGAATTTTACTATTAATTGACGCGGATCAGTCAATTGAAGATCCAAAAAAATACTGGCCCGAGTTTTTTGAAAAACTTCCAGAAAACATTGAATTGACAATCATTAAAAACAAAGCAGATATATTCAACAAAGCCGTTCAATTTGATAAAGACACTGACTATCCAACCATAACCCTTTCTGCAAAAAACCAAGATGGTATTTCATTACTAACTGGCCACTTAAAAGATATTATGGGTTATCAAGGTAGTACAGAAGGTGGTTTTATGGCCCGTAGACGCCATTTAGCAGCCATTGAACAAGGCTATCATCATCTTAGTATTGGCTTAGAGCAACTTGAATCTTATGTGGCAGGTGAAATTCTAGCTGAAGAATTAAGACTTTGTCAGAACGCGTTAAATCAAATAACAGGCGAATTTACTAATGATGATCTACTAGGTGAGATCTTTTCATCATTTTGTATTGGCAAATAAAGGATCATTATGTCTTCATTTCAAATTATCGTTGGAAGCATGCTAGGCGGCACTGAATATGTTGCAGAAGCGTGCGAAGAAACATTAACGCAATTAGGACATGATGTAACGCTGCATTTATCACCTGATCTCACTGAAATACCCTCTCAAAATCAAACATGGTTAATATGTACCTCAACACATGGTGCTGGAGATTACCCAGACAACTTACTGCCTTTTATTGATCAACTCACAAATACGACGATCGATTTATCCTCAACTAAGTATACGGTGATCGGTATTGGAGACTCTAATTACGACACCTTCTGTTTTGCAGCAAAAAACATAGATAATCTAATATATTCAAAGGGTTGCAAAAGGTTAATATCAATAAAAACATTTGATATGACACTTGATATTGATCCAGAAGAAGAAGCACAAGCATGGCTTTTAGCAAATAAAGATCACTTATAAACTGCTTATAAGTATTTTATTCACAGAAAGAGTATTAAAACAAATCAAATGTGGATAACTTAAGAATAAACCCTGTATTAAAATTTATTTTCCAGTTAATAAAATATTAAATACGCACGGTTGTGGATAAATAGGCTTTTTGATCAAAGGTTATTTAGCAATTGATCATACTTTGATCACAAGAAACGATCATTAAGATCAAATTGATTTATATAAGGAAAAACCCTTTATCCACAGAAAATCACTTTACTAATAAAGATCAATAATAAGATCTTTATATAGATCTTTATATATTATTAATGATCCACAGCTGATCTTTTTAGTGATTTGATCGTTTCACTTCACATGAAAACAAGATAAAATACGTGCCCTTTTGCAAGAAATACATTTTAAGGTTAGTGGCATTATGTGGTATCAAGACACTTATGAAGTCATCGTTGTAGGTGGTGGTCATGCTGGTACAGAAGCGGCCTTGGCAGCTGCTCGTATGGGGTGTAAAACCCTATTGTTAACACATAATATCGACACGTTAGGTCAAATGTCTTGTAACCCTGCAATCGGTGGGATCGGCAAAGGACATTTGGTTAAAGAAATTGATGCGCTAGGTGGTTTAATGGCGACAGCCATTGATCATGCTGCCATTCAATTTCGTACCTTAAATGCAAGCAAAGGTCCTGCTGTAAGGGCTACTAGGGCTCAAGCAGATCGTACGCTTTATCGAAATTACGTACGTAACTATCTTGAAAACCAAGAAAACTTAACGATCTTTCAACAACCTTGTGATGATCTTATTTTAGAAAATGATCAAGTCGTTGGTGTATCAACGCAAATGGGCTTAAAGTTTAAAGCTCAAACCGTTGTATTAACCGTTGGTACTTTCCTCGCAGGTCAAATACATATTGGTTTGAATAATTATCAAGGCGGTAGAGCTGGAGATCCAGCAAGTGTTAATTTAGCAAATAAATTACGTGATATGCCTTTTAGAATGGATCGTTTAAAAACAGGTACACCACCAAGACTTGATGCTAGAACCTTAGATTTTTCAGTGATGGAAGCACAACCTGGGGATGATCCTAGACCCGTATTTTCATTTATGGGATCAACAACTGATCATCCAGAACAAATACCGTGTTTTATTACTCACACTAATGCCAATACCCATGACATTATCCGTAAGGGACTTGATAGATCACCTATGTATACAGGCGTCATCGAAGGTGTAGGGCCTCGTTATTGCCCTTCTATCGAAGATAAAATCATGCGTTTTGCAGATAAAGATACACATCAAATATTTGTAGAGCCAGAAGGCTTAACCACACATGAAGTATACCCTAACGGTATTTCAACGAGTTTGCCTTTTGATGTTCAAATGACGTTAGTTCGGTCAATTAATGGCTTTGAAAATGCGCACATTACCCGCCCTGGTTATGCGATTGAATATGATTTTTTTGATCCTCGAGATTTAAAACAAACCTTAGAAAGTAAATTTATCAATAACCTTTACTTTGCAGGGCAAATTAATGGTACTACAGGTTATGAAGAAGCTGGCGCTCAAGGATTAATTGCTGCAACTAATGCTGCTGCTCGTGTTCAAGGTAAAGATCAAATGATTTTAGGTCGTGATCAAGCCTATATGGGAGTACTCGTTGATGATTTAGCAACGCTTGGTACTAAAGAGCCATACCGTATGTTCACATCTCGTGCTGAATATCGATTATTGCTTAGAGAAGACAATGCCGATATTCGTTTAACTGAAACGGGTCGCAAACTTGGTTTAGTTGATGATGCAAGATGGCAACGTTTTAATGAAAAGCTTGAAAATATCGAAGTAGAACGTCAGCGATTAAAATCTACATGGATCCAGAAAGATCACCCTGCAATAGCGCAAATAAATCAGTTGGTTAAAAACCCAATTAGCCGTGAAAATAGTTTAGAAGAATTATTACGTCGCCCTGAAGTTCGCTATCAAGATTTAATGGCGATTGAAGCATTAGGTCAGCCTTTAGCTGATAAACAAGCGTCTGAGCAAGTTGAAATTCAAATTAAATATGCCGGTTATATTGATAGGCAACTTGACGACATTGCCAAAAAAAAACGTCATGAAGATACATTGATCCCTGTTGAATTTGATTATAGCCAGATTTCAGGACTTTCAAATGAAGTTGTTGCAAAGCTTTCTGATGCTAAACCTGAAACGATTGGCAAAGCTTCGCGAATTTCTGGTATCACACCAGCAGCAATATCGTTATTATTAGTTTATCTTAAAAAACATGGTTTATTGCGAAAATCCGCATAGATTCTTTGGACCTATACATGTCGTTGAAAGAAAACTTAGCACGTTTAATTAGTAAAACTGATCTTAACGTATCAGAACAGCAAATTTCTCAGTTAATTAGTTATGTAGAGTTACTGAATAAATGGAATAAAACCTATAATTTAACTTCGGTTAGAAACCCTGAAGATATGTTGGTTAAACATATTTTAGACAGTATGATGGTCGGCCCTCTCCTCGTGGGCGAAACATTCATTGATGTTGGAACAGGTCCAGGTTTACCTGGCATACCTTTAGCGATAATGTACCCAGAAAAGCACTTTACGTTACTTGATAGCTTAGGTAAGCGTATAACCTTTTTAAAGCAGGTTGTTTTTCAATTAAAACTTGCTAATGTATCTCCTTTATTATCGCGAGTTGAAGCATATCAACCTGAAGTTCCATTTGATGGGGTATTAAGTCGAGCTTTTGCGTCGCTAGAAGATATGGTGCAATGGTGCCATCACCTTGTTGCAAAAGATCAAGGTAGATTTTTTGCGCTAAAAGGTCAATATCCACAAGAAGAATTAGCGCAATTACCTAAAGGTGTTATATTAGCGGATAGTCATGAAATTAAAGTGCCTGAACTAATTGGCGAACGTCACTTGATTGAACTAATTAACGTTTAACAATAATAAAAATTGAGGTTTCAGTGGGAAAAATAATTGCAGTTGCTAACCAAAAAGGTGGCGTTGGCAAAACAACAACAGCTGTTAATTTAGCCGCATCTTTAGCTGCTACAAAACGTCAGGTATTGTTAATTGATTTAGATCCTCAAGGTAATGCCACAATGGGGAGCGGTATTGATAAATATGATGTACATGCGACTTGTTATGAATTATTAATTGAAGAAACGCCTTTCGAAAAAGTTGTCTGTAAAGATACAACAGGTATTTATCATCTTATTGCTGCAAATACTGATGTTACCGCAGCAGAAATTAAATTAATGGAAGTTTACGCGCGCGAACAACGTCTTAAAAATGCTTTAGCGCCAGTAAGAAATGAGTATGATTTTATTATCATCGATTGTCCTCCTTCGTTAAATATGCTGACGGTAAATGCAATGACTGCTGCTGATTCTGTATTAGTGCCAATGCAATGTGAGTATTATGCACTTGAAGGTTTAACGGCACTAATGGATACCATTTCGCAATTACAATCTGTCGTTAATGGTGATCTCGAAATAGAAGGGATTCTACGTACTATGTATGATCCTCGTAATCGCCTTGCGAACGACGTATCAGAACAATTAAAACGACATTTCGGTGATAAAGTTTATCGTACAGTTATTCCAAGAAACGTACGTTTAGCAGAAGCGCCAAGTTTTGGTGCTCCTGCAATGTACTACGATAAATCATCAACAGGCGCTAAAGCTTATCTAGCCTTAGCGGGCGAAATGATCAGAAAGAAACAACAACAAAAGCAAGCTAGTTAACATATTATTTTGCAAGGAAAACTATGAGCCCTTCAAAACGTAGAGGCCTTGGTAGAGGCTTAGATGCCCTATTAACCAATGCACCAAGAAAAGCAGCTGAATCAAACGACGTTGAAATACAGCAATCCGATTCAGCTGTTATTACCGATAGCGAATTGCAAAAACTTCCGATAGAACAATTGCAACCTGGTAAATATCAACCACGAAAAGATATGTCACCAGATGCGTTAGATGAATTAAGCCATTCAATTAAATCTCAAGGGATCATCCAGCCCATCGTTGTTCGTGTTATTGATCATAATAAATACGAGATTATTGCAGGTGAGCGTCGGTGGCGTGCCGCGCAATTAGCCAATATTGATGTTGTACCCTGTCTCATTAAGAATGTCGCTGATGAAGCTGCGGTAGCAATGGCGTTGATAGAAAATATTCAGCGAGAAGATTTAAATGCAATGGAAGAAGCTGTTGCGTTAGAGCGCTTATTGACGGAGTTTGAATTAACCCATCAAGAGGTTGCTGATGCTGTTGGTAAATCACGCACAGCGGTTACTAATCTATTACGCTTAAATAATTTAAATGATGATGTTAAAACATTATTAGAGCATGGCGATATTGAAATGGGTCATGCGCGAGCATTACTTGCGTTGCAAGGGGATGTGCAAACAACAACAGCGAGAGCCGTCGTTGCTAAAGAGTTAAATGTGCGTGAGACGGAAGCGTTAATAAAAAAAGCGCAACAGCCTGAGCAACCTAAAGAAGATAAAGTGAAAGACCCAGATACATTGTCTCTTGAGCAAAACTTATCAGAGAAGCTTGGTTCACATGTGAACATTTCTCATAATAAAAAAGGCAAAGGTAAATTAGTCATATCGTATAGCAATTTAGATGAGTTAGATGGCATCGTCGCGCGCTTTGGTTCATTTTAAAAAATTGTTAATATAAATTTATTATTAATATAAGATATTCGCACATATAGAGGGCAAGCGCTGCCCTCTTTTGTTGCATTAACGCTGTAATTAAGTATACTTGCGTCGACTTTTATCAAGTATAAAAACTTGCTGAAAAAAAGTACAAGTTTTACGAAAATCTTCGTTGAGGAGCCTTGCGATAAACAGGCAAAACAATGCATTAACTAAAGAAGGTAGAAAACTCGCGTTAATGCAACTATTGATCATGATTTGTGTAGTGATCACTTGTACGATAATAAGCTTTATTTTTGCGGGAGTATCGTATGCTGAATCAGCTATTGCTGGTGGCATAATAGCAATACTCCCTAATTGTGTGTTTGCATATAAAGCATTTAAATATGCAGGAGCACAAGCGTCCAAAGAGGTAATGCAATCCTTTTATAGTGGCGTGAAGTTAAAACTGGGGTTGTCAGCATTATTATTTGCATTGGCATTTAAGTTTTTGAATATTTTACCAGCCCCTTTTTTCGCAACATATTGTTTAGTAGTGGTGATACCACTACTAACACCGATTTTTTATAGAAATTAGAATTTAAACTTTAATCATTAGGACAAAAATATGGCTTCAAGTGCTGAAATTACCAGCCAAGAATATATTAGCCACCATTTAACTAATGCAAAGATGTGTATGGCAGACGGCGGCGTCGCGTTTAATAAAGCGTGTACTGATGCTGGTTTCTGGACCTTACATGTTGATACATTAGGATGGTCAATATTCTTAGGTATGGTGTTTTTATATATCTTCCGTTCCGTGGCAAAAAAAGCAGAAACAGGTGTTCCTGGTAAGCTTCAATGTGCTATTGAAATGATCGTTGAGTTTGTTGACGATAGCGTTAAAAGCTCATTTCATGGAAAAAACCCTGTTATCGCTCCTTTAGCATTGACGATTTTTGTTTGGGTTTTCTTAATGAACGCGATGGACTGGGTACCAGTGGATCTTATTCCAACCTTAGCCGGCCTAGTGGGTATTCATTATATTAAATCTGTACCTACTACAGACATTAATATGACCTTAGCGTTAGCATTAGGCGTTTTTTGGTTAATCATTTATTACTCAATCAAAGTGAAAGGCATTGGCGGCTTTATTAAAGAGCTGAGCGTACAACCTTTTGGTCATTGGACATTATATCCTGTGAACTTTGTACTTGAAGTGGTTACTTTATTAGCTCGTCCGCTATCACTTGCTTTACGTTTATTTGGTAACTTATATGCAGGTGAGCTTATTTTCATCTTGATCGCAACAATGGGTGTTTGGCAAATATTTGGCCCGCACTTCTTATGGGCTGCGTTCCACTTGTTAGTTATTCCACTACAAGCATTTATTTTTATGACGTTAACGATAGTTTACTTGAGTTTAGCGCACGAAGATCACTAACCTTTCGGGATTAGGTTAGAACGGCTATTAGCCGGCCCGAAGGGCAAAGGGTAAGGAAACCCGAAAAAATTTAATTTTTTAACTTTTAATTTTACTTTAATAATCGGAGATAAAAATGGAAAACTTAGGTTTACTATATGTAGCAGCTGCGTTACTTATCGGCTTAGGTGCATTAGGTACAGCGATCGGTTTCGGTCTTTTAGGTGGTAAGTTCTTAGAATCTGCTGCTCGTCAACCAGAATTAGCGCCACAACTTCAAGTTAAAATGTTCATCGTAGCTGGTCTAATCGATGCGATCGCAATCATCGGTGTTGCAATGGGTCTATACATCCTATTCGTGAAAATTGGCTAATTAATTTTTTTTAGACTTTTTTAACTGCGAATTTAAATAGGAGGTACACAAATGAACGTAAATATCACTTTTGTCAGTGAAATGATCGCATTTGTCGTATTCGTTATTTTCTGTATGAAGTTTGTATGGCCGCCAATTATTGCAGCTATTGAAACTCGTCAGAAAACCATTGCTGATGGTCTAGCTGCATCTGATCGTGCTGCTAAAGATCTTGCCTTAGCGCAAGAAAAAGCAACAGCACAATTAAAAGAAGCTAAAGCGCAAGCTGCTGATATTATCGAAGCAGCTAAAAAGCGTGAAGCACAATTAATTGAAGATGCTGCTGAAAAAGCGCAAGCAGAAAAAGAGAAAATCTTAGCTGCTGGCCATACAGAAATTGAGTCTGAACGCAATCGTGCTAAAGAAGAGTTACGTAAACAAGTAGCTATTCTTGCTGTAGCCGGTGCCGAGAAAATTCTCGAGCGTTCAATTGATGCCGCTGCACACAGCGACATCTTAGATAAACTAGTAGCAGAACTTTAAGAGGGTATAGGGCATGTCTGAATTGACAACAATCGCTCGTCCCTATGCTAAAGCAGCGTTCGAATATGCTGTGGCAGCTGGTGCGGTAGATGCTTGGCAAGAAATGCTAGTATTTGCGTCAGAAGTTTCAACTAATGAAACAATGACCAGCTATTTATCAGGCGGAGCATCTGTTGAACAAGCACAAGACTTGTTCATCAAAGTATGTGACGAACAACTGAATCCACAGGGCCAAAACTTAATTAAAGTAATGGCTGAAAACGAACGATTGTTGGTACTACCACAGGTTTCAGAGCAATTTGGCTTATTAAAAGCCGAATATGAAAAAGAAATTACTGTGGATGTTTCGTCAGCTGTTGAATTAACAGCTGACCAACAAGTAAGTATTAGTGCCGCGCTTGAAAAGCGCTTGGCTCGAAAAGTAAAGCTCAATTGTATTGTAGATGCAAACGTAGTGTCAGGCTTAGTAATTAAAGCTGGTGACATGGTAATCGACGGTTCTGTTAGAGGTAAATTGAACCGCTTAGCAACAACAATGCAATCTTAACGGGGAACAGAGCATGCAACTGAATTCCACTGAAATCGCTGAACTGATCAAAAAACGTATTGAACAGTTTGACGTTGTCAGCGAAGCTCGTAACGAAGGTACTATCGTTTCAGTAACCGACGGTATCATTCGCATTCACGGCCTTGCAGACGCAATGCAAGGTGAGATGATCGAACTTCCTGGTAACCGCTTCGCTATCGCGTTAAACCTTGACCGTGATTCGGTAGGTGCGGTAGTTATGGGTCCATATGCTGACCTAGCAGAAGGCGTAAAAGTAAAAGGTACTGGCCGTATTTTGGAAGTACCAGTAGGTCGTGGTCTTTTAGGCCGCGTAGTAAACACATTAGGTGAGCCTATTGATGGAAAAGGCCCGATTGAAAATGACGGTTTTTCTCCAGTTGAAGTAGTAGCACCAGGTGTTATCGAACGTAAATCAGTTGACCAACCTGTACAAACAGGTATCAAGTCAATTGACTCGATGATTCCAATCGGTCGTGGTCAACGTGAGCTTATCATCGGTGACCGTCAAATCGGTAAATCAGCGATTGCACTAGATGCGATTATTAACCAAAAGAACACAGGTATTAAATCTATCTATGTTGCGATTGGTCAAAAAGCGTCTACCGTCGCAAACGTTGTACGTAGTTTAGAAGAGCATGGCGCATTAGATAACACAATTGTTGTTGTTGCTTCAGCGTCAGAAGCTGCTGCACTACAATACCTTGCACCATACTCTGGTTGTGCAATGGGTGAATACTTCCGTGACCGTGGTGAAGACGCGCTGATTGTTTATGATGATTTATCTAAACAAGCGGTAGCTTATCGTCAAATATCACTATTACTTCGTCGTCCACCAGGACGTGAAGCATACCCTGGTGACGTATTCTACTTGCATTCACGTTTATTAGAACGCGCTGCACGTGTAAATGAAGAATATGTTGAACGTTTCACTAATGGTGAAGTTAAAGGCCAAACGGGTTCTTTAACAGCATTACCTATTATTGAAACACAAGCAGGTGATGTATCTGCATTCGTACCAACGAACGTTATTTCAATTACTGATGGTCAAATCTTCCTTGAGACAGATTTATTTAACTCAGGTATTCGTCCTGCTGTTAATGCTGGTCTTTCAGTATCTCGTGTTGGTGGTGCAGCGCAAACGAAAATCATCAAAAAACTTGGTGGCGGTATTCGTTTAGCACTTGCTCAATATCGTGAGCTTGCAGCTTTCGCTCAGTTTGCTTCTGACTTGGATGACGCTACGCGTGAACAGTTAGAACACGGTCAACGTGTAACTGAGTTAATGAAACAAAAGCAATATAGCCCATTATCAGTTGCTGAAACGGCGGTTTCGCTTTTCGCTGCTGAAAAAGGCTATTTAAACGACGTAGACCTAGCAAAAATCGGTGATTTCGAAGCTGCATTACACAGCTACGTAACCGGCGATCATGCTGAGTTGATGGCTAAGATCAACGAAAGCGGTAACTACGATAAAGACATCGAAGCAGGTTTGGCAAAAGCACTTGACACGTTCAAGTCTACGCAAACTTGGTAATTAGTTAACCTTTTCGGAGAGAATAGTCATGTCCGGCGCTAAAGAGATAAAATCGAAGATTGGAAGCGTACAAAATACGCAGAAAATCACCAGCGCAATGGAAATGGTAGCAGCCAGTAAAATGCGCCGCGCGCAAGATGCTATGGCTGCATCTCGTCCATACGCTGAAAATATGCGAAATGTGATCGGTCACATCGCGCTTGGAAACCTTGAATATCGCCATCCATATTTGGAAGAGCGAGAAGTCAAGCGTGTAGGCTATATCGTTGTCTCTACAGACCGTGGATTATGTGGTGGCTTAAATGTAAATTTATTTAAGTCTGTGTTATCTGATGCTGGCAAATGGCAAGCTGATGGCGCTGAAGTTGAATTTTGTGTAGTAGGCTCAAAAGCTACTGCTTTTTTCAACAATATGGGCGCAAACGTAACCGCACAAGTTTCAGGTTTAGGTGATACACCCTCTGTAACTGACCTTATTGGTTCAGTACGAGTGATGCTTGATGCCTATGACAACGGAAAAATAGACAAGCTTTATGTGGTTTACAACAAGTTTGTAAATACCATGACGCAACAGCCGACTATCGATCAACTTTTACCTTTGCCTAAGTCAGACGATGACGCAATTCAACATCGTTGGGATTACTTATATGAACCAGATGCTCAAGCAATACTTGATAAATTATTGGTTCGTTATACAGAGTCTCAGGTGTACCAAGGCGTGGTTGAAAACCTCGCATGTGAGCAAGCCGCTCGTATGATTGCGATGAAAGCCGCTACAGATAATGCTGGTGACTTAATCGATAACTTACAATTGGTATACAACAAAGCGCGTCAAGCAAGTATTACTCAAGAATTGAGTGAAATATGTGCTGGTGCTGCAGCGGTGTAGGCAAAGATTAAATTTAAAGAGGAATAAACATGAGTACAGGTAAAGTCGTCCAAATCATTGGCGCAGTTGTGGATGTTGAATTTCCACAAGATGCTGTACCTCAGGTATATGACGCATTAAACATAACCGAAGGTGACCTTGACGGATTAGTACTTGAAGTGCAACAGCAGCTTGGTGGCGGTGTTGTACGTACTATCGCAATGGGTACCTCAGACGGTTTGCGTCGTGGTCTGAATGTAGTAAATACAGGTAATGCAATCCAGGTTCCAGTTGGTGTTGAGACGTTAGGTCGCATCATGAACGTTTTAGGTGAGCCGATTGATGAAGCAGGTCCTATTGGTGAAAAAGATCGTTGGTCTATTCACCGTGAAGCACCAGCTTACGCAGAACAAGCCATGTCTAACGAATTGTTAGAAACAGGCATCAAAGTAATCGACTTAGTATGTCCATTTGCTAAAGGTGGTAAAGTTGGTTTATTCGGTGGTGCTGGTGTTGGTAAAACCGTTAACATGATGGAGCTTATCCGTAACATCGCTATCGAGCACAGTGGGTATTCAGTATTCGCTGGTGTTGGTGAGCGTACGCGTGAAGGTAACGATTTCTATCATGAAATGAACGACTCTAATGTACTTGATAAAGTATCATTAGTTTATGGTCAGATGAACGAGCCACCGGGTAACCGTTTACGTGTTGCGATGACTGGTTTGACGATGGCAGAGAAATTCCGTGACGAAGGTCGCGATGTACTGTTCTTCGTTGATAACATCTACCGTTATACACTAGCTGGTACTGAGGTATCTGCACTTCTAGGTCGTATGCCATCAGCGGTAGGTTATCAACCTACATTAGCTGAAGAAATGGGTATCCTTCAAGAGCGTATTACGTCAACGAATAAAGGTTCAATCACTTCCATCCAAGCGGTATATGTACCTGCGGATGACTTGACAGACCCTTCTCCAGCAACAACCTTTGCTCACTTAGATGCAACAGTTGTACTTTCACGTTCTATTGCTGAATTAGGTATTTACCCTGCGATTGATCCTCTAGATTCAACTTCTCGCCAGCTTGACCCATTAGTGGTTGGTGCTGAGCATTATGAGGTTGCTCGTGGCGTTCAATCAGTACTTCAACGTTACAAAGAACTTAAAGATATTATTGCCATCTTAGGTATGGACGAACTATCTGAAGAAGATAAGCAAACGGTTGATCGTGCACGTAAGATTCAACGTTTCTTATCTCAGCCGTTCTTCGTTGCAGAGGTATTTACAGGTTCTCCTGGTAAGTATGTATCACTTAAAGACACTATTGCTGGCTTTAAAGGTATTCTTGCTGGTGAATATGATGCATTGCCTGAGCAAGCTTTCTACATGGTTGGTTCTATTGAAGAAGCAACTGAAAAAGCTAAAAGCATGTAATGAAAGCTGGTGACTATGATTACGTAGTCACCTTTTAGGAGGTCAAAATGTCTTTAACAACTGTTAATCTGAATGTAGTAAGTGCTGAAGAAAAATTGTTTTCTGGTCGCATTGAATCATTACAGATCACAGGTAGTGAAGGTGAGTTGGGTATTATGCCTGGTCATGCACCTTTGCTGACCTCACTAAAACCTGGTATGGCTCGAATCGTTAAATACGGTGGAGAAGAAGAAGTACTTTACCTTTCAGGTGGTATGCTTGAAGTTCAGCCGAACAATGTTACTGTGCTTGCTGATGTTGCTGCACGTGTAGATGACCTAGATGAACAAGCAGCGTTAGAAGCAAAACAGCGTGCTGAAGCGCACATGAATGCGCAAAGTGATGATGTTGATTATGCCGAAGTTGCTTGTGAATTAGCACGTGCCGTTGCTCAATTACGCGTCATTCAAGCGTCTAAGAAAAAGTAAATTACGGTTTATTTTACTATGTTTTAGTGAATTAAAAAGCGACCAATAGGTCGCTTTTTTTATAGTTGAAAATAGGCTCTATAAATTTTTATAAAGGATATTGTGCCTTTCTAGCAGGGATGACTTAACATTGTTTTCTTAAATGAAGTCTTTTGTCCTGATTGAGATAAATGGCCGTTACAATGCAATGTACCGTGACCAACCGCTTGTGTGTAGGTTGCATCCGAGAAGTATATATATTCTTCTGAATGACTGGGTAAAGCATAGGCTGCAAATGCGATAATTGCTGTTAGTGATGATACCGTGGCTGTGTTGATTAAATATTTCTTCATCTTTATTCCTTTAAGTATAGTGTTTTAGCAAGGTGAGCTACCAATTAATTAAAACAACGTTAGTGACTCCCTTCACTCATTTAGGTTATAAATTAAACGTTTATTTGTCAACGTCTGGAAAATGAAAGTTAAAAAGATAAACTTGGTACTTTTACTTCACAATCTTTCGATAATATCGCACTATGAAAGAATCACAGTCCTGTTTTCTTACGCTAGAAGCAAGCAGGTATCAACAACAAATAACAACTAATGGATTAACTATGTCACTCTCTGTTGTCATTTTAGCTGCGGGTAAAGGTACTCGTATGAAATCATCATTACCTAAGGTTCTTCATGCTATTGCAGATAAACCCATGGTTGAACATGTCATTGATGCTGCACGTTGTGTTAATGCAGATAATATCTACATGGTTTATGGTTTTGGCGGTGAAGTATTAAAAGCCCGTATTACCGGTGAAGATTTAACGTTTGTAGAACAAGCTGAACAATTAGGTACTGGTCATGCGGTAAATATGGCTTCACCTTTTTTAAAAGATGATGAGAATGTTCTTGTACTTTATGGAGATGTGCCATTAACAAAAGTATCAACACTAGAAAAATTAATAGCAGTAAAGCCTGAAAACGGTATGTCGTTATTAACGGTGAACCTTAAAGATCCAACCGGCTATGGTCGTATTGTAAGATCATCTGGTGATGTTGTTGGAATTGTAGAGCAGAAAGATGCGACATCCGACCAACTAACTATTAATGAATGTAACACTGGTATCTTATTAGCAAATGGTGGTGATCTAAAACGATGGCTAGCAAATTTGTCAAACGACAATGCACAAGGCGAGTATTACTTAACCGATATTATTGCGGCATGTCATGGTGAAGGTAAATCAATTGCTACTGCCCACCCTGAAACTGAAATTGAAGTAGAAGGGGCTAACAACAGAGTTCAATTAGCAGCGTTAGAGCGTGCATTTCAGCTAAGAGAAGCTGAAACATTAATGTTAAATGGCGCGAGTTTACGAGATCCTAATCGTATCGACATTCGAGGAAAGCTACTTATTGGTCAGGAAGTTAACATTGATGTTAACTGTGTGTTTGAAGGTGAAGTGGTTTTAGCGGATGGCGTAAAAATTGGTGCGAACTGTATTTTGAAAGACTGTACCATTGGTGAATTTACTGAAGTTAAACCAAATACAATTATTGAAGGTGCGGTTATTGGTGACCAATGCTCTGTAGGCCCTTTTGCACGTATACGACCTGGCTCTGTGATGAATAGAGATTCGCACGTCGGCAATTTTGTTGAAATGAAAAAATCTATTTTAGGCGAAGGCAGTAAATCTGGTCATTTAACCTATTTGGGTGATGCGAATATCGGTAAAAATGTGAATATTGGTGCTGGTACAATTACTTGTAACTATGATGGTGTTAATAAATCACAAACCATTATTGATGATAATGCTTTTATTGGTTCAAACACGTCTTTAGTTGCTCCCGTGTTTGTTGGCGCAAAAGCCACTGTTGGTGCGGGTTCTGTGGTCGCTAAAGATGTTGAAAAAGAGCAGTTAGCTGTAGCCCGTGGTAAACAACGAAACATTGATGGTTGGCAGCGTCCATCGAAAAAATAAACGATTAACCTTCTGTCATACTAATGAAAAGTGAGTAAGGGAAACTTAGCTTTACCTTACTCACGTATTGTTAGAGCTCAAAACTAATCGAGTTTAAAACTTGAGACAGAACCATTAAGTTCGTGAGCTAAACTAAGAATATTCATTGCGTCATTACCATTATTCCTAGCCATTTGGTGATTAGCGGTGGTTTGGTCTGCTAATAGGGTTATATTCTTACTTACATCTTCTGCTACCTGGCTTTGTTCTTCTGTTGCTGTAGCGGTTTGTGACGATGCGTCTATTACGTGATTTGATGCAATCGATATTTTTTCGAATGCTTCTAATGTTTTATCGGATAAAGCTACCCCGGTTTGTGTGGCTGAATTTCCTTTATTAATAGCTGTCACTGCTTCCTCAACGCCATGTTGAAGTGTTTCTATCATCACATGAATATCTTCAGTAGATTGTTGTGTACGGGCAGCAAGCGTTCTTACTTCGTCTGCTACTACAGCAAAACCTCGACCTTGTTCACCAGCCCTAGCTGCTTCTATTGCGGCATTTAACGCTAATAAGTTTGTTTGCTCTGCAATACCTCTGATCACATCAAGTACTGACGCAATATTGGAAGAGTTATCTGAAAGTTTACGAATAACATCTGTGGCTTGGCTTACGGTTGTAGACAAAGTATGCATTTCATTGGCGGCTTCGGTAGTAATTTGTCTTCCTTCATTGGTTAACTGGTTTACTTTATTCACTTCTTGCGCTGTCATTTGTGCATTTTCTGCTACCTCTTTGATAGCGTAAGACATTTCGTTAACTGCCGTGGCGATAGCATCAACGGCATCGGTTTGTTGAAGGCTGGTGTTTTCTATTTCGTGGGCACCGTTGTTAAGTTGCTCCACACCATTGATCACTGAACTTGATTGCACAACAATAGACTTTATTAACGTCGTTAAGCTGTTAAACATCTCGTCTATATCATTGGCAACTTCGCCTATTTCATCTTTACGATTGCTGTTTAACCTTTTGGTTAAATCACCATTACCACTATTTAATTCTTTTAATTTTATCGACAAACTTTCTAAGGCATCTGCCATCGCTTTCGGTGCTAATACGCCCACCGTAGCTGTGAGAATCACTACAATTACACTAATAATAATTAACACTGTTTGTCCCTGTTCAGCAGCAGCAATTGTTTCTTCATTTACGGTAGCACTTTTTTCGTCTGCAACTTCGCCAGCAATGTTATAAAAATCACGTAATTGATCAAATAATACTAAAGACTGCCCTTCACTTAAGGCAATAGCTTGTGATATTTGGTTTTGTTCAATAAGCGAGAAAACTTTTAATGATGTGCTATTCCATTGTTGATAAGCCTTTGTAAAGCCATTAAGTTTATTGGCAACATCAGGATATAAACTTAAGTGTTGTATAAATTCTTGCATTCTGTCATATGCTTGTTTTGCATTTTCTTTGTAATTGGTAAGATCATCGGTGAGCTTTTCACTGTTGTTGCCATGAGACAAAGCTTGAAGTTCAGCTACCCTGGCTTGATATAAGTCACGATCAGCATTTAACACAGCAGAAATTGCAGGATTAAATTTTTGCCCGAAAAGTTCCATGCCATTGAGTGTTTTATTGACGAGGTTGACATTGAGTAATACGAGCACTACAAAAGTAAGCGCTATAAAACAAAAAACTGAAGTGTATTTCACACGTATACTATTGAAGTTCATATAAGCTGTTCTCTTGTAAAGAAAAGTGAATGCTTTAAATATAGCTAATAATTAAATTATTGCGTGAAGAATGTCTTGAATAAATCGTGATAATTCCTATAATAACTTTCGGTTTGAAATTTAAGGTTGTCAATCGAAACTATGACAAAGCGAAATACTAAGCAACGTCGCCATATTATTATTACCGAGTTAAATGAACATGGTGAAGTGAGCGTTGAACAACTAGCGAAAAAATTTGAAACGTCAGAAGTAACTATTCGAAAAGATCTTGCCGCCTTAGAAAACAGTGGCTTATTATTACGTCGTTATGGCGGTGCGGTACCATTACCTACAGAATTGATTGAACCTAAAAGTGAAAAGGTTTCAAAGCGTAAACAAAGTATTGCCGAATGCGCAGCAACACTCATTAGAGATCATAACCGTATTATTCTAGACAGCGGTAGTACAACATCAGCATTGGTGAAAGCACTAGGTAAAAAAGAAGGCCTAGTGGTAATGACTAACTCTCTATCCATTGCTTCTGATATACATGCGCTTGAAAACGAACCGACTATGCTCATGACAGGTGGTACTTGGGATCCTCATTCAGAGTCATTTCAGGGAAAAGTCGCTGAAAGTGTTTTAAGATCTTATGATTTCGACCAGTTATTCATTGGTGCAGATGGTATTGATATAACCCGTGGTACCACAACGTTTAATGAACTTTTGGGGTTAAGCCAAGTAATGGCCGAAGTATCTCGAGAAGTGATTGTGATGGTTGAATCAGAAAAATTTAATCGAAAAATTCCAAATTTAGAAATTCCATGGGATCAAATTCAGTATTTGGTGACCGATGAAGATTTGTCTGCGGAATTAAATAAAAAGTTAATAGAACAAGGCGTTAATGTCATTATCGCTTAACATAAAAAGGATAATATTATGTGTGGTATCGTCGGTGCTGTGGCACAACGTGATGTTGCAGACATTCTAGTAGAAGGCTTAAAGCGACTAGAATATCGTGGTTATGATTCAGCAGGTGTAGCTATTATCAATAACGATAAGCAATTACGCCGCTTACGTCGATTAGGGAAAGTACAAGAATTATCAGATGCGTTATCATCAGAGCCGTTATTTGGTGGAACTGGTATTGCTCATACGCGTTGGGCCACTCATGGTGTACCAAGTGAAATTAATGCTCACCCTCATATTTCAAGTGAAAATATTGCCGTAGTACATAATGGGATAATTGAAAACCATAAAGAACTACGAGAAAAGCTTGAGTCACTAGGCTACACCTTTACTTCAGAAACAGATACAGAAGTGATAGCCCACCTTGTTCATCATGAATTAAAAACTGCTGATACGTTATTAAAAGCGGTGCAAATTACAGCAGCGCAACTCGATGGTGCGTACGGTACCGTTGTAATGGACAACACAGACAGTGATCGCATTATTGTGGCTCGTTCAGGTAGTCCGCTTGTTATTGGATATGGTTTAGGCGAAAATTTTATCGCTTCTGACATGCTAGCTCTATTACCTGTAACACGAAAATTCGCATTTTTAGAAGAAGGTGATGTCGCCGAAGTAACACGTCATTCCGTTAATATTTTTGATGTAGAAGGTCATGCGGTTGAGCGTGAAGCAAAAGAGCGTGAAGTTGCTCAAGACAGTGGTGACAAGGGTGAATATCGTCATTACATGCTCAAAGAAACCTATGAACAACCAACGGCAATTCGTAATACATTAGAAGGTCGGTTAATTGGTAATGCTATCGACATCAATGCCTTCGGTGAAGGTGCAGACGACAT
Organism: Thalassotalea sp. PP2-459; assembly: GCF_001913705.1. Classification (GTDB taxonomy): domain Bacteria; phylum Pseudomonadota; class Gammaproteobacteria; order Enterobacterales; family Alteromonadaceae; genus Thalassotalea_C; species Thalassotalea_C hakodatensis. The sequence continues at coordinate 20,025 of NZ_MKQD01000017.1, read as the reverse complement.
ATTTAAACAAATTGAACATGTACAAATTATTGCCTGTGGTACTAGTTATCATTCTGCAATGGTAGCGCGTTATTGGTTAGAAAGTTTAGCGGGCGTTTCATGTAATGTTGAAATTGCCAGTGAATTTCGCTACCGAAAATCACATGTACCGAAAAATGCATTGTTAGTGACGATTTCTCAATCTGGTGAAACAGCTGATACACTTGCTGCGCTACGCTTAGCAAAAGAGCTAGGATATTGTGCAAGTATGACGATTTGTAACGTACCTGGTTCATCGCTAGTACGTGAATCCGACTTAGCCTTTATGACCAAAGCAGGTGCTGAAATAGGTGTTGCCTCTACCAAAGCATTCACCACACAGCTGGTTGGCCTTTTAATGATGACTCTTGCCATTGGTCAACATCATGGCATGCCTGAACAAACCCAAGCAGAAATAGCGACATCATTGATGAGTTTACCCAATAAGCTCGATGAAGTGTTAGCACTTGCAAACTCGATAGAAGATTTGGCAGAAGACTTTGCTGACAAAAACCATGCGTTGTTTTTAGGTCGAGGTGATCAATATCCAATAGCAATGGAAGGTGCGCTTAAATTAAAAGAAATTTCATATATTCACGCCGAAGCTTATGCTGCCGGCGAATTAAAACATGGGCCTTTAGCACTCATTGACGCTGAAATGCCTGTGATTGTAGTGGCACCTCGAAATGATTTAATTGAAAAGCTTAAATCAAATGTTGAAGAAGTAAGAGCACGTGGAGGCTTAATGTATGTTTTTGCTGACATTGATGCTAAGTTTGAAAGTGATGACACCATGACGGTGATTAACGTTCCACACTGCGATGATATTATTGCCCCTATTGTTTATACGCTTCCATTACAGTTGCTTTCATATTATGTCGCTATCATTAAAGGTACCGATGTTGATCAACCAAGAAACCTTGCAAAATCAGTGACGGTGGAATAAGCGTATTTTAAAGAAACTGTGCTTGTAGATTCTGAATAAAGTTGGAAAGCAGGCCTCAAATTGAAGGCCTGCTTTTTCATATGCAAGTTAGTTGGTTGGCAGCCCTAGTTTGTCAAAGAAAGCTCTATTTCTCTCTTTTGCAGCCTTAACGAGTTGGTCAAAAGTTATAACTTCAATGTAAGCATGAGATGGTTCGTTATATCCAAAGTAGCCCATTCCGTCCGAAGTAATCCTCAAGTTTGCTCTACGACATCGCTTGTGCATCGATTCAGTTAAGTCACAAAGTACGTAGCAATAACCAGGAATGTCATTATTTCCAGGGATTGGGCGACCTGATTTAGTTGTTACTTTTCCCTCGCGAACTTTTTCCAAGTAACTTAATGCTTGGTCTATTGGATCTTTGTCTTCACCTTCTCGCATATCGTTGCGCATTGGCCGCTTTATCTCTATTACTGTAATGGCAGCTAAAGGAAAACTTGTTTGATCGTTAACTAAAATAGGGTTATCGAACACTCTTAGGCTAAGTAAATCAGGTTCCTTTGTTGAGTCATTACCAGTAATGGGCATCGCTTTGAATGTTTTGTCGGAAGCCAAATAGTTGTGGAATGCCAAACGTTCGTCGATCAACCAAAGATTGCAAGAATCCAGCAAAACCTCACCGGAATCTTTACGCATTGGCATGATTAGTTCGTGAATCAAATCTTCACGGGCATATTTTCCATTATCTAAACGCTCAATAGACTTTTGCAGCAAATCAAGAATGACTTTTCGATGCGAGACATAATTAGCTAAATCTGATTTCTTTAAGTCTTCAGCTCTTTGCAGATATTCACCAAGCTTCACTTTATATTCTTCAATATGATCCTCATTGTGAGGTTTCATGATGTCATGCCCGTCACTGACTAACTGGCTTTCTACTTCGTACCATTGTGCATGAAGATGTAACTCTAACTCTTTATCTGACTTATCGGGATCAACAACCAATAGGTCTTCAGGTATATAATTGACAATAGGCCTGTAACGGGGGGCATGATTATTGATGAAGTCTTCTACTCGCTTTCGGCCAGATTTTACGTTTTCCGCTAATACATCTTTTAAGTATTCTTTTGCACGAGCTAAGACAGCTTCTCTAATATCTTTAAAGCTCACATCGTTTAGCATCCCTTCTACATCTTCGGCTATATCAAAAGATGTACGCTCACTTCGAACATGTTGATCTAGGTATTCTGACGACACATAGCAAGTGTAGATAAAGTCACCAGTAGTATCTGAAATTTTCCCATATAAACCAGGAAGTTTGCCCTGAATAGATTCTTCTTTAACAAGCCTATTAGCAGCGCAAAGAGCCAATTGATGTTTTTTGTTAACCGACGCACGAAATTTTATGTGGGTCAATTCGAAAGCGTATTCACGAACTTTAATTGTTTCAGTGGATGCACTTGAATGCATATGTTCTTCTAATAGCTTATCTAGGTCAAAAACTTCTCCATTGTCCTCAACCTGTATATTCGGTGCACTGCCTTGACGTACAAAATACCAGAGTACGTGTTCAAGCAGCTGGTTTGCGATGGATACGCCTTTGATAGGAGCGTGTTTTCGATAACTGTCATCAAAGCCAACGAGTTTTATCTTTGTACCAGTATGGCTTTGGGTCGCAGACGATACTGTTTCTTGGTGGACACCAAGTTTTGCATCAAAGTTGAACTTTCGTAGTTTAAGCTCACCTTCATCGCTTACAAAGTGACTTTTTACTTCAACCAAATCAAAGACTTTTAGCCACATAAGCCGTCCAACACCACGACACCCTTTAGCAATTTTGTGATCTGAATCGAGCGTCTCAAAAGACCTGAAGTTATCTTCATCAAAGCCACAACCATTATCAACGATAGTAAAACCGACTATAGGAGGTAAAGACTTTATCTCTAGATCGAGGCTGTTCTGCGATGAACGGTTAATCTGAAGTGTAACCTTACGATTTGTGGTTTCCCCTTTTTCTTCAATAGATTGAATTGAATTCACTACAGCTTCGAACACAGGCATAAGACCGTGACTTTTTGGCAAAGATGTATTCCGTAAACGGCCTTTTAAATTTGTTTGCAAGCTCATAAGCTAGTGTCCTTGTCGCTATCGCTGTTATTACTGAGGAACTCGTGTAATTGTTTTAATTTGAGGAGTAGCTCATCGAAGGTAATAATTTGAACGTTTTTTGAATTACGGCGATATATCTCGAAAGACTTTATCTCGTCGTCATTCACTGGCAGTCTTCCAATAATTAAAATGCAATGCACTGCATAAGACTCTATATCATACAGTCGATTATTGTTTTTTATTGTGGCGATGTTTTGTTGAAGTTGATAGCACTGATCGAGTACTTGAGTCACTGAACCTGTTAGCTCTGTTGATGCACAGTAAACAGAACCCCTATAGGCTGTTTTGTTCAACAACGCCGAAGACGGTTTCTTAATTTCAATCAGCGCAAGGTTATTTGTCATTCCATTTTTTATTAGGTAATCAGTAATCTTTTCACCGTCACCACTCAAGCGCTTTCCACCGACACAGGCTTGATCTGATATTTTTATTGCTGGGTAACCAAAAGCTAAGCTCAAAATAAATGGATTTTGATTAAACAATTCTTGCCATGTATCTTCTTTGGTTCTTTTATCAAGCAGCTCTTCATAGGAAGTAATCAGTCGCTCAAGTGATACAAGTTCGATATCACATTTTAACTTAGCCAAGGTCACAGAGTCAGTTTGTTTTACCGCTGATTTGTCTTCTGTCACCATGTTCATGGCAGCCTGCTTATCACTATCCGTTATTTTGATCCTAAGCATTTTGCTAATCGCGTCGTTATTGGTAGGCAATGGTTTTTGCTCCACTCCTAATCGATAGGCAAGATGATTATATGAGGCTGCGGATTTAGTTATTCGGGCCACTTTCCTTGCTCTTTCGGTAATGCGATTACATGAGCGGCGCATTTCATCATAATCATTTATGTTTAGCTGAAAATACTCATACTCTGAATCGCCTGTTTCATCGGAGCCTATCTCGATACACTGATGCTTCGAATGGTCCTCAATGGCGGAAATGATCGCTTGATACTCTTTGGTTAACCCTAAGCCATATCGGATATCTTTGATGAAGCCTGCTGGTAGCATCTGTAATACATCTATGACTTCTTCTTTCGAATATGGAGCAGTGTCTATGTCTATTTCTATGGTGATAACATTAATTTGATCATACTTTTGTTTTAGGTAGCCCGGATGGGTTGGCAAGGTATATATGGGGTAGACAGAAATGTAATGATCCTGACCACTAACTTCGGCTATTTTTCTTTTGTGCAGACTTAAATCTTGGGTATCTAATCCAGCATCCTTTAAATCACTAATACTTGGTGTGTAAAAAACCTCAGTACAGTTCGGAAATACTTCTTCGATATCAATATTCAAATCTTCAGGTGTAAAATCTCCTGGTAATAACCTTGCCATACTCCCTCCTTAGAGCTCTCCTTTAAAGGCGGAATCGAGAATTGATGCTTTTAAATATTTTAAGTCTTCTATTTTCCCTAGAAGGACTGCTTCCGCATCGTGAATTTTGCTTTTCAGTGCTTCAATCGTTGATACCAATGACTTCTGCTCTTCCAACGAACTCATTGGGATTTCAATCTTGCTTAAACGAGTTAGCGCCAACTTTGGTTGTGCAACGGTCTTCGTCGCTAATCCTGCCTGAGCAGAGAAATCCGAGGTCAATGTAAACAGATACAGATAACTTAAATCTAGTTGTTGTTTATCTTTGATAACAAGTTTAGCTGCGTTTTCTGTCAGGTTTGCACCGTCCAATTCTGGGGGGACAAAACCTGTCTTACCGATAGTCCCGGCAATACTGATATAAAGATCGTCCTTGGAAATCACATAGCGTTTGATTTGTTCGTGAATTTCTTTTGATATGTACTTGATACCAGATAAATCTATTGTTCCTTTATCTGTAAAATCTGCTACTCGGATATATGGGTGCTCAGTCTCATCATCACTTAACTTTTCACCTTTTGGTAAGCGCTTGCCACCTTTTACCTCAGCCAGCGATTCAATCGTCATTCTTTCAGTGATAGCTGAAAACTGACCATCGAGTGCTGATTGAAGAAGTCTATTTTTCAGTGTGACACTTTCCTGCAAGTGCTCGATGGCGGTGTCAATACGAGTGAGTACTGCATCGAGCTTTTCAACGATTCGTTTTTGTTCGCCTTGAGGAGCCACTGGTACAATAAACTCTGAAAGCTTTGTGCCGTTGATGTTGGGCTGAGCTGCGCCTGCGGCATTCTGACCAACAACCTCCCAATAAGCAGGTGTTAGGAAGAAATAACTTAAATATTCTGGAATAATGTCCTTTTTGTTTGGAACAATTCTAATCAAGTAAGATGCGAATACAGCATCCTTTGGCGCATTCTTGATTAGAATCGATTTTCCCGCAGTTGCACCACTACGGGCAAAGATCAAGTCATCATCATTCAACGCGTACTTGCTGATTTCTTTTTCTTCTAGCGATACGGTTGGAACCCCCTGCCAGTCGATCTTTCCATCTTGAATATCAGTAATGCGCAAGAACTTTGCGTTACCGTTACTTTCTGCTTTAGCTGTGTGCCCATACTGAATATTATGGCTAAGCTTCTTGACTGAATGCCACTCCCACCCATCCGGTAGTTTATATAAAACCTGCTCCATGTTTATTACTCCGCCAACAGGTTTTCAATTTCATCCAACAATCCAGATACCAATTTTTCCTTGGTACGAATCTGCTTGAGGATATCGCTGGGCGCTATATGCTCGGCATCTTTTTGCTTAGCAGGGTTTTTGGCTGATAGGTCATAGTCTTCAGCTAGTTTACTAGCTGAAACTGTCCAAGAACGTTCGGTGGTTTCGCGACTGCTATACAGCTCAACAAACTCTTTTAGGTGGTCATCGGTAATAGGTTTGTTTTTGGTGAGCTTTTGCTCGGGTTCGCATTCGTAGTACCACACCTCGCTGGTGCCGCCGCTGCGCTCAAAAAACAGCACATTAGTTTTAACGCCCGAATATGGTAAAAATACCCCAGCAGGCAGGCTTAAAATGGTATGTAGGTTAAAGTTCTCGAGCAGTTCTTGTTTGACTTGTTTAAACGCACTGTTGGTTTGGAACAGCACACCTTCTGGCACTACGATGGCTGCCTTACCGCCACTTTTAAGGGTTTTCATAAAATGCTGTAAAAACAGTAATTCAGTCGCATTACTCTGGATAGGAAAGTTTTGTTGAATTTGCGACTTTTCTTTGCCGCCAAACGGCGGGTTAGCCAGAATAATGTCGTAGCGGTCTTTTTCTTGAATATCACGAATATTCTGGGTTAGGGTATTTCCACGGAATAGGTTGGGCGATTCGATGCCATGCAGAATCATGTTCATCATACCCATCACATAAGCCAACGAGGTCTTTTCAAAGCCCCAATATGCATCTAAACGTTGAAAGTCATATTCTTCGCTTGTTAGTTCTCTTCCTGCTCTTTTCTTAAACTCTTTAGGCTTGTTATATTCAAATGCTTCAACTAAGAATCCACAAGAGCCGGCTGCTGCATCATAAATCTTATCCAGAGGCTTAGGGTTGAGTACCTTTACCATTGCTTTCACTACGGGGCGCGGAGTGTAAAATTCGCCTGCATAGCCCCCTGCATCGCCCATATTTTGCAATAAGCCTTCATAGACTAACGAGAGTTCAAACATTTCAGCTTCAGATTGGAAGTCCAGGGTGTCGACAATATCCAACACTTCGCGCAAGGTATGACCAGAGGCAACTTTGTTATCTAAATATTGGAAAATAGCACCAATTTTATAGGCAAAGGACTTTGGGTCTGCTCCTGAACCTGTGATAGCCGAATTAGCAAAGCCTTTTAGATAAGCAAATAACTCGTTATTAACATACTCAGTAAGGTCATCACCTGTCCGAACTTTGTTGATATCTAGCTGGCCATCGGCGTTTTTGGGGCAGGCCCAATTTGACCAACGGTGAGCTTCATCCAATACAGGTTGATAAGCTTTACCTGACAGTACTGCCTCATCCTCTTTTTCAGACTCGTAATCATCCAAAAACTTCAAGAACAGTACCCATGATGTTTGCTCGGTATAGTGCATTGCACCGCTAATGCCATCGTCACGGCGCAGTATGTCGGTAATTCGGTCAATCTTTTGTTGTAATGACATGGCTTATAGTTTTCCGATAATAAAATTGTACATATTAGTGATGTCTTCGCTGATTTCTTCTGGCGGAATCAAGTCGATATAGGCTTGGAGCTTTTCAATAACGAGCCCTACACCCTCGGTATTGATCAGAGGGTCGATGACACCTTTTACGTTCAAACGGCGAATATCGTCGTTATCACCTGGGTTGTTTGGTTGTAAATAGAATGGCGTTCTTAATAGCTCTGTATTGTTGATCTGCTCTAACACACCTTGGTGCAACAACGCTGTATGTGAAAGTAAATAATTTTTAATTTCACGACGCTTCCAAGTTAGTAAGTAGCTATTTAACTGTTCAGGACAAGGCATCCCTAAATTGTGTTTTTCGTTGTAATCAACACCAACAACCTTGACGCCGCTGTTTGTGTGAATGTTAGCTTCTGGGAGTTCATCCCGATCACAAACTAAGAAAATATTTGTTGTCTTGGGCGCATGTAGTGGTGTTTTTTTACCGTATTGTTCAGCTTTACATGCCCTGAGAAACTCTTTCATATCTCTTAATTCATTAACCCATTTTATTTTGGATGCACCAAAACTATCGCCAGCTGCATTATAACCTGATGACTTTGCAATAGGGTTTATGGAAGATATAGGGAGCCAGTTCAATCCTTTCTGCTTTACTAATAGCTCAAAAATTTTCCAATCGTTGTAGTAGTCAATCAAGCAAATATTGTTCAACTTAGAAGCTATTTCTAATTCAATAACTTTACTTTTGGATAAGATTTTTAATCGTTCTAATAGCTTTTGAGATTTGTGGTCATTTTTTATCTGGCCATTTTCAACCAAAAACAATGAATCAAAGTCATTCTCAGCTATTGAGTCCACTAAATGTGTTGTGGTAATAACTTTACCTTTAGTCTTAGTTAATGTGTCCCAAAGCAGCTCAACATTTTTATGGTGCAAGTGTGAGTCAACTTCATCAAACATGAAAAGAGAAGAAGTGCTATCAAAAAGATCAATTAGTGACGCTACGAATAGGAACTGATACTCACCATCACTGAGCAATGAAAATTCGATATTATCAGTGAGGTAAAGCAAAATTTCAGAAGCTGAAAAGAAATATTCGTTGTATGAGCCTTCAATTAGAAATTTAGTGGCATCAACTCTAGAACCATCAAAAACATCAAAAAACTGTTCATAAGTTACTTCTATTTCGGTTGACTTTAAGCCTTTACCTGTTTCTAGCAGAGCATCAAGGTCAGGAAGTGTTTCTATCTTTTCAAGAAAGGCGTCAAGTCGCTGATTAAAAGGTCTTTTTCTTATCGACGGGTGTTCATAGTCTTTAGCTTCAGCGATCTGGTCTTGTTGTACATTCTTTATGTAAGTATCAGGAACAGATATTTTCAGTCTCAATTTAACTGAAACTTGATCCTTGAATGCTTTGTGGTTGTTAACAAAATTAAAAACTAAGCCGTTCCTCTTGAATGTGTAGGCGAGAAAGGCAAGAAATCGAACGTCTTTCTGAGTAAAGAAAAGGCTAGAAAAATCAATGTCATTTATATCTTTTCTTGATCGTATAGAGGTTAGTCTTCGATCAAAAAAGGAAGAAAAGTTTTCATTTTGTCCTGAAGTAGCACAGATCAGCTGAAGCGCGTCGCTAGGTTCTTCAATCTGCTTTCTAAAAATTGAATGCAAGATACTGGATTTACCGCTACCATTTTCACCAATTAAAGTAGCTACTTTATTGATATGTAAGGTTTGTGGCTGGTCGTGTAACGGATTGGGCTCTAAAGTTAATTCCATTTTAATTCACATGATAAAGCTGTTGTTGTAATTGTTTAAAGGCTGTTAGCAAGTAGGCAGGTTTACCGCCAAAAGCAGAAGAGGCATCTTTAATTGTACCTAAACCTGATAATTCAATCAGTGCAGGTAAACGCTCTCGTGAAAGCTCGGAACTGCCAGTTTGTTCGTAGCGGTTCAGCACAAAATGTAGGAATTTTTGTGCTTTTTCTTGCTGGTATTGGCTGAAAAACTGACTGTTTTTACGCACGTTATCAGCACGCGCCTTGCGTGTGGCCATTGGCTGCTCAAAAGCTAAGAATGCCAACAAATCGAAAATATCGCACTCTTCAGCTTCGAACATACGCCGTAGAGTGGTAAGTTGCTCTTTGTCGAAGCCGGCTTGCACGAGTTTACTAAGCAAAGTTTCGCGCTCATCTGGGTCAGACCAAATCTTGGTTAGCTCTTCAACCGATTTAAACAGCCCCGGCAGTTGACTGATCAGGCGCTCAACAAACTCCTGAACAGTGAGTGGCTTACCGTTTTCATCGATATAACGGGTTTCAACGTCGATCACTTTAAGCTCACGATGTTTCCCTAGCTTCACTTTTAGTCGAGGCTTTGGCTCTCCAGGCTCGGGTAGTGGACCTTCTCCTGGTGGTTTTGGAGTATATGGAGGTGGTTTAGGCTCACCTGTGCCTCCAGGCTCAGGCGCTTCTGGCTCTCCATCCCATTCCTTATCGTAAAACTTGTTGGTAGCACCTCGAAAATCGACAATGGTAAAGTAGTCCTTTCCGTCAAAAACGCGGGTCCCGCGACCAACAATTTGTTTAAACTCCACCATTGAACCTACGGTTCTATCAAGCACTACATTTCGCACATTGCGGGCATCAACACCAGTCGTTAACATTTGCGAGGAGGTAATAATGGTTGGAATGTCTTTGTCGTTATCCTGAAACTTCTCTAACAGCTCGCGGCCAATTTTGCCTTCATCACTGGTTACTCGAACGCAGTAATGTGGGTCTTTAACTTTTTTATGTTTATTGATCATGTCGCGCATAGTGAGTGCATGATTCTGGTTTTCACAAAAGACGATGGTTTTTTCTAGTGGATTGATATTGTCTAAAATCGCTTTTGCGACAAGCTCTGTACGCTCATCAACAATGATTTTCTTGTCGTAATCTTCTACCTGATAGACGTCTTGCCCAGACTCACCTTCGACCACTTGATCATCTTTCGTTAGCACCAGCTCGTCGAGATTAGTGCGCACCCGTTTTACTCGGTAAGGCGTTAGGAAACCATCGTTTATACCGTCTTTTAATGAGTATTCAAATGCGGGGGTTCCAAAGTAATCATAGGTGTCAACGTTGGCTTCTCGTTTCGGTGTTGCTGTTAAACCTACGTGCACCGCGCTGCCAAAATGATCGAGTATAGCTCGCCACGAGCCCGCTTCATTGGCGCTGCCACGGTGACACTCATCAATCATTACTAGGTCAAAAAAATCACTTGGGTAAGCTTTGTAATAACCCTCAATATTTTCACGTTCAGCAATAGCTTGGTAGATAGCAAAAAATATGTGTGCATTGGTTGGTACAACTCCACCACGCTTGCGTACCTCCTCACCGTTTATTTTGATGAGGTCATTTTCATAAGGGTTGAAAGTGTTAATCGCTTGGTCGGCCAATATATTCCGATCTGCTAAAAACAAAATTCTGGGTCTGCGTGTACCCGGAGATTCTCTGTTCCAGCGCGACTGGAAAAGCTTGTGAACTATTTGGAAGGCAATAAAGGTTTTACCTGTGCCGGTAGCAAGCGTTAATAGCACTCGTGGTTTACCTTTACCAATGGCATCTGTAGCAGCATGTACCGCCAATTCTTGGTAGTAGCGTGGCTGCATTGCGCCTTCTAAGTGAAAGGGTACATCACGAAGTTGCTGGCCTAGATCAGAATTAACGCCAGCATAGCGTTTCTCAAGCTCTTGAGGAGTTGGATAAAACTCAATGTAATCACCTTTGCCTGTTTCCAAGTCGAACTCATACGTTTGCTTACCGTTGCTTGAATAAACAAAACGAACGAGTAGCTTTTTGGCATAGTCTATGGCTTGTTGAAGGCCTTTGGTTGGGTGCTCAGACTCTTTTTTGGCTTCAACAACCGCAAGGTAACGATTGTCTTTGTGCAGCAGATAATCGACGAAACAACGACGACCACGAACACCGCCAGCAAGCTTGCGGCCATCGGTAAAGTAGTGTTCCCTAATAATATTATTTGGTTGCCAATGTGCGGCTTTTAACGCTGGGTCTATGTAATTCGCTCTTGTATCTGCTTCTGATGCCATTCCCTTCTCCAATTTCCTTAAATAAGCTGTGTATCAAGACCAGCCGCTTTTAGCCTTGCAGTTAAATTACGCATCTTACTGAACTCTGTTCCTAAACTTTGTTTAAGCCCTACACCTTCACAGAATTCTTTTGAAGTGATGTGCTTTAGTTCATCCGCGAATTTGATCATTTGCAGGTGTAACTCAGCCGTATACTGATTGCGTGGTGCATCAGCGAGTGCCAATTTAATTTGCTCAAAAATTGTTTGTTCAGACATGATCAGGACTTAGTTTTTATCATTTAGCTAAATTAGCTAATTTAGCAACAATATGCAAAGACTATCATCAGAGGATCTAACTAGCGGTTATTTTATGATCGCGAATAGCTGAGTTTTTAGCAGCCCAACAACATATATGTTGTTATTTCATCATGATTTGAAAATTTTTTAACCTTCTAACATACTGAGTTTTTAATAAAAACAATGATTATGTTTTGTAATTCAATCAGTTAACGACTTATTGTAGATCCATTTAGATCCTTGTTTTGCTATAATTTGATCACGTAAAAACTGCTAATGATTCAAGGATTGAATCTGGTTTTACAGTTTCCGTTCAAATTTGGAGGTAAAGCGGATGGCGAACTATGTTCAAAATGCAAGGACGTATGAAAAGTGGGATAAAGAGGGTCGTGGGCAAGGTCAAAAAGAGACTTATAAGCCTTGGCTTACGATTTTTGATGTGCCTTCGGAAGGAAAAAGCCACCGTATCCCATCATTCAAACTCAAGCGAGAAATTACCGCTTTTTCAGATCTCGAAGCCGCTAGAGTTTATCAACTTGAAAATGATTGCTCTGTCATTGATTACAACGAGCAATATCCTCTCAATCGCAATAGGACACTAGCTATTGCGAACCGACCTGAGTTTGCGTTTACTCATCCAAGAATAAGGGAATTTCCTATCGTAATGACAACGGACTTTGTAGTTCATTACGCCGATCGTATCGAAGCGGAGCAAATTAAGCCCACATCAAAGCTCGATAACGACAGAGTGTTAGAAAAGCTCAAAATTGAGCAGGCCTATTGGGAAGAGCAAGGTATTAAATTCCTTATTAAAACTGAGAAGGACTTTCCGCTTGATCTGAGGAAGAACCTGCAATGGCTTCATCAACCACAATGGTACCAAACACCTGAACATTTATTGCGTGCGTTTGCAGCTGAGTTTATGGAACTCTTCACGCGATACCCAAATGATCGGCTCGCCGATATTGCCGAGTACTTAGAGCTTAATAGCAAACTGGCTAGGTTACAGGAAGGTAATGGCTTGATGCTTTTGCGGCAGCTGTTTGCGAAGCACTATCTTACTTTTGACTTAATGGTCTACTTCACACGACTCAAAGGTCGCGACATATCATTCAATAAAAGCAAAGTTATGTAGGGACGAGTTAGCTAATGTTCCAGATTAATGATGTTTTTAAAATGGGTGGCACGTTGTATCGAGTACTCGCTTTGCCTATCGAGCATGTTGTCTTATTTAATATGGATGACAAAGGAGCAATGCCCGAAATACATAAACGGAATTGCTTGGAAGAAATGGCATTTGATGCTGATTTAATACGTACTGAAGATCCATTCCTTGAGCACGTTGCTGCGGCAGAGTTTGCTTCAGATAGCGATAAAGCTATACGCGATCAAAGATTTAGTGTGATTCAAAAGATTGTTGAAGATCCTGAATTTTACATTTCATCTCGCCGGAAAGAGTTGTTTAAAGACGCTAAGTCTAAATTTAATAAGCAAGCGAAATTCCTGTGGCAGATCTGTCGTTTATATTGGCTAAAAGGCGCCGTGCCGAATGCGCTAATCGGTAAATACTGTAACAGCGGGGCAAGTGGCAAGACGAGAAATTGCAATAAACCACGAGTTTGGAGGGGGAAGGAAGGTACTGGTGATGAGAAACCTATCGCAGCAGTGACACCTCGAACCCGAGAACATTTTGACACAGTTATAAAAAGGCACTATTTGGCGCAGCGGAAAACATTCGCGCAAACGCACTTAAAATTACAAGCGCTATACCAAAAGCTTTACCGCGATATTGCTGACGAGGATATTCCTACAATTAATCAGCTTCGCCAGCACTATGAAATGACTTATATTGAAGTCGAGGTGCTCAAACAACGTATTGATAAGCACAAATATGAAAAGGATGTTAAAGCTAAACGTTCGACTGTTAACACTGAAGTTAACGGTCCAGCCGACATATTTGGTACCGATGCAACCAGAGCAAAAATTCACCTCGTTTCAAAAAAGGATCGTTCGTTAATTGTAGGTAAACCCACGCTCATCCTAGTAAAGGATGTTTTTTCTTGAATGGTAATGGGTTGGTATCTCGGATTTGAAAATCCATCTTATTATTCTAATGTGCTGGCGTTTGCATCAGCAATTTCCGATAAAACCAGTGAATATACCGAAGCAGGATTTGAAACTGTACCTGATGGCTTATTGCCTGTGGCCATATGCCAGAAAATTTCCGGTGATAAAGGGGAGCTTTATACTCACCGTGGAGAAACTTTAAGAAAAAATTTTGGAGTTACGTTCACCACGTCGAGAAGTTATGGCTCTGATGCGAATGGCATTATTGAAAGAGCATTACAAAGCGTCGAGAAAAGTTTTGAACATGATCTGCCCGGAATTGCTCAACCGCCAAAAGCTAAGAAACAAGGCGGAAAAGACAGTCGCTTGGTTGCAAACGTGACGATTGAAGAACTCAGAGAATATGTGCTTGAAGAGATCTTGCTTCACAATCAATTAGCGGATTTATCAAATAGCTATGACCGTGATGATGACATGCCAACAGGTTTACCACTTACGCCAATTTCGCTGTGGCGATGGGGTATAAAAAACCGCATGGGGACTGTGAGAACCGTCTCAAAGAAAAATTTCTTGTTGACTATGTTACCTCGTGGAATGGCTACTGCATCAGTGAAGGGTTTTTGTTTTCAAGGTTTGTACTTTTGGAGCGAGCGTCTTGAAGAATTAGGATTCTTTGAAAAAACCGCACAATTGCACCATACGACCAACTTGAGTGCATCTTTGATCCTTCTTCAATGAATAATCTTATGCTGATTCTACCCGGTAAGAAGCCTGAATTTGTTCAGTGCTATCTATCTGATCGAAGTCGATATTATCGCAACTGTTCATTGCAAGAGGTTAAGGTTTTGCAGCGTGCAAACAGCAAAACCGACGAGAAAACCAAAAAGAAACACAATGAAGCTCTTGTTATTAGAGAAATACGCAAAGATGAATTTATCAAGGAATTGAAGCGGAAAAAACCGCACAGCCACCTTAAATCTGACGCTGAAAGGCTAAGAGACATTCCCGAAAATCGCAAAGCAGAACTCGCTGAAGAGCGTAGCGAAAGAATGCAAGGCGGCAGCATATTTGAGCCAGTTGAGGGCTCAAAACACCAAGAGCATCAGGATGATGCTTTATATAACCCAGAAGTAGCTGAGCTACTTAAGAACAAAAGGAATTGATGTTATGCACCAAACCGATTTAATACCCAATGTGGGCAGTCACTGGCAAGAACTACCAAAAGCCCAATATCAAATGGACTTATTGCAAGTCTATCAAGGCAATGAGTTGATTGAAGCATTGCCTAAACTGATTAGTGTGTCGGATATGTTAGATCGCCTAATAGGCCCTGAAAAGGACTACGGCTCATTTGAAAATCTATCAACGCATGAGCGAGCGCAGTATCTTGTTTCGATGTTGCAAGATTTTTTCTATCCAACAGAGCAACACTTTGAACTAGCTTACAAAATCGACTTGATGATTCGCCAAGGTTACCGCACGCGTAATATTTCAGATGTTCCCTGTATGGAGCAACGAAGTGGCAAAGCGAACCTGCTTTTTGTTAAAGGCTCTGCTGGCGAGGGAAAAAGTAAAGCGTTGTCTAGGGTGTTGCGTTTGTATGACCAAGTCGTCGTACATCAGAAACTTAATAAAGCGCAAGTCGTATATGTGGCTATGGATTGCCCTGTTGATCCTAGCTTGAAGTCGATATGTTATGCATTGTTCGAAAGTTTACAGCGTGTTAGTAAAACTGATGTCATGAGCAATGCATTTCGTAAGAGAAGTGAACCAGAGCTAAAGTTTGCAGCAAAGTCAGCCTTGGATCTCTTCCATGTGGGGTTAATTGTGATCGACAACATCGAGAATCTGTTCTTGTCTAAGAACGACCCACTCAAATTGATAAGCGAGATCATTTCGTTATCTGCAACTACAAGCGTTCCTATTTTACTATGTGGCAGTGCTGAGTCTGAAAACTTATTCAAGAGCCATGCGAAGGTTACCTTTGATGTGCTGGGAGCCGGCGTTATGGACTGGAAACTTTTGCCACTCACACATAGTGAGAGAGAAGGTAATGAAGTTTCATTTGAAAACTGGGACGCATTTGCGTCAGAGCTCTGGAAGTATCAGGTCGTTAATCAGCGAAAACAGCAGATCCCCGATGACTTTAAAAACACGTTGTTTGAGCTTTCTCAGGGGATCCCAAAACTAGTAATTAGTTTGTTTATGGCGACACAGTTAACAGCTCTCTACACTCAGAAAGAAGCAGTAACTACGGCCCTGCTTGAACAGGTTGAGAAAAAGGAGTTTGGTTTGATACGGAGCCAAATACAAGCGTTGAAAAACAACGACGAAACAGCGTTGAGGTCTTTTGAAGGGTTACAGCTTCCTTCGGTCGCTTCTTTAATGTTTAAGTTACAGAAAGAAGCCGAATCGAAGAAGCATAAAGTTGATAACTCGAAGCGATCGCAGTTATTCAATACATTGCTAGAACAATCGGTTAAGGCGGATATTGCTAGACAAGCTTCAAACGCTATTTTTAAACAGTTTCCTGATATTTCCGTTGGTGAGGCAGTGGAGAAAGCAGTTACTTGGTTGAATGACAACAAAGAGCAAGTCATTGAAGGGCGTGAGCTTAATCGGCAAATCGCGAAGCGAAGAGTTGATGACAATGATCGCAATGAAATAGAAGCAGCATTGTCCGAAGCATCTAAAGGCCGTAATGATGTTGGCGATAGCTGGTTTAACGAGTGGTAGACGGTAATGCTCAACTTCCCCTATCCATACGAAGATGAGCTAGTTTACAGTGTCTTAGCGCGCGCAAGTGCGCACTTCTGTAGCTTCAGCCACAAAGGTTGGCTGGAGCTAACATTAAAAAATCGATGTGCAATTGCTACTATTGAATTCCCTTCTCATTTAGATGAATTGGCCAAACTGTTCTTTATGGGTCAGGTATCTGCGACTCAGCTTATTTACCAAAACACATTGTTCCCGCTTTATGCCCCATTTATCCCTGAGGATAAGAGAAATGCTTGTATTGAATGGATGAGGGGAAAAGCTAACGGAGGGCCTCATTTAGCCACTGGATGGGCTGCTAGCAGAATTCCAAAAATAAATACCATTCGGTATTGCCCAATGTGTTTTAACGAACAAAAAGAGTCATATTGGCAGCGTAAACATCAAGTCGTTGGTTTATCTACGTGTGAAAAGCACAACTGTCACTTGGAGTCACTAGATCACTTTAATCATAAGCGGCATCGTCATGAGCTTTATCCGGCATCACGCCATCTACAGTCATTTGCAATCACGTTGGAGAAAAATGCTATTGATGAGCGGCTTGACTCAGTAATTGAAACGTTACTGGATAGACCGGAGTTTCCATCCGCTTCCTTCCAACAGTGGACTAATTTTTATCATCATCTCATAGAAGATTGTCGCTGTAATAAAGGTAAATATTGCTGCTATGAAGCGCTAAAGGAACGAGTATTAGCCAAGTGGCCTAAATCCTGGTTACTTGATAATAACCTGTTCGATTTTTCAAATGAGCATAGCTGGCTACATTGCATTTCTAGGAAGCATCGGAAGTCCTTTTCATATCTCGAACACATCGTGTTACTGACCTCACTTTATGACAATCCATTGGATATTAACGAGGTGCTGCACGAAGTAAGTGAAGAGAGGGAAATTTCAAAATACAGCCAGCCATCCCATGCTGTTTTTCAGCCTTCAGAAGCGACTGATAGAGCCAAAAGTAATTGGTTAACAAGCGTTATTAAAATTGGCGCAAAGCTCTCAAGGAAGCGACTGGGTGGGCTTTATATGTGGCTATATCGCAATCACCACGATTGGTTAGTAAACGTAAATCAAAAGTACAAGCGAGACATAAATAACAAAACACACAGAGTGTGTTGGGATGCACGCGATTTATCAACTGTGAAGCAACTCATTAGCATTAGAAATGAAGCTGAGTTCGATATCAATCTACCTCGCCAATCAAAGCTTTGGTTTATCCAGCAGTTAAACAACAAAGCAACCGTAGAGAAGAGACTAGCTAAATTACCGCTTACAAGTATGTTTCTGGATCGTTACCAAGAAACGGTTGAGGAATACCAGATTCGCCGGCTCACTCGAACACTGTTTGAATACAGCCCAAGAAAGCCTCCTATTTGGCGACTTTTGCGTGAGTCAGGTTTGAGTGACGAGCGGATTACTGCTCAAGCAAAAGAATTTATTAAATGTATTTTGTAATGAGGGGCTTAACGTGGATGTATACGAAGTTGAATTAAGATTCAGTGTTGGCGAACCGGCGCTATCAATAGATGCCATTGATGACATCCTATATGACTCTGGTTTCGGTGACGCTCTAGTTGGTCATGGCGGCAGGGGTAAGGTAAGTATTACGTTGAGCCGTCAGGCCGCTAGTGAAAAAGACTTAATCAGTAGTACGCAATTGTTAATAAAGGAAATTTTTCCCAAAGCAACTTGGTTGTAGGGAGTACATGCATAAACGAAAATTTTATAGGTGATGCCATGGGTATTGAATGTAACGATATGACGTTAGATGTTATGCGGCAATCATATGATTTCATGATGATTGTAGACATAGAGCACACTTGCAGCCATGATGGCTCTATACCGCCCGAAGAGCGAGAAATAATAGAGCTCGGCGCAGTCGTTGTCGACATAAAATCCTCAGAAATCATTGACGAGTTTAGTGCTTTAGTAAGGCCACAAAGGCACCCCCAAATCAGCAATTTCTGTAGTCAACTAACAGGAATAACTCAGTCAGAGTTAGATAATTCCGACAATTTTAAAATTGTTTTTTCAGATTTTTTGCACTGGTACTCAAAAACTCCTAGGGTGCTATTTGCAACTTGGGGAGCCTACGATTTAGTTCAAATAAATATTGATTGCGCGTCTCAAAATTTGCCGCATTTTTCTCCCGACGCTGCGTTGAATCTGAAAAAGATATTTAAAAAAGTAAACAAATTGAAAAAGCCTGTTGGCTTAGCGAGAGCGTTGGAATTATGTCAGTGTGAATTTGAAGGTAGTCACCATCGAGCCCTTGATGATGCGAGGAACACCGTTAAGTTACTGCCGTTTATTTTCAGCAATACAAAGCCTTTATAGATAAGGTGTGATTGACATGGCATTCATAAGCGAACGCTAAATTCTTCGTAGGTTAAATATGAAACATCAAAAAACTCAGTGTGAAAACCCATTTAAAACGGCGCAACTTAAAAACCCTGGTGTTGAGCGTGGAGATAAATCAGAACGGCTAGATGTTGAAACATTAGTTGCGACCCCTACAATTATTGATGTGCAAACGAGTCGCGGTTTTGTCAATGTCCCTCAAAACAAGGAAGCATTGCACCCTTGTTTTGAGCGCCTGTATTTGCTTAAGGCAACGGCAAAGGGGATGAGTGTTCGATATGTAATAGATAATCTAGATATATCCGATGAACTTTTTGACGATTTTTTGAATGAGAAAGTGAGTGTTGGTATAGACTTCGCGAAGAAACTAGAGCTCGTCACAGGTATGCCATTCGATTTCTGGTTACGCATTCAAAGCAAATTTGATTATTCGATTAATGTTCACAGCATAAAGTGAATTCGTTCATAAGAGAACTGACAGTCAGCTATGCGTGAATAAGTACGGTCGGGTAAACTCGTTTTGGACAGATTCGTGTTAGAACGAAAGCAATTTCAAAGCCGTTCCAAGCGGACTAAAGTAGTTGGCTATAATGTAGCGAGGCGGAACTTGTCAAATATAGAAGCTCCGTTTAAAAGACTTGTATATGCCTACTAGTGCTTGCAGGGATGAATAGCAACGTTCGTAACACTCCCATTTAATGAGTAATGGTTTAATAGTTTAATTTCTTTACATTTAGGTTCTCTTACACTGGTTATTACTGTTTGAAAATCTATGTTACTAGACATTAAAAATTTCAGATAATTGCCAAAAGTTGCATCATCAAAGGAGGTTGCCTGTAAGTTAAATAACAAAATGCTTTGCTTATATTTAGCATGTGCTTGAACCAATTCGCTGATCAACTCAAGCATCAACATACTTTGCTGTCCAGACGACAAGTTCGAAAAATTAAGCGGGAAATTATTACCTTTAAGCACTACACACAGATAATAACCATCCTTAAAACCTTCATCATCCTCGTCGGCTTCTTGAATTTCCATATAGGCACGGCTTAAATTCGAGTATTTTGACGTTCCAATAGTCGACAATAAGTTGTTTAGCTTAAACTTATCTATACCCAAATACTCGGTAAATTTAGCTTGGTCATCTCGTTCGTCTTGATGTAGCTTTTTAAGAAAGGATTGTCCACTTCCCTTAAACTGAGACAGACATAATTAGAGTTTTCTGTAATGATTAATGCAGGAGACGACTATGAAAAAATCACGCTATACAGAA